>CAZOQA010000119.1:0-1776 GCA_964581775.1 uncultured Thermoplasmatales archaeon | reverse complement strand
AGGATCGTGTTCACGTCCATGTACGAGCTGATGTTGCCCACGGCCATCGTGGGGATCTCGGCTTCCAGGCGCACCTGCTCGCTGAAGGGCGTCTGGAACTGGCGCCCGTACGCGGGGTCCGCGTGCGGGACGGTTTGCCCGGCGCTGACGTCCACGATGTCGACGTCGTGCTCTTTGAGCATGCGCCCGATGCGGGCGGCGTCCTCGCCCGTGGTGCCGCCCTTGGCCCAGTCGGTGGCGCTGATGCGCACGCTCATGGGCTTGTCCTCGGGCCAGGCCGCCCGGCAGGCGTCCACGATCTCCAGCGGGAAGCGCATCCGGTCCTCAAGGCTTCCCCCGTACGCGTCGGTGCGCTGGTTCGTAAGCGGCGAGAGGAACGTGGCTAAGAGGTATCCGTGCGCGAAGTGAAGCTCCAGGTGGTCGAACCCGGCTTCCTGGCTCATGCGCGTGGCGCGCACGTGCTCCTCGATGACGCGGTCCATGTCCTCGCGCGTCATCTCGCGAGGGGCGGGCGTGTCGTCGCTCCAGGGGAGGGGGCTGGGAGCGATCGTCTCCCAGCGCTCGTCCCGGGGAAGGGGCTCGTTCATGCCTTCCCAGGCGACCTTCGTGGAGCCCTTGCGGCCGGCGTGGCCAAGCTGGATGCCGATCTTGGCGTGGGTGTGCTCGTGCACGAAGTCGACGATGCGCTTCCAGGCGTGCACGTGTTCGTCCTTGTACATGCCCGCGCAGCCGGGGCTGATGCGCGCGTCCCGCGAGACGTCCGTCATCTCCGTCATGACGAGGCCGGCGCCGCCGACGGCGCGGCTGGCCAGGTGCTGGAAGTGCCACCCGTTCACGGTGCCGTCCTCGGCCTTGTATTGGCACATGGGGGAGACGGCCACGCGGTTCTCGAGCGTCATGCCCCGGAGCTTGAAGGGGGTGAACATGGGCGGGGGCGGGTCGTCGAGGTCGAGCGTGCGCCCGGTTTGCTTCATGGCTTTCTTGGCGAACCAGCGGTCGACCTGGCGCACGTACGCGGGGTCGCGCTGGGCCAGGTCCTCGTGCGTGACGCGGAAGCTTCGCGTCAACAGGCTGAACCCGAACCGGGTGGGGTCGTGGTCGAGGTAGCGTTCGGTGTCCTCGAACCAGCGCATGCTGGTCTTGGCAGCGCGCTGGAAGCTCTCGATCACGGGCTTGCGGGCTTGCTCGTACCGATGGAGGGCCTCCTTGAGGGGTCGGTCTTGGCGGACCTGGTCCACCAGCTCCATGGCGTCTTCGACGGCGAGCTTGGTGCCAGAGCCGACGCTGAAGTGCGTGGTGTGCGCCGCGTCCCCCAGAAGGACGAGGTTCTCGTGGGACCAGGCCTTGCATTCCACGTGGGGGAACCTGCGCCAGATGCTCTTGTTCGTCAAAAGCTCGTGCCCGTCCAACCGGTCCGCGAAGAGCTTGCGGCAGTGCGCGACCGTGTCCTCCTCGTGCGCCTTGTGCATGCCGGCGCTGCGCCAGGTGTCTTCCGTGGTCTCGACCAGGAACGTGGACCGGTCCTCGTCGTATCGGTAGGCGTGCAGGCGCCAGAGCCCGTGCTCATCCTCGTTGAACCCGAACGTGAACGCCTGGTAGGGTTTGGTGGTGCCCAGCCACACGAACCGGTTCGGGCGCGCGTCCACGGTCGGCTGGAAGGCCTGCTCGAACTCGCCTCGCGCGGTCGAGCGGATCCCGTCCGCGGCCACGACGAGATCGTTCTCGTCCATGTGCGGTTCGACGTGCTCGACCTCGGTGCGGAAGGTTTGCTCGACG
>CAZOQA010000118.1:0-2235 GCA_964581775.1 uncultured Thermoplasmatales archaeon | reverse complement strand
ACAAGGCCATCTCGAGCGTGATGGAGAGCGTGCACACGAGCGCGGGCGAGGACCGGATCGCGGAGCTTCTTTACCCCTGAGGCGTCCTCAGGGGTAGGCGTCGTTGGCTTCCCCCAGCGCGGGCGCTCCCAACAGGTCCTGTTCGGTGCGCGCGCCGGGTGGGTCGTCCGAGGCGATCTCGAGGGGTTTGTCGAGGCTTTCTCGCGTGGTCCTGACGGGCGCGCAGGGCACGCGGGCTTCTCGAAGGCGGGTCAGCCAGGCTTCGCGGGGGTGCATGCGCAAGCGTTTCTGGATGCGGTCTCGTAGCGCGTCGGGGTCGTCGGGGAGCAGGGGGTTGGCTTCGTCGGCGAGTTCGGGGTCGCCGAGGGCGCGGGCGAGGTTGCGCCAGAAGGCGGGTTCGAGCGCGCCGAGCGCGAGGGGTTTCCCGTTGGCGCATTCGTACACGCCGTACCCGGGGGCTTCGTGGAGGGGGTCGGCGTCGAGGCCGCCCAGGTGCGTGGCGTCCGCGAGGAGGCTGGCGGCGTCGAGGCTGCCGGCGAGGGAGGCGTCGACGCGGTGCGTGCCGGGCGCGTGGTGGTGGGCGAGCGCGAGCAGCGCGGCCCAGAGGGCGCCGGTGGCGTCCGCGGTGGGCAGGTTGGGGGTGCGGGGGTCGGCGTCGGCGAGGGTGCCGCGCCAGGCTTGGTAGGTGAGGTCGTGGCCGGGTTCTTGGGCCAGGGGGCCGTCGGGGCCGAACCCGGTGATGTCGACGTACGTGAGCGCGTCGGTGTCTTCGCTTAGGGCGTCGTAACCGACGCCGAGGCGGTCGGCGACGCCGGCGCCGTACCCGTCGATCACGATGCTGGCGTCGTGGGCGAGGGTGCGGTAGGCGTCCGCGTCGTCGTCTTGTTTGAGGTCGAGTTGGATGCTTCGTTTGCCGCGGTTGAGCGCGCAGAAGAGGGCGCCTGCGCCGCCGGCGCTGTCCTCGATGAAGGGGGGCATCGCGCGCGTGGGGTCCCCGGTGGGGGGTTCGACCTTGACCACGGTGGCGCCGAGGTGGGAGAGGATCAGGGCCGCGTAGGGGCCGGGCACGAGTTGGGCGAACTCGAGCACGAGCACGTCGTCGAGGGGGGCCGCGTCCATCGTCACGGGCCCGTATCCGTGGGGCGGCTTAGGTGGTTGGGGTCAAAACCCGTCCTCGTACCAGAAGCGCCCGTCGCGTTGCACCACGTCCCCGTCCACGAGGATGCGCGAGCCCTCGGCCATGGTCTTGATGAAGTCCTGGTGCACGGCGGATTTGTTCTCGCCTCCGCACTCCTCGTACGCGCGCCCCAGGGCCAGGTGGATGGTGCCGCCCATCTTCTCGTCGAGGAGGATGTTGCGCGTGGGCTCGGTGATGCCGCGGTTCATGCCGATGCCCAGCTCGCCCAGCTTGCAGGCGCCCTCGTCCGTCTCGAGGAGGCTCTCGATGGCTTCGGCGCCCTTGTTCGCTTCCCAGTCGGTGACCTCGCCGTCCTCGAACGTGAGCGTGAGCCCGTGGACCTCTTGTCCTTCCACGATGGCGGGCAGGTCGATGTGCGCGGTCCCGTGTGTTCCCTCGAGGATGGGCGCGGTGAAGGCCTCCCCGCTTGGGAGGTTGTGATCCCCGATGCTGGCCACGAACGTGCGATCCGTCACCGGCATCACCAGGTCCGTATCGGGGGCCTCCAGGCGGACCTCGTCGGCGCCTTGGAAGCGGTCCGCGACGCGCTCGATCTCCTTGGCGAAGCTGGACCAGTCGATCAGCACCGCGTCGTAGTAGAGCTCCTGGAAGCGCTCCGTGCTCATGCCCGCCTCCTGCGCTAGGGCCTCGGTGGGGTGCATGGTCAAGCACCAGCGCTTGGACAAGCGCGTCTCGCGGATGTCCTCGTTCGCTTTGCGGCGGGCTTGCCGCGCGGCGGGGTCAACGTCGCTCATCTCGCGCGTGTTCTGTCCTGCTCGGACGTGCACGATCACGTCGCTTTGCTCCATGGCTGCGCGCACGTGCTGGGGCTCCGAGCGCACGGTCTGGGCGGGGGCGCGCTTGAGGAACGCGCGGGACGCGCTCGCGGAGGTGAACACGACGAGCGGTTGACCGCCGCGTTCGCCGATCTCGCCCACGAGCGCCTCGGCCAGGGGCTCGCCGCCCTCCTGGCACTCCACCAGCACCTGGTCGCCCTCTTCGATGCTCGTGCTCCAGTCGGCCACGATCTCGGCGTGCTCTTGGACGCGGGGATCCAT
>CAZOQA010000117.1:0-2254 GCA_964581775.1 uncultured Thermoplasmatales archaeon | reverse complement strand
CCTACGGGAAAGCGCCCTGAACGCTTCGCCGTTGGCCAGGCTTGGCGACCTCCGCGATCGAGGGATTCCGGCCTAGCGCCTCGGCCTATTTCAACGTAACTAGTACCGCGGCCGGATGCTGGAGCAGGCGTCACTCGTCCTGCTCGCGGCCGCCCCAGGCTTGATCCAGATCCAGACCGAAGGCGCCCTCCTCGCCCTCCTTCTTCTTCTCGGAGGGTTCTTCCTCTTCGTCTTCGTCCTCCTCTAGCTGGCCGATCATCTCCTCCACGTCACCCATGGTGTGCATCCTCCAGGTCCTCTCCGATCCGGTCCGCGATGCGGGACTCGATGCGGGCAAGCGCGATCTTGCCGCGCGTCTTGTCCACGAGCCCTCGCGCCACGTCCACCTTGTGCCGGTGGTCGACGATGCCGCTGGAGACGTCGATCGTGACAAGCGCCTCCAGGAGCGTCTCCATCTGGCGCAACCGCTCGACGGCGTCCTCGGTGCGGTCTTGGATCAGCGCGTCCAGGGCGATGCGCCGGATCTCGCCCACCGCGTCGCCCAAGCCGAGCACCAGGGCCGGGTCCGTGATGTGCTCCTCTGGGAGGTCCACGGGTTCGCCGGAGAGGTTCAACACGGCCCAGGCCTCCGCGACCTCCTGGAGCGCGTTGCGAAGCGCGCCCGAGGACCACAGATCCGGGTGATCCTCGACGAGGGAGCGGACCTTGGCGACGTCGTCGAGCAGGTGCTTGTACGAGGCGCGGGCCTCCTCGAGCTCGTGCTGGTGGACCCGGTTCACGATGCTGCGCGACCTCGAGGTGAGGCCTCGCTTGGCGTTGAGCATCTCGTCCCGGGTCTCGTCCTTGGCCTCAAGGCGCGCCCGGGCTTGGTCGAGCCGCTCTAGCAGGGGGTCCACGCATGAGTCTAGCCGCGCGGGCAGGGGATAAGCTCTTCTGTTCTGCGCGAAGGCTACGCGTCGGCGTCCAGGATGGGGGGCTCCTCGTCGAGCAGGTGCTCGAACCGCTCGAGCATGGCGTGGGCGTGCGTGCCGATCCAGTAGGTCTTCTCGCAGGCGGGGCAGCGCCAGTGGGGCTCGTCTTCGCGGTCCTCGGGGACCTCGTGGGGCGTGTGGGTGGCTTCGAGCGTGCGGTTGCAGTCCAGACAGCGCGTGAGGAACCGGTCCGCGTCGGGTGTGATCTCGAGCCGCTGGAGCGTGGACTCGAGCTGCTCGAGGGGGTCTTTGCTTTCGATCAACAGCGCGTCGGGGCCGGCCCGGTCGGCCAGCTGCGTGTCCCGGGTGAGCAGGAGCCGGTCGTGATCGCGGGCTTCGTCGAGCAGGGTTTCGTCGTCGGTTTCGCGGCGGTACTCGGCGTCGTAGCCGAGGGCTCGGAGGTCTCGGGCGAGCTTGCCCAGCATCGCGTCGGCCAGGAAGGCGGGCGGGGTCATGGGGGGACCTCGTAGCTGACCAGCGTGCCCTCGCCGAGGGCCGTGCTCGAGCGGGGGGCAAGGTCGATCTCGAGGCCTTCGAGCGCGTGGGCGAGGCTGGGGCCTTCCCCGAGCACGCGGGGGGCGATGTAGAGGGTGAAGACGTCGATTCGGCGGGCTTGAAGGAACGAAGCGGCCACGGTGGGACCGCCTTCGACGAGGATGCGCTCGTGGCCTTCCTTCTGGAGCGCGGCCAGGGCCGATGGGGGCGTGATGGGGTCGCCGACGGGGACCACAGCGGCTCCGTCAGGTGGGGAGGAGGCCGGGGGTCCTGTGATGAGGATCGTGGGGGCTTCGTCGTCGAGCACGTTCGCGTCGGGTGGCGTCCTCGCGTGCGTGTCGAGCACGACGCGCGTGGGTTGCGTGGCGGGGGGTGGGTCGGTGCGGGCGGTCAGGCGGGGGTCGTCGTGGAGGACCGTGTTCACGCCGACGAGGATCGCATCCGACCGGGCGCGAAGCGCGTGCACGCGGGCGTCGTCGGGGGGGCTGGACAGGTGCACGGGTTCGCGGTGTGCGCCGGCCACGCGCCCGTCCAGGGAGCAGGCCATGTTGAGGTACACGTGCACGCGGGCGTGATGGGGGTGGGTTTGGAAAGCCTATCGGGGCTCCCGTGGGGGGAGGGTTCTTGGGTCGGGGGCTCGTGGGCGTGGAGCGTGCCCGAGAGGGAGATCGTGGTCGATACGGGCCCCATCATGGAGGGGTTCACGGCGCCGGAGGATGTCAAGTGCCTTGTCCCGCCGGCCGTGGTGGAGGAGCTCGAGGAGCAGGGGGTCTCGACGTACGAGATCC
>CAZOQA010000116.1:0-2271 GCA_964581775.1 uncultured Thermoplasmatales archaeon | reverse complement strand
TCGATGAGCGCGGCGTGGTAGACGCCCCAGTCCACGCACGTGGCTTGGGCGTCGAGGTCCGCGGTGTCGCTTGCCATAGAGAAGGGCGTGACGGTCGAGGCGAGGTCGGTGTTGTTGGCGCGGAAGCCCGTGGGTTGCTGGGTGTCGTCTCCAGCGTCGTACGCGTCGAGCTGGATACCGTTCGTGGCGCTTTTGACCTCCGTGCTCGTGATGTTGACGTCCTGCGTCCCGGACACGGTGAGTGCATCGTCCACGTTCGTGAACAGGCCCTCGTGGACGGTGAGGTTGTTCCCGCCTGCCGCGGTCACGCCCGTGCTGTCGCCCAACAGGGGCAGGCTGGGGGCGTCGAAGAACGTGGCTCGCAGGAGGTCCGCGGTCTCGACCTCGGTCAGCGAGACCCCGTTCGAGACGGCCAGGAACAGGGAGTCTTGCACGGTCAGGTTCGCGCCGCCGTCCGCCACGATGCCGTCTTCGAGGCCTGTGAACAGGGCGTCCGCGACGGTGAGGTTGGCCGCGTCGGTCGCGGAGAGGCCGGTGCCGTCGCCGAGGAAGACCACGCGGCCTGCCTCGTTCAACCCGTCGATGCCGCCGTGCTGTTCCAGGGTCAGCCCGTCGGCCTCGACCTGGATGCCGGTGGCGCCCTCCGCCACGTGCAGCGTGAGCCCGCGAACGGTGCTGTCCTCGCTGCCTTCCACGAACGAGAGCGCGGGCGTCTCGGTCGTGGCCTGCATGGAGGCTGCACCGTTCGCGCCGGTGTGCGTGCCGCTCATCGTGTTCAGGCTGACGCGCTCGTCCACGACGGCGGACGTGTACGCTTCCTCGCTGTCGAAGAGGATGATCTGACGAGGCTCGTCCTCGGCGCAGTCCTCAGGCAGGTCGCGGTCCACGGCGTCCTGGATGTCCAGCGCGTCCGCGACCTTCGTGAACGCGCCGTCGATCTGGCAGCGAACCTCGGGAAGCGGCGGGTGCGCGTTGCCGGACGCGTCCAGGTAGGGCTTCAGGCGGACCTCGTTGTCCTCGCCCTCGTCGTTGATGCGCAGTTGCTTGATGATCTCGGTCCCGTGGGCGCCCCAGTGGTTGAGGCGGGCGTCGAGGTCCAGATCGTGCACGTTGTCCTTGATCCACAGCGACTCTTGGTTCGTGGCACCGATCTGGTTGTCGCGGAGCACGGGGGCGCCGTCCCCGCTGCATCCGGTGATGGCCACGGGGCTTTGACCGGTTCGGAGCGTGTTGCCCGCGACGAGGCTCTCGGTCCCGTCGCAGACCTGCACGTGGTTGATGCTCGACGAGAACGCGTTGTCCTCGATCGTGACGTTGTCGCCCCAGAGGAACACGCCGTTGGCCGTCCAGAAGCGAAGCTCGTTGCCTTGGATCCTCGCGTTGCTGATGTCCCCGCGGATCCCGTCCGAGGCCCCGATCTTCCCGTTCTCGTCGACGAGGGATCCCTGGATCGTGCTCCCTTCGACGAGGAGCCCGTCGATCTGCACGGTCTCGTCGAAGCCATCGTCGCTCTTGTGCGGGGCGTAGATACCCTTGGTGCGGGCGGGCTCGTAGCAGCTTAATAGATCGTCCGCGTCGAGGCCGCAGCCGCCGCCTTGGACCTTGATGTCCATGTTCGAGAGGGAGGCGCCGTCGGCCTTGAGCAGGACCCCGGCCGCGTACGTGTCCGCGTCGCCTTGCCACGTGAGCGTAAGCGTATCAAGCGTGACGTCGTCGGCGCCGAGGGTGACGGCTTCCGTGCTCTGGCTTCCGTCGAGGATCGTTCGGTCCAGCGCCTGTGCGCGAGCGTCGGCTTCGCAGTTGCTGGGGTCGGCGCTGTCGCAGTCGTCGCCGGCCTCGCGGAAGAAGCTGTCCTGGTAGCGCTGGTTGTCGAACCAGGCTACGTCGCTGGACGAGCCGCCGTCCCAGATGAGGTTCATGGACAGGATCTCGTGATCGGGGCCCAGCTCGTCGTGGGCGCCGGCTTGGTCCGTGCCGGGCACGGAGCCCCATCGCTCGCTGTCCAGGTAGTCGATGTGCGTCCACTCGCCTTGCGGGCAGTCGAACGCTTCGGGTGGGTAGACGTGGTAGTCCGTGTCCGCTTCCCCGTCTCCGGTCGTATCCACGCGAAGCGTGATGCGCGGGTCGTGCGTGGGGCAGTCCCCGCTTTCGAGGAGGACGTCCACGCCGAGCCCGTGCAGGTCGTCGACCTGCGGGGCGCCCTCGCCCGTGACCAGGTCCCGCGTGAACAGGCTCGTGGAGTCGCCGCTTGCGGCGTCCATGCGGATGGCT
>CAZOQA010000115.1:0-2299 GCA_964581775.1 uncultured Thermoplasmatales archaeon | reverse complement strand
GAGGGTGGCGTCGGCGAGCTCGTCGTCGTGTTTGGAGAGTTGCCAGTAGGGGACGGCGAGGCTGGTGTCCTCGGGGTATGCGAGGGCGACGGTGTCGAGGTCGTCGCGTTTGTATTTGCGCAGGAACTGTTCCCAGGATCGTCGGAGGGCTTCCTTGGTGAGCGTGGTGGAAACGTTGACCGGTGTCGCCATGCGTGGTGCACCCCATCGTCCCCGAGGCGGGGGGACAGGGACGGGAATCGGTGTTTATCGGGTTTCTCGGGAACCAGTGGAACCGCGTGCCCGTCCCGGGCCCACCCCCTTGTTTCGGGTGGAAAGGCGCAGCACGTGATGTGCCTGGAGGCTTCCCGCGAACGGTTCGATGCGGGGTCGATTCGGTTGGAGGAATCATGCGTGCGGGGGCCTTCGCTTGCGCGCGTGGGCATGCTGGCGTGGAGCGATGCTTGGATCTGCCAGGGCTGAATCTAGGGGTCGTTACGATGTGCGGGCATCCCGGGCTGCGACGTGCCGGTCTACCCGCTGTGGGGGCTCCTGATGGGGCTCTGAGGTGGCGCGGGGGATCCCGTTAGGGGTCGCTAGTCGACGTCGACGACCTCGACCTCGAAGGTGAGCTCGCGCCCGGCAAGGGGGTGGTTGGCGTCGAGGCTGACGTGGTCTTCCTCGATCTCGGAGACGCTGACGCGGGCTCGGTTCCCGTCGGGCTGTTCGATCTCGAGCTGCATCCCGACCTCGGGGTCGAGGTCCTCGGGGAGCTCCTCGCGGGGGACGTCGATGACTTTGCGCTCGTCCCGGGGCCCGTAGGCGTCTTCGGGTTCGAGGGTCTGGGTCTGCGTGTCGCCGGGTTCCAGGCCGCGCACGATCTTCTCGAAGCCGGGGATGACCTGGCCTTCTCCGACCGTGAACTCGAGGGGCCCCCGCTCGTGGGAGCTGTCGAACTCGGTCCCGTCCTGCAGCGTGCCCGTGTAGTGGACGCGCACCGTGTCGCCGTCCTCGATGGTCATGGTATCCACGCCGAGGGTAGGGGCTCCCATCATAAGGTTCCGGGGGCCCGCTGGATCCGATCGGGCCCGCAAGCGTGCGGCCTACCACGAAGGTTCATAAGGGGGGACCGGCGAGCTTGGGTGTCCCATGGAAGAAAAACACCTTCGGCGGTTCTTCATCGCGGCGAACGTCCTGCTGCTCGTGCTGATCACGAGCGGTAGCGCAGCGGCGAGGATATGTATCGAGCACCTCTACTGCTTCTAGGGGTAAGGCAGCCTCGGCTCCACGGGAGACGCTTTCCTTCTCTTTCCTCTTTCATCGCCCAGCGGTAGCGCCGCCGAGCGGGCACGCGTCTTAGCGCTGCCCGCTCAGCCAGGACCGAACGGCCTCGTCCTCGAGCACGGCGACCGTCACGTCGCTTAGCACCCACGCGGCCACGCCGGCGCCGTCCTCTCTGCGGTCCAGGCGCCGTTTGGACTCGTTGGTGAGGTTCTGGAAGAAGTCCACCGGTCCCAGGCCCCGGGCCGAGGAGAGCACGGCTTCGAGCCGGTCGACGGCGTCCGCGGGGTCCTCTTCGACCCGCTCGGTTAGGACATCCACGGGGATCTCGTGCCCGTCGAGATCGCTGCTTCGTCGAAGCAGGTAGGTTCGCGAGTCGGAGAACGCTTCTTCCACGATGCGCAGCGCGAGCCGTGCGCCTTGGACCACGTTGGCGCGTTGGTGGTCCTCGACGAGGGCTTGGATCCCGCGCGCGTAGGGGGCCAGGAGCTCGCGGTGGTACTGGCTTTTGCCGGGGTCCTCGGCGAACATGCGGGCCTTCTCGGCCACGGTTTGGGCTTGCGAGCGGACCTCGGGGTTGGTGAGCAGGTCCTGCAGGCGGTCCTCGAGCACGCTCACGTCCGCGGTGGCTTCGTCCAGTTCGCCTCCGTCGAGAGCGGTGAGCAGGCGGTCGAGGCGTGCCTCGATGTCGCGCTGGCGCGCGGTCACGTCTCGAAGGAACGCGTGAGGGTCCTCGTCGGCGCTCGTGGGCGGCGCATCGAGCACGAGGCGGGGTTCGAGCCCGGCGTCCTCGAGGGTTCGCCGGGTCTTGCCGGTCTCGTGGAGGGCCTCGGCGAGGTCTTGGATGGCGTTCTTGAGGGCTTGGTTGCGTTGCCGCTCGTTCTCGATCCGGTTTTTGGCTTTCTCCACGGCGGTGCGGGCTTTCCGTTTGACCTCTTCGACGCGCTGGTCCGCGTCGAGCTTGGCTTCCTTGAGCTCGAGCTGGTGCTTGTTGCGCAGGTGCTGGATGTGCTCGCGCATCTGGCGGACCTTCTGCTGG
>CAZOQA010000114.1:0-2565 GCA_964581775.1 uncultured Thermoplasmatales archaeon | reverse complement strand
CTCCTCGATCTCGACGTACACCTCGGGTAAGACGCTGGCTTCCTCGCAGGCGTCGAGGGCGTTGTCCACGCCCTCCTTGACGCTCGTGATGAGGGCTCGCGTCGTGTTGTCGAACCCGAGGATGTGCTTGTTCCGCTCGAAGAACTCGGACACCGAGATCTCGCGTTGCTTGTCGGCGAGCTCGTTCGCGATGCTCACGCGTTCACCATCCATGGACGGTCCCGCTCCTGGAACACGGACACGCGCGGTACCTCCAGGCGCAATCCCATCCCGCCGGCGGTAGCCGCTAGCTCCGTATAAGAGTTGTCGGGTTTCCACCGCTGGGAGGGGGCCTTCCCACGGGGTCCCACCTGGAGGGCTCGTGCTCGACGGGGGCGGGTCAACCGCGAGGTAAAACCGGGGCAGCCGCGCTGGCGAGCAGCGCCGCCGCGAGGGCGACAAGCGGCCCCGGTCCGGGCACGGGGATGGCGCTTCGTCCGTCCAGGTAGAACTCGGCGTCGTACACCGGAGCCGCGGTCCCGCGGGGCATGTGGACGGGCGTCATGGAGACGACCGCGTCCCCGTCGATGCTGATCTTCCACGGGACCTGGATCTCGAGGTCCACGGTGCGGGTCCGGTCGTCGGGCGACGCGTTGACCTGGAACGGATCCGGGGGTTCGATGAGGGCATCCGCGGGGTTGAGGACGACGTTGGATTCCACGATCACGGGCCCGTTCGCGTTGTTCGTGACCTCGACGGGTACACTCGTGGTGAGACCCCCCCAGGCGGTCACGTTCGTGCCGCCTGGGAAGCGGACATCGATGCCGCCGCGGAAGGCGGGCTCGAGGCTGAACTCCTCCTCGGCCTCGGCGCCTGCGAGCACGCCGTTCTCTTCAGCCACGATGCGGTAGGTCGCGGTGGCTTCCTGGTAGGCGGGCGCCTGGCGGTCTAGGTCAAGCTCCAGGGTGATGATCTTGAGCTCGGTCCCGGCGGGGGATTGGGTCGTGTTGTTGATCTGGAAGCTCTGGGGTCGGAACGTGGTCTCCATCCAGTCCGGTTCGTCGACGACCTCCAGGCGGATCTCGGTGGGTTCCTGGGCGATCCCGTTCTCCCACTGGTAGCGCACGTTCGCGCTGTGCTCTTCGACCTGGCCCGGCTGGATCGGCGCCCCGGGAGAGGCGACGGAAAGGTCCACGGTCGTCTCCCCGACGCCGATGTCCCCGAGTTGACCGGCAGCGGGCGCTGCCGCTACCAGCAGCGCGACCACCGCGAGCATCGGGATCCGGCGGGTCTCCATGCGCGTTCCGGGGGGACCCTTTCGCGCGATAAAGGGTTTGCCGTAGGACCCTCGAACCGCGGGCCGCGGGGGTCGGCAAAGAAAGGCGGGGGAGCGGAACGCTCTTACGCGGGATGCGTCGTGGCAGCGTCGTGGCCGGTTTCGTCGACGTCATCCCGCCTTTGAACGCTGCCATCGTGGCCGTCGTGGGTGTCTTGCTCGTGGCGGGTTGGGTGCAGGTGCGCCGGGGCCGCGTGCGCATGCACAGGGCCTTGATGGTGTCCGCCACGACCTTGTTCGGCGTGTTCCTGGTCCTGTACGGGGTTCGGATGGTCCTGCATGGGCCGACCTCGTTCGCGAGCCAGAACCCGGCCGCTCCGGAGCTTGCGCGCTGGTTCTACTATGGGTTCCTGGGGGTGCACATGGTGCTCGCGTTGGTGACGATCGCGTTGATCCCGGTCGTGATCTATCGCGCGTGGAGGGCGCGGTGGCGTCGGCATCGGCGCTTGGCGCGCAAGGTGGTGCCGCTTTGGTTGGTGTCCATCGTGATGGGCATCGCGGTGTACGGGATGCTTTTCCATTGGCCGTGAGGGGTCGCCTGGGGCGTCCATCAGGGTCTGCGGGGGGCGAAGGGGTCTTTTGCGTCCTTCCCGCTTGGGGAGGGGATGGCGGACGAGCGGGAGCGGTTGGACGTGGTGGACGAGGACGATGTCCCGGTGAGCATCGCGTCCCGGCGCACGGTGCACGAGCAGGCGCTTTTGCACCGTGCCGTGCACGTTTTCTTGCTGGGGGAGGATGGCGAGCTTCTCGTGCAGCGCCGCTCGGAGGACAAGCGCACCTACCCGGGCCGGTGGACGTCCAGCGCCTCCGGTCACGTGCGGGCGGGGAACGCGCCGCGGCAGGCGGCCAAGCGGGAAACGCGCGAGGAGCTGGGCATCGATGCTCCGCCGTTGGAGCCGGTGGGGACGGTGCGCGTCGAGGATGTCGACGTGGGAGAGCGGGAGATCGTGCACGTGTTCGCGGGGAGCCTTGCAGCGTCGAGGGCGGGCGAGGTGAACCCGGACCCGGGGGAGGTCAGCGAGGTGCGCTGGTTGCCGTTGAGCGAGGTGAAGGCGTCGGTGCGGGAGCACCCGGAACGGTGGGCGGACTCGTTCGTGCCCGTGTTCGAGCATGCCTGGGACGTGCTGGAAGGGCCCGCGGGGGAAGCCTAGTGCCTCCGGTTCGGATCGATGGGAGCCGGGGGGAGGGCGGGGGGCAGGTGGCGCGCTCGGCGGTGGCGTTGGCGGCTCGCACGAGCCGACCGGTCGAGG
>CAZOQA010000113.1:0-2579 GCA_964581775.1 uncultured Thermoplasmatales archaeon | reverse complement strand
TACCTTCGCCCCGACGGGAAAAGCCAGATCTCCCTCGCCTACGACGACGACGGCAAGCCCGCCGAAGCCACCGCCATCGTGCTCGCCGCGCAACACGCCGAAGACGTCGACATGGATACGCTTCAAGCCGACCTCGTCGAGCACGTGGTCCACCCTACCATCCCCGAGCACCTGCTCACCGACGACACGCAATACTTCATCAACCACACCGGCCGCTTCGTGCGCGGAGGCCCCTACGCCGACGCGGGCCTCACCGGGCGCAAGATCATCGTCGACACGTACGGCGGCCGCGCCCCCCACGGCGGCGGCGCCTTCAGCGGCAAAGACCCCACCAAGGTCGACCGATCCGCCAACTACTACGCGCGCTTCGTGGCCAAGAACGTCGTCGCGGCCGGCCTCGCAGACGAGTGCAAGGTCGAGCTCGCGTACAGCATCGCCGGCCACGAGCCCGTGGGCGTGCACGTTCAAACGCGAGGCACGGGCGTCGTCACCGACGCGCGGCTCGAAGGCATCGTGCGCAAGACCTTCGACTTCAGCCCCGCCAACATGATCAGCGAGCTTCACCTGCGCGACGCAGACGACGAGGAACGGCCCCGCTACGAGCGCCTGGCCTCGTACGGCCACCTCGGCCGCGAGGACCTCGATGCGCCCTGGGAGAGGACCCCCTACGCCGAGGCGCTTTCCTCGAGCACGAACGGGGCCCAACCCCCCAAGATCCGGGAGGGAGCCTGATGCACCGAGACCTGATGGACATCCTACGCTGCCCCGAAGACAAAGCCGTGCTCGAGCTCGACGTGACCGAGGAAGCCGACGACGGGGAGGTGCTCGAAGGCACCCTCACGTGCACCGAGTGCGAGCACGAGTACCCCATCGAAGACGGCATCCCCAACCTCCTCCCACCGGATCTGCAAGAGGAGATCGAGGCCGAGCTCGAAGACGCTGCGCGGTGAGCCTCGGGGTTCACCGGTGCCGCGAAAACCCTTAAACCGGGGCACGATTTGCTTCCAAACATGCGAGGCATGGGAGTCCTAGGGCTAGTGCTTCTCGTAGCCCTTGCAGGCTGCATCGGAGCGCTAGGAGCCGACAGCACGGGCATGAATTTCCAAGACGATGCGGACGAGAACGCCCAATCCTGGGACGAAGGCGCAGACCTGGTGGGCGTCGTCGGAGCCGAGCACGACACCAACGGGACGCCGCCCGCTGAGCAAGAAGCCTACAACGCTTCCGAAGGCACCGTCGGGGACGGGCAAGCCCCCGCCTGGAACTACACGTACGAGAACGACGAGCAAGCCTTCTCTGTCATCGTGGCCGCCAACGGGACCGTGCTCGATCAGCGAACGCACCAACACGAAGATCGGACCCCCATCACGGGATGGGAGATCGACAGCACCGACGCGATCCAAGCCCTCGAAGACGCTAACGAGACCTGGGCCAACGCCACCCCGGACACGGCCGCTTACACGCTCTCCCAGAACTCGACGAACGAGGACCCCATCTGGTCTATGGTGATCGTCGAGGAGGACGCCCCGCCGCTGATCGGCCTCGTGAACGCGACGACGGGCGACGTCCTCGACGTGTACGCGTTCGAGTTCGACTTCAACTTCAACTTCACGATGGGGCCCATGTTCGGGCCTGGGCCCGATGCCCCCCCCTCCGAGCAGGGCTCCTTCAGCGGCACGCTCACCCTCACCGAGCCCGAAGCCGAGCACGCGCTCGAGGTCGAGAACGCGGGCCACGGCGAACTGTCCGTGGCCCTCCACCTCGAGGACCCCGCCGCCTCCAGCGTCACGGGAACCCTTGAGGGCCCCAACGGGACCGCCGCCGCGCTGGAAGCCGACGCCACGAATCCCGAGCACGAGATCACCTGGGACGAACCCGCCCCCGGTCCCTACGAGGTCCGCCTCGAGATGGAGCAAGGCGTTACGCAAGACTACCGCATCGAATGGTGCGCCCACTCCCCCTCCTGGTTCTCTGGGTTCAGCCCCGGTCCGTTCGGCAGCTCCAACGCCTGCTGACCCGCGCCCCCCGCATACTTATACGGGGAGACCTTCCGAGCACACGATGCCGACCGCGACCACCCTCTCCCGCATCGCGGACCCCTCTCGCGCCGAGGAAGGCCGCGAACGCATCGACTGGGCCCACGAACGCATGCCCGTGCTCGCCGACTTGCGCAGCGAGCTCTCCCGGACCACGCCCCTCGAAGGCAAACGCATCGCCGCCTGCCTTCATGTGACCAAAGAGACCGCCAACCTCATGCGCACCCTCCAAGCAGCAGGCGCCGAGGTCGCGCTCTGCGCCAGCAACCCGCTGTCCACGCAGGACGACGTGGCCGCCGCGCTCGTCGACCAAGGCATCCACGTGTACGCCGAGCACGGCATCGACCACGAAGGCTACTATGAGTGCGTCGACAGCGCGCTCGACCACGAACCCCACTTCACCATGGACGACGGCGGCGACCTCGTCTCCCGCCTCCACGAGGAACGACCCGACGACCTCTCCACCGTGGAAGGAGGGACCGAGGAGACCACGACCGGCGTCACGCGCTTCCGCGCCATGGCCGAAGAAGGCGTCCTCGAGTA
>CAZOQA010000112.1:0-2715 GCA_964581775.1 uncultured Thermoplasmatales archaeon | reverse complement strand
CAAGCGATCCAGTCGGCCACGGAGGTCGCCACCATGATCCTCCGCATCGACGACGTGATCGCGGCCAAGGGCTTCGGCGGCGACGACGGCGACGACATGCCCGATCTCCCAGGCATGTAAGGCTCGGACCCCCTCGCCCTCCCCCGTTCCGGGAGCCTGCCCGGCTCCCGGCCCCCCCTCTTTTCTCTTCCATTCTTTGAGGTCCACGTCACGCTAACATCTGCTGTGCGGGCAAACTACATGTGACGGCAGCCCACGTTACGAGGTGTTACGTGGACCACACGGCGCGCCAGGTCATGACGGACAGTCGGTGTGCGGTGTGAGTCACGAAGGTGTTGGTCTGGCATGCAAATCGTGGAAACCGTCGACATCCAAGCCCCCGTCCAAGAACCGGTCGAGAAGATCCTCACCGACGACGCGCTGAGCTTCCTCGCCCAGCTTCACCGCCGCTTCGACGAGCGCCGGCGAAGCCTCCTGCAGGAAAGGAAAGCGCGACGCGAACGCATCCGGGAGGACCCAAGCTTCCCCGAGGAGACCCAAGACGTCCGAGACGGCGACTGGCAGGTCGCGCCCGTGCCCGAGACGATCCAAAACCGGCGCGTCGAGATCACCGGCCCCACCGACGCCAAGATGATGATCAACGCCCTCAACAGCGAGGCCGACGTGTTCATGGCCGACCTCGAGGACGCCAACAGCCCCACCTGGGAGAACATGGCCCAAGGCCAAGCCAACCTCCACGACGCCGCCCACGGCCGCCTCACCCACACCAAGGACGACGGCACCCGCTACGAGCTCGACGACGACCCCGCCACCCTGTTCGTAAGACCCCGCGGGCTGCACCTGGACGAACCCCGCGTCACCATCGACGAGGAACCTGCAAGCGGCGCCTTCTTCGACGCGGCCCTTTTCCTCTACCACAACGCTCGAACGCTCGCGAACGAAGAAGAAGGCCCCTTCTTCTACCTGCCCAAGCTCGAAGGCTACGAGGAAGCCGCCCTCTGGGCCGACCTCTTCGACGCCGCCGAGGACGAGCTCGGCCTCGAACCCGGCACCATCAAAGCCACCGTGCTCCTCGAGACGCTGCCCGCCGCGTTCGAGATGGAGGAGATCCTCTACGAGCTGCGCGAGCACAGCGCAGGCTTCAACGCCGGCCGCTGGGACTACATCTTCAGCGTCATCAAAACGCACCGAGACGACGCCAGCAAGGTCCTCCCCGACCGCAGCCAAGTCACCATGACCGTGCCCTTCATGCGCGCCTACACCGAACGCCTCGTCCACGTCTGCCACAAACGCGGCGCGCACGCCATCGGCGGCATGGCCGCGTTCATCCCCAGCAAAGACCCCGACGTGAACGAGCGAGCCTTCCAGGAGGTCCACGAGGACAAAGCCCGAGAAGCAGGCGACGGGTTCGACGGCACCTGGATCGCGCACCCCGCCCTCGCCGACGTCGCCCGCGAACCCTTCGACGAAGCCCTCGGCGAGGCCCCCCACCAGATCGACAGCGAACGCAAGGACGTGGACGTGCAACCCGAGGACCTGATCCCCGAATCCACGCTCGAGGCCCCCTGCTTCGGAACCATCACGGAAGACGGGCTGCGCCAGAACATCGGCGTCGGCATCCGCTACATCGAATCCTGGTTGCAAGGCCAAGGCGCCGCGGCCCTGTACAACCTGATGGAAGACACCGCGACCGCCGAGATCAGCCGCTCGCAGGTCTGGCAATGGGTCACGCACCAAGCCCGCCTCGACGACGGGCGCGAGATCACGCCCCGGCTCGTCAAGACCCTCGCCGACGACGAGCTCGCCACGCTCCGCGACGAGATCGGCGACGACCGCTACGAGGAGGGACGCTTCGAGGACGCGCGCGCCCTGTTCGAACAGATCGCGCTCAGCGAAGCCTTCGAAGAGTTCCTCACCCTGCCCGGCCACGCCTTCCTGGAGGTGGACGCCTGATGGTGCTCTACGAGAACCACGCCAACGGGAACGCGCTCAGCGTCGAAGAACGCATCCGCAAGCAAGCCGATGCCCTGCGCAAGACCTGGGAACGCGACCCCCGATGGGCCGGCGTCCGCCGCGACTACAACGCCGAAGACGTGCTCCGTCTACGCGGCTCGATCCCCGTCGAGCACACCATCGCGGATCTGGCCTCCCGCAAGCTCTGGCGCATGCTCAACGGGCGCGACTACGTGCAAGCCCTCGGCGCCGTCACCGGCCAACAAGCCGTCCAGATGGCCAAAGGCGGCCTCGACGCCATCTACGTCAGCGGATGGCAAACCGCCGCCGACGCCAACACCGTCGGCGAAACCTACCCCGACCAATCCATCTACCCCGCAGACGGCGCGCCCGCGCTCGTGCAACGCATCACGAACGCGCTCCGCCGCGCCGACCAGATCGAATGGAGCGAAGGCAAGGTCACCCGCGACTGGTTCATCCCTCTCGTCGCGGACGCCGAAGCCGGGCACGGCGGCACCCTGAGCACGTTCGAGCTGACCAAGTGGATGATCCGCGCCGGCGCCGCCGGCATCCACTTCGAGGACCAGCTCGCCAGCGAGAAGAAATGCGGCCACATGGGCGGCAAGGTCCTCGTGCCCACCAGCGAGCATGTGCGCAACCTCAAAGCCGCCCGCCTGGCCGCGGACGTCGTCGGCGTCCCCACGCTGTTGATCGCCCGCACGGACGCCCTCAGCGCGGACCTGATCACGAACGACGTGGACG
>CAZOQA010000111.1:0-2760 GCA_964581775.1 uncultured Thermoplasmatales archaeon | reverse complement strand
ACGCGCTCGGCGCCAGCACCGGAGCCCTCGCCGGCGGCGGCCTCTACCTCCTGCTCACACCCCCCCTCGAGACGTGGCCCCGCACGCGCGACGCCTTCGACACGCACCACGTCACCGAACCCTACACCCTCGAGGACGTCACCGGCCGCTTCAAACACCGCCTTGCCCGCACCCTCCACCAACACGAGGCCACCACCCTCCTCGACGCCGACACCCCCACCATCCAGAAACACGGGACCCTCCCCCCTCACGAGCCCCCCAAGCAACCCGACTGGGCCCCCCACGAAGCCCGGTTCCCCCCGCAAGCCTACGACGCCTGCCTGACCCGCGACCAGAAACGCGCCCTGAACACGCTCGAACACCTCCTCGACGACGAAGCCGCGATCGTGCTCGAAAGCGACCGCGGCCGCGGCAAAACCAGCACGCTTGGCCTCGCCGCCGCCAGCCTCGCCCACCAAGGACGCACCGTCCACGCCACCGCCCCCCACCCCGACAACCTCGCCCCCCTGCTCGACCGCGCCCACGACCTGCTCACCACCCTCGACCACGAACCCCACCAAAACGAGCACACCCTCACCACGCAACAAGCCACCATCCAGTACCACGCCCCCGCCGACCTCCCCGACCTCCTGAACGACGACCCCCCCGACGCGCTCCTCGTCGACGAAGCCGCAAGCCTCCCCACCCACCTGCTCACCACCCTCCACCAAGCCAACCTCCCCACCGCGTACGCCACCACCGTGCACGGGTACGAAGGCGCCGGACGCGGCTTCACCCACCGCTTCAAACCCCGCCTGAACCAAAGCCCCCGCCCCACGCACGAGATCACCCTCCACACCCCCATCCGCTACGCCGACAACGACCCCCTCGAACGGCTCACCTTCCACGCGCTGCTCCTCGACGCCGCCCCCCCACCCCAAGACGCCATCCACGACGCCAGCCCCCACACCACCACCTACCACCCCCTCCCCCCCGAAACCCTCCACAACGACGAAACGCTCCTCCGCCAAGCCTTCGGCCTGCTCGTCCAAGCCCACTACCAAACCACCCCCCGCGATGTAGCCCGCCTGCTCGACGCCCCCAACCTCCACGCGCACGCCCTCCTCCACGACGGCCACGTCGTCACCGTCGCCCTGCTGGCCCAAGAAGGCAACCTTCCCAAGCCCCGCTGCACCCAGATCCACCAAGGCGACGAGATCAACAACCACCTCATCCCCGACGTGCTCACCACGCAACTGCGCGACGAACACGCCGCACACCCCACCGGGCACCGCATCGTCCGCATCGCCACGCACCCCGCCGTGCAACGCCGCGGCCTCGCCACGCACCTGCTCGACACCCTCCACGACCAGCTCGACCCCGACTGGTTCGGCACCGCCTACGGCGCCACGCCCCACCTCATCCGCTTCTGGCGCGAGAACGGGTACCGCACCGTGCACATCGGCACCGGACGAAACGCCTCCAGCGGCGAACACAGCATCCTCATGATGCGCCCCGCCACGCCCCAAGGACGCGACCTCGTCGAACGGAACACAGACTGGTTCACCCGACGCATCCCCAGCGTGCTCGCCGACGCGCTCCGAACCCTCGACCCCGACGTCGCCCGAGAAGCGCTCCACGCCACGCATGGGACCGTGCCCGTCACGCTCACAGAACGAGAACGAGACCATCTCACGGCCTGCATGGACGGGCTCGGCGTCTACGACGCCAACCCGGAGCCCTTCCGCAAACTCGGGCTCCAGCACCTCACCGAGCAACGCGTCAGCCTAAACGAGGAACAAGAGAGGCTGATCGTGGCCAAGGTCCTGCAGGCCCGCTCCTGGGCGGACGTGGCCAAGGAGCTTGGGTTCGCCTCGATCCGCCAGGCCAAGCTGGGGCTCATGGAAGCCTACCGTGAGCTGGCGCGCGCCGCTTGAGCTCGTCGGGATGAAGGCTTCATGCGTCCTCGGAATCCTCTAGGGTCTTGAGGCCTAGAACAGAAGCAAGGGAGGGGTAAGCTTCGTCACGGGAGACGATCGTGTCGCCTTGGGATTTGGCGAGGTGAAGCGCGTCGAAGGGGGTTAGGCCGTGTCCTCGATGTAGGTGGCGGCTGCACGATCGTTTGAGAAGGGCTAAGAAGAAGTCGGTCTCCGCGTACGTCCCCCAGCTTGCTCGAGGGCCTCTTGGCGGGTTTTCCGAAGCTTGGCAGGGGGCTCGTCGAGGTTCGCGAACTCTTCTCGCAGCGCCCCGAGAGGTTCTTCCTCTACGGGGATGAGCTTGAGCCCGTGGTGCGTTTCGACGATGCGGTACCGGTCTCCGTACTGTTCACGGAGCGGTTTTGGCAGCGTGAGCCGACCGCGCGCATCCAGGGTTGCTTCACCCATGTATGCCGTTTGGACGGCGAGGAACGAATAGTTTGCCCATCTAAGGCATCTTGGACCCCTAAGAGCTGACAATCGTCTCCAGGAGTTCCTACTACAGGGAGGATTATCATAATCCTGCTTATGGTGTTCCTGAACCGTTCCGCTGGGATTGGGAGCCTCAGCGATCTCCAAGCAATCTACGGGGACGTTCCGGCCATCAGAGATTCCTCGAAGGTGTGAACGCGAGCGGGAGGCCGGGCCGAGGCCAGTCGCGTGCATCACCCGATTAGGCCTTCTACGGCTTCCTGGCTCCCCGGTGGGCCCACCCAGAACGAGATCGTGTGCGAGTCCTCGTACGTGTCCGGCACGGTGGGGTGATCGTTGGGCACGTGCTCGCGCGTGTCCTCCCAGGTGGCAT
>CAZOQA010000110.1:0-2795 GCA_964581775.1 uncultured Thermoplasmatales archaeon | reverse complement strand
GCGGTCGTGAAAGCGCTGGCGCAAGCGCTCACGCGGCACCCGCGGTTGAACGCGCTCGTGGACGAGGGCGAGGACGAGCTCGTCGTCAAGGAGCCCGTGAACGTGGGCGTGGCCTGGCCTGGAGAGGACGGGCAGCGCGTGCGCACCGTGGCACGGGCCGACGAGAAGGGCTTGATCGAGATCCAGCGGGTCCTCGAGGAGGGCGGCGAGGACGCCGAGCCCACGGTGACGGTGGCCGCGCTCGACGACGAGGACGCCTACGTGTCGACGCCCGTGCTGGTGCATCCGCAGGTGACGGGCGTCGTGGTGGGCAGCGTGGACGAGGCCGCGGTGCTCGAGGACGGCCGCCCGCGCGTGGGGCACGAGATGACGTTGTCGTTCAGCTTCGACCATCGATGGATCGATGGGTACGATGGAGCGTTGCTGGCGGACGAGGTGGCCTCCCTGCTGACGAACCCCGAGTCCATGCTCCTTGGGTGATCCTCGAGGCGTTTGGGCCGGCTCGTCGTGAGCGGCGTAGCAGGCTTGCTACAGAGGTCCGGGGGGTGTCACTTCGAAGCCATTGGGACAAGGCTTATGTCCCACTACACTCAACCGTGAGATAGCATGACACGCGGCTTCGAGGTGACCATCGCCGGCAAGCGCTACGAGAACGCTGCAGCGTACATCCAGGACCTCCTGGGCTCCCTGCGCACGATCTCCGACCGCCGAGGCGATGGGCCCGTAGCCGTCACGATCCGACCCACCGAAGAGCTGGACCCGGACGAGGCTGAAGCCCTCGCGTAAACAAGACGGGGAACAGAGGCATGACGCACGAATCACCGCTCCACGACGAAGACGCCTACGACATCGCTGGCACCGTGTACGTCGAGGTCGCCGCGTACGTGGCAAGCTTCGTCGAGCACGTCCACCAGCACGCGCTCGCACACGATGCGCCTCTGACGCTTGAGGAAGCCCAGGGGCTCTCCAACGAGGACCGACGCGTGCTCCAGTAGCTCGCCTAGCTTGTACGGGAGGCTCCACCCCTTACACCGTCCGCGCCCCATGGGCCACCCATGACAGAGCACGTTGAAGACACGATCACCGTAGACGTCCCCGTGCGAACCGTGTACGAGAAGTGGACCGACTTCGAGGACTTCCCCCGGTTCATGGAAGGCATCGAGGAGGTCCGCAAGACAGGCCCCAACGAGCTACACTGGCGAGGCAAGGTGGCCACCAAGAACAAAGAATGGGACGCCGAGGTCGTCGAGGACGAGCCCGATGAACGCGTCTCCTGGCGCAGCGTCTCCGGATCCCCCAACCACGGCACGGTCAAGTTCCGCGAGCTCGGGAACGACCGGACCGAGGTCACGCTCCAGATGGAGGTCGAGCCCGAGGGCGCCATCGAGAACATCGGCACCTGGCTCGGCATGGTCGAGAACCGCGTCGAGAACGACCTCGAGAACTTCAAGGAGTACATCGAGGAACACGGCGCCGCCTCCAGCCCCGGACGCGGCCAGACCCGATGACGCATCCAGACCCCCAGCCCGCTCCACCGTTAGCCACGGGCCCCCAGGACGGCGCGACGCCGCCACATCCTCCCCGCCCCTGGCCTCCCCCCGGACCGTTCCCCCGTCTCCTTGGAGCCCCGCCTCTGAGAGGACCCCTCAGCAGGCGAAACAGGGGACCTGTTGGGGTGGAGCCTCGAGCGCGGTCTCCACCGAGGCCAGCGGCAGCTCGACCTCGACCGCATCCGCGTACGTGATGCCTTGGTGGTGAGCGGGCGCGGTGACGCCGTAGCGGGGCTCCTCGCCGAGCACGAGCACCCACTCGTGGCCAGGATCGAGCACGTCGTCCTGAGGGAAAAGCGGGATCTCGACGGCGACCTCCTCGCCCTGCGGGAACGGTTCGGGCGAGGTGAGATCGTTCGCGAGAAGGCCCCGCATCACGCCCTCGTTCACCCAGGTGCGCGTCCCATCGGGAGCCTCGTCGTAGAGGGTGGCCGTGAACACGGGGTCCGGGTTCCCGGTCACGGTGACGTGCGTCTCGACGGTGGGCGCCCCGGCGTACCGGATCGCGTCGGTCGCGTTGTCCAACGAGAGCGTGCCCTCGAGGAGCATGGCGCCTTGATCGGTCGAGGAGGTCGTCGCGTCCTCGATCTCGACGAGCGTGGCTCCCTGGCGGGGCGGCCAGGTGTCGCTTTCGCGCCAGACCCCGTCGGTTCCTTGCGCCTCGAAGCCCCACTCGAAGCCTGTGTCCTTTTCCTTCCCGACGTGGTCCAGCCATGCCAGCATGGTCTGGTTCCAGTCCTCCCGCATGGGGTAGACGTGGCCGGTCTCATCCTGGACGTCCTGGTGCAGCCACCCTTTCACGTCGACCCCGTCGGGCAACCGGTCCAGCCACGGGAGGATGTGGTCGGGTTTCACGTTCCAGTCCTGGAACCCGTGCACGAAGAAGATCGATCCGTCCCAGGACGAGTCTCCGATGTAGCGGGTCCAGTCGCGCTCGATCCAGTAGTCGGTCTTCACGCCGTGCACGCCCGAGCCGAGGCCGTGGGCCTGCATCTCGGGAAGCTCGGGGCACGCCGCGTCGTCCACCAGGCGGGCCAGGGAGTCCTGGTCTTCGTCCTCGTTCGAGGAGGCCCCCTCGGGGGCACCCACGCCCGGGAGCCCGTACTCGTGGATGCCTTGCCCGTAGTAGTACGTGTTGAAGATGGGCCCGTGCGTGTACGCGACGCCGTTGCGGTACGAGTAGCGGTACATGTCCGTGATGCCGCTTACGTGGAAAAGGCCTGCCAGGCCCTCGGGCGGGTCCTT
>CAZOQA010000109.1:0-2839 GCA_964581775.1 uncultured Thermoplasmatales archaeon | reverse complement strand
CGGCGGTGGATCGAGCCGAGATCCGCGAGGGGGTGCGGTGATGGAGCCGGTTGAGCAGGAGCTCCGTGCCCAGGACCAGGACGCGATCGACCGGGAGTACGCTCGGCGGATCCAGCGGCAGCCGGTCTTCGTGGACGACGGCGCGCGTGGCTTCCTTGTCCTGTCCAGGGATGAGGACGGGCGGCCGGTGTGGGTTCGGTGCCTGGCGTGCGAGGGCGCGGACGTGCACGCGAGCGCCGCAGAGGAGCACGTGGAGGCGCGGTGTTTGGCGCGGAACGCGGGCGCGTACCGGGCCGAACGGTTGATCGACCCTTGATTGGGGACCGTTGTCCCCAACCTTTATGTTGGATGGGGACTATGGTACCCATGCGGGGGCGCACCCCGCAGGAACGTGCCCACGATGACCCCCGACCTCTCGAACCGCGTCCGAAACGCCTGCCCCGAAGACGTCCCGGCCCGCACCAGCCGCGAAGAAGAGACGGTCCGCCGTGCCTTCAAATACGCTGGGAAGATGGTTGAGCGTGCCATCACGACCGCCCAGGAGGCCGACCCCTCCTCGCACGACGACCTCCTCGACGTTCGCAGCACCGCCCTGAAGGCCATCCAGAAGACTGGTGAGGCCCGATCCACACTCATGGGAGCCGGCGGCCGATGGGATGAACTGGACGAGGACGCCGAAGAACACGTGAACGAGGTCGTCGAGACCGTGATGGAGACCCTCCAGCCGCTCACCGAAGACGACGAGACGATCCGCACCCACCTGGGGGATGCCTGATGGCGAAGAAGTGCACCGTCACCGGCGGCACGGCACGCTATGAAGTGCTCGAGTTCGACATCGAGGACCTCGAGTACCGGTGGGAGCCCCGCGTCGCCCGCTTCGCTCAGAAAGCAGCGGAGGCTGGGAAGCAGGTCCGCCCCTGCGACCCACTGACTGAAGCGAGCCCCCCAGCGTGGGTCACAGATCCCGCGCCGTCGGACGTGATCCCCCTCTCGAAGCTCGCAGACCGCGGCGACCTCAGCTACGGAGAAGCCATCGTGCACTACCTCTGCGACGACCCGGACGGGCCTCAGATGACGACGCGAGCCGCTGGCGCCGCACTCGGCCGTACCCGCGGCACGATCAAGACGCAGCTCGACCGCGCCCGCGCCAAGCTCGACGCTTAGGTCTTCGGCGGGCGGCCGGGGCCGCGGCGTCGCACCCGTCGCGCTTCCTCCCACAGTTCTTCGCTCACCAGGGGCGTGTGCCGGCCTTCGTACCATTCATCGTTGCGGGGGATCAACCCCATGTAGGTCTTGTTCGCGAGGATCCGCCCGATCGTCGACTGCCCGCACGGCACGTCTTGAGGGATGCTTCGCGCCCAGTCGGTGACCGTCTGCTGGCTCTCAACCTCCACGTAGTACGCGAACACCTGGGGAATGTACCAGGCCTGCTCGTCCGGCTCCAGCACGCGACCCTTCTCCCCCTGCACCGTCCGGTACCCGGTGGGGCTGTTGCCCTGCGGCCAGTACCCGTTCTCGGCGCGCTTCTTGCGTGCCTCCTCGACGAGCACCGACCGCTGCCGATTCTCCAGCCGATCCAACGCGGAGCGGATGTAGTAGACGAACTCGCCCATAGGGCTCTCCATGTCGTAGGTCATGTCCCCGTCGATCCCGACGATCTCGATCCCGTGCTCCTCGGCTTTCGAGCCCAGGGCGACCTTGTCCGGCATGTTCCGCCCCAGCCGACTGGTCCCACGGATCAGGACGGCGTTCACTTGCTCGCTGTCGATCAGGTTCAGCACCCGATAGAAACCCTCTCGATCTGGGTTCTGGTCTTTCGTGCTGATGACGTCGATGTGCGTCTCGGTCAGAGCGTACCCGTGCTCGCGCGCGTAGGCCTCGACCTTCTCCCGCTGGCTCTCGAGGCTGAACCCGCGATCCTCCTGCGCTTGGCTGCTCACGCGGACGTACCCGACCGCCCGCGGCGTGTTCCCATCCCGTTCGTGAGCTTGCGGCCCAGCCTCGTTCGTCACACCCAGCCCCCGGGGCGAGGGGGGAGGGGAGGCATGGGCGCTGTCCGTTTCTCCCCAGGGGAGAAACCAGCAGCCTCGTGCCCCTGTGTGGGGTGCGGGGGCGGCGGTTGAGCGGTTCCAGTCGAAACAGATCCGGGCAGCTTATGTAGGTCGGGTCTCGTTCGCATCGTGGACTCACCCAGTCCACGCCGCGGCCGCCCATTTCGACGCTTTCTCGAAAAGCGGGTTATGGGGGCCGCAGCGCGAACCCGCGGAGCGTGGCGGACCTGAAAAGTGTTCCGCCACCCGCTCTCGCGGGGGTCTGCGTGGTCCAGGAGTGCCAGCGCATGACGACGCCTCGAACCATGACCGGTACGCGGGTCCCGCGAGCCAACCGTCTTCTCATTCCTGAGGATCGACGTCACAGGGAGCTGGCACTCCACTCGCGGCGACCCGCTCACCCGGGGCCTCACGGCCCCGTTACCCCTCACATCTTCACAGCTCAGGCTCCTCCGGTTCCGGCACGGACTGAGGAGAAGACACGCCATGAAGCAGAGACAACCGCGACGGGCGGGACGCCGCCCCGACGTAGAGCAGAGACGTCATCCCCACAGGCACGAGGGGTGGAGGCCGACGGCCGTTCCCGCTTAGCCCACGGCGCTCGTCGCGCCCGTGGCGAGCCGCCCCTGACCGTGCCCTCTCCCAGCGCGCGGGACCCCCTCGGTGACGACCGGCACGATCCCCGCGCTGGGAGAGACTTAGCTTCACACGTACCGGCCCGCGCCCCGACCCGTTCTAATCGCCTCCCAACAGCCTCCCAAGCCAACGGGGCGCGGGCCGCTACGCTT
>CAZOQA010000108.1:0-3048 GCA_964581775.1 uncultured Thermoplasmatales archaeon | reverse complement strand
CCCCCCCCCCCCCCCCCCCCCCCCCCCCCCCGCCCCCCCCCCCCCCCCCCCGCCCGGCGGGGCAGCATGGGTTCCAGCATGGGAAGGTGGTGGTTGTGGATGGGTGCGTGTCGTTGGTGTTGACGGAGAACTTCACGAGGAGCGGGTTGCCTGTGGAGGGGGCGGGGAACGTGGGGCTTGGCGTGGGCGTGGTGAACGCGTCGTTGGCGGGGGATCTGGAGGAGCTTTTCGGGTTCGGGGGGACATCGTCGTGTTGGCGCCCAGCTTCGTGGTCGTCGTTCGTGGGGCGGGTGGCGGTGGTGTCGAGCCCGGAGAACGCGTGGCGGGTGGATGGGGTGCCGGCGTGGATCGAGGGGGCGGGCGCGTTGGATGGGTTGATCTTGCGGGCGTCGTCGGGGTGGGGGGATCGGTACAATCCGTGGTTGGAGGCGTTGGCGAACGCGTCGCGGTCGAGCCCGGTTCGGGTGTTGGCGAGCGGGGAGTTGGCGGCGGTGCGGGAGGATAACCGGTTGGGGTTGTCGTTCCTTCAGGCGCATCCTCGCGCGGGGAGCGTGGAGGTCCGGTTGTCGGGCCCGGAGGTGGGGCGTGTGCATGCGAAGGCGTTGATCGGGGAGGCGTCGTTGCTGGTGGGGTCGAGCAATTGGGGGGTAGGCGGGGGCGTGTTGAACCGGGAGGTGAACCTGATCGTGGAGGATGCGGGGGCTGCGGAGGCGGCGCGGGGGGTGTTCTTGGAGGCGTGGGATCCGGAGCCGCCGTCTGGCTTGGAGAGGGTGCTTGAGACGCCGGGGGTGCCCGTGGGGTTCGTGGTGGTGTCCGCGTGCGGGGCGGTCTTCGTGCGCAGGCGTTAGGCGTCGTCGGTGGGCACGGTGGCGAAGACGCGCCATTCGACGGTGCCTTCGCCGAGGGCTTCGTAGGCGAGGGTCCATTCGCCGGGGGTGGGCCCGTTGAAGTCGAACCCGCCGCGGGCGCTTTGTTCGTACGTGATGGTTTGGTTCTCCTCTTCGCTGGGGCCTTGCACGTAGATGGTGATCTGGCCTTCTTGCGAGAGGGGGTTCCCGATGGGGACCTCGTCCGTGTCGGGCATGCTGAAGTTGACGTCGAAGATGACGGTCATGGATCGGGTGCCTTCGGGCACGGTGACGGGGACCTGTTCCCTGTCGGAGAGGTCGTCGGGGTCCTCGGGCGGGTCCTGGGGGTCGAGGATGCCGGTGGGCGCGAAGGCATGCTGGTCGTGGTAGAGGCTCTTCTCGACGTAGTCGGGTTGGGCTTCCAGATCGTTCCAGATCCTGTCCACGCCTCCTTCCACGCAGCCTGCTAGGGGAAGGGTCATGGCGAGCAGGATGAGCAGCCCGGCCCGGTGCATGCAGGGTAGCATGCTCGTCTGGACCTAAATAAAGGGTGGGGCCAGGCCGGGGGGCCTTGCGGGGAGCACCTAAGCGTCGGCGTAGTAGTACTCGCCGGCGTTCTTCTGCTTGCGGTCCTTGGTGGACCCGGGCTTGTTCACGCGGGGGCGCCGGGTCTCGTTGTCGCGCCGGAAGGTCACGTCCACGTTCTCGAGGAACCGGTTCATGCCCTCGCGCATGTCCAGCGGTCCGTGGCTTTCGCCGTGCTCGCCGGGTTCGCCTTCGAACACCATCAGGCTGTCCGCGATCAGGTCGATGAAGTACACGTCGTGGTCGACGACGAGCGCGCTGGTGCCCCGCTTCTCCATGACGCGCCGGATAGCTTTCGCGGTCAGCATGCGCTGGTTGACGTCCAGGAACGCGCTGGGCTCGTCCAACAGGTAAAGGTGCGCATCGCGCCCCAGGCAAAGCGCGGTCGCCACGCGCTGGAGCTCGCCGCCGGAGAGGTCGTCGACGTGCGTGTTGAGCACGTCCTCGATCTGCAGGGGGCGTTTGACCTCGTGCTGGAAGAACGGGTCCTCCCAGTCGGGGCCCATGGCGCTGTAGAAGAGCGCTTGCACCGTCCCGTCGAAGTCCCCTTTCACGTACTGGGGCTTGTAGCTGACCTGCACGTTCACGTCCAAGGTGCCATCCGTGGGGGCTTCGGCACCGGCGAGCATCTTGACGAGCGTGGTCTTCCCGATCCCGTTGGGGCCCAGCACGCCCACGACCTCGCCCACGTCCAACCGTCCCCCGTCGGTGTGGAAGCTGAACTCGCCGTCCCCGTAGCTCTTGGTGAGGGGCCCGTAGCTTAGAAGCTCGTCGCGTCGGCGGCTGCTGCGGGGCGGGTGCGCGGTGAACTCGATCTCTTCCTCGCGGATGCGCACGTTCTCCTCGGGGAGGAAACCTTCCAGGTACGCGTTGATGGCGGTGCGCGCGCCGCGGGGCAGCCCCATGATGCCGTACGCGGCTTGCTCGCCGTACATGATGTGCACCTGGTCGCTGAGCAGATCCAGGATGGCCAGGTCGTGCTCGACGACGAGCACGCTGGTCTCTTCGTCCTCGGCGAGCTCGCGGATCATGCGGGCGGTGGCGATGCGTTGCCGGATGTCGAGGTAGCTGGAGGGTTCGTCGAAGATGTACACGTCGGCGTCCTTGAGCACGGTGGCGGCGATGGCAACGCGTTGGAGCTCGCCGCCGCTTAGCGTGTCCAGTTCGCTGTCGAGCGTGTGTTGGATCTCGAGGTCGTGGAGGGTCTCGTCGAGGGCGTCGCGTTCGTCGACGCGTTCGAGGAGCTCCTGCACGTTCCCGTCGACGACCTTGGGCATCTTGTCGACGTATTGAGGTTTGGTGGCGACGGTGACGCCGTCGTCGGCGACCTGTTCGAGGTAGTCGTACAGTTCGGTGCCGCTGTACTCGTCGAGGACGGCCTCCCAGGTGAGGTCTTGCGTCCAGTCGCCGAGGTTGGGGGTTTGGTTGCCGTTGATGAAGCTAAGCGCGGTGGATTTCCCGATGCCGTTGGGTCCAAGCAGGCCGACGATCTCGCCGGGTTGGGGCACGGGCAGGCGGAACAGACGGAAGGCGTTCTCGCCGTATTGGTGGACGAGGTCCTCTTCGAGCTCGTCGGGGAGGTTGATGATGTCGATCGCGTCGAAGGGGCATTTGT
>CAZOQA010000107.1:0-3073 GCA_964581775.1 uncultured Thermoplasmatales archaeon | reverse complement strand
GGGGCGAACGTCCATCGCGCCCCGCCTATGGCTCACCACCTAAATAGGGTTCGGCTGAGCGTCGCGCGAACGGGCCCGCGTCTCCTTGGGGAGCCTTGACTCGGTGGCCGCCGAGGCGGCGAACCCCAACGCTTCAATAGGCGTCGATGCCTGCCGGGGGTACGTTGCAAATCGATCCGTGGTCCTCGCAGCAGTTCGCCGACTACGACCGCCTGCGGGAAGAGTTCGGGCTGGAATCCTTCCGCCCCATCGTCGACCGCCTGGACGATCCGCCGCCTCTTCTCCGGCGCGGCATCGTGTTCGCGCACCGCGGGTTCGCGCCCGTGCAACGCGCGATCGAGTACGGGGAGGACTGGGCGGTGATGACGGGCTTGATGCCCAGCGGCCGGATGCACTTCGGGCACAAGATGGTGCTCGACCAGGTGCGCTATTTCCAAGAGCTCGGCGCGGACATCGTGATCGGCGTCGCCGACCTGGAAGCCTACGCCACGCGCGGCATGGACCTGGACGAGGGCCAACGCGTGGCGACGGACGAGTACGCCAAGAACTACCTCGCCCTCGGGTTGAACCCCGACACGGCCCAGGTGTACTTCCAGTCCAAGCGCAGCACGGTGCAGCGCTTGGCCATGATCCTCGGGGACCGGGTCAACCTGTCCAAGTTCGAGGCCCTGTACGGGTTCGACGGGGAGGCCAGCATGAGCCACCTGATGGCGCCCCTGGTGCAAGCCGCGGACATCCTGCACACGCAGCTGCCCAAGCACGGCGGCGCCCGCCCCGTTCTGGTGCCGGTCGGCGTCGACCAGGACCCGCACATCCGATTGGCCCGCGACCTGGCCGAGGCCACGCGCCTTTTCAGCCTCAAAGACACCGAGGACGGCCTGGGCGTGTTCGTGAAGGCCACCGAGGACGACCGCAACCTCGAACGCGTGGCCCGACGCAACAGCGTGGACGAGGACGCGATCGTCGAGCACCTGCTCGACCAAGCCCAGGCCACGCTGGAGGAGCTGGGCTTTGCGGACTTCACGCAGAACGTCGGCTACCGCGCCCTGTACGTGCACGGGGCCAGCCTGGAGGACCGCGACGCGGTGGACGTGCCGCTTGCCCGGTTGGAACAGGAGCTCGGCGAGCTTGGGTTCATCGCGCCCGCCGCCACGTACCACCGGTTCATCACGGGGTTGGACGGGGACAAGATGAGCTCCAGCACGCCCGAGTCCGCCATCTTCCTCACCGACTCGATCGAGGACGCCCAGGACAAGCTCAACCGCTCCAAGACCGGCGGACGCGCCACGGCCGCGGAGCAGCGCGAGAAGGGCGCCAACCCGTACATCTGCCCCGTCTTCGAGATGTACATGTACCACCTCGTCGGGGACGACGAGGAGCTCGAGGACCTGGAACGATGGTGCAGCGAAGGCGAGATGCTGTGCGGCGAGTGCAAGGGCATCGCGAAGGACAAGGTCGAGATCCTCTTGCAACGCCACCACGAACGCCTGGAGAAAGCCGGGGACCAGCTGGACGCGCTGGTGCGGGAGGACTAGCATGACGACCCCCGAGGAGCTCGAGGAGACGCTGTCCAACGAGGAAAAGCACGTGCTCAACGCGCTCGCCGAGACCGGCCAGGCCGAGCCGGGCACCGTGCTCGAGGAAAGCGGCCTGGACGAGCTCGTGCAGGTCATGAACGCGGCCTCCTGGCTGGAAGGCAAGGGCCTGGTGCGCTCGACGGAAGAGATGAAGCGCGTCTACCGGCTCACCGAGGAAGGCCAACGCTGCGTGCAGGCGGGCTTGCCCGAGCGACGCGCCTTGGCCGTGCTCGACGCGGCCGGCGGCGAGGCCCCCATGCAGGCCCTCACCACGAGCGACGAGCTGGAAGAGCACGAGACCGGCGTCGCGATCGGGCAGCTCAAAGAGAAAGGCCTCATCGAGATCCAGGACGGACAGGTTGGCCTCACCGAGACCGGTCGACGCCACGTCGAGGACCCCCTACCCGAGGAACCGATCCTGGACGCGCTCGCCGACGGCGAAAAGGAGGCATCCTACCTCGAAGCCGTGAACCCGGAGGGCCTGGAGCGCTTCACGCAACGCGGGGACCTGTTCGACAAGCGGGACGTGCCCCTTCGCCGCATCCTGTTGACAAGCCAGGGCGAAGCGATCGTCCACGAGGGCCCGCTGGAGATCACGGACCAGATCGCGCAACTGTCCCCCGAGCACCTGAAAACCGGCGCCTGGAAGGACGCCGAGCTTCGCCCGTACGACGTGAAAGCGTTCGCGCCCGCCGCCTACCCTGGCAAGCGCCATCCCATGCAGGACATCATCGAGAAGATCCGACGCATCTTCCTCGAGATGGGGTTCACCGAGATCCACGGCGACGTCGCCCGCACCGCGTTCTGGAACCTGGACGCCCTGTTCATCCCGCAAGACCACCCCGCGCGAGAGATGCAAGACACCTTCTACCTGGAAGAGCCCGACCGCGTGCCCCTCACCGACGAGGACGCCGTCGAGAAGGTGCAAGCCGCGCACGAGCACGGGGCCGACACCGCCTCCACCGGGTGGCGCTACGACTGGAGCCACGACGAAGCCTCCCGCATGCTGCTTCGCACCCACACCACCGTGGACACCATCCAGCACCTGGCCGAGGACCCCACAGCGCCCCAGCGCGTCTTCGAGATCGGACGCGTGTTCCGCAAGGAACGCGTCGACGCCACGCACCTGCCCGAGTTCCACCAGGTCGAAGGCATCGTCGTCGAGGAAGACGCCACGCTCGACATGCTCATCGGGCTGCTTCGCACCTTCTACGAGAAGATGGGCTTCGAGGACGTGCGCGTGCGCCCGGCCTATTTCCCCTACACGGAACCCAGTCTCGAGGTGGACGTGTACTACAACGAGGAGTGGCTCGAGCTGGGCGGCGCCGGCATCTTCCGCCCCGAGGTCACCGAGCCCCTGGGCGTCGAGCACCCCGTGCTCGCCTGGGGGTTGGGCCTGGAACGGTTGGCCATGACTGTGCTCGGCGTCGACGACATCCGCCAGCTGTACATGAGCGACGTGGACTGGCTTCGGACCACGCGCATGCTCTGGTGAC
>CAZOQA010000106.1:0-3121 GCA_964581775.1 uncultured Thermoplasmatales archaeon | reverse complement strand
GGGGGGGCAGGGCAGCTTCGTGCCGGAGGAGTCCCCGGTGACGCGCGCGTGGTGGGGGGACGTGGCGTTGAACGCGGACACGGGCACGCCGTTGTCGGTGAAGCTGGCGGACGGGAACGGCACGTGGGTGACGGCGAACGGTCCGCGCGTGGACACGAACGCGACGGGCGTGGACGCGGTCTCGTTGGGTGTGGAGCGGTTGCCCTTGGTAAACGCGTTGTGGGCGGGCGCCGTCGTGATGGGGTTGGGCATGGGGGCCCGCCTGGCGGGGCAAAGACGCGCCTAGGGGTCCACGGGGACGGGGGCGCCTTCGAGCACGGCCCGATCGGGCACGTTCACGGGGATGGGTTCGTCACCGATGTGGACCCGGTAGGGGGTTTGCGCGGTGACCTGCGTGTCGGTGCCGCCTTCGGTGACGGGCACGGGATCGGTGGTGCTGTACGGCACGGTGATGCGGAAGCGTCCTTCGTCGTCCGCAGTGACGGTTTGCTCGTACACGAACTCGCGCTCTGTGGGTTCGACCTGCAACAGCACGTCCACCGTAACGGGTTGCCCGGGCTCGGCTTGACCGGTGAGCGTGGCGCCGGGCACGCGCTCGTACGTCTTCAGGGAGGATTCGACGCTCACGTCGTAGACGAGCTGGTTCTCGCCCGCGCGCAAGACTTGGTCCTCGGACTCGTAGCTAAGCGTCGGGAAGGGCACATCGTCCGCTCCGCCTTGGCCCAGGATGCGGTTGTACTGATCCAGGCGCACCTGGCCTTGCTCGGTGATCTGCGCGGTGGTCCCGATCCACACGTACCGGGGGTTCTCTCGCACGAGGCGATGGTGCTCGTACCCGTCCGCGTCGCCCCGGTAAAGCTCCTGCAGGAACATGGAGCCAACCTCGTCCGGGAGCCCCGGAAGGGGCACGGTCTCCGTGCCTCCCTCCTCCACCTCGAGCTGGTAGGAGTGCTCTTGCGGGTTGCGGTAGATCTCTTCGTCCCCGCTCCAGACCGTGATGGCGCCGAACTTCCCGGTGACCATCGCGTCGTCGATCATCACGTACCGGGCTTGGGCATCCTCGCCCAAGTACGCGTCCAGGGTCTCGAGCGCGATCTGTTCGCTGGTGCGGTTCTCGTCCTCCGGGAGCGCGGTGAAGATCTGGCTGGCCAGGGGGGCCTGCTGCTGGAACGGGTTCGCGATGGGGGCACGGTTCCCGTCCCACTGGATCTGGTGGCCATAATCCCACCAGGACAGCACGCCGTAGGCCTCGCCAGGGTACGGGAAGGGACCGTCAGGCTCCTGGTACGTGGCGGCCAGGTCCACGCCGCCATCGGGCGTGTTCTCCCCAAGCCAGTTCGACTCCTCCCACCACAAGCGATCCTCCCGATTGGGCCCCAGGCACCCGGCCTGCGTCCACGCGTTGAGATCGCCCCGGCAGTCGCCGCTCGTGAAGCCCAAAACGTTCACGGGCACCAGGAAAAGCGCCAACAGCACGACGACCACGACCTTGCCCGTCGTGGGGCTGATGCGGTCCTGCGCGCGAGCGTCCTCGCTCGGTTCGCTCATGGCTCGCGCGGCATCGAACAAGCGCGCGGCGAGCTTCGCGTTCAACACCAGCACCGCGATCGCGAAGAAGTATGTGAACCGTCCCTGCGTCATGGCCGCGCTCAAGACGAAAAAGCCCCACACGACCAGCAAACCGTCGCGCGTGTTCCCCTCGTGCTTGAGGTCGATCAAGCTGATCAACCAAGCCGCCACGGCCGTGTACGCCAACAGACCGAAGTCGTCGTAGAAGCTGCCGAAGGACCGGGGCTGGGCCTCCGCGATGGTCAACCGCGTATGCGGGGTCTCGATGCCAGGCACCCACCCCATGGTGGACCCCAAGACCCAGCTGGCGCCCGAGGTCAGGTGCGTGAAAAGCTCCGGGAGCACCAGCGACAACAGCCCCAGCCCTGCCAGGCCCGAGACGCCAGCCGTGGTATGGTACCCCCACAGGGGCAGATCGCGCGCCCTCCAAGCCTGCGCCCCCAGCGCGAGGCCCAGGATGCTTGCGCCGATCAGAAGCGGGACGAGCGGTTGCAGCCACGTGAAGTCGACCGCAGCGAACCCGAAGCGGCCGGTCATGAGCGTGTTGGGGAGGATCAAGAGCGCCGTGAACAGGCTCACCGCTCCCGCGGCCGCGACCACCGGTCCCGGGTCCTCGTCCCGCGTGACGCGCACCAACAGGTCCAGGACCCACCAGGCGCCCACGATGACGGCGAACAGCACGCCTGGAGGCCAGGTCGCCATCAACGCCCAGAACGCCAGCCCGGCGAACAGGGCCGAGGCCAGCGCGGGCCGATGGTCTGTCCACACGATGCGAGGGTCCTTGAGCATCGCGTCCAAGCCGACCTCTGAGGCTTCGAAGCTCTTCACCGCCCGGTAGGAGGTCCACACGGCGAGCGTGGAGAAGAGCACCTCCATGATGTGGTGGTCGGGGAAGCCCGCGATCGAGCGCATCAGGAACGCGCCCGGGATTAACGCCGCGGCAACGGACGCGAACACGGCCGGGGCCTCCCCGAACAGATCCCGCGAGAGCAAGAACACGGGGATCACGCAAAGAGCCCCGATCAGGGCCGGGTACGCGGTCACGACATCCACGAGGGTGGACCGGGCAGGCACGCCCCCGTCCACGACGAGGCCCACCAACCAAGCCAGCGAGGCCGCGAGCAGGTCGAAGAGCGTCCCGAACGTGCCCATGGTGGTGCCAAGCGGGTACTGCGTCCACGGGTCGTAGGGGAGAGCCTGGGGCCAGTTGTGGACCGTGTGGAAGATCTGGCGCGTGTGGTAGTACGGGTCGGTGCCGAAGAAGTACGCCTCGCCCTCCCCCCGGTTGTAGCGGGATGCGGGTCGCATCCGCGTGAAGAACATGAACACGGCCAGGACGGCGACGACGATCCAAGCCCAGCCCTGCTGGAGGGCGTCGCGCGTCCTGGCAAGGGGCCTCGCCGGTTCCGGCGTGTCGGACACGGGCACCCCCAGCACGGGCCCGAGCCGATAAGCTTAACGTTACGGCCCCGCTGGCCCCGGTGATGCTCCAGTGCGCTGACTGCGGGACCATCATCCCGGCGTCGGAGAACAAGTTCAAGTTCGACGATCC
>CAZOQA010000105.1:0-3391 GCA_964581775.1 uncultured Thermoplasmatales archaeon | reverse complement strand
CCCCCCCCCCCCCCCCCCCCCCCCCCCCCCCCCCCCCCCCCCCCCCCCCCCTGGTGTCGGCGGAGCGCATCGAGGAGTTGCGGGGAGAGGCGCAGTCGATCGATGCGAAGTTGCAGGTGGGGAAGTCGGGGTTGTCGGAGGGGTTCTTGGAGGAGTTGGGGGCGACGCTTCGTCGGGAGGGGTTGGTGAAGGTGCGGGTGTTGCGGTCGGCTCGTGCGGGGGAGGATCTTGGCGAGTTGGCGGAGGAGTTGTCGGACGAGACGGGGTCGGTGTTGGTGGAGACGCGGGGGAACACGGTCGTGTTGTACGATCCGCGTGGGGACCGGTGAGCGGTGGGGGCTGCGCGTCGGGGGCGTGCGGGGACCTGACCATTCAAGGGTGTGGACGAGCTTGTGTGGGGTATGCGCATGGGTTGCGCGGAGTGCGGGTGCGTCGTGCAGCGGGGTCGGCGGGTGCAGGTGTGCGGCGAGCCTGAGGCGTGTTGTTGTTCGGAGATCCCGTTGGACGGGGCGTCATGATTTCGTGATGTAGGGTTCGAGTTGGGGTGGGTCGCCGTGGATCCAGGCGAGCAGGTGGTCGGGGCAGCAGAAGTGCCAGATCCAGCCGCGTTCTTCGTGCATCTCTTCGAGGCGGAGGTTGGCGAGTTCGTCGCGGGGGTCGAGCGGTTCGCCGCAGACTTCGCACGTGGGGTGTTGGTCTTGTTCGTCGGGCATGGTGATCGCCTCGGCGGGGGCAAGCGGGGGTTAGCGCGTGGGGGTTGGTGAGGGTTGCGTTGCGCGCACGACCCGCGCCTTTTAGGGCAGGGCGTTCGTCCTGGGGGAGCGTGTTGCGCCTGTAGCCCAGTCCGGAAAGGGCGCTGGCCTCCTAAGCCAGTGGTCGCGGGTTCAAATCCCGCCAGGCGCGTCGTCGATCTCGTTGGAGGGCGCGCCAGCGACAGATCGTCGAAACCGGGGCTTCGCATGGTGGAACCTGGCGGGTCGGGCCCTCCGGCTGGCGGCTTGGACCGGCCGGTGCAAGTCCGGAGACCGGCGATCGGAGCGTCTTACGGTCCCGGTTGGGGTCAGCTTCCGTTCGCTGGGGAGTCCTCCCAAAGCCGGTTCCAGCTGGGCTCGTGGAACACCACGAACGCCATCGGCCGGTATTCTCGGGAAGCCTCCTCGCCCTCGGGGATCTCGGACGGCGTCAGCGGCGAGGTCGTTACGGTGTCGTCGGTCGGGTTGACCGTGGACGGGACCGGGACGAAGGTCTGGATCGACCAGTTGAAGCCGTACATCGTCAGGTTGCGCTCCTCGCCGCCGGGCACCTGGGCCTCGTCGTAGCCTAGGGTGAGCGTCACCGTGTCCACGGGGGAGTGGCTGACGACCTCGACGAAGTGTGACACGGTCACGTTGTCGAGGGAGTCGTGGCGGAAGATCGCGACGCTGCCGTTCCGGATCTCGCTGTGGTCGGACACGTTGCCGGGGCCGACGAAGACGGCCTTGGCCTCCAGCTTTTCGCGTTCGAGGGTGCTAGCACGGACCTCGTTGCCGTCGAGCGTTCCGTCGCCGTCCGTGTCTGGGTTTGTGGGGTCCGTGTCGATCGAGGGGCTCAGCTCGGTGGCGTCGTCCAGCCCGTCCTCGTCCGTATCGATGGCTTTGGGGTCGGTCCCGTTGGCCAGCTCGTCTGGATCCGGAATCCCATCGTGGTCGCCGTCCGTTCTCGTGGGGTCGCTCTGGGCCACGAGTTCCTCGGCGTTCGTGAGGCCGTCACCGTCCACGTCCTCCCGGCAGTCCGGCGTCCCGTCGCCGTCCGTGTCGAAGCGGGTCGGGTCGAGGTCCAAGACCTTGACTTCGACCCCGTCGAGCAGCCCGTCCCGGTCCGTGTCCTGGAGGGTGCGGTTGGTGCCCGCCTGGGCCTCCTCGGCCCGGGTCAGGCCGTCGTCGTCCGCGTCGTCCTCCCAGTCGGGTCGGTCGACGTCGGGCGGGAGGGCCAGGCTGCAGGGAGCCATCTGCCGGGACTCCTCCGTTCCGTTCGCCTCCGGCTGGGCTTGCTCACCGGGAGGCACAAGGCAGCCGCCGAGCGCGACGGTTGACAGGGACGCGGCCAGGAGGAAGGCTCGTAGCGTCCGACCCACGGCTCTCCTCCGCCGCTGGCGTGTATTTCAACCTTTTGACAGGCCCGTGCGGGCTTGGCTGCATCGCCCCTTCCCGATAACGGTTCGCCAGTGGTTCGGTGTCGAGCCCTCGCGGGCAGCTCTTGGAGGTCGGTTCGCTCTTGCACGACTTCCTCGCCGCGCACGCCGTCGCCGTCGTTGGCGTGCTCGAAGTACAACACGACATCGTCGGCATCCTCGACGTCCTGGCCCTCAGGGGGGTCGTCGACACCCTGGACGCGGGTTAGAGCGTTTTGCTCTGTCGAAACCCATCTCTCCAAAGAACGCTAGTCCCGCCAGGCGCGTTTCCAGGGTCATGGGTGCAGGTCTTGGTGGCCTGGTCCCTGAAGTCAGAGCCCGAGCGGATTCTCGTCCTGTTCAGGCTTCTGCGTATGAGTGGTGGCGTTGGATGCGGCCGTCTTTGTAGTGGAGGACGAGGCGTCCGTGTTGGTTGCGGGCGATCTCTCGTCCTTTGTCGATGGCTTCGTGCTTGGTCTCGTGGCGGCTTGCGGCTCGGTCGGCGCCTGCTCGGACGACGCGCCATCCGCCTTCGCGTGCGGGGGTGACGTGCCAGGTGTCGTCCGGGGTCGAGCGGGGGGGTGCGCGTTCTGCGATCTGGTGGATGCGGCCGATGAGCGTGAGGGTGTGGTCTCCGAGGGCGGAGAGTTCGTATCGGTGGGGGTCTTGGCCTTGGCTGGCCATGGCGCGTCGGCGTATGAGGCCTTCTTCTTGGAGGCGTCGTAGCGAGACGGTGAGGTTGTGGTCTCCGCGGCCTTCTAGGAGGGGTCGAAGCTGGGAGTACCGTTTGGGTTCGTCTTTCAGGGAGACGAGGATCCGGTGGTCGAGGTCGGTGTCCCTGGCGAGCACGGTGCAGGCTTTCTTGAGGGGCGTGTCCGGGGCGGGGGGGTCGAGAGGGTAGGGAGCCGCCATACCTTACACAATACCTATTGTGTGAATGGTATGATTAGTTTGCTCTCCTAGGAGCCCTCCAGGCCCCACAAAGTGGTCGGATGAGTTCAACGACCGCGTTTACATGGACGCGACCGGGTGGACGCCGCCCTAGCTGATGCTGATCCGAACGCCGCCCGTGGGCCCATCTAGTGCTGCAGCTTCTTGGTAGCAAGCTTCGAGAAGGGAGGGGGGGGGTGGCCCGGGCCCATCAGGCCCCAGCCACCGGGGGGGGGGGTGCGGGGGCCGGGGGTAAAGAAGTGGGGGGTGCCCCCGCCAACCCCCCCAGGATGGTCTCCGTGAAAACCGGGA
>CAZOQA010000104.1:0-3414 GCA_964581775.1 uncultured Thermoplasmatales archaeon | reverse complement strand
ATCCTGCGCATGCGCCTTTCCCGCTTGACGCGGCTCGAGCAGGGCAAGCTCGAGGAGGAGCAGGAGGAGCTGGAGGCGGACATCGAGCGGTACAACCGCATCCTGGGCGACCGGGACGAGCAGAAGGAGATCATCAAGCAGGAGCTTCTGGAGGTCCGGGAGGAGTTCGGGGACGAGCGGCGCACCGAGATCCGCGAGGGCGCGGGGGACTTCGTCATCGAGGATCTGGTCCCGGACGAGCCCGTGGTCGTGCTGCTCACCGACGACGGGTACGTCAAGCGCGTGCCGTTGGACAAGTACCGCACGCAACGCCGCGGGGGCCGCGGCGTGATCGGGATGTCCACCAAGGACGAGGACTTCGTCGAGGACGTGTTCACGTGCACGAACCACGAGCGCGTGCTCTTCGTCACCGCCAGCGGCATCGTGCACAGCGTGAAAGCGCTGCACATCCCCGAGGGGGACCGCTACGCGCGCGGCACGCCCGTGGTGCAACTGTTCGAGCGGTTGGACCCGGACGAGGAGATCGAGGCCGCGTTGCCCGTGCGCGAGTTCAGCGAGGACCGCTACCTGTTCTTCGCCACGCGGCAGGGCAAGGTGAAGAAGACGCCCTTGAGCGAGTACGAGCGCATCAACGTGAACGGGAAGATCGCCATCGACCTTCGCGACGGGGATGACTTGATCGGGGTGGACATCACGGACGGGGAGGACGATGTGATCCTGGTCAAGAACAGCGGGAAGGGCGTGCGGTTCCACGAGGACCAGGTGCGCGGGATGGGGCGGGACACGATGGGCGTGAACGGGACCGAGCTGCGCGGGGACGAGGAGGTCGTCTCGATGGTCGTCGTGCGCGATCCGGACGCGTGGCTGTTGACGGTCACCTCGAACGGGAAGGGCAAACGCACGCCCTTTAGCACGTTCAACCCGAAGAACCGCGGCGTCTGGGGGGTCTACATGCACGGCGTCAACGAGGACACGGGCCCCGTGGTGGGCGCGGTGGAGGTCACGGGGGATGACCAGGTGCTCTTCACCAGCCGCGAGGGCGTGATCATCCGCTCGGAGGCCCAGGACATCTCGGAGATCAAGACGGGGCAGGCCCGGGGCGTGATCGTGCAACGGTTGGAGGAGGGCGACGAGACGGTGGCCGTGGCTCGGTTGGCTCGCCAGGAGGAGGTCGAGCCCGAGGATGGGGAGGGCGAAGAGGAGCAAGAGGTCGAGCCCGAGGCGTAAGCCCCGCGGGCGTCCGGCTGGGTTGTTCTAGGGGACCCAAACGGGGCTAGGTTTATCTAAGGCGTGTCAGTTGGTCCCATGGGTGACGAGGCTATGGGAAGCTGGACCCCCCTGTTACTAGGCATGCTGCTCGTCGGAGCCGGGCTCGTCCCGGCCGTCGACATGGACACCGTGCAGGTCGATGCGACCGCGGCCCAGACGCATCACGTGCACATCGAGGACTTCGAGATGGAACCGAACAACCTGACCATCCAGCCCGGGGACACGGTCCTCTGGCACAACCACGACGACGTCGCCCACACGGCCACGGACGACGATGACGCATGGGACACGGGCACCATCCCCTCGGACGGGAGCGAGAGCATCACGTTCGACCAGGAGCGCCAGGACACCTACCACTGTGCGGTGCACCCTAGCCAGATGACCGACTTCGAGCTCAACGTGGTCGACAACGAGGACCCCAGCGTCGAGATCACGCACCCCAGCGACGGGGACGAGCTCGAGGGCCTCGTCGAGATCACGGGCACCGCCAGCGACGCCGACGGGACCGTCGACACGGTCGAGGTGCGCATCGACGGGGGCGACTGGGAGACCGCCACGGGGGCCGCGACGTGGTCCTACGAGTGGGATACGATCCTCGAGGACGACGGCGAACACACGATCGAGGCCCGCAGCTTCGACGGCTGGGGCTACAGCCCCCTCGCCACCGTCACCGTGACGACCGAGAACCCCACGGCGGATCTCAGCCTGGACGCGCTCGATGTCGAGCAAAGCCTCGAAAGCGCCACGATCCACGCGACCGTGAGCAACCAGGGCGAGGTCGCCGCAGCCAACACGGTCCTCGAGGTCACCTACGAAGCCTCCATGGCCAGCGGGACCGCGGGCACGGTCGACGTGCCCACGCTGCTCGTGGACGAGCAGATCGAGCTCTCGCTCGAATGGGAGACGCTGGACAAGGCCGGCGAGTTCGAGCTCACGGGCCTTTTGGACCCCGACCAGGTGGTGCAGGACCCCAACCGGGACAACCACGAGCGCTCCGCCACCGTGTGCGTCCCCGACGCGGAAGGGCTCACCTGCCAGGTCCCAGGCATCCAGGTCGAACCCTAACCGGGATCCAGGCCCCGGGCCTGATCGCGGCACCCGCGGTCCGCTCGACCACCGCAGCCTCTTTAACGGGGGAGCGGTTGCCCTCGTGACGGTCGCTCCCCACGCGCGCGGTTCTAGGGGAGCGAGGGTTACCTTTATCAAAATGGGACAGCTCAGGTCCTAATTGCCTGTCTAGAGCGGGCTGTGAACCCTCCATGCTGCGCATCTCCCGGTTGACCGACTACGCGTTCATCCTCCTCAGCCGCCTCGCCGAGGCGGACGACGAGGTCGTAAGCTGCAGCTCCCTCGCCGACAACGCACCCCTTCCCCTGCCCACGGTCCGCAAGGTGGCCAAGAAGCTGGCCCAGGAAGGCATGCTCGTCTCGCACCAGGGCGCCCACGGCGGGTACGAGCTCGCCCGGCCCCTCTCCAAGGTCACCGCCGCCGAGGTCATCTCCGCCATGGAAGGCCCCATCGCGGTGACGCTGTGCAGCGAGGACGCGGGCGAATGCGAGATCGAGGACGCCTGCCCCACCTCGCGAAGCTGGAAGGTCATCAACGCCGCGATCCGATCCGCGCTGGAGACGCTCACGCTCGAGGACATGCAACGCCCCATCGACCCGGAGGCGATCCTCGCGCAAGCCACCCCCCACGATGCGACCCCCGCCCCCGCGGGGTCCTCGGCCCAACCACGGAGGTCCAACACGCCATGACACCCCCTGAAACCGAAGCGATCCAAGAGATCACCGACTCGGAGTACGAGCACGGGTGGTCGATGGACATCCCCGCCACGGAGGCCCCCAAGGGCCTCAACGAGGAGATCATCCGGTACATCAGCCAAGAGAAGGACGAGCCCCAGTGGCTTCTGGACTGGCGCCTGAAGGCCTTCGACCACTGGCAGGACATGGAGGAGCCCACGTGGGCGAACATCGAGTACCCGCCCATCGACTACCAGGACATGCGCTACTACTCCGCGCCGAAAGGCAAGGAGGACGAGGATGCGCCCAGCAGCCTGGACGAGGTCGACGACGACATCCTCGAGATGTACGACCGGCTCGGCATCCCGCTCGAGGAGCAAAAGCGCCTGCAAGGCGTCGCCGT
>CAZOQA010000103.1:0-3478 GCA_964581775.1 uncultured Thermoplasmatales archaeon | reverse complement strand
TTGACTTCGGATGCTCCATCCGCGTCTCCCGTGCCTTCCACCTCGGTCCGGGGCGACCCCCCTACTCTTCCACCAGCCGGGGCTACGCGTCGTCCTCTTCTCAGCCGTCCTGTAAGCTTACATCTCGATGCGGACGGCTTTCGCCGTGTCCACGCCCGCGGCCCGCTTGGCGGGGGGGATCGTGCTGGCGAGCGTGGCGGCCAGGCTGAAAAGCGACAGCGCCAAGATGCTAAGCCAGGGGATGCTGAACTCGACGCCCGCGGCCTGGAAGAAGGCGACGTACGAGGCGTACGCGGCTGCGATGCCGATGACGACGCCGGGGAGGATGCCCAACAGGGCGGTGAGCAGGCCCTCAAGCACGAGGCTGGCCTTGATGTGGCGCGGGGGCAGGCCCATGGCTCGAAGGATGCCCAGCTCGTGCTCGCGCTCGAGCGCGCTTTTGGCGGTCACGATGCCCAAGCTGGCGACCCCGATGACGAGGCCCAGGCCCAGGAAGACCTGGAGCACCGTGTAGAAGCGCGCGTTGAGCTGCTGGATCTCCCGGGTCTCCTGGCGGATGTCCTCGGCGGTGAGGCCCAGCTCGGCGAAGTCGCGCTCGAGCTCCCGGGCCACCTGCGTGGGATCCTCGGCGGGGGTCGTGAGGAGCAGGGCGGTCCCATGTTGGGGGAACAGGTCCTGCACCGTGGTGGGTTCGAGGAAGATGCCGCCCAGGTACTGCTGGCTTTGTGCGCCGAGCACGGCGAACTCGTACGAGCGGGTCCCCAGCTCGAGCGTGAGCGTTTCGCCCCCGTCGACGTGGCCCAGGCGTCCGGTCTCGTCCACGTCGTAGACGCGGGAGACGATCACGCTGGCGGGGTCCTCTTGGACGGCCTGGTAGGCGGCTCGGTCGGATCCGTACGCGGGGGCTCGGGAGACGAGCTCGTACCCGTTCTCCTCGGCGAAACGGGGCGTGACGCCGTAGAACACGTCGATGGGGGGCCCGTTGTAGTGGGGGGGGTCCCCGTCGATCGTGACCGTGCCTCCGCCCACGACGCGGGCCATGGGGAGCGCGTGCTCGTCCTCGATCTGCTCCAAGGCGCCGGGCGACGTCTCGAGGTTCGCGTCGCTCCAGGCCTCGAGCCCCTCGACGGGGAGCTGGGTCTCCGCGTACACGTCGTACCCGCCGGCCTCGCGCTCGGGGTCCACCTCGAACACGGTGAAGAACGTGGAGAAGAAGATCAGGACGAGCAGGATCAGCGCGAACATGCTTGCGGTCAAGCCCGTGCGGAGCTGGCGACGGGTGGGGTAGCTGGCCGCGACGAGGGCCGCGGGACTGAACGAGCCAAGGCGGGTGGAGACCCACGAGAGGGCCGTCTCCAGGCCCGGCAGGTTGATCAGGGCGACCACGCCCATCAGGACCAACAGCACGCCCCGGATGGGGACCATGTAGGGAGCCTCGCTGGGAGGCAGATCGAGGCCCATGACGGTCCACAACCCGTACGCGACGATGGCGGTGCTCGCCACGAAGTACGCGGTGCGTCGTCTCCAGGAGCGTCCCACCCACAAGAGGCCTGCCGCGATGAGCGCGGAGGGGCCAAGCAGCAAGAGCGTGTAGAACCCGGTCGGGACGTGCAAGGCCGTGGCCACGACACCGAACAGGGCCAGCCACAGCGCGGGGCGCGCGCGGCTTCGCGAGGAAGGATCCTCGCGGTTTTTCAGGCCGCTTGCGATGTGCAGCCGGGACAAACGCCAGCCCGTGGCGGCAACGACGAGCACGGTGAACAGGAACCCCAAGACGGCGGCCCAGACGAGGGCGCTTTCGTCCACCACGAACGGGATCGGCAACGCGTCGGGACCCACGACGAACCGGTTGATGGACTCGATGAGCACGTACGCCAGGCCCAGCCCGCACACGGCGCCGATGGGGGCTGCGGGCAACGCGTACATCCCGCCCTCCAGTGTGGTCGCGCCGACCAGGTGCCTGCGCTGCATACCCATGGCACGCATCACGCTCATCTCGACGCGCCGTTCCTGTCCGAGCATGGTGAACAGGTTCACGACCAGCAGCAGCCCGGCCACGATCGTGAACGAGGAGAGCGTGGTCAGGAAGCGTGTGAAATCGGACCCGGCCTGCTCGGCCCGGTCCACGATGTCCTGCTTGCTCGTCTCCACCGTGAGAGCCTGCACGCTCGGCTCGGGGTGGGCTTGTTGCGTGGCTTCGAGGGCCTCCTCGAGGAGGGGCGCGATGTCCTCGGTGTGCTCGAGGCCTTCCCGGGCGTCGCCGGGGTTCGAGGTGCGCAAAACGTTGACCTCGCCCTCGCGATCGAGCATCTCCTGCAGCTGGTCCAGGGAGGCGAACACGGCGGGCTCGCCCGTGAAGCCGCCTTTGCCATCGCTGGAGACGATGCCTGCCACGGGCACGTCCACGGTGACGGTGGGGGCCAGCTGGTCCATGCGGTCCCCCATCGGACCCAGGTCCTCGAGGGCCTGGCGCCCCTCTCGGAGGTCCTCGAGGTCGTAGGCGGGGCGAAGCTCGATGGCGAGCACGCGGAAGGGCTGCTCGGCCGCGGCGGTGCTTTCGACCTCGATGGTCCAGGTGCCCTCGATCGCGGTGGCGTTCACGAACGCGGGGCTGTCGGGGTCTCCGGGGGCTCCTTGGGATGCGTCGTACGTGGTCCCGTTGGGGGCGATGAGGGCGAGGTCGAGGTCGGTGAGGTTCTGGGGGCTGGCCCAGGCGAGGACCGTGACGAGGCGGGTGGTCTCGAGGGAGACCTCCAGCGGGATACGCTCGGTGGCGACCTCGCGGGCTGGGTCGGGGAGCTCGGGCGCATCGATCCCGGGCAGGGGCTGGGAGCCTGCGCTCGTCACGTTCCCGTGGATCTCGTGCACGGTCGGCACGAGGGGGTCCATGGGTTGCGTGGCTCGCATGGTGAGGGTGTCGCCGGTGGAGAGTTCAAGCGGCTCGGCGGCGGCTTCGTTGACGAGGACGCCGGTTCCGTTGAGGTCCGTGGTGCCTTCGAGAGCGTGGAACCCTCCGAACCCGGCTTCGTCGGGGGGGGTCCCGACGAGCATGGTGTCGGGTTCGGTGAGCCCGTCGGGACTCGTGGCGATGCCCGCATGAAGGATCGTGGGGGAGACCTGCACGTCCGCGCGTCGTTGGTGAACCTCGTCGTGGAAGGTCTCGGCGGCGGGCTCGGGGAAGAAGAAGTCGCCTTCGCTTCGGACCATCTGGTCGGTTTGGCCGAGCACGTCGTAGGCGATCTCGGTGATGCCGGCTTGGGCGGCGCCGCCGGCGAGGAGGGCGGCGGCGAGGACGGTGGTGCTGACGGCGATGGCCGCGGCGGCGGCGATGGCTTGGGCTTTGTGGCGTTTGGCGTTGCGAAGCGCGATGCTGGTCAGGCGTCGGAGCATCACGCGCCTCCTGGTTCCTCCCGGGCGAGGGATCCGCTTTCCATGTGGAGGACGCGGTGGGCGATGTCGACGACCTTGAGGTCGTGCG
>CAZOQA010000102.1:0-3563 GCA_964581775.1 uncultured Thermoplasmatales archaeon | reverse complement strand
GGGCGCGATCGTCACGCGCGGGCAAGGCACGGCCGAGTCCAAGATCAACGCGTTCCAGGACGCCGGCGTGAACGTGATGGACTTCCCCACCGACGCGCCCGAGCACGTGAAAGCGTAACCCGCGCGCTCACCACCCCCGCCCACCGCCAAGACGCCCCCCGGGCCCAGTCAGCGCGAACAAGCCAGCGAAGCTTCAACACGCTCCCCCCAACCCTCAAGACGCGACCCTCGAGTCCACGGCACGATGAACGCCACGCCCGGGATCCTCCTCGCGGTCGCGCTTTCCCTCCTCGCCGCCGGATGCATCGGGATCGATGACGAGCCCCAGCCAGAACCGTTGAGCCAACAAGCAGCCGAACCCAACGGGATCGAGACCACGCAACCGGCGCTCGGGCTCGAAGGAACCGGGTGCACGCAAGGCGGCGGCCACAGCGTGCACCCCCGCGAGGTCGCCGGCGCCTGGAACCTCAGCGCGCAAGTCCCCGACCCCTGGCGCGTCGCGGACGTGATCGAGGACACCGGAGACCAGGTCCTCTACTCCGAGGTGCCCGACCCCACCACGCCCACGCCGCAAGAAGGCAACACATGGGGCCACTACCACGCCGCCCTCACATGCGACGCCTGGACCCTCGACGGGGACCCCCTCGAGGATGCGATCCTCGGCTTCGTCGGACCCAAGGTCCAAACGCCCACGTTCGCCCCCTCCCCCGCGGGGGACGCGTACCTGGCCACGGTCATCGCGACGAACCACGACGACGTGTACGAACGCCTCCAACAAGGCGGCATCGACGCCATGCACGCGCAAGCAAGCCTCGAAACCCAGGAAGACACCGTGCGGGTCCAGATGGTCACCGACCACAACGGGGAATACCTCTCCGTCTACCAGCTCGACCAGATCGGCCCCTACACGGAAGATAGGATCCGCCTCTGGTTCCAACAGGAGAACACGAACGGCACCTACACGCCTGTCGCGCTCGACATGCACGTCGACGGCGGCACGCACTACGGCAGCCTCGAGCAAGGCTACTTCCACCACTCCGGCACCGCGCACCACTGGCCGCTGCCCGGCGCCTACGGCCACACCCCCGCCGTGCACTACGACGGGTTCGACGTGACCCTCACCTGGGGCCCTGCTCCCGAGGTCGCGCACGAGGACCGCTACGACCACTGACGCCGCGCGTCACGGGACACCCTCAAGCAGGTCCCCCGTGACCGAGGACGCAAGCGCGCCCGCCTGCTGGACCGGATCCTCGCCCACGGTCGTGCGAAGCTCCAACGCGAACCCGTCAGCCTCCAACGCGTCCAACACCGCCTCGACGGTCGGCCCAGCGGTCTGCACCGGCGGCAGCCCGCACTCGGCCGTCGGCGGGAACCCCGCGCACGCCTCGATGCGCGCCGATACGCCCAACGCCTTGCCCGTGGGCGCATGCACCACCGGGCCCCCGCTGTCCCCCGGGCTGATGGGCGTCGCGGCCACGAACGTGGACTCCACCTCGCCGATGTGCACGCCCCACCGGTTCTCGCGCGTGGCATCGTGCCAATGAGCGCCGGTCCCGTACCCGGAGACGGCGACCACGTCGCCCCGATGCGTCTCCTCGTCCGTGGCCACGCCGGCCGGCGCGTACGGGTGCCCGTTGACGCTGGCCTCCACGTGCCCCTCCACGGCCGGGTCGACCTGGATCAGCGCGAAGTCCACGCCGCCTGGCTCGGCCACGACCGTGCCGAAGGACGGGAACCCGTACGTGTGCACCGTCGAGCCCGTGTTCACGCAGTGGCCCGCCGTGCCGATGTACACGTGTTGGGGCCCGTCGAACACGAAGTTCAACGTGCAGTACAGATTCCCGGACCCGTCCACGAGCGGGTCGCCCGGCTGGATCACGGGCTCCCACCCGGTCGCCTCGCGAGCCGCCTCGCCCGCGCTCTCTCCCAGGGTTCCCTGCAGGCTTCCCTCGTCCTGGACCGTGACGAGGTCGACCGGGAACCCGGCGTCGTTGAACGCCTCGATGACGGCCTGCGTGGTGGGCCCGGACAGGTGCGCAGGAGGCAGCCCGCACGGGTGATAGGGGTTGGGGGGGGCAAAGCACACCTGCACGCCGTTCACGTGGCCCGCGACCGTCCCGGTTCCAGCGTGCACGATGGGCGCGCCGTTCGGGGGCGCATCCGCGGTGCCGGACACGCGCACCTCGTGCGCGTCCATGTACGCGACCGTCGCGGCGCCCCGTGGGAAGAACACGGGGTCCCCGATGCCCGCCTGGGGCGCCTGCGTGACGCCTTGAGGGGCTTCCGGGTGGTTTCTCACGTGCGGGAGCACTTGGTCTTCGACGCTCGGGTTCACGAGGACCAGGCTCGTCTGCACGGCCTCGTCCTGGTGGACCACGGTGCCCACGTCGGAGACGCTGGGCGTCGACACGACGCCGCCTGGGCTCGTGCACGCGCTGGGGAGCGCAAGGTACACGTCGCTGGGGGAGGCGAGCACGTAGCTGATCGCGCACGCTCCGCCCTGGGGGGGGTTCGAGGCCACGACGGGGTCCCCGGGCTGCACCGTGTCCAGGGCTCCTGCCTGAGCCATCCCTCCCGGCATCGTCAAGACGATCAACGCAACGAGCGCTGCGAGGGTTCCTCCCAGCGCCAGCCAGCCTCCAAGCTTCGAACCGCGCTCCTTCTCGTGCATGCTCTCTCTCCACGCAGGGCTCTGGGAGGCGAACCTGGACGGGGATCCGTGCGTGGCCTCCAAGCCCTCGCCCCCGCAACCCCCCGACGGTCCTTAACTGTTCCTCGTGAATGCGGACCGTGGCAGTCCCCCTCCGCGTAGGAGATGAGCCTCGCAAAACGTTTCTTAGTCCACACCCCGTTGCGGGTGCGTCGCATGGCGCTTGAGTTCGAATTCTCGGAGGAGCACAAGCTCTTCCGTCGCACGCTGCGCAGCTTCCTCGACGACGAGATCCGACCCATGCTGGAGGATCGCTTCTACGAGAGCGAGGAGTTCCCCTGGGACCCCGTGAACGCGATGGCCGAGCAAGGTCTCTTCGGCGTGCCCATCCCCCCCGAGTACGGCGGGGCCGGGCTCGGAGAGGTCGGGTACGGCATCCTGCTCGACGAGGTCAGCCGCCTCGACACGGGCCTGGCCACGATCGTCGGCGCGCACACCGGCATCTGCCTGGCCCCCATCTACCTGTTCGGCACCGAGGAACAAAAAGAGACCTACCTGCCCCCGCTTTGCCGAGGCGACGACATCGGCGCGTTCGCCCTCACCGAACCCCAAGCCGGATCCGACGCGGCCAACATCCGCACCCGCGCCGAACGAGACGGGGACGAGTACGTCGTCAACGGGACCAAGATCTACGTCAGCAACGGAGACGTCGCGGACACGATCATGCTCAGCGCCGTCACCGACCCCGCCCTGGGCGCCAAAGGCGGCGTCACCGCGTTCATCGTGGACACCGACGCGGACGGGTTCCACGTCTCCAGCAAAGAAGACAAGATGGGCATCCGCCGCTCCACCACAGCGCAGCTCGAGTTCGACGACATGCGCGTCCCCGCCGACAACGTGCTCGGCAACGTCG
>CAZOQA010000101.1:0-3573 GCA_964581775.1 uncultured Thermoplasmatales archaeon | reverse complement strand
CCGGAGCCGATGATGGCGACGTCTCGGACGGTCACGCATCGCGATGCAGACACCGGTCTGAAAAGGGTTGCGTCAGGGCGCCTTCTCGGGGCAGGGGTCAGGGTTCGACGCCCAGGGTCTCGGGGTCCTCGAACCGGACCTCGAGCACGTTCTTGCCCTCGTACGAGGCGCACTCGAACCCGTCGAGTTGCAGGAACCCGACATCGCCCAGGTCGTTCTCCTCGATGATGACGAACAGCTTCTCCTCGCTGGCCTCGTACCAAATCCGCACGAACAGGGCAAGCGTGCCCTCGGCGTCCAGCCAGACGAGGTGCTCGGTCTCGACCCCGTGGTCGAGGCTCTCCGTGACGGATTGGTCCGCCAGCCGGTGCACCGTCTTGAGGACGTTGTCGGCGGTGAGGGCCTGCATCACCGCACGCTTGAGGCGGGGATCATCCTCGAAACCCGGGTTCCAGTCGACGCTCCAGGGAGAAGGCTCCATGGCCGTACCCCCTGATGGAGGCTCGAAGGGTTTGAACCTTGCGGCCCCGGCGTCGAAACAACCAGGTTCAGGCCCTCAGGATGGCGCTGTAGAGCCCCTGGGCAACGAGACCGATGAGCGCCCCGACGCCTAAGGAGGATAACGCGTACCCGTAGGCTTCCCCGGGGACGAGCTGGAAGACAGATTCGGGGTTGAGGAACATGTTGTACACGGTGTACCCGAAGTACATCAGCGCGACGCCGGGGGCCACGTAGAGCCCCCAACGCATCGGGACCATCGCGACCAAGCAGATCCCGAACGCGATGGCGCTCACCGTGACGACCTCCGTCACGCCGGGGATTCCCGCGAAGCGGCTGGCAAGGTAGATCGTGCCTGCTGCCAGACCCGCCGCAGCCACGATCGCGACGACGGTCCACAGGTTCTTCGAGCGCTCCTCGCCCGAGGCCTCCCCGCCGGAAGGAGGGTCCGGTTGGGACGGCTCAAGGGTCTGGAAGGAGGCACCTGACGAACCCGATCGAGGGCTCGGCGAAGACTGAGGTCCCTGGCCGGAGGAGGCCATCGTGGGGCGTGTGAGGCTTCAAGCTGAAGAAGGTTCGGAAACCTCTCCCTGTGACGGAGGGCTCACGCCGGCGACCGACGATCGTCCCCCTACTTGGATAAGGATGGCCAGGAGAGGTACGCTCATGGACTTCGTACGCATGACGTTCATGCTCCTGGGCCTCGTCGCGGTCATCGCCGGGGCCTTCATGTTGTTCTTCGAAGCAGGCCTCGAACGGTGGATCTCGATGACGATCCTGCTCGCCGGGGTCCTCATCTTCGTGGGCATCGCCGTGATCGGGTTCGCAAGCACCGCCCCCCGCGACCCGCCACCAGAGCGGCGCGAAGCCCCGCCCGAAGACCGACGCCCCCCGGAAGACCGTCGGCGCTAACGACCGCCCGGCACGGGAGCGCGCCCCCGACGACCCCGCGTAACGCTTAAATGCAGCACGCTCTTACCTGCGGCCACCTCGAAGGTGCCGATCATGGAAATGCCAAGGGTCGTCAAACGGCACTGCCCGTACTGCAACGCTCACCACGAGCACGACGTGGAGCGCGTCCGGACGCGCCCCGCGTCCGAGATGAAGCAAGGGCAGCGCCGATTCCGCCGCGTCATGAGCGGGTACCGCGGGTTCCCGCGGCCCCAACCGGACGGGCGAAAGCCCACCCGCCGCGTCAAGCTCCGATACCGCTGCCGGGAATGCAAGAAAGCCCACCAGCCCTCGGAGTGCTTCCGAGCAGGCAAGTTCGAGCTCACGGGCTGATCACATGCCGGAGCAAACCCAGGAACCCATCGAGGAGTTCTCCCGCGGCAGCTTCGCACGCGTCGAGTGCGATGATTGCGGGCACGAGCAGATCCTGTTCGTGCGAGCCGCCACGCGGATCACCTGCGAGGTGTGCGGGTCCGGCCTTGCCGACCCCACCGGCGGCGTCGCGAGGCTGGAAGGCACCTTCGTCGAGTACGTGGACTGACGCTGATGAAACGGAAGGAATACCCGGATCCCGGTAGCCTCGTCGTGTGCACCATCAACGAGTGCAAGGACTTCGGCGCCTTTGGAGAGCTCGACGAGTACCCGGGCAAGGAGGGCTTCATCCACATCAGCGAGGTCGCCTCAGGGTGGGTCAAGCACATCCGGGACCACGTGAGCGAGGGCCAGAAGACCGTGTGCAAGGTGCTCAAGGTCGATGAGGACCGAGGCCACGTGGACCTCTCGTTCAAACGCGTCAACGAGCACCAGAAGCGCGAGAAGATCGCGGACTGGAAGAACGAGCAGAAGGCCGAGAAGCTCATGGAGCTCCTCGCAGAGGAGCTCGACCGCGACATCGAGGACGTGTACGAGGACTTCGGGTTCGATCTTGAGGAGACCTATGGGTCCCTCTACGGCGCGTTCGAGGCGGCCGCCATCGATCGGGAGGTCCTCAAAGAGGACGGCTTCGACGGGGACTGGTTCGAAGCGTTCGCGGACCTCGCAGAGGAGAACATCTCCATCCCGTTCGTGACCATCACCGGGTACGTGGAGGTCACCAACCCCGCCAGCGACGGCGTGCGCAAGGTCCAGGACGCCCTCGAAGCCGCAGAGGAAACCGAGTACGCCGACGTGGACATCGAGGTCCAGTACGTCGGCGCCCCCCGGTACCGCGTGCGGGTCACAGCCCCCGACTACAAGATCGCGGAAGACGAGCTCGAGAAGGCCGCGGACCGCGCCATCGAGACCATCGAATCCAGCGACGGGCAAGGTTCCTTCCTCCGAGAGCTCGAGGAGGAATAACCCGGCCCCATGCTGCGAAGGTGCGCCGCGTGCGGGCGCTACACGCTCCAAGACGCTTGCCCCGAGTGCGGGGCGGACACCCACGATCCTGCTCCCGCGAAGTTCTCCCCCGAGGACAGCTACGGTGAGTACCGCAGGCGCCTGAAGCGCTTGGAGGAAGAAGAGGACGCGAGGACGGCATCATGAAGGACATCGAGACGACGTGGTTCAAGCGGCCAGACGCGTTGAACGATCCCGTCCTCATCGAGGGCCTCCCAGGCGTGGGCAACGTGGGCAAGCTCGCCGCGGACCACCTAATCAGCGAGCTGGACGCAGAGAAGATTGCGCAGATCCACTCCAAGCACTTCCCCCCCCAGGTCCTCATGCACGAGGACGGGACCGTGCGCCTGGTCAACAACGAGGTGTACGTGTGGGAGAACCCGGACGACGGGTCCGACCTCGTGATCCTCATCGGGGACTACCAGGGCCTCACCGCGCAAGGCCAGTACGAGCTCGCCAACGGGCTGCTCGACATCATGGACGAGCTGAGCATCGGTCGCTTCTACACGCTGGGCGGGTACGGGACCGGGCAGATCCTGGACGAGGTGCGCGTGCTGGGCGCGGCCACGCACGAGCCGCTCGTCAAGGAGATGGAAAAGCACGGCGTCGAGTTCAGCCAGGAAGAGCCCGGCGGCGGCATCGTCGGCGCCTCCGGGTTGCTTTTGGGTCTCGGGAAGACGCGGGGCGTGAAAGGCATCTGCCTGATGGGCGAGACCAGCGGGTACCTGGTCGACCCGCGCAGCGCCC
>CAZOQA010000100.1:0-3679 GCA_964581775.1 uncultured Thermoplasmatales archaeon | reverse complement strand
GACCTGTGCACAAGAACGAATTGATCCAGCTGCACACTTTGCTGTGCCAGATCAAACACCATTTCGAAGAAGAGGGAGACTCCGTCCGGTTTGACGACTACGAAGGCGTCGGCGTGCAACCCACGCACGTTCACCGGTCGAAGTCGGACCACAAGGAAGCCATCTTCGTGCTCGGCAAGGAGCTGGCCTCCAAACTGTCCACGGACGAGTTCTCGAACCCCGGACGCGTCTCCGCGCGCTTCGAGGAGCTCGTCGGCGAGAAGAAGCCCAGAGCGAAAGCCACGCACTGAGGCAAACCCTCGACCCAGCCGGGACCCCTTCCCGGCCTCCCCGGTTCTTCTTCTATCCCACCCTCACAGGGAACGCTTCATGACGTACGCGTCCTCGTCGTCCCCGTAGTACCCCTCGATCACGTCGCGCGGCTGGAACCCCATGGACTCGTACAGCGAGATCGCCGCCTCGTTCGTGACGCGAACCTCCAACGTGACGCGCTGAACCCCGAACTCGCGGAAGTTCTCGATGAACCGCTCGGCCAGGGACGACCCGATCCCGTGCCGGCGCCACCCCTCCTCGACCGCCAGCGCCAGGATGCGCGCCTCGTAGGCCCGCTGCACCGTGCCCATCACGAAACCCACGATCTCGTCGCCCGCCTCCGCCACGATGAACCCCTGCGGGTACATCCGCGCAAAATGCAGGAACAGGCCCCCGTCGTAGTCCTCGTCCAGGGCCTCGTTGGCCAGGTGGAGCACGCTGTGAAGGTCCTCCTCGTCGAAGCCCCTGTACTGGACGGGCGGCAGCACAAACCTCCTTACCACGCGCACGCTAATGGTTCTTCGTGCTCCCCGCCCCCGTTGCAGAGGCCCTGCCCCGGGACGCGACCGTGCTCGAGGTCGGCGTGGGCGGGCGCTTCACGCTGCTCGAAGCCCTCCACGAAACCCGACCGGACCTCCAGTTGGTCGCCACGGACGTGCGCCCCGCGGCCCTCGAGGGGGCCCCCGAACCCGTTCGCACGTTCGTGGACGACGTCTGGGAGCCCGAGGTCGCCTCGTACGACGCGGTCGACCTGATCGTCTCCGTCCGGTGCCCCGCCGAGATGCAGCCCCCCCTGGCGCGCCTTGCAAGCACCGTCGATGCACGCTTGGCCCTCGCGCCCATCAAGGACGAATGGGCCCACCTGGACAGGACGCTTGGACCCCACCAAATCCTCCAGGAGGACGGCACCGCCTGGCGCATCTGGCCCCCCCTGGAAGGGCCCCAGACCCCCCGTGTCACTGAGCAAGAGTCGTGAGGGAACGTTCAAGGGACCCTCCAAGAACACTCCACCCGATGCCGACCGCGCGCGCGTGGATGGCCTGCGCAGCCCTGCTCTTGGGCGCGGTGCTCGTCGCCGCGCCCCTAGCCCAGGCCCTGGACGTCTCCACCCGGGCCATCCGCGTGGTCGGATCCAGCGAACACCCCGACAATGTCCAATCCTACGCCAGCGAAACCTCCGGGGGCCCCAACGAGTTCGACGGGAGCGGCATCGGCATCGCCGTCCTCGACACCGGCGTCGACAACGAGCACCCGACGTTCGGCCCCAACCAGTTCGTCGCGGGCGCCCAGATGCAAACCCCATGCCTTGGGGACGACTGCATCGAAGACGAGAACCCCGACGGGGACGGATGCCTGGACCCCGATGACACCGACGGTCACGGCACGCACGTGGCCAGCATCGCGCTCGGGCAAGGCGGCTCCGGGGTCGGCCCCCGCGGCGTGGCCCCCGGCGCGCACCTGATCGACGTGAAGATCGCAAGCTCCCTGGGCGGCATCAGCCTGCAAGGCATCCAGCAAGGCATCGACTGGGTGATCGCCTACAACAACGGGGACGCCGCCTGCGAGCCCACCCCTCCCGTGGACGTGATCTCGCTCTCCTTCGGCACCACGAGCCCGCACGACTCGAAGGAGTACGACGACGCCATGCGCGCCGTCGAGAAAGCCACCGACGAGGGCATCCTCGTGGTCGCCGCCGCCGGCAACTGCGGACCCAGCCGCTCCGGGACAAACCTCTCCTGCAGCGGGCAAGGCGGCGAAAAGGACACCATCGTCTCCCCGGGGGCCGCGCGCGAAGCGCTCACCGTGGGCGCCCTGGACGACCGCGCCTCCGAACGCCGCGCCCAAGACCACGTGGCCCCCTTCTCCAGCCGCGGCCCCAACCCCGCCGACGACGCCAACGACGAAGCATGGCGCAAACCCGACCTCCTGGCTCCCGGCGCGAACATCACGGCCGCCTGCCACAGCTCCCTGGGCAGCGCCAGCGACAACGACAACAGCTGCACCCGCTCCGGGACGAGCATGGCCGTGCCCCACGTCTCCGGTCTGGCCGCGATCCTCCTGCAAGCCGACCGCGCCTTCCCCGACGGGGACCCCCTCACGGCCGCCGAAACCAAGGACCTCCTCACGAACACCGCCGAGGACATGGGCCCCCAAGGCTGGGACAAAGACCACGGGTATGGCTACCTGGACGGGTACGCAGCCGTCGTAGAGGCCGTCAACCGGGCCCCCGTCAGCGCGTTCACGGCCGTCCCCGAGGACCCCGAGCACGGGCAAACCGTGCTCTTCGACGCCTCCACCAGCCACGACCCCGACGGAGACTCCATCGAGGACTACGTGTGGAGCTTCGACGACTGGGACGAGCCCCGAAGAACCTCCACGCCCACGCTCGAGCGCGTCTTCGAGGACGCTGGCACGTACTCGGCCTCGTTGACGACCGTGGACGAGCACGGCGCCGAGGACCCGCACCCGTACACGGAAGAGCTCACCGTGCGCAAAGCCCCTCCCGACGAAGCCCGGTACACCGATCCCCCCGACGCCCAGCTCTCGATCATCCCCTCCTCCCCGCGCGCCACGCAGCCCACCACGCTCACCGCCGAGGGCTCCACCGACCCCGACGGGCACCAGCTCGTCGAGTACCGGTGGGATCTGGACCACGACGACACGCAAGGCTTCCACGCGGACGAGGTCACCGGGGACGCCACCCTCACGATCACGCCCGACGAACACGGCGTCCGCACGTTCGCCGTGCGCGTCGTCGACGAGACGGGCCTCAACGGCACCGCCACGCTCGAGGTGCTCATCCAGGAACCCCCGCCCCCGGCCCCCGTCCTGAACATCACCGACCCGCAGGAAGGCGACGAGGTCCACCAAGAAGCCCTGCTAGCCAGCTGGACCGTCGAGAACGACGTGGACCGCTTCACGGTGCACCTCGACGGGGAAGAGGTCGACGCCACGCTCGAGCGGCAGATGCGCGTGAACGCGACCGAGGGCAACCACACGCTCCGCATCGAAGCCCACGGTCCAGGCGGGAGCTCCGCAGAGAGCGTGAACTTCACCGTGACCCCCGAGCCTCTCGAAGCCCTCGACGAGGACCCAGAGGAGGACGAAGCCGAGGCCACCGACCCCGAAGCCTCCGCCAACCAGACCGAAGACCCCAGCGGCGAAGACGACCCCGCCGAGGCCCCGCTCCCCCTGGCGCTTGTCCCCCTGGCCCTGTCCCTGGCAGCCCGGCTTGCCCCCGGCAACAGGGCCCCCCGCGCGCCCCCGTAGCGCGATACCTTAAACAGGGGGTCCCGCATGAGAAGGGATACTGAGGTGCACGGATGCCCGAACTGAAGGAAGGACTGGCCGGCGTCGTCGTGGCCCA
>CAZOQA010000099.1:0-3835 GCA_964581775.1 uncultured Thermoplasmatales archaeon | reverse complement strand
TCGAGAGGGCAACCGTCTTAACGCGCGGGCGGGTTGCGCGCGTCACGATGGGTCGAAGCCCGTTCGCTCGGAACAACGCGTTGTGGATGAGCGCCGTCGCCACCGTGGTGGGAGGCGTCCTCTTCGTCTTGTCGATCGCTGCCAACCAGGGAGCGGGGTGGGTGGCGTTCTACACGGACGTGGTCTCCTCCGGTGGCACGGAGGCGAACTGGAACAAGGCGGTGATGCTCGTCTCGGGCGTCGTGTTCGCCACGGGTGCGTGGTATTTGGGCGAGCAGATCGTCGCGCGGCGCAAGTTCAACCGGTTGATCGGGATGGAGAAGAAGAGCGAGTTCCAGCAGAACCTGGACTCGCTTCGGGAGACGGTGAAGAAGCTGCCGCAGGAGTACGAGGAGCGGTTCGAGGAGAAGAGCGAGGAGTTCACGTCGAGGCGTCGTTGAGCATGCAACGGGCTGGCTCCGCGGAGCGTCGTGTGCGGGAGGCCGTCCAGGAGGCGCGGGGCGAGCGTGTCTTGGTGGCGATGAGCGGGGGCGTGGACTCGTGCACGTTGGCGGGCGTGCTCGTGGACGAGCTGGGGCGCAAGGCGGTGCTGGCCGTGACCCTGGATGCGGAGTCGAGCGCGCGCGAGGAGGTTCAGAGCGCCGAGCGGTTCGCGCGTGAGGAGGGGATCCCGCATCGGGTGGTGGAGCATTCCGAGCTTGAGGATCCTGCGTACGTTGCCAACCGTCCGGATCGGTGTTTCCATTGCCGGGACGGGTTGATGGATGCGCTGGGTCGGATCCAGCGTGAGGAGGGGTTCGATCGGGTCGCGATGGGGTACCTTTCGGCGGGGGAGGAGGGGCATGCGCCGGGTCGCGTCGCGGCCGAGCAGTCGGGGGCGTGGTTCCCGTGGAGCCAGGCGGGCGTGGACAAGCGGGGGGTCCGGCGGGTGGCGAAGGCGTTGGGGTATGATGTGGCGGGTCGGGCGTCGAACGCGTGTTTGTCTTCGCGCATCCCGTATGGGAGCCGCGTGACGCGGGAGAAGTTGGAGGAGGTCGAGGAGGCCGAGCGGGTGGTGCGGGATCTGGTGGGCGTGGAGACGGTGAGGGTGCGTCACCATGGGGAGGTGGCTCGCATCGAGGTCCAGCCTGGACAGAGGGGGCGCGTGGTGGAGCGGGGGGAGGAGGTTTCGCGGGCGTTGAAGGAGGTGGGGTTCACGTGGGTCTCGTTGGACGTGGCGGGGTACCGGCGGGGGTCGATGAACGAGTCGTGGCAAGAGGGGGAGTCGTCTCGTGGTGGGGAGGGGCGGGGTTAGGCGGTTTGCCAGGTGACGCCGTAGCGTTTGGCGTGCGTGGCCATGAGGTCGTCCAGCGCGGGGAGGCGCAACCGGTTGGGGGGCATGCCGCCGTGGGGGAGCTGGTCGGGGAGGGCTTCGTGGTAGTCGACGTAGGTGGCAAGGTCGATGGGGTGCTTGTCGGGGAGCGTGCCTTGGAAGGTCCCATCGTCGCGGGCATGTTGAAGGAGGCTTCGCCAGCGTTGGATAGGGGCTTGGCCGGGGGCGCGGATGCCGTTCGAGATGAGGTTCAGGCGGATTTGATCGTAGGGCTCGGAGCGTTCCAGGTAATCTTCGAGGGTGTCGGCGCAGGTGTCCGTGTTGAAGGGGATCCAGTAGGGGATGCTGGCGCTTCGGAGGGTCCAGGTGGGTTCGAGCAGGGCGAAGGATTGCGCGAAGAGGCGGTTCGTGTCGAGGCCTTGGGTCTCGTAGTGGTGGCGGTAGAGGTCGGCGACGAGGGGGCTTAGCTGCCAGGGGTCGGGGGTGCGCAGGGCGCGAAGGGGGTGCTCGTGGCGCTTGGCGAAGCGGGCGATGCCGTCCTCGAGCGGGGGCTCGAACCCCCATTCGGCTTCGCGAGCGGTGTCGTCGGGCGGGGGTGGGTCCCAGGTGGGGGTGCGTTGGTGGTCGAGGAACGCGTCGACGCGGTCGCTTCCTTGGTAAAACTCGTCGGGGGTGAGCCCGCTGAGGCCGCCCCATTGGAAGGTGTGGCGCTCGCCGATGCGCGTGACGGGCCATTCGTGTTGGCAGTCGAGCACGATGAGGGTCCCGTCGGGGGCCAGCGAGTCTTCGAGGAAGGTTTCGTACGCGTCGCCGAGTCGTGTGAGCTTGGAGCGGAAGTAGGCCATGCGGGAGATCATCAGGCGGTCTTCGGCGGGGTCGTGCATGCGGGCCAGGTGCACGTGGGGGTTGGCTTCGAGGAAGCGGTCGCCGGGGGAGCGGCCCCATTCGAGGTCGCTTCGTCCAGCCCCTGCTTGCAGGCGCCGTTGGACGGGCGTGAGGAAGGTTTGGGGAAGCCAGGGGATCTGCAGGAGCGAGGCCAGGTGGGTGGCGGCTCCGTTGGGGCTTCCGATGAGGACGGCGGGGTACTCTCGGTCGGGGTACAGGCTGGTGATCCATTCTTGGAAGTCGTGGACGTCGACGCGTTGGATCTCGTCGGGGTCGATGGCTTCGGTGGCGCCGCTGGCTTTGTAGATCCATTGCTTGATGCGCAGGGGGAGGCGGTTGGCGAGGGGGGCTAGGCGCGCGACGGGGGTGGGGATCATGCCCAGGCGGGGGAAGGGTTCCATGCGGAGGGCGGCGGCGTTGGCGCGGGCGAAGGCGGTGGTGGAGTCGAAGTTGGCTATGCCCCGGGGTGGCGCGTCCTGGGTCTCCTGGAGAAGACGCATCGGCGTCCTATCTGTGGGTCCGGGGTGGTGCCTGGCGAAGCTCGCGCTTGGGGGCCCAAGGCTTCGCTGGCGGTTCAGAAGGGGCTGTGTCGCTCGTTGAACGCGTCGACGGTCTCGTCGAGGGCCTGCTGGACGATGTTCTCGACGCCGTCGCCGGTCTCGCAGCTCATGCTGGGCCGGGTGCCGGTCGCGTCCAGGTCGCTTTTGTTCTCGACCGTGACCAGGCGCGTGTCCTCGAAGAGGTCCTCGACCTCGGCTAGGAGGTTCTCTTGGTCCTCGAGCGGGTACCCGCAGTGCCCGCTGGGATCCAACACGAACAGAATCGCGTCGGCCGCATGCCGGAGGGCGAGCACGGCTTGCCGCTCGATGTCGTTGCGTTCCTGCATGGGCCTGTCGAGCAGGCCGGGCGTGTCCATGATCTGGACGGTGTGGTGGCGGTGCTCGGTGTGGCCGAGGCTTACGCCTTTCGTGGTGAAGGGGTAGCTGGCCACGTCGGGGGTGGCCCGCGTGATCCGGGTTAGAAGGCTGCTTTTGCCGACGTTGGGGTACCCGGCGATGACGAGCGTGGCTTGGTCGATGCGGAGCGTGGGGAGCCCGGCGAGCTCGTGGCGGGCGTCCTTGAGCTGGGCGAGGTCGTCTTCGATGTCGGTGACGACGCTGGCCATGCGGCCGTAGGCTTCCTGGCGGGCGAGCTTGGCTTCGTGGTTGTTCTCGGCGGCGCGGATGCGGGACTCGATCTCGGACCGGATGCGTTGAGTCTGTTTGCGGGCCCACTGCACGGCTCCGAGGTGCTGTTTGAGCTCGTCGACGCTGACGAGCACGTCCACGAGTTCGAAGTAGAAGGGGTGCAGCTCGTCGATGTTGGGGAAGGATCGGGTCACGCGGTTCAGGCGGGACTCGAACGTCCTGGAGGCTGCGCCCACGCGCGCCAGCTCGCGGTTCTTGCCGGCCTCCCCGGGCGCGCCTTTCCGGGATTGGGACTTGCGTCCCTTGCGGAAGGCGCTGTCGATGAGCTCCTCGGCTTGCGGCACGGTCATCAGCCGGGAGAAGTCGGCGGCGCCGTGCTCGTCCACGACCTGGGGGGGTCCGCCTTTGGGCACGGGCCAAGGTACTGGCGGGTCCTATTTAACGGTGAGGT
>CAZOQA010000098.1:0-4231 GCA_964581775.1 uncultured Thermoplasmatales archaeon | reverse complement strand
CCTCGCCCACGCTCACCGCGACCCCCCCCGACGCCTCCACCGCCTCCACGATCTGATCCTCCCGCGGCGGCTCAGGCACCAACAACCCATCCGCGAACCGGTTCTCCCCCGAGCCCCCCCGCCCGAAACGCTCCGCGACCGGGTCCACCCCGCTCGCCTGCACCGCGAAGATCGGCGGCACCTCCCCGATCACGCCCCCCTCCACCAACCGTGAGAACCCCTGATGGCACCCCAACACGATGGACCCCATCGCGCACGGCGTCACCACCGCCTCCGGAGCGCCCCCCAACTCGTCCACCAGCTCGAACGCGATCGACGAGCACCCCTCCACGAAGAACGGCGGGAACGTGTGGCTCGCGTAATACGACCCCTCCCGTTGCGCGCTCTCCCACGCCGCCTCCGTCACGCCCGAACGCGGCCCCTCCACCACGCTCACCCTCGCGCCAAGCGCCTCCATGCGCGCACGCTTCGCCTCCGTCACGTGCTCCGGCGAGAACACCTCGCACGCAAGCCCCGCCCGAGCCGCGTACGCCGCCACCGCCGCGCCCGCGTTCCCGCTGGAATCCTCCACGACCCGACCCGCCCCGAAACGCCTCGCGTGCGAGACCACCACGCTGGCCCCCCGGTCCTTGAACGACCCCGTCGGGTTCACCCCCTCCAGCTTCAACCACGCCCCCACCCCCTCCTCGCGCACCAACGGCGTCCCCCCCTCCCCCAGCGAGACCCACCCCTCCCCCACGCCCACCAGCTCCGCCACGCGTCCCCCATCCTCCACCGAGCCCAACTCGTCGATCGGGCCAAGCGGCTCGACACGATCCAACGGGCCCCCACACGGGCACCGGGCCTGATCGAACGGGTGCTCGTCCCCGCACCACGCGCACCGGAGCTCCCTCGAAGAACTCATCGCACCCGCCACGAGGCCAGGAAGGATTAGCTTACCCCCCGCACCGGCTTGGAGCCTTCACGTTTAAGCACGCCTCCCGCCTGGCCTCCCACGAGCATGGACGCGGGGGTCCTCGCCTTCCTCATCGTCGCCGGGTTCACGGCCGCGTTCATCGACGCGATGGTCGGAGGCGGCGGCGCCATCTCGATCCCCGCGCTCCTCATCGCCGGGCTTCCCCCGCACGCGGCCCTGGGCACGAACAAGCTCGCCGCCAGCGGATCCAGCTTCACAGCGACCGTGCAGTACGCGCGGGCCGGCACGCTCCTGCCCAAGGTGTGCCTGATCATGGCCCCGGCCAGCGCGCTGGGGGCCATCGTCGGCGTGGAGGCGATCCTTGCCCTGGATCCCTCCCTCGTCGAGGGCCTCGTGATCCTCCTGATGGGCGCGATGACCGTGTACGTTCTCTGGCGCAAAGAGTTCGGAGAAGAGGACCGGTTCGAGGAACCGGGCAGGGGCGTGCTTGCGCTCGGGACGGCCCTGGGGTTCCTGATCGGGGCCTACGACGGGTTCCTGGGGCCCGGGTCGGGCAGCTTCTTCATCTTCATGCTCATCGGCGTGACGGGGTTCGGGTTCGTGCGAGCAGCCGGGCACGGGCGCGTTCTCAACCTCGGCGCGAACCTGGCAGCGCTTGCGTACTTCTGGATCAACGGGCACGTGCTCGTGTTCGAGGGCCTCGCGATGGGCGCGGGCATGCTCGCGGGCGCGTGGTTGGGGGCCCGCGCCGGCATCCGGCACGGGTCCACGTGGCTTAAGCCCCTGTTCGTGGTCATCACGCTCGTCATGATGGCTCGGCTTCTCGAGCTCCCGGCCCGCGCCTCGAGCCTGCTCGGGCTCGCGTAGCGCGTCCGAGAGGGCGCGGATCCCCCCTTGCACCGGCCCGAGACACCACAGGTATAAAAACATCGGAGGGCTCAGTATAGACGATGGAGTTCCTGCTCCGCAGCGAGCTCGACGACGAGCGCGAGCAGCAGCTGCGCGAGCAGGGCGCCGTACGGGACGCGACGGGGATCTGGCTGGCCGTCCCCGAGGGCACGCCCGAAGCCATGCAATTGCCCGTGATCCGCCTCGAAGCAGGCGACTTCCACGTGGAAGCCCGCGTGCCCCCCGACGCGCAGGACCGCATCGCGGACGCGCTCGAAGGCTCCCGCTGGCGCGGCACCGACGACCCGGGCCTTTTCCGATCCGGCATCTACCGCATCTCCCGAGCCCACCGCGCCCTGCGAGACGCCGGGTACCCCGTGCTCTGGGAGACGCACGAGACCGCCCCCCGCACCCTCGTCTTGCACTACCAAGAGCAAGCAGGCGGCGACGTGGCACTGCTCCTGCAAGACCACGACCCCGAACGCTACCTCATCGAACAGATCGTGGACAACGCGCAAGAGACCTGGTACCTGCCCGACGGGCTGCTCATGATCGGCCCCCCCGCCTGGAACCAGACGCTCGCCCAGCTTGGCCACCAGGGAGCCGAGGTCAGCTACGAGCCCAACCTGCTCGACCAAGCCCAAGGCGACCCCGTCACCACCGCCACGGACGTGCGCCTGCGCGTGGCCAAAGACATGGTCGCCAACCCCTGCCGGTTCCGCATCATCGAAGGCTCCATGACGATGGCGCAAGACCTCGTCGACCGACTCGACCAGGTCGGCGACCGCGAAGAAGACCAATGGCTGGTCCCCCGCGAACACGCCGTCCACCTCGTCGAGGACCTCCGAGAACGCGGCGTCGAACTCGTCACCCGACGCCTCGACGACCGCGGCCGCGACTACGAACAATGGCAACCCGACTTGCCCATGGACCGCGGCCCCGGACGACCCCAAGACCGAGACCCCGTCGAGGACCTCACGCTCCCCGCCCCCGTGCCCGGGCTCAAACCCCACACCGTGCTCGACGACCACCAGATCCGCGGCGCCGCCTACATCATGGGCCGCGACTACCGATGCGTCGTCGGCGACGAGATGGGCCTAGGCAAGACCCTCACCGGCCTCGCCTCCGCGCAATACCTTGAAGGACGCACCCTCGTCGTGTGCCCCTCCAACGCGCGCCCCGTCTGGCCCCGCGAGATCGAGAACTGGATCCAAGCCGACTACCACGTGCTCGAACCCGGCGCCGACGTCGACGAATGCCGACGCATCATCCTCGAAGACGACCCCGGGTACGTGATCGTCAGCTACGACGGCATGGACCGCTACCGCGACCTCATCAGCGAACTCGACTGGGACCTCGCCATCCTCGACGAAGCCCACTACCTCCGCAACCGACGCACCAAACGCGTCCAGCTCGCCCGCGAGCTCCTGCTCGAGATCCCCCGACGCGTGCTCCTAACCGGCACCCCGCTGATGAACGACCCCAGCGAGCTACGATCCCTGCTCTACTTCGTGCACCCCGACGAATGGGAAGACGCCAGCTGGTTCCGCCGCCGCTTCGAGAAACCCTGGGAACGCGGCACCAGCGAGGTCCGCGAACAAGTCGTCGAACGCCTCCACGCCTACCTAGACGACGTCATGATCCGCCGCGTCAAAACCGACATCTTCACGCAACTCCCCGAGAAACAGACCAGCGTCCAATTCGTCGACCTCACCCCCGGATGGCGCCGCGAATACGACGAAGAAGAAGCCCAATACGCCATCGACCAAGACGCCTCCGGCGACGCCATCGGATCCCTCACCCAGCTCAACCGGCTGCGACAGCTCGCCGTCAACGGCAAGCTCGAAGACGTCATCCCCCACCTCGAACGCCTGCTCGACGCCGACGAGAAAGTCGTCGTCTTCGGGTTCTTCCTCAGCGGCCTCGAAACGCTCGAAGACGCCTTCCAGGACCGCGAACCCGTCAAACTCACCGGCTCCAGCTCCGACCGGCAACGCGAACACGCCGTCGAACGCTTCCAGAACGACCCCGACTGCCGGCTCTTCCTCGGCCAGATCAACGCCGCCGGCCAAGCCATCACGCTCACCGCCGCCCGCCACGTCGTCTTCCTCGACCTCGTCTGGAACCCCAGCGTGATGCGGCAAGCCATGGACCGCGTGCACCGACGCGGCCAAGCCGACAACGTGCACGTTCACTTCTTCATCACGCGAGACACCATCGAAGAAGACATCCGCAACGTGCTCGAGAAGAAAGCAAGCCTCGTCGACGCCGTCGTCGACGACGCCGCCTTCCGCGACATCGAAGCCGTGCAATGGGAGGTCACCGAGCGCATGCTCGAACGCCGCGACAGCTGACCCCCCGCGTGAAGGGGAAGCCGCTCAGCTCGCCCATCAATCATCACCTGCAGTTAGGCGTTCTTCATCATCG
>CAZOQA010000097.1:0-4295 GCA_964581775.1 uncultured Thermoplasmatales archaeon | reverse complement strand
GGCCCCATCCGCATCGGGCAAGGCATCGAGTTCGACTACTGCTGCGTGCACGCCGCGCAGGCCATCGAGGAGAGGGACCTCGACGTGGTCATGGTCAACAACAACCCCGAGACCGTGAGCACGGACTTCGACACCAGCGACCGGCTCTACTTCGAGCCGCTCACCCTCGAGGACGTCCTGAGCGTGGTGCGCCGCGAGAAAGCCAAGGGCGTGATGCTCCAGTTCGGAGGCCAAACCAGCGTGAACCTCGCCGTGCCCCTGTCCCAAGCGCTCCAAGAAGAGGGCCTGGACACGCAAGTCCTGGGGACGAGCCCGGAAGCCATGGACGTCTGCGAGGACCGCGAGCGCTTCACCACCATGATGGACGAGATCAACGTGCCCTACCCCTCCGCGGGCACCGCGGCCAGCCTCGAGGAAGCCACGAGCATCGCCGACCGCATCGGGTACCCCGTGCTCGTGCGCCCCAGCTACGTGCTCGGCGGGCGCGCCATGCAGGTCGTGTACGAGGAAGAGGACCTGGAGCGCTACGTGGACAACGCGGCACGCGTGAGCCCCGAACACGAGCTGTTGATCGACAAGTTCCTCGACGGGGCCGTCGAGGTGGACGTGGACGCTGTCACGGACGGCGAGACCGTCCTCATCGGAGGCATCATGGAGCACGTGGAAGAGGCCGGCGTGCACAGCGGCGACTCCACGTGCCTTCTCCCGCCCCAGTCCTTGTCCCCCGAGGTCGAGGACACGATCCGCGTGTACACGCGCAAGCTGGCCCGCCGCTTGGACGCCAAGGGCCTTTTGAACATCCAGTACGCGGTCAAGGACGAGGAGGTGTACGTGCTCGAGGCCAACCCGCGCGCCTCGCGCACGATCCCGTTCGTCTCCAAGAGCGTGGGCGTTCCCCTGGCCAAGCTGGCCGCTCGCGTCATGCTGGGCGAGAGCCTGGACGAGATGGATGTCACCCTGGACCCCGAGCCGCCGCGCGTGTCCTGCAAGGCTCCCGTGTTCCCGTTCCTCAAGCTCCCGGGCCTGGACACGATCCTGGGCCCCGAGATGAAGAGCACGGGGGAGGTCATGGGCGTGGCCGAGGACCCGGGCATCGCGTACGACAAAGCCATGACGGCCGCCTGGGGCAAGCTGCCGGACGAGGGCACGGTGTACATCACGGTGCGCGACGAGGACAAGTCCAAGATCCTGCCCGTGGCGCGCACCCTCGTGGACGAGGGTTTCGACATCGTGGCCACGAAGGGCACCGCGCAGCACCTGAGGAACTTCGATGTGCCCTGCAAGACCGTCTGGCGCATCCAGGAGGAGTACAGCCCGGACGCGATCGACCTGATGCGCAAGGGCGAGATCGACCTCATCATCAACACGCCCTCGACGACGCGGGGTGCGCGAGCCGACGCGTACAACATGCGTCGCTTGGCCGTGGACCTGGATCTCCCGTTCATCACGACCGTGCAGGCCGCGCGCGCTGCCGCGCGAGCCATCGCGACCCGGGACCAACAGTGGCCCGTGGAGGCTCTCGAGGATCTGCACGGGGACGAGCGCCTGCCCATCGGCGCGCCGGGTCGCGGGCCCGCGTGACGGTTCTGGCCGGTGAGGCCTCGTCAGCCTGGCCTTCTTGGAGCCTTGGCTGCGGACGTGGGGTTAGGGGGCGGAAAGGTTCATGCTTGCGGGGGAGGGTGCTGGTGCTCGAGAGGATCGGTCTTTGTGGTTCTCGTAGCGTTCGATTTCGATGGCACCCTCATCGAGGGGGACGCGGGCGTCCGGTTCGCTCAGTGGTTGACCGGCAAGGGCTACCGGGAGGCGGTGGGGGAGGGGCTGGGGGGCGTGTTGGATCTTGCTCGGTTGAACGTGTCCACGGCGGGTCTTCTGGCTCGGGGTGCTCGCGTCCGGTTGGGGTACCGGTTCGGTGGGTTGGACCGACGGGGCATGGTCGAGAGGGCGTACGCGGGGTTCCGGGGTCGGGATGCGGGGTGGATCCGGGAGGAGATGGATCGGTACGCGCGGGATCAGCTGCCGGGGTTGTTGAGGGAGGACATCGTGGGCCAGTTGCGGCACCACGTGGAGCGGGGGGATCACGTGGTCGTGTTGTCGACGGGGTTGCATCGGTTGATCTGGCCGCTTCGGGAGGTGTTGGGGGTGGATTTCGAGGTCGTGGCGTGTCGGTTGCGCGAGCAGGGGGGCGAGTTGACGGGGCGAGTGGAGGGGCCATTGGATGGGGGGGACAAGGTGGTCCGGTTGCAGTCGTTGGCCAAGCGGCGGGGCCATGACCTGGGGGAGGCGTGGGCGTACGCGGATCATGAGAACGATGCCGCGGTGCTGGCTCGGGTGGGGGAGGCGTTCGCGGTGCATCCGACCTCGCGGTTGTGGCGGATCGCAAGGCGTGAGGGGTGGCCGATCTTGTACGATGGCTCCTAGGATTCGCCTGGTGGCTGCCGCTCCGGGAGCCGTGGCCAGGGCTGGGGGGTCGGGTCGTGGAGAAGAGGCCAGGCGTCGTTCCCGGGGGGGCGCCTGGCAATCCTTACCTACGAGACAAGCCCGACCATCTACTTGTTAAACCTTCCGGTGGCGGGGGGGGTGCGGGTGCTGGAGCGCTCGCGCGCGCTGCGCGGTCACTGGAGGAAGCTCATCTGGGCCCACGCGAACGCGGCGTCCTCGTCGTGCCGGTCGAGCAGGCGAGCATCCCAGTGGCTCCACGTGGCAGGGTTCTGCCCGCCGATGTTGGCCTCGCACTCCATCATGTCCGGGTCGTCGTAGGGGCCCGCGAACAGGCCAAGACCCGAATCCTCGAACTGGCATTCGATCCACACGAACCCGATCCCGATCTCCCAGTCGAGGCCCGCGTTGAGGATGACGTAGTCGTCCCCGTACGTGACGAGTTGAGCCTCGTCCGTGGGCGTCGTGTGCTCTTCCTGCTCGCAGGGCGGGAACACGTCGGGAGCGGGCGTCTCGTGCACGTTCGGGGTGCCGGCCGTGTTCAACCCGGTGCTCCCGCGGTCCAGGGACAGGCAGTTGGGGTCGTGGGTCCCCTCGTGCGTGCTCATCCTGTCGGCGAGGAACGCGTCCGCGGGCACGCTCGTGAGCGAGCCTTCCATCGTGGAAAGATCCACCACGAGGTGCGCAGCGTGCCCGGCGGGCACGGTTTCGGTCCACGTGATGGTCTCGACGGGCACGTCGTTCGCCTCGGCCGCGTCGAGGTACTCCTCCAGGGTGGAGGGCTCGTGGGCCTTTTCGGTGGCGGCCACGGTCGAGACGGTTCCCATCGTCGCTAGCGCCAAACCCAACAACGCAACGGTGATCCTGTGCATGCGGTCCAACCTCCCTTCGGCGTTCGCCTCCGGGCACACCCCGAACGAGGCTCCAACGCCTTAACCGCTACGGACCCCCAGAACGGAGCCTACGCTCGTGGACACAGGCCTTGCGCGGAGAACAGGACGCCGCCGAGCGGGGGGAGACGTCTTCAATACCACTCTACGAGACACGCCGCGACTCCAACGGAAAAAGGTTCCGGTCAAGGGGATCAGACGTCCAAGTCCTTGCGCTCGTACCCCCACATCCCCACCAGCACCAACGCCACCGTGACCACGACCAGACCCACAAAGCCCGCCACGTGCACCTGGCCCTCCACCGGGCTCGTCTCCATGAACCAATGATACGGCGAGACCCCCTGGAACGGCTCCAACCAGTCCGCCAACGGCGCCAACCCGTTCAACAGGAACGACCCCACCGCGGCGACCGTGCCCGCCACGACGCCCGCCCGGCGCCGATGCGAAACCCCGCACACCGCCAACGCGACCGCCCCGAACAACAAAGCAAGCACCCCCGCCAGGTACGCCCACAACGCCAACCCCGCCATGTCCCGCCACGCCAACCCCACCCCAGCGCCCGCCACGAGGAACGCGACCGCGATGAACGACGCCGCGACGAACACCCCCCACGCGACGCCCACGAACCGCCCCCCGATCACGCGCCACCGCGCCACCGGCTGCGCCAGCACCAGATCCAAAAGCCCCTCTTCCTCCTCCCCCACCGTCAACGAGGTCGCCTTCCCGATCGTGAAGATCGCCAACAACAACGGCAGGTAGCTGAAGAACTCGACCCGGAAGAACCCCGCCACCGTCGTCAAATCCCCACCCCCGAACAGCTGGTACATCACATCCGGCATCTGATCCACGAACTCGCTGACCGCCTCGTTCCCCTCCACGCTCGGGAACACGGCCGTGATGAGCAACGCGTACAACCCCCGGGGGGGGGGGGGGGGGGGGGGGGGGGGGGGGGGGGGGGGGGGGGGGGGG
>CAZOQA010000096.1:0-4334 GCA_964581775.1 uncultured Thermoplasmatales archaeon | reverse complement strand
ACTTCTCCCCCGTGCCCGACCAAGGCGACCCCGACGAGCGCGTCGTCACGGAAGCCATGATGCAGAAGGTCAAGGACCTCTTCACGAGCAGCGACTCCCCCCAGGGATCATCATGATCGAGCGAACCGGCCAGCTTGCCCACCAAGCACGCTTTGTCCCCTTCGACCCCGACCACGTCGCCGCCGAACCCACGCCCAAACGCGTACGGGCCCGCCTTGAGGGAGCCTTCATCCTCGACACGACGCAAGCCCTCATCGCCTGGATCGAAGGACCCACGCCCGATTTCGCGATCCCGCCCGACGCGTTCGGACCGGACATCGAGCCCGGTGCCACGCGGGAACACGACGCCCTCGGATCGGTCCAAGAGATCGCCCTCGCGCACGGGGACGCGAAGACCGAGCCCCTGGGCGTGCGCATCCAGGACCCGCCCGAGGAGGCCACGATCCTCGCGGACCACGTCGTGCTCGACTGGGACGCGATGGACGCGTGGTTCGTGGAGGACGAGCGCCAACGAGGCCACCCGCGGGACCCGTACCGACGCATCGACGTGCACGAGACCTCGCGCCCCGTCACCGTCTCCCTGAACGGCCAGACCGTCGCCCACTCCAAACGCGCTCTCGCCTTGTTCGAAACGGGGCTCCCCGTGCGCTTTTACCTCCCAGAACTCGACGTCTCCACCGAGCAGCTCAAGCCCAGCTCCACGCAGACCCGGTGCGCCTACAAGGGCCAGGCCGCCTACCACCACGTCGAGGCGAGCGGTCGACGGGTCGAGGACGCGGTCTGGTCGTACCCGGCGCCCGAACCGGGTTTCGGCCGGCTGCAGGACCGCTTAAGCTTCGACCAGAGCAAGATCCGCGTCGAGGTGGACGGCCAGGTCCTCGGATGACGCAAGGCAGCGGCGTCCGTCACGCGGGGTGACGGAACCAACAAGAAGGCCTTGTGGGAGAACGAAGGTATGGGTCGCCAGGGACCGCGTGTACCCTCCCAAGCCCCCAACCTCCTTCCCCCCAAGCCACGCGGACTGGTTCTTCTCCTGGCGGCTTCCTTTCCATCTTCCCGACTTGAGTCTCCAGCACCGCCTGGACCGTGACGTTCCTACTCACGGACGTCCCGGCAACGTTATACGCAAGAGGCTGCTCGGTCCGCTCGACAGCCGCCCCCGGTCTTTTCTACCCACCGCGCGAAACCCGCGCGATCCCCGGACGTCCTCCGTCGACGCCCCGGCACCGTGAGAAGGGAACCGATCCGGTGCCGCTGATCGACGCCCCACGCGACGGACACGGGGCAAGGACCCCCACGATGACGCACTTCGAGACGATGGACCTCAGCCAGAGCACGCTCAGCGCGATCGACACGATGGGCTTCGAGACCCCCACCCCCGTCCAACAGGAAGCCATCCCCCGCATCCTCGACGGTCAAGACGTCGCCGCGCAAGCCCGCACCGGCACAGGCAAGACCGCCGCGTTCGGGATCCCGCTCGCCGAGAAAGCCACCCCCGGGCCCGTCAGAACCCTCGTGTTGGCCCCCACGCGCGAGCTGGCCAACCAGATCAAGGACGAGCTCAACCGCATCGGCCACGGATCCCCGCTCTCCGCGTTCGCCGTGTACGGCGGCGTCGGGTACGGGAAACAACGCCACGAGCTTGGCCCCAACGGGAACACCACGTGCGTGGTCGCCTGCCCCGGACGCCTTCTGGACCTTCTCCGGAACGACCAAGCCGACCTCAGCCACGTCGACACGGTCGTCTTCGACGAAGCCGACCGCATGCTCGACATGGGCTTCGTGAACGACATCGAGAAGATCCTCCGACACGTCCCCGACAAACGCCAAACGCTCCTGTTCAGCGCCACCATGCCCGACGAGGTCCACCGGCTCTCCAAGAAGTACATGACCAACCCCCAACGCGTCGAGGTCGACGAAGGACCCACGGCTCAACCCCTCAACACGCAGTACAAGATCCCCGTCCGCGGGCAAGGCATGCCCTACCTGCTCAAACTGCTCGAGCAAGAGGACCCCGAACGAACCCTCGTGTTCGCCAAGACCAAGCACACCGTCAAACGCCTCGCCGCCAAGCTCAACGCGGCCGGGTACGACGCCGGCACGCTGCAAGGCAACATGAGCCAAAACCAACGCGACCGCGCCATGAACGACCTACGGAAAGGGAAGGTCAAGGTCATGGTCGCCACGGACGTCGCCGCGCGCGGCCTCGACGTCGACGACCTCACGCACGTGATCCAGTTCGACATGCCCACCAAGATCGAAGACCACGTCCACCGCACCGGCCGCACCGGGCGCGCCGGCGCCAAAGGACGCGCCTTCCTCTTCGTGCCCCCCAACGCGAAAGGCAAAGCCAGCAAGATCGAACAACACGCAGGCGTCAGCTTCGAAGGCTACGACCTCGGCACCCTCCCCACGGTCCCCGAGAACGTACGCCACTCCGGCCCCAAGGCGCGACGCTACGAGACGATCACAGCAGGCGGCCAAGGCACCCGGTGACCGGCGAACAGGAACGGGGAACCCCACCCCGGATCGAATCGCTATGTACCTGTTCGCTCATGCCGAGAGGCGTGACGAAGACGATATCGGTCTCCGATGACGCCTACGAGATGCTCGCGAGAGCCAAGCGGCCTGGCGAGACGTTCTCGGATCTCGCCAAGCGTCTGGTCAAAGCTGAGATCGAGCGCCGCCTCTTCGACCCCTCTCTGAAGGTGGAACTCAGCGAGCAGGAAGCTGAGAATTGGAAAGAGAGCATCTATCGCGCGAGGGATGGGAGCAACGACCCCAGGGTGGTCTTCGATTGATCATCCTGACCTCCTCATCGATCTTCTCCGACTTCGAGAAGATCCCTGGACTCGAGATCGTTCAGCCGAGCTCGGCGGAGCGGTGAATGGGACCCGCGCTGGAGGTGGTATATCGTAGGGGCGCGAGGAGGGCTACGAGCACGCTAGGAGTAACCTGAAGGACGTGTTCGACGCGATGGGGCTGGCCCTGACCGAGGCGCGCAAGGGCCCCAAGCGCTCGATGGACGTGCTCACCGCCGACCGAGAGGAACGGCTCGATCCGTCGATCCCGAGGCCCGAGGGCAGCGGGTTGGCGCGGGGTGGGCCAGTGGGGTTGGGATGAGGAACCTCCTCGTCGTCGTCCGCAAAGGAAGCCGGCCCCTGTTCCTATACGCGGACGCACGGGAAGGCAGTCGCACTATCGGAGGTCCCGGTTCGTTACCCACCGCAACTCCGGTGGTGCCGAATTGCTGTTCTCGAAGCGCGCAGCTCCTGTGAGCAGCCTCAGTGTCTCCCCGTGGATCGCGGGCGTTAGGCCGGGACCGGCGTGTATCTGGACGGGGACTGGATCCTCTCCATCTTCGGGCCCCTGGATGCTGGCCTCCAGATAGGGAGTGACGATCCCTCCTCCGTGCCTGAATATGGTCTCGTGGGGAGGCCCACCGCCGAACGCCAGCCGGAATATGCGCCATTCGCTTTCGTCTTGGTATGAGGATCCCTTCATGAAGGGCGAGAGTTCGCCGACGACCTGTCGAAAAGCCCCCCGCGCCTCTTTCTCCTCGTCGGGAAGGAACTCTTCTGCCCTCCGGGCGAGAGAACTGATCAGCCTCTCCTTTCTTTCGTCGTCGTATAGGACTTTCCCCACGAGGAGCTCCTCGCCTTCGTTCAGCATCCGTATCTTCGGTTCGTCCGCGACAGGCTTTCCGTCCTCCCTCGCCGTGCGGGGAGCCCTCAAATACTCCTGGGTCAAACCCAGCTGGGAGGGTGCAAACTCAAGGGCGAGTCCGTACCCCCCGTTCCCGTATCTTTCCCATTGGTGGCGGTCGTCTGGCTCTCACTGAAACAAAGTGCGTACCCCGTATAGGGGCCCCTGCTCCAGCGGAGACCATTTTCCGATTTGTCCGGTTCCCAAAATGGGTGGACCTTTTCTCCTTGTAGTGAAGACCCTTCGTCCTCGAGCGTTCGCTGGATCGTCCGGGCGGCGTGCAGCAGCTCCGTACTGTCATCATAACGCCGCAAATTCGTCGCCCAGATCTCTCGATTCGAGAGGATCGCGGTGCCGGCCTCCAGCGAAGTGTAATGGACGACGCCCGAGGGAGGCATTTCCGTTAACCAGTCACGGAACTCTTCCGTGGACCGAAGCTCGCTCTCGATTTCCTCCTGCCTTTGTCGAGCCATCTTAAGAGATAGTTATTTCATACACCTAAGAACGGTAGCTACTGCCGCGAACCTCCATAGGGGCGGAAGAGCCTCATCCAGTGATGCGAGCAGACGCCTTCCGGTCAACGTGATGCTGAGATACGCCAGCGCCCAGCCGAGCGATCCCTCGCTGCC
>CAZOQA010000095.1:0-4397 GCA_964581775.1 uncultured Thermoplasmatales archaeon | reverse complement strand
ATCCCCCTACACCAGGAGGACGATGGCGGTGCCTGACGGTTTCCGATTCCCGCTGAAGAAGGCAACCAGGCCGGCGAGGAGCGGGGGGTTCGTGGGGTTCTTAGCCCGCGAGTGCATGCTTGCTGTCAGGAGAGGAAACGATGAGTGAGGAAGACCATTGGCACATCGCCGCGTTCTGGGAGGGTCCCCGGTATCGTCGCTTCGGCCCGGTCACGCCTGGCGTCGCTGACTTCGAGGAGGTTCAGGTGCTCGCGACCGTCGACGGGCCCTTCCCGGGCGCCGAGGCGTGGAACGAGTCGCTGGCCCCGGAGACCCGGGAGACGTTGAACACGATCGACGGCCACCACCTCGAGACGGGGGGCTCGTAGTCGGATGGGCGAGGCGATGGGCGACCAGCGCGAGGAGAAGCGCTACACGACCGGCGAGCACGCGCTCACCGCGGGCCAGGCCATGGCGGTGCTCGAGGCGTGTCGCAAGCTCGAGCGCAAGGCCCTGCTCTCGACGACGGTGGCCACGGGGATGCGGCGGGGGGACGTGGTGCAGATCGAGGTCGCGAACGTCGAGTGGGTCGACGGGGTCGCGGAGATCACGTTCTGGGAGGAGAAAAAGGAGCGCTGGTGGACGAGTTGGGTGCCCCGCGACCTGGCGCAGCCGCTCAGGATGCACATGGAGAGCCTGCCCTCGGCGTCCAGGTTCGTGTGGCCGAGCGATCGCTCGCAGAGCGGGCACATCAGCTCGCGGTCGGCGTGGAACTGGTTCAACGAGGCGCTGGATCGGGCCGGCATCCCCGAGCGGCCCTTCCACGCGCTGCGGGCGACGTGCATGAAGCTGGCCAGGGGTCGGGGGTGGACGATCGAGCAGACGATGAAGCAGACGGGGGACTCATGGCGCACGGTGCAGGAGCACTACCTGACGCCGGGGAGCGAGGAGATGCGCGAGGCTGCGCAGGACCCGTGGTTCGCACAGGAGGACAAGGAGACATGACGAGCATCGACGAGGATGGGCACGCGCTGGTCTCGCGGATGCACGCCTGCTCGCTGGCCTCGATCGAGGCCTGGGGCGAAGAGCCCGAGCGCTGGATGGTCGTCGAGGAGACGGGCGAGCTGCTGGACGCCTTCGCCAAGCTCCAGCGCGGGCGCGCGGACGTCGGCGATGTGGTGGAGGAGGCGGCGGATGCGATCCTGGTCAGCGTGCACGCCTGCGCGATCGAGGGCATCCCCGCCGACGTGCTCTTAGATGCCCTGATGGAGAAGCTGGAGCGCGCCGAGCAGCGGGCCGGCGAAGCCCTCTGGCACCAGGGATACGAGGACCTCGACGAGATCGGGCAGGAGTACGTCGACAAGGCGTTCGAGCGCCAGGGAGGCGAGGACTCGTGAGCGGGGACAGTAGGGAGTGGCTGCGGATGGGGGCGCCGAGTAAGGGGACGGGCTTCCGGTTGCTCTGTCGCGGGTGCGGCGAAGAAGTGGAGATCGCCAAGCCGCTCGCGATGAGGACCCTGAAAGGCTTGGCGGATGGCTTCGGGGACGCGCACGACGCCTGTGGTCCAGTCGAAGAGGGGGCGGTCGAATCGAGCTGATTCACGCGCACGCGACGTGCCGGGACTGCGGGTGGGATGAGCGCGGCGACATGGCGAACGTGCGGGGTCGCGAGCACGCGCAGGAGCGCGAGCATCGCGTAACGGTGAAGGTCACGCACGAGACGGAGGTCGGACCCTCATGAGCGAGGCGCCGAGCTGGAGCTGGATGCTCGCCGTCAGCGGCTTGGGGGCGGTGTTCATCGTCGGGCTCGTCCAGCTCGAGCGCTACGATCTCGCCGTCGGGACCCTAGTCGGTCTGGCCATGGCCTGGGCCCTGCGGCTGCGGGACGCGGTGACAGGAGGCGAGCAACCGTGAGCGAGTGCTCGGCCGAGTGCAGCGACCACTACACCGCGCAGCCCTACCCGGACCTGTTCCCGATGAGCAGCTCGGACTGCACCTGCCTGTGGGCCCGAAGCAAGGACCCGGGCACGCGGTTGGTGTGTCGGCTGGCCTACGAGCCGGGGTGTCCGGAGCATGAGACGGAGCCGGCGAGCGGGAGGGTGGCGGTCACATGACCTGTCCTCGGTGCGGGTGCCCGGCCTACCGTGTGACCGGCGGCTACTACACCTGGTCGCACGACTACAACGAGGAGACGGGCCGGTTCGAGGGGGAGGCGACGGGCACGACCTCGAAGTGTGTCAAGTGCGGGTTGTTCCAGATGCGGCTTCCGGGCGAGGGGATCGTGAGCACGGACCCGCCGGGCCCGTTCGATGAAGAAGAGGAGGCGGTGGTCTCGTGACCTGCCTGGGCGTCTCCGAGACCGCGTGCGCGCTCGTGGTGGGCTGGTTCGTGGTCGTCGTGAGCGGGACGGTCGCGGTGAAGGTGCTCGACGCGACGTTCGGGCGATGGCTGGGCGTGGACCGGGTGTCGTGGGGCGAGGCGTTCTGGTTCCAGGCTGCCCTCTGGGGCATCGCCGTGGCGACCTGGCTGTTCATGTTCATCAACCACAGAGCGGCGGGGGGCGGGCTCGGGTGAGCGAGGACCTCGGCACCGAGCGCGCGCGAATCCTCGTCGGGGACGCGCGCGACCGGCTGGCCGATCTCCCTGAGAACAGCGTCCACACCGTCGTGACCAGTCCCCCGTATTGGGGCTTGCGGGACTACCACGTCGACGGGCAGATCGGGCTGGAGGAGAGCCTCGAGCAGCACGTCGACGCGCTCGTGCGCGTGTTCCGAGAGGTCCGCCGGGTCCTGCGACCGGACGGGACCCTGTGGCTGAACTACGGCGACCGCAGCGCTGGCGACAACGGGGACCCCACGACCGGCGCCGTCGACGGCAGCAACCACCAGCCCGACACGGCCCCCGCGCCCGACGAGCTGCACCCGCGAAGCCGCGGGGGTGTAACCGTGCGCATCCTCGACGTGTGCTCGGGCTTGGGGGGGGCCTCGAGGGCGTTCCGGGAGGCTGGGCACGAGGTCGTTGGGATCGAGGTGGACGAGGAGATCGCCGAGGCTGCGCGCGAGCAGGGCACCTGGGAGACGGTGCTCGTGCAGGACGTGCGCGATGTGTCCGCCGAGTGGCTGCTTGAGCAGTTCGGGCCCTTCGATTTCGTGTGGGCAAGCCCGCCCTGTGGGACCTTCAGCGTCATGACCATCAGCACGTACTGGAGCGGCGACGGGCACCCGGACCATCCGCTCACGCACGAGCGCTTGGCCCTGGTCCACGACGTGCTCGCGTTGATCTGGCGCCTGGACCCGCCCGCGTGGGTCATGGAGAACCCGGCCGGCATGCTGCGAAACCGGGGCTTCACGAGCCGCTACGACCGCCACGATGTGACCTACTGCCAGTACGGGCACTTCTTGAGGAAGCGCACGAACCTCTGGGGCGGGCACCCTCCAGGGTGGGAACCGAGAGCGATGTGCGCGAACGGGGATGACTGTCACGAGAGCGCGCCCGCCGTCAGCACCGGCGGCGTCCAGAACCAGGAGGACGCCTGGGATGCGATCCGGGATGGGTTCGACGAGCACGACCTCAAGAAGGCCTGGATGCGGGAGGGCAATAAGCTCCCGAAGGACAAGGCTACGAAGGCGTTGCGGTCGTTGGTGCCGTTGGAGTTGAGCGAGTCGTTCCTGGAGGCCATGGAGGCGTGGGGCCCGGACCCGGTGGAGAATTCCTGGCGGGACCACGAGAGCGGCGCGGGCACCGAGCAAGTCAGGTTGATGGACCTGGCCTAACCCCTCGATGGGAGGGTAAATCTACCCTTATTTTATATAGGAAGGGGTAGAGAGTAGGGGGTGAGGTGGCAGATGATGAACACGTTTCGACGCGAGCAAGAAGAGCGCGATAAGGGGCCCCGGTGCGAGAACCATCCGCGGCGGGACGCCCTACACAAGGACGAGCACGGCGAGTACCGCTACTGCGAAGAGTGCTTCGAGGCCATCCAAGAGGGGCGACTGTAGATGCCTCGACAAGCTCCGATGGACTACAAAAAGCGGTTCCGCGCCGACAACGGGCCCGGGATGCAGGCCCGCCGCCCGACCCGGCACGCGCAAGAGGACGAAGACGAGGACGGTGAGGCCTGATGCACACGCTGGCCCCAGGCCTGTTGGTCCTGTTCTTCCTGCGGTTCGTCGTGCTCAGATGGGCGATCGGTTACTGGCGCGGCCGGGAGAGTGGTGCCTGATGCCTGAACAGGAGAAGGTCCAGGCGGTCGCGGTCCCGATCGAGGACGTGCGGGAAGCGGTCAAGATGTTCTCGACCTTGGAGTCCGGGCTGCCGGCCAGCCGGGATCGGGCCCGGCGGCTGCGTCGACGGCTGGCCGAGCTGCTCGACGGGAGGCGGTCCCCGTGAGTCAGCGGCCGTACTGGACCTGGATGGTCG
>CAZOQA010000094.1:0-4858 GCA_964581775.1 uncultured Thermoplasmatales archaeon | reverse complement strand
CGATGACGTACGTGGTGGTTCCGCGCATGCGTAAACCCTCCCGTGCCTTTTCGTGGCACACCCGAGCCGGTTGTCCGTACTTAAGCCTGTCCTCCACCAGGGTTCTGTGCTGCGAGGAAGGGAGTTAGACGAGGCCGACGCTCCAGGCCAGAAGCGCCATGGCGGTCCAGCTGACGACGGGGATGGTGAGGTTGTCTTCGCCGCCGAGCGTCTCCACGAGCATGCCGACGACGGTGCCGACGAACACGATCCACAACAGGTGCACGGGGAACAGGAGCGCGTCCCCGAGTTCGGGCTCGGAGATCCAGAGGTGGTAGACGCCGGCGAGCATGAGCGCCCAGGGGTAGGCGGCTACGATCCCGGCGGCGGTGCCTTCCCAGCTCATCGTGGGGTTCCAGGGGACCGTGAGGGATCCGTAGGCGCGGCCGATCAGGGCGCTGGCAGCGTCCCCGATGCCCAAAACGGCGTACGCGGCGAACGCGAGGGACAAGGGCACGGACAAGACCTCGCTGGCGGCGGCGACCGTGATCAGGCCGCCTACGAAGTAGAAGGGGGCCCAGGGGAAGGTCTCCTCGGGGCGCATGGTCTCGCCCATGGTCTTGGCGAGGACGCGTTGTCCATGCCCGGCGGGGCCCTTGATCTCCTGGCCGCGGTCCTCGAGGTGCCAGATGATCGCGATCGTGGCCAGCCCGATGAGGGCGACCGCGATCCCGATGAGGAGGTCGAACAGGAGCAGGAAGGGCACGGCCAGGATGGCCGCGGCGGCGTGCAGGATCTTCCGTTTGACTTCGCGCTCCATGGTCTCCCTACGCGTCGAGCAGGTCGATGGCGGCCTGGTGCGGGGTGCGTTTGCGTGCGAGGACGTCTTGGATGGCGCGTTCGAAGGCTCCGGTCTCGCGGTCCTCCTCGAGCACGTTCCGTACGAGGTGTTGTTTGAGCAGCGTCAACAGCTCGTGCTCGACGCGTCGTCGGCGGCGCTCGTCGAGCCCGTTGGAGGCCTCCAGGTGTTCGTGGTGGTCCCGGGTCGCGCTGGCGAGCTCTTGGATGCCTTCGCCGCTTCGGGCGATCGTCTCCACGATGGGGGGCCGCCAGGCGTCATGGGGCGTGTCCTCGAAGGCGAGCTCGAGGTGGCTTTCCAGCTCCGCGATGGTGCGGTCGACGCCTTCGAGATCGGCTTTGTTGACGGCGAAGATGTCGGCGATCTCCATGATGCCGGCCTTGATGGTCTGGATGTCGTCGCCGAGGCCGGGCACGGCCACGAGGACGACCGTGTCGGCGGTGCGCACGATGTCGACCTCGCCTTGCCCGACGCCGGTGGTCTCGATGAGGATCAGGTCCTTGCCCATGGCGTCGAGCACGCGCACGGCGTCGAAGACGGCGGGGGAGAGGCCTCCAAGGGCACCGCGGGATCCCATCGAGCGGACGAACACGTCGGGGTCGGTGCTGCGTCGGCCCATGCGGATGCGGTCGGCGAGCACGGCGCCGCCGGTGAAGGGGCTGGAGGGGTCCACGCAGATCACGCCGACGGTCTCACCTTGTTCGCGGTGGTGGTCGACGATCTTGTCGGCGAGCGTGCTTTTGCCGCTTCCGGGGGGCCCGGTGATGCCGACGATGCGGGCCGACCCTGTGGACTCGTAGATCTCTTCGAGGGTCTCGAGCCCGCGGGGGTCCTGGTCCTCGGCCCAGCTGATCGCGCGGGCGGCGGCGCGGGCTTCGCCTTGGCGGATGCGTTGGGCGACCTCGGTGGGGTTCACGAGGAGACCTCGTCCCGGATGAACTGGATGATCTCCTTGGTGTTCGTGCCGGGCCCGAAGACCTCTTGGATGCCTTGCTGCTTGAGCTCGGTGGCGTCCTTCTCGGGGATGGTGCCGCCGCCGAGGACGAGGATGTCCTCTGCGTGTTGGTCCTCTAGAAGCTCGACGACGCGGGGGAAAAGCGCCATGTGCGCGCCGGAGAGGCAGGACATGGCGACGACGTCGACGTCCTCTTGCACGGCGGCTTGCGTGATCTCCTCGGGGCTTTGCCGGAGGCCCGTGTAGATGACCTCCATGCCGGCGTCGCGGAGCGCTCGCGCGATGACCTTCGCGCCGCGGTCGTGCCCGTCGAGGCCGGGCTTGGCGACCAGCACGCGGATGCGTCCATCCGGGGCGTCCTGGCTCATGGGGGTCCCCTCCTGCCGATGCGCGGTCGGTCGTGGCGTGGCCCGTGGAGGTCGGAACCGTGCATGCGTGTGGCCCAAGCGCCATCCTCATTTTAATCCTACACCCCCCACCTAATGGATCTATATGTACACCAAAGCACTAAGTAGTTCATCCTACACTGGGGGGTCGTGGAGCGCACGCCCCTCCCAAATCCGCCCAAGCCAGAAGACCTGCTCGCCGAGCTGCGCGACCGCGGCGACGCGTTCCTGCTCCAAAGCGCCGAAGGGCCCCGCCGCCTGGCCCGCTACTCCTTCCTCGGGTTCGACCCCGAAGCCCGGTTGATGATCCACGACGGCACCCCCCACGTGGACGGGGACCCCGTCCACGCCGAGCCCGCCGACGCCATGCGCAAGCTGATCGACCCCCACCGGACCCCCGACGACGACGGGTACGCCTACAACGGAGGCCTCGTCGGGTACCTCAGCTACGAGTACGCCGCCCTGCTCGAGACGCTCCCCCCCAACCCCCCCGACCCCGACGGGCTGGGCCCCTTCCCCCACGCCGCGCTGGGCCTTTTCCTCGACGGCATCGTCTACGACCACGAACGCCGCACCTGCTTCTACTTCACCCACGACGACGACAGAAGCCACCGCATCCCGCTCGAAGCCGCACGCGAACGAGCCCACGACCCCGAACCCTTCACCGTCGGCACGGTCACGACCAACCTGGATGCCCCCTCGTACGCGGACAAGGTCCACGCCATCCAGGACTACATCCGGACCGGCCACACCTTCCAAACCGTCCTCGCCCGCACCTTCCAAGCCCCCTTCCAAGGCTCCCCCGTCGCCGCCTACCGCTCCCTTCTCGACGTCAACCCCAGCCCCTACATGTTCTTCCTCGCCCTCGACGACACCGACCTCTTCGGCGCCAGCCCCGAGATGCTCGTCCGCGTCGAGAACGACCGCATCGAGACCCACCCCATCGCCGGCACCCGGCCCCTAGGCCAGACGCCTGCCCAGACACGAGCCTACGAGGACGAGATGCTCGAAAGCGACAAAGAGAACGCCGAGCACGCCATGCTCGTCGACCTCGCCCGAAACGACGTCGGCCGCGTGGCCCGACCCGGCACGGTCGAGGTCGAATCCTTCAAGCGCGTGGAACGCTACAGCCACGTGCAACACATGGTCTCCCGCGTCGCCGGCACGCTCTTGCCCCACCACGACGCCCTCGACGCGCTCGAGGCCCTGTTCCCCGCCGGCACCGTCACCGGGGCCCCCAAGGTGCGCTCGATGGAGATCATCCAAGAGCTCGAAGACCACGCCCGCGGCCCCTACGCCGGATGCATCGGGTACGCAAGTCTCAACGGGAACCTCGACACGGCCATCACGATCCGAAGCGCCGTCGCCCGCCACGGCCGCATCCAAGCCCAGGCCGGCGCCGGCATCGTGGAAGCATCCGACCCCAAACGCGAGCACGAGGAGACGCAAGCCAAAGGCGACGCGCTGCTTCAAGCCCTCGAGACCCCGGAGGACTGGGCATGAGCCAGGCCCCCCGCGTGCTCGTGCTCGACAACTACGACTCCTTCACCTACAACCTCGTCCAAAGCCTCGGCGCCCTCGGCGCCGACGTCACCGTCGAACGCAACGACGAGACCACGCTCAAAGAAATCGAACGCCTCGACCCCGACGGGATCGTGATCAGCCCCGGCCCCGGCTCCCCCGACGACCCCGCCTACTTCGGCGTCTGCTCGAGCGTGCTCGAACACCTCTCCCCCACCACGCCCACGCTGGGCGTCTGCCTGGGCATGCAAGGCTTCGTGCACACCTACGGCGGGACCATCCAACCCGCCCCTCGCCTCATGCACGGGAAAGCCTGCCAGGTCCAACACGACGAACAAGGCGTCTACACGGACCTCCCCAACCCCCTCGAAGCCGGACGCTACCACAGCCTCATCGTCGACGAGGACGCCCTCCCCCCCAGCATCGAAGCCACCGCGCACAGCGACGAAGGCGAACTGATGGGCGTGCGCCACACCGAGCACCCCATCGAAGGCATCCAGTTCCACCCCGAAAGCATCCTCACCCCCCACGGCATCGACCTCATGGACAACTACCTGGAGATGGTGCAACGATGACCCCACGCGGACACGACCCCCTGCCCGAGCTCAAACGCGTCCTGCTCGGCGACCTGCTCGAAGAAGACGCCGCAGAAGCCCTCATGGCCCGCCTGATGGACGGCGACGCCACGCCCGCCCAGATCGGAGCCCTGCTTGGCACCTACAAGCTACGCCAACCCACCACCAGCGAGCTAGCCGGGTTCGCGCGCGCCATGCGCGCCGCCGGACGCGACGTGCCCGACCGCCCCGACAAGCTCATGGACACCTGCGGCACCGGCGGAGCCCTCGTGAAAAGCTTCAACGTGAGCACCACGAGCGCCTTCCTCGTCGCCGCCGCCGGCGTCCCCGTGGCCAAACACGGCAACCGAAGCGTGACCAGCCCCAGCGGGAGCGCGGACGTGCTCGAAGCCCTCGGCGCCGACATCCAAACACCCCCCGACGCCGTCGCGACGCTCCTGGACAAGGTCGGGTTCGCGTTCCTGTTCGCGCCCACCTACCACCCCGCCATGAAGCACGCAAGCGCCCCCCGCGGAGAGCTCGGCGTCCCCACCGTGTTCAACATCCTTGGCCCCCTCACCAACCCCAGCAAACCCACGCACCA
>CAZOQA010000093.1:0-4951 GCA_964581775.1 uncultured Thermoplasmatales archaeon | reverse complement strand
CCGCCGGCCGTGGTGGAGGAGCTCGAGGAGCAGGGGGTCTCGACGTACGAGATCCTGGAGCGGGGGTTGGTGACGACGTTCCCGACCGAGGAGGCGGTGGATCGCGTTCAGGGGTTCGCCGAGGAGACGGGCGATTTGGACGTGTTGAGCCCCGCGGACGTGGCGCTTTTGGCGTTGGCGGGGGAGAAGGAGGCGCCGCTTGTGACGGACGATTACGCGATGCAGAACGTGGCCTCCCACATGGGCGTGCACGCGCAAGCGTTCTCGAAGGAGGGCATCACGGACGAGCTGGAGTGGGTCTGGTACTGCCCAGCGTGCGGGGAGCACGAGGGCCAGCGCAAGGGCGAGTGCCCGGTGTGCGGCGCCGAGCTCAAGCGTCGACCTGCGTGATCGTGCCCGGGTCGCGTGCGCGTTCTAGCGCGGCGTCCTCGATGCGCACGCGTCGACGAAGCGCAACGCCGTTGAGGCCCGCGACGAGGGCGGCCGTGACCCACAGGGAGAAGGCCGCGGGGACCGCCGCCAGCAGCACGGTCACGGCGACGTAGTTCGGGTGATCGAGCCACCGATAGGGCCCTTCGCGCACGAGCGTCTCGCCCGGCACGACGACCACGCGCGTGGTCCACCGGGACCCCAGGGTGGCGATCGTCCACAAGCGAAGCGCCTCGGCGGCGCCGGCCAGGAGCAAAATCGCAAGGCTGGCCTGCCACCAGCCCGCCCACGGGGCCACGTGGAACTCCGCGACGAGGCCCACGAACCACGCCGCGTGCACGAGCACGATCCACCGGTACCCGTCCTCCCGGACCAGGCGACCGCCCCGCTCGATCAGGCGGGCTTGGTTGCGGCGGTTCACGACGAGCTCGATGCCCCGCTGGATGGCGACGAGGGCGACGATCGCGACCAGAAGCCACCTCATCGTCCCGTCACCAGGGCAAGCTCCCCCGCGAACCCGGGCCCCACCGCCCCCAACAGGCAAGGCTCTCCCGGCGAAAGGGGGTCGCGTTCGAGCGTGGCTTCCAGCGCGAAGAGGACCGTGGGGCTGGACATGTTCCCGTGGCGGGCCAGCACCTCGCGGGGCGCCTCGAGCGCGCCCTCGGGAAGCTCCAGCGCGTCCTGGTAGGCCTCGAGCACCTTGGGCCCGCCAGGGTGGAACACGGGCCGGGCCTGCTCCATCGTGAGATCCTCCTGCTTGAGGAAGGATCCGACGAACGGGGCAAGCTTCTCGTCGAGGATCGACGGGATCTCGGGGCTGAACACCACGCCCAACCCGTCCTCGCGCACGTTCCACCCCATCACGTCCTCCGTGCCCGGCCACAACCTGGAAGCCGAGGCTCCCACGCCGGGACCCTCAGCCCGCACCTCGTCGCCGGTGACGAGCGCGCCCGCGGCCCCGTCTCCGAACAAGGCGGAGGCCACGATGCTCTTCTTGGAGAGATCCTCCGTCAGGAACGCCAGCGAGCACAACTCCAGGCTCAACAGCAAGAACCGCTTGCCCGGGTGCGCACGCGCCAGCTCGCTTGCCCGAGCAAGCCCCGCCACGCCGCCCGCGCATCCGTACCCCCACAAAGGCGCTCGGATCGCGGAGCCCGGCAAGCCCAACCGGTTGACGACGAGCGCATCCAAGCTCGGAGCCGCCACGCCCGTCGTGTTCACCGCGAGCACGCCGTCGATGCTTCCCGCCGGCAGCCCCGCCCGGTCCAGAAGCTCGTCGACGACCCGTCGCGCCAAGGGGACCGCCTGCTCCTCGAACGCCTCGGCGCGCTCCTCCCACCCCGGCGTGGACAGGTACCACGCAAGCGGCGCGGCCAAGCCCCGCTCCTCGACGCCGCTCGACTCGAAGACGCGCAGGACCTGATCGTGCTCGGGAGCGTGCTCGTGCACCAAGTCCGCGACAAGGCCCTCGAGCTCGCCCTGGGGGACCCGGTTGGGGGGCGTGGCCGTCGCAAGCGCCTCCAGGCGCGGCACGCGCCCTGAACGCGTGCGGGCCCGTATCAGGGTTCGGACTCCCGAACCCGTTCCGCGCGCAGCCGAAACCTACAGGCCCCCCACGCAGGTTCGCAGCCTCATGACGCAGGTGCGCGTGCTCACCAGCGAGGACATCGGGGACCTCGTCGACCCCGCCGGCATCGTGGACGCCGTCCGCGACGGGTACCGAGAACGAGGCGAGGGCGCCCCCGCCCGGCCCCGCACGAAGCGAAAAACGACGACCCGCCCGGCCTCATCACCGGGTACACGGCCATCCTCCCCGGCCTGGACGCGATGGGCGGGTACATGTACAGCGCCGGATTCGGCGACCAGGACGCCTGGTTCCCGTTGCCGCTGTTCGATGCACGAAGCGGCGAGCTGATCGCGCTGATCGACGGCAGCCGGTTGAACCCCATCAAGACCGGCGCCGCGAGCGCGGTCGCGGTCGACGAGCTGGCCCGGGAAAACGCGGACACGCTGGCCCTGATCGGCAGCGGTCGGCAAGCCTACGGGCAGTTCCGATGCATCCACCAGGTCCGCACGCTCGAGCACGTGCGCGTGTACTCGCCCACGCCCGAGCACCGGACCGCGTTCGCCACGCACCTTGAAGACGAGCACGGCGTCCAAGCCGAGCCGTGCGCCTCGACCCAAGACGCGCTCGACGGGGCGGGCATCGTGGTCACGGCCACGCGTAGCGGGGAGCCCGTCTTCGATGGGCGCGACCTGGAGGACGGGACCCATGTGACCGCGATGGGTCAGTATCATCCCCGCCGGCGGGAGGTGGACGCCCGCACCGTGGCCCGGTCCACGTACGTCGTGGATCTGCGCGAGCGGGTCCGCCAGGACAGCGGCGCGTTCCTCCTGGCGCAAGAGGACGGGGCCGTCGGGGTGGACCACGTGCATGCCGAGCTGGGCGCCGTCGTCGCGGGCCTGGCGCCCGGGAGGAGATCGAGCCGGGAGGTCACGTTGTTCGACAGCGGGGGCACCGCCATCGAGACGGTCGCCGCGGCCCGGTACGTGTACGACGAGGCCACCCGGGAGGACAGGGGGCGCGTGGTCGAGTTCGAGCCGGCCAGCGAGGGCATGCCCCGGCCCTGGTAGCCTAGCATGTTCGGCACGCCCGAGCCTTTTTCCGCACGGTCCAAGCTCGCGCAAGCATGGCCGAGAAGGACATCCTTGTCGTCGGAGCCACCGGTACGCAGGGCGGAAGCGTCGCGCGCGCGTTGCTTCGCAGGGACGGGTTCACGGTGCACGCGTTGACGCGCGAGCCCTCCAAGGAGGCGGCTCAAGAGCTCGAGCGGGCCGGCGCGAACACCGTCCAAGGGGATCTGGAGGACCGGGGCGAGATCGAGGAGAACCTGGAGGGGATCGACGCCGTGTTCGGGGTCACGGACTTTTGGGAGCACGGGTACGACGACGAGGTCGAGCAGGGGACGAACCTGGCAGAGGCCGTGGCGAGCTCGAACGTCGAGCACCTCGTGTTCAGCAGCGTGGGAAGCGCGCACCGGGAGACCGGCATCGCGCACTTCGACTCGAAGCTCGAGATCGAGGAACGCATCAGCGAGCTGGGCATCCCGTGCACGATCTTCCGGCCCGTGTACTTCATGCAGAACTTCGAGGCCATGCAGGAGCAGATCCTGGACGGCACGCTCTCGATGGCGCTCGAGCCGGGGCGCGCCTTGCAGATGCTGGACATCGAGGACTACGGCGAGCTCGTGGCGGAGGCCTTCCAGGACCCGGACCGGTACCTGGGCATGGAGTTGGAGGTCGCCAGCGACGAGATGACGCTCGAGTCGGCCGCTGCTCGCTTCTCGGACATCATGGGCATGCAGGTGCGCGCGAACCGGTTGACGCTGGACGAGCTAAAGGACGCGATGGGGGAGGAGTACGAGGTCATGTTCCGCTGGTTCAACGAGGAGGGGTACGAGGCGGACATCTCACAGTTGCGCGCGGAGCACGACGTGGACTGGAACCGGTTCGAGACGTACCTGGAGCGCGAGGGGTGGCAAAAGCAGGCCTGATGCGCGCGGGCCGCGTCAGAAGACGCGCTGGGTGCTCTCCAGGCGCAAGCCTTCCTCGGTCTCGTTGAACAGCATCAGCTTGGCCGCGTCCGGTACGCCCAACAGCTTGACGATCTTCAGGTACGAGTACAGCCCGAAGCCCTTGCGCTCCATGCCCAGCTCGAAGACGGCCGTGAAGATGTGCTTGAGCATGGCCACCTGCTCGGGCGGGTGCGCGTCCTTGATGAGCGTGAAGATCTGTAGCCCGCCCAGCTCCTCGCCCAGGGCCACGACCTGGCGCACGAAGGCGAGCACCTCGTCCGGGTCCATGGCTTGAAGCAGCGTGCTCAGCGAGGTGAACACGAGCCGGTACGCCCCCGGCTCCACCTGGGACAAATGCTGCGTGACCAGGTCCGGCACCTGGCTGACGCCGGCCTGCTCGATCTCGTACGGGGAGCCCCCGTTGCGCCCGCCGGCGCCTTGCGGCTCGTACGCGTCCAGGATGGTCAGCCGGTCCTCGTTGCCCTGGAACGTGTTGTCGAGGGAGCGCTCCATCACGCCGCGGGGGCGGTCCAGCTCGAACCAGACCACGTCCTCGCCCCGGCTGGCCCCGAAAGCGGCCATCTCGTCCAGGAACTGGTACAGCGCGTTCGTGGACTCCGCGATCATCAGCATGGAGGTCCCCGGAGGTACGCCTCCCCCAAGCTGCGTGTCCAGGCCGTCGATGCCTGTGCAGACGCGATTGAGACCGTCCATCAGGGCACCTTCTCCTGCGGCCGCCTTCTATAAAAGCTCTTCACGAATTCCGGCTGTCCGCCCTCTCCCGGTGCGGAGGTCCGTCTCCTCCAGGCGCGCTTTTAAACCGGGGCGGGCCGAAAGGGTCTTGGGGCCGGCCCCGTTGCGTGGGTTCCACGCTGGGCCCATGGGGTAACTTGGCATCCTTGCGGCTTTGGGTGCCGTTGATTCCGGTTCAAATCCGGATGGGCCCA
>CAZOQA010000092.1:0-4962 GCA_964581775.1 uncultured Thermoplasmatales archaeon | reverse complement strand
GTGAGGATCGAAACCCTGGATGAAGGTCCTCGACGAGAACGGCGAAAGCGTCGCACCGGGGCTTCGGCCCCGGTGAGGATTGAAACTGCGTGTCTGTCGAGCCCTGGACCGGTTCCGCTCCAATCGAGGGTTTTCATCGCCGAAGGCCTCCATCCGGATCGAGCAGCCAGCTTGCACCAACGATGGTCAGACCGAGTGTCGGCTCGTGCTCAAGCACGAACAGTGAGGGCCCGTCCCTGTGGTCGGATGAGGATCCCATGCTGCAGACCTCTGGCCGGCCGGTCCCCCAGCCCCGGCTGACCCGCCGGCATACTTTTCCGCTGTCGCGAAGCTAGCACGCCGATGGTCGAGGATGAGGCCGGGGACGCGGTGGTCGCCTTGGATGGCGAGGGGCGCATCGTTCACGCGAACGCTTCTGCGGCAGCGCTCCTAGGGTCCAAGGTGGGGACCCTTGAGGGCGAGACGTTGTGGGACCGTATTCCTGAGCCCGGGCGGGGCCGCTTCAAGAAGGCCTGCCAGGCCGCGTTGCGCGAGGGTCGAAGGGTGGAGATCGAGGTTCCATGGCGGCGAGAAGACCGGTGGTTCCGCCTCGAGGCGTTCCCCATAGGAGGGCACATCTCGCTGCACCTTCACGACGTCTCGGGCCGGAATCGGTTGGAGAGCACACTTCGGATCCGCGAGCGCGCCCTGGCCGACGCATGCGAGATCGTCAAGGATCCGGACCGGGGTCCCCTAGAACGGATTAAGGGACTGTTGACCACGGTGCGTGCCACGGTCGGCACCCAGTTCGCGACGCTCTCCCACGTGGACCCCGAGGACGGGGCCTACCGCTTCGACGTGGTGGGCGTCGCGAACGAGCAGGACCTGCCTGAAGGGGAGTCGATCCCGCTGGAGGAGTTACCGATCTGCGCCAGCGTGGCTCGTGACGAGGAAACGCTCGTCCTCCACGATGTCGAAGCCCAGGCCCCCCACCTCGTCGACCCGACCTGGGGCATCTCAGCGTACATAGGCTCGCCCGTGCACGTGGGGGATGAGGTCTACGGGACGTTCTGTTTCTACAGCACAGAGCGGCGAAGCGGGGCGTTCCAAGACTGGGAGATCACCTACGTCGAGCTGTTCAGCCGCGTCGCCTCCGCGGAGCTCTACCGTTTGGCGGCTGAAACGGCCGATGTCGAGGGCCCGCGTATGACGCGGCCTGCATGATGGGGAGGCGTCCTCGAGGCAGGCGGGACCCGGAGAGGTCCGAGGTTCGTCCCAACATGCCCATGCTGCGCGGACGGGAACCGGGCGTCGATGACGAGGGCGCCTAGGCCCCCGGATGCAACCGCGGTGCTGGGAGCGATCGGGCTTGCAGCCGCGGTCGCGGTGGGCCTCGCGTACCGTCTGCAGGATCCTCTCTCCAGCTCGGTGTTGCCGGCGGAGGATCCGTACACGCACCTGGTGCGGGTGCGCGAGCACGTGGCTTCCGGCACGTTGACGCCGTTGAACGCGCTGGGGGGGTTGTACCCGCCGGGCATGCATGCGTTCTTGGCGGCGGCGTGGGTGTTCTCGGGGGTCGAGTTGTACACGATGTTCCGGTTCATGCCGACCGTCCTGGGTGGGATCGGGGTTCTCGGGATGGGGGTTTTCGTCTGGCGGTTCGCGGGGCCCGTGGGAGGGTTCTCGGCGGCGTTGGCGTACGCGATGATGCCGGAGGTGGTGCACCGGTCGGTGATGATGGCGCCCACGGCGGCGGACGTGGCCGTGGTCCCGTTCTTGTTGTTGGCCGTGTTGGAGGTGGTGCGGGGGCGGTTGGAGTGGGTGGTGGCGGCGGTGCCGTTGGCGTTGTTCGTGGTGTTCGCGCACCCGTGGGTGTTCGGGTTGTTGGGCGTGATGGGTGTGGTGTTCTTGGGGGGCGTGTGGTTGGCGTCTCGGGTTCGCTCGGCCCCGTGGGGGGTATCTCCGTTGGGGTTGGCGTTCGCGATCGCCATCGTGGGCTCGAGTGTGGGCTTGGTCTCGTGGGGGTGTTCGGGGTTTTGCGGGTTGGGGTTCGAGCGGACGGTGCCGTTCGCGGACGTGTTGACGGCGTTCTCGCCGTTCGTGATCGGGGCGTCGTTTCTCCCGTTGGTCGTGATGGGCATCCGGCCGGGGTCCCGGTTCCCGTGGGAGCACCCGGAGGCGTCTGCGACGTGGTCGGTGGGGACCCGGTTGGGGGTAAGCGGTGCGTTGGCTGGGGTCTTGGTCGCTGTCACGCGGTGGGCCTCGCGGGGAGGGTTCCCGAACTGGGTGGATCTTCCGCACATGCTGGGGTGGCCGGTGTTGGCGTTGGCGGGGGCGGCGTTCGTGGCGGTGCCGTTCGTGCCGAGCCTCGTCGCGGTGGCGGGCGCGGCGTTGGCGGTGGCGACGTACCCGCTTGTCGTGTTCAACCCGTTGGATAGCGCGTTCTGGCCGCATCGTACGGTCGTGTACCTGGCGATGGGGTTGGCGATGTTGGTGGGCGTGGCGGGGCGAACCGTCGCGAGCGCGGCGCATCGCGCGTGGGGGATCGCCTCGGGGTGGTCCGTGGCGCGGCCGGGTGGGTGGGTGGGCGCGGTGGGCCCCGTGCTGGCGGCGGGGGCGGTGATCGGCGGGGCGTTGGCGGGGGGGATGCCGGGCGCGTACGAGGGGGGGTGGTATCGGTTGTACGAGCCGTGCGAGGTGGAGGCGTTCGAGGCGGTGGAGCGGGGGTTGGAGGATCCGGAGGTGCGTTCGTTGGTGATCGTGGGGCATTGGCGTCCGGGCGTGGTCGTGCCGGCCGTGGCGGGGGGGATCGATCAGCTGTGGTTCTCGCCGGGGTTTTTCAACTCTGAGGAGGAGCGGGAGGGGTTGATGTTGGGTCGGGCGGGACCGGGGGAGGAGCTTTTCGTGTTGGTGGAGCGGCATGCGCGGGGGGAGGAATCGCGCGTGGACGCGTCGTTCTTGGAGGGGGATGCGTGGAGGTTGGAGGCTTCGTGGTGCGGGGGGTCGGGGGCTGAGCGCGGGGTAGAGCTTTTCCGGATGACGCGTGCACCCGACGCGTAGGAGGAAAAAGAGAAAGCCGGGGCGGGGCCCCGGCTGGGGGATGGGGCGCGGTTACAGGTTCACGTCCACGGTGCAGGGGTACGGGTAGATGTAGTGGATGCCGGTCTTGGATTCGTGCCCGTACTTGATGCAGAACTCGACGTTGACGGGGTCCTCGTCGTCTTGGGGTTGCTCGAGGCAGGGGTACATGTAGGCGAACCCGATGCCGGCGACCTCGTCGTCGTCGGTGCACCATTCGATCTCGGGCGGGAACTCCTCGCTCGTGTCCGTGTGGACCTTGCAGGGGTACCGGTAGACTTGCGGTTGGCCGAACGGGTCCTCAGTGTGTCCCTCGCACCATTCCACCTCAATGGGCTCGTCGGCGGCCGTGTTCTCCTTCAGGCAGGGGTAGGGCACGATCGCGGGGCTGCCCGTCAGGTCCTCGGTGACGTACTCGCACCATTCGATCTCGGGGGGTTCGGGGTCCGGGTCGTCGGCGGCGGCGACGGTCGGGAGCGCGACGGTCAACATCAGGGCAGCGATCAGGACGGGGAGGGTTCTCGCCATGTGCATGGTTTCACGTGAGCTAGGGGCTCGAGGGCCCACCTGGGATGAGGGTAATGAGCGTTCCGGAGGCTAGCGTATGTTCAAGCGAACAACGGGGAGCCAAGACGGTCCAAGCGCGAAGCCTCGTCAGCGTGACAAATCCAGCGTGTAGTGACCGACGGCCGGGTTGTACGGGCGAACGTTCACCAGCTCCACGAGCTCCATCCCGAACCGGTCCGCGATCTCCTGGGCTTCGTCCCGCGCATCGTCCTTGGGAAGCATCGCGCCCACGTGCAAGACGCCGCCCTCTCGCAGCGCCTGCACCGCGAAGGGCACGTGCTCGACCGCCGAGTGCGGCAGGTTCATCACGACCCGATCGAAGACGGCCTCCATCGCCGGCACCACGCGCGTGGCATCCCCCACCACCACGTCCACGCGGTCTTCCACCTTGTTCGAGCGCGCGTTGCCCCAAGCCAGCTCCACCGCGACCGGGTTCACATCCACGCCCACCATGCGCGCGCCCCGCTTGGCCAACAACACCGCGTACGGGCCCACGCCACAGTACATATCCAACGCGCGCTCCCCCTCCCGCACCGCGTCCCCGATGCGGGCCCGCTCGTGCGCCAAGCGCGGCGAGAAGTACGCCCGGTCCACGTCCACCCGCAACCGGCACCCGTTCTCCTTGTGCTCCGTCACCAACCGATCCTCCCCCCCGATCACGCGAAGCCGCCGCGCCCGCACGCGACCCTCCACGCCCTCGTCCACCGCGGCCACGCGCGCCGGCGGCACCCCCTCGATGAGCGCCCTCCCGATCTCCCCCTCGAAGCCCCGCGCCGTCTCCGGCAACCGGACGATCACGATGTCCCCCACCACGTCGTACCCGCGAGGCACCTCCTCCAACACCTCCTCGGGCACATCCAGCTCGTCGTGCCAGTGTCGACCCACAACGAGACAAGACCCGTTCCGTTCTTGATTCCCCCGCCCGTTGCCCCGCTCCATGACGACGCCCGACGCGTGGCTAGGCCTGGTGGGGCTGGGCCTGGCCCCCGCAGGCATCACGCTAGGAGGCCTCGAGACCGCCCGCCGCGCCCAGCACGTCTTCCTCGAAGCCTACACCGCGCTCACGCCCGAACCCCTCGAGGCGCTGCAAGAACGCACCGGAAGCCCCATCACGCGGCTCACGCGCGAAGAGGTCGAACACGGGCAACGCCTCCTCGACGCCGCACGCGACGGCGGCGCCTGCCTGCTCGTCGCCGGCGACCCCCTCAGCGCGACCACGCACACCTCGCTTCGCCTGCAAGCCCACGAGGAGAACATCCCCGTCAGGGTGCGCTTCGCCGCCAGCATCCTCACCGCCGCCGCCGGCACGCTTGGCCTGTCCCACTACAAGTTCGGCCG
>CAZOQA010000091.1:0-5083 GCA_964581775.1 uncultured Thermoplasmatales archaeon | reverse complement strand
CCGCGGACGCGGTCCTGGACCGGTTCATCGAAGAGATCGGAGGGGTCTAACTGGCTCTTCGACCGGAACCGATGACGCGACTGGCCATCGTGGCCCCCCAATCCTACCAGAAGGAGATCATCGAAACCCTCCACGACGCGCGGTTGGCCCAGATCGAGGAGTTCACCACGCCGGAGGGCGAAGCCCTCGAGATCGGGGACCCGCTCCCCGAAGGCTCCAACGCCAGCGAGCTGTTGGTCCGCATCCGCGGGCTCCTGCACACGCTGGACCTCGAGGACGCCACGCCCGCTCGCCGGCTCGAGCAAACCGAGCTCCGTCGACGCCTCGAGGAAGAGCTCGACGGGATCGAGGCCGCCGTCGAAGACGTCTCCAGCACGCTCAGCGATCTCGAATCGCGCAAGGAGTCCACGCGAGAGCGCATCCAGCAGCTCGAACCCCTCCAAGAGCTTCCCCTGGATTTGGACCACTACCACGGGTACGGGTCCCTGGACGTGTACGTGGGCACGACCGAGCAAGAGCTCGCCTCTCCCCTTGCCGCCGAGCTGGACCGGTACGAGCACTTCCAACAAGGCGACGTGCACGCCGTGTTCGTCGCGAACGAGGCCACGCGAGAGGACGAGACCGACGACGCCGAAGAGATCCTCACGCGCGCCGGGTTCGAACCGCTCGAGCTCCCCCAGGGCACGGGCGAGTTGGGCTCCACGCTCTCCCAGCTCGAACGGGACCTCGACGACATCCAACGGCGCCTCGAAGAGGCCGAGGACGAGAAACGACGCCTGGCCGAGAAGCACCGGGACCTTCTGCTGTGCGCAGAAGAGGACCTATCCATCACGGTCGAGAAGGCCGAAGCGCCCCTGGACTTCGCCTCCACCGAGCGCACCTTCGTCGTCGACGCCTGGGTGCCCACGGACGACGTCGACCAGGTCCGCTCCGCCGTGGACGAAGCCGCTCATGGCCATGTGCACTTCGAGAAGCTCGACGAAGGGGACCGCGACGAGGACCGCGAAGAGGAACCCCCGACCCAGTACGAGCACGCCGCCTGGATGCAACCCTTCGCGTTCCTCACCGACACCTACTCCACGCCCCGGTACAGCGAGATCGACCCCACGCTGATCCTGGCCCTCGTCTTCCCCCTCTTCCTCGGCTTCATGATCGGGGACCTCGGGTACGGGATCCTCATGATCGGGCTCGGGTTCTACCTGTACCGGGCCTTCAAAGCACGAAGCGAAGCCCTCACGTCCCTCGGGTTCGCCCTCGGCATCGCCGGCATCTGGGCCTCCATCTTCGGCGCCGTCGTGTTCCGCGATTTCCTCGGCATCCCCTTCTACGAGGGCTCCCACCACGGATGGCCCGAGCTTCTAGGCATCAGCGGGTTCGGGACGCCCCTGATCTCCAAGCTGCAACCCGAATCCATGCTCTTGGAGAGCACGTACGCCTGGGGCGTGCCCGAGATGTTGGCCTTGTCCATCCTGGCCGCGTTCGTGCACCTGTTCATCGCGTACGGGTTCGCATTCGTCAACCACCTCGGGCACGACACCAAGCACGCCCTCGCGCAGGTCGGTTGGCTGACCGTGCTCACCGGGTTCCTGTTCCTCACCGCCGTGGAGGGCCCCACGAACCTCGTCTCCGAGACCCTGCTCAACCTCGCAGGGGACCCCTCCACCGCGCTGACCCTCTACGTCGTGGGCGGAGGCGTGCTCGTGCTCTTGCTCACGGAGGGCCTACTGGGCCTGATGGAGACCGTGAGCCTGTTGGCGCACATCGTCTCCTACACGCGCCTTGCCGCGATCGCGGTCGCGAAGGCCGGCATCCTCGTCGCGTTCACCGACATCATCGTGTTCGGCATGATGCTCGGCGAAGGCGCAGGGATCGCCCTCATCGCGGTGGGCCTCGTCTTGTTCACCCTCGTCCAGTTGATGATGTTCGCCCTTGGCATGCTGTCCGGGGGCATCCAGAGCATCCGTCTCAATTACGTCGAATTCTTCATCCGGTTCTTCAACGGCGGCGGCAAGCGGTTCAACCCGTTCGGTCGCTCCCGCCGCTTCACGATCGAATCGGACACACACCAAGAGGTGCGACACAAACATGGTTGAAGCAGGATTGATCGGTATCGGAGTGGGCATCGCGATCGGATTGACCGGGTTCGGAACCGGTTGGGCCATGCGAGACATCGGGGCGGCCGCCGTAGGCGCCACCGCCGAGGACGAGGACATGTTCGGTCGAGGCCTCGTCCTGATGGTGATCCCGGAGACGCTTGTGCTCTTCGGGTTCGTAATCTCGTTCCTCCTGATGGGCTACATGTGATGCTGCCCTGGAGATCACGATGAGCCTCGAGCAAGTCATCCAGGAGGTCCAAGAGGAGGGCGAGGAGGAAGCCCAAGCCATCCTCGAGGACGCGAGAAAGGAGGCCGACGCGATCCTCCAAGACGCCAAACAGCAGGCCCAGGACGAGCGCGAGTCTCGCCTGCAGGAGGCCCAGGAGCGAGCCGACAGCGAAGCCCGGCGGATCGAAGCCAGCGCCGAGCTGGAGGCCAAGAAAAAGCGCCTGGACGCGGAGGCGGACGTGCTCGCCTCGGTGCGCTCGCGCGTGGAGACGCGCCTGGCCAACCTCCCCGACAAGCAACGCCACGACCTCGTGCGCACCCTCATCGAGGACAGCGGGGCCGACGAGTACGGGGAGGGCGCGAAGGCCTGGGCCGTCGAGGACGACCAGGACGTGGTCGAGGAGTACGACCTCCAGATCGAGGGCAGCCTCGACGCGCTCGGCGGCGTGATCGTCGAGACGCCCGACGGGTCCATCCGCGAGGATCTGACGTTCGACTCGCTTCTCGACCAGGTCTGGCGCGACCAGATGCACGAGGTCGCCCTGAGCGTGCTGGAGTCCTAGGATGCCTACCCGCGAGCCGACCTCCTGGCCGCAAGGAGCCCGGTCCTGGACCACGGACACCTCCGGGTCCTCCAACTACCCGTACGTGACGGCTCGCATCAGCTCCCTCAAGACGTACCTTCTCGGACCGGAGGAGTACCCCAAGCTGATCGCACGGGACGTGCACGGGATCGCGCGCCGGCTCGAGGAGGGGCGCTACAAGGAAGAGATCAACGACCTGGCCAGCCAGTACAGCGGGGCGCAACTGATCGAGCGCGCCACGCAAGAGCAGATGGGCGACGAGTTCCGGCGCATCCTCTCCTGGTGCCGGGGCGAACCCAAGCGCCTTTTGGGTGCGTACTTCGACCGGTTCATCGTCTCCAACATCAAGACGCTGCTTCGCGGGTTCCACGCGGACGCCTCCCGCGAGGAGATTCGCACCGCGTTGATCCCCGCGGGCCTGCTCGAGCCAGGCGCCTGGGACGCCGCGTTGGCCGCCGAGAGCCTCGAGGGCCTACGCGAGGCCCTCCCCCGGACGCAGTACACGCGCATCGTGGAGGAGCTTGAAGACGAGCGGTTGCCCGTGATCGAGAACGCGCTCGACCGAGCCTACTACCGGGGCCTGGTCAACGCGATCGACCCCTCGCACCGCTCCCACGAGGCCCTTGTCCGGTTCATCCAACGCGAGATCGACATCGTGAACCTCAAACTCATCCTCCGCACCAAGCACGCAGGCGTGCACCCCGGCGAGGTCGTGCCCGGCGGGGACCGCATCACGCAAGAGCTGGCCGAACGCGTGCACGCCGCGGACTGGAGCGAGGTGCCGGATGTGCTCAACCAGACCCCGTTCGGGGACGAGATCGAGCCAGCCCTCGAGACGTACCTGGAAACGCGACGCCTGAACCCTCTTACGACCGCCATCGAGCACCTTCACATCGAGGAAGCCGACGAGTTCGGCACCCGCTACCCGTTGTCCATCCTCCCCCTCATCGAGTACGTGCTGCGCAAGAGGATCGAAGTCGACCGCCTCCGCATGATCGCGTTCGGGAAGCAGACCGGGCTCTCCCGCGACGAGATCAAGGACCTCATCCACCTGTGAAACGATGCCCATGGACGAGAAAGAGATAGCCGCGATCGGTCCCGAGGACTTCGTGCTCGGGTTCCAGCTGGCCGGCGTCGACGAAGCCCGCATCACCACGCCGGAGACGTACGAGGAGAAGGTCCACGACCTCCTCAAGCAAGACAACGTGGGCATCATCGTGGCCCGCCACGAAGACGTTCAATCCCTCCCCGGGTCCCTCGCGGAGGATGTCACGCAAAGCGTGGACCCCGTCGTGATCCAGCTCGGCGGCGGCGCAGGCGAGGGGCTAAGAGACAAGATCCGCAGCGCGATCGGAATCGACCTTATGCGAGAGTGATCACCATGGCCATGGCAGAACAAGAGACCGAGACAACCGGGCGCGTGAAGAGCGTGGCCGGACCGGTCGTCACCGCGACCGGCCTCACCAGCCGCATGTACGACGTGGTGTACGTCGGCGAGGAAGGGCTGATGGGCGAGGTCATCGAGATCGAAGGCGAAAACACGATCATCCAGGTCTACGAGGACACCGCGGGCATCAAGCCCGGGGAACCCGTCCGCGAGACCGGGGAACCGCTCACCGTCGAGCTGGGCCCCGGGCTTCTTACGTCCATCTACGACGGCATCCAGCGCCCGCTGAACGTTCTACGCGACGAGATGGGCGACTTCATCGACCGCGGCGTCACCGCGCCCGGCGTGGACCACGACGAGGCCTGGGAGTTCACGCCCACCGTCCAGCAAGGCGACACGGTCAGCGAAGGCGACGTGATCGGGACCGTGCCCGAGACGGCGAGCATCGAGCACAAGGTCCTGGTCCCACCGGACACCCGCGGCACCGTCTCCGAGGTCCGCGAGGGATCCTTCACCGTGGACGAGACCGTGTGCGTGCTCGAGGACGGCACCGAGATCCAGATGCTGCAAGAATGGCCCGTGCGCCAAGCCCGCCCCTACGAGGACAAAAAGCAACCCACCGTGCCCCTGATCACGGGCCAGCGCATCCTCGACGGGCTCTTCCCCGTCGCGAAAGGCGGCACCGCCGCGATCCCGGGCCCCTTCGGCAGCGGGAAAACCGTCACGCAGCAAAGCCTGGCCAAGTGGTCCGACGCCGACATCGTCGTCTACATCGGGTGCGGCGAGCG
>CAZOQA010000090.1:0-5217 GCA_964581775.1 uncultured Thermoplasmatales archaeon | reverse complement strand
CGACCCATCGTGACGCGCGCAACCCGCCCGCGCGTTAAGACGGTTGCCCTCTCGACCCGTCCCCACGCGCGCTGCACAAGCCAACTGGCTGGACGAAACAAGGGTGCCCAGGCGCGAACCCGCCTGGGCCCGTTGCTCCGTCTACGCGCCAGGGGCGCCCGTCCCTAGAGTCTCGGGCCCGTGGGGCTTGCGCCGGGCAACGTGTTCCCAGCCGGGACTCCCGGCGGCCACATGCTGCGTGTCATTGCATCCGGAGTTGCCGGCGCTTTTCGCGTTGAGGACGTGTTGCTCGGCCGGGTCCTGGTAGGCGTCCACGCTGGCTTGCGTGGTTCGCTGAACCACGGTTTAGCTCGCAAGAAGCATGCTCAGATCAGGACCTGCGTGGAGCTGAACACGCTCGGGACCACGCCCAACAAGGCCACCAACAGGTACGCGCCCAACCGAGCCACGCCCCCCGACTCTCGAGCGCCCCCCGCCACGTCCAACGCGTACACGAACCCCAACGCGACCCCCCACTTCACCAGCGCGAACCCCGGACCCGCGTGATCGATCAAGAACGCCGACAACGGCACCGCCTCCTCGAAGCCCCCCGCCAACACGCCAAGCGGGTTCGCCACGGCCAAGTAGCTGACCACGCCATCGACCAGCTGCGAGCCCGCCACCACCAACGCCGGGGCAGACCCCCACGCGCGCCACGCCTCGCCCGAGATCATCCTCGAGGAGACCGCCTGAGCGACCAAGCACGCAAGCACCACGCCGAGCATCGTGGCAAGCATCATCCACGCCCCATCCCCCGGCGGGTGCAACAAGATAGCCAACGACGCCACGCCCACCCCCAAGACCGCCCAGCCCACCACGCCCGCAGCCTGGACCCCCCGTCGCGCCAGGCCCACGCCCCCCCTGCGCGCCAGGCCCGCCACCACGCCCAACACCACGGCCAACAGCAACGCCTCCCAGAACACGCCCCCCGCCGGGAACCCCGAGACATGCCACCCGACCGCGTGGCCCCACCGGCGAGCCGTCACAGGCCACGCCAAGAACGGGACAAGCGCCACGATCGTCTCATCCCGGCCCGCCATCCCCACCGGAGCCAACACGAGCTCAGCCAGCCCCGCCACGCCCGCAAGCGCCCCCAACGACAACACGAGCAACCACGACGCCTCGCCCCCAGCCGCCGCCCACGGCCACGCGAGCAAACTCAACGCGCCCGCGCCCGCGCCCCACCACGGCCACCACGCACGAAGGCGGATGCCCTCACGCCCCCACGAGCTCGAACGCTTCAGCCATCTCGCACGCCCGACACCGCTCCCCGCTGGCCGGTTCCCCACACCGATCACACGGTGAGACCCCCTCATGGTCCAAGGGCTCGACGCGCTCGTCCAGCTTCTCCGCCAAGCTCGCCAGCCGGTGGCGCACGCTGGGCTCCTTGTCCAACAGGTCCAAGATCATGCCCCGGTACGTGCGGCGCGTCGCGTCGACCGCGTGCGGGCACTCCGCCCCGTGGAACGGCAGCTCCTTCAACACGCCGAACAGCGCCACCTCCTGCTCGGTGGAGGAGACCAACGGCGTGATGCGCGGGACCAAGCCCTCAGGAGCCGTCTCGTGCGGAGCCGTCCGCAACACCTGATCCAGATCCGCCCGCAACAGGTTCATCAGGACCGTCTCCGCGTGATCGTCCAGGTTGTGCCCCGTCGCGACCACGTCGCAACCGGCCTCCCGAGCGGCCCGGTTCAGCGAGGACCTGCGGAAGACCCCGCACACGCCGCACGGCTGCCGGTCCGGGCGCTCCTCGGCCACGCGCTGCGTGGAGACGCCATGATCCTCCACGTGGGAGACCACGGTCAGCTCCAGCCCCAACCGGTCGGTCAGCTCCCGGGCAGCCTCGAGGGCCTTGTCCCGGTACCCGGGGATGCCCTCGTCCACGCTGATGGGCACGATCCCGAAGCGAGGATCCGGGCCCAGGGCATCCGCCAACAGCCACGTCAACGTCGAGGAGTCCTTGCCGCCCGACAACCCCACCCCGATCCGAGCCCCCTCCGAGAGACCCGCGGCCTCCAGCTGCGCGCGCAGATCCTGCTTGAAGCGCTGCTGGATAAGCCGCTTGAAGTGCGACTCGCACAACGATCGGCCCGCGTACTCCAACCGCGTCACGGCCGGGCGCGAGCACGCTGAACAGTCCACGCTCCCGGAAGAACCGCTCGACCTACTTGTCCCCTGCGCCTGGGCAACCTTCACGCGTCCTCGTCGAGGCTGCCCAGCTCCTCGCTGCGCCGGGTCGCCGCTTCGACCGCGTCGATGAGCAACGCTCGCAAGCCGCCGCGCTCCATCGAGTGAAGCGCCGTGATGCCCGTTCCGCCCGGCGAGGTGACCTCGTCCTTGAGCTCGGCCGGGTGCTGCCCGCTCCGCTGCGCCATGATGGCGGACCCGACCACGGTCTGCATCGCCAGCTCGTGCGCGTCGTCCCGGGACAGGCCCACCTTGACGCCCGCGTCCGAGAGGCCCTCGATGATCTGGAAGATGTACATCGGGCCCGTTCCGGACAGGCCGGTGACGGCGTCCATGAGGTCCTCGGGAACCTCCACGATGGTGCCCACGCTCTCGAAGATGCGACGCGTCGTGTCCAGGTGCTCCAGCGAGGCGTTCGACCCTCGGCACATCGCGGTGGCCCCGTACCCGACGCGAAGGGGAAGGTTCGGCATCGTGCGCACCACGGGCGCCCCCTCGGGCAGGTGCGATTCGATCTTGCGCGTGGGGACGCCTGCCGCGATGCTGATCACGAGCGTGTCCTCGGTGAAGGCCTCGCGCGCCTCGTCCAGCACGCTTCCCAGGATCTGCGGTTTCACGGCCACGATGACGGTGTCCGCGAACCGGATGCCTCGCTCGTTCTCGGTGGTCGCCTTCACGCTCAAGCGCTTGGCCAGCGCGTCCATCTTGTCCGCGTCCGGGCCCGTGGCCATGATCGCGTCCGGCGGCCACCCCGCGTCCAACAGGCCCTCGATGATGCTCGTTCCCATGTTGCCCGCGCCCACCACGCTCACGGACCCCCTCTCGTCGTCGGTGCGGCTCACGCGCCCTGTCACGTGCCCATACCGGGAAAGCCTTAATCCCTCCCGCTCGTTCGCGCCATCGGGATGCCCCGCCGCCGGGATGCACACACCGCGAACGCTTCACTGGGAGGCGCCCTTGCATGATCCAGGACGCCAGCCAAGCCGCAGCTGAGCGCATCCAGGAGGCCGGGTTCGTGCGCCTCGTCTCCCACATCGACGCGGACGGGCTATGCTCGGCCGGCATCGCAAGCCGCGCCCTCGACGACGCCGAGATCCCGCACGAGATCACGTTCGTCAAGGACCTGGGCACCGAGCAGGTCGGCGACCTGCTGGACGAGGACCCCGAGTGCGCATGGCTCGTCGACCTGGGCAGCGGCGCCGCGGACAACTTCCTCGACCGGGACTGGGTCATCTGCGATCACCACGAGCCCCACGCGGGGCCGGATGATGGGCCCAAGCACCACGTCAACCCGCACTACTGGGGCATCGACGGCGGGTTCCAGGTCTCCGGCGCGGGCCTCACGTGGACCGTGGCCCGCCACCTGGCCACGGACGAGACCACGGACCGCATGGCCGCGATGGCGATCGTGGGCGCCGTGGGGGACGTGCAGAACGCAAGCGGTCGCCTGATGGGGTTCAACCGGACCATCCTCGAGCACGCCGCGTTCGCGAACACGATCGACCCCGTGCGGGATGTGACCCTGTACGGGCGCGAGACGCGAGAGCTGCACAAGTTCCTCCAGTACGCCGACAGCCCCAAGATCCCGGGCGTCACGGGCAGCGCCGTGGCCGCGATCCAGTTCCTCGACGACCAGGACGTCGACCGCGAGGGGCCCGACGGGCGCCGCGCGTGGGTGCACCTGGACCGGGACGAGAAATCGCGCATCGCCTCCGCCGCCGCCCGGCGCATCCTCGCCAACGGGGCCGGCCACGAAGCCGTCAGGCGCCTGTTCGGGGAGGTCTACCAGCTGCCCCACGAGCCCAAGGGCACGCAGCTGCACGACGCCAAGGAGTTCGCGACGCTTCTGAACAGCACGGCCCGATACGACCGCGAGGACGTGGGCCTGTCCCTCGTCAAGGGCGACCGGGACCAAGCCCTTGAGGAGGCCCGGTCCCTGATGCGGGGGCACAAGCGCGCGCTCGTGCAGGGCATCGATCACGTGCTCGGCGAGGGCCTCGAGCGGGTGGGACGGTTGCAGTACTTCCACGGCGGGGACGCGATCCGGGACACGATCGTCGGCATCGTGGCCGGCATGGTGCAGGGTCGCGACGCGGCGGATCCCACGCGCGTGATGGTGGGCTTCGCCGACCGAGGCAACGGGGAGGTCAAGGTGTCCACGCGGGCCCCCGACGGGCTCGTCGAGAAGGGCCTGAACCTGAGCGAAGCCATCCAGCACGCCGCCAACGGGGCCGGCGGGGACGGGGGCGGTCACAAGGCCGCCGCGGGCGCCACGATCCCCAAGGGCCGAGAGGTCGACTTCCTCGGGTTCCTGGACGACGCGGTGCAGCGCCAACTGGGCCTGCAAACCATCGCTTAAGCCCTTATCCAGCCGCTCCGTGGCTTCCACGCCCCGAGCCTGGGCGCCGTTCAACACCCGACCTGAAAGCGCAACCCTTATCCTCGCCACGCCTGCTCCCCACCCGGATGGGATGCCGATGGACCTAGAGAGCCTGCTCGAGACCGCGCTGACCACGCACGGGTACAAGGTCGAACAAGCGCCCCCGCTGGAAGGCAGAAGCGGGGCCACGTACCCGGCCACGCTCCTCGCCCAGCAAGACGAGACCCGCTACCTCGTCGACGCGAGCCTCGACCCCGTCACCGAGAACGATGTCGACGCGCTGGGCGCCATCGTGGACGACACCGGCATCGACGCGGCCATCCTCTTCGCGCTCGACGACCAGGAGCCCCCGCAAGGGGCCTCCAGCGTGCACGTCTGGCCCCGCCCCCGGTTCGAGGCCGCGCTCGGCCGCAACCTGCTCGCTGAAGCCCTCGACGCCGACCCCGACCCCATCGGGCCCCTCGACGACGACCGCATCGACGCCCCCACGCGCAACGACGCAAACGACCCCCATCCCACCCCGCGAGCTCCCCCATCGGATCAACCCGCACGCTCCCCCGAACCTCAACCGCAACCCGCCTCCGCACAACCCTCCCCCCCTCAACCCGATC
>CAZOQA010000089.1:0-5606 GCA_964581775.1 uncultured Thermoplasmatales archaeon | reverse complement strand
CAACGCCTCGAGATCCAAGAACCCCCCGAAGGCCTCCGCGGCGGCGAACAACCCGAACGCCTCGCCGCGTACGTCGAAGGCGACCTCGCAGGCGACACCGCCGCCGGCGACCGCGTCGTGCTCAACGGCATCCTCAAAAGCGACCAACGACGCATCAAAGGCCAAGACAGCACCCTCTTCGACCTGTTCCTCGACGTCAACAGCATCGAGGTGCAAGAGCAAGAGTTCGAAGAGGTCAACATCGACGATGAAGAGATCGACGAGATCCTCGACTTCAGCCAAGACCCCGACCTCTACCACAAGATCGTCGAAAGCGTCGCACCCACCATCCAAGGCATGGAGATGGAGAAACAAGCCCTCGGCATGCAACTCTTCGGCGGCGTCTCCAAACGCATGCCCGACGGATCCCGCATCCGCGGCGACATCCACACGCTCCTCGTCGGCGACCCCGGCGTCGCCAAAAGCCAACTCTTGCGCTTCGCCGCCAAGCTCGCCCCCCGAAGCGTGTACACCAGCGGGAAATCCAGCACCTCCGCTGGGCTCACCGCGTCCGCCGTGCGGGACGAGCTGGCCGATGGCCGCTGGACCCTCGAGGCGGGCGCGCTCGTGCTCGCGGACAAGGGGCTTTGCGCGATCGACGAGATCGACAAGATGGATCAGAAGGACCAATCGTCCATGCACGAGGGGATGGAGCAGCAAAGCTACCATCCCTCGTCCGAGGTGTGGCTAAGCGACGGTCGCAAGGTCCGCATCGGCGAGTTCGTGGACTCCATGATGGAGGACAACGAGCACGCGATCGTTGAGGGGCGCGATTGCGAGATCCTTCCCGTGACGGGCGCGAAGGTTCACAGCTTCGACTTCCGGCGCAACGTCGACGAGACCCGCTCCATCGCGCGGGTCAGCCGGCACGAGGCGCCCGAGGAGTTCGTGCGGATCCGGTTCTCGAACGGGCGCGAGATCCTGGTCACGCCCGAGCACCCCGTGTACACGGCGGGCACGCACGGGCCTGCCACGCGACCCGCGGAGACGATCGAGGAGGGCGCCTGGGTGCCCGCCCCCTTGAGGGCGCATCGGTCGGATAAACTGGTGGAGCTCGAAGCCTCTCCGGTGGAGGACGGGGCGGGCCGGATGGACCTGCCGGACGAGCTGGATGGGGACCTGGCGGAGGTGTTGGGGTTCATCGTCGCGCACGGTCCCTCCTTCGCGGATCCCTCGGAGGAGCCCGCCGGGAAGGCTCGCGCGTCGAGGGAGCGCATCTCGGGCTTGGCGGCCGAGGTGTTCGGGGCCCAGGGGCCGGGGGCGTTGGAGTCGCAGGGGACGGTGACGCGCCGTTGGGCGTCCGCGAACGCGTATGAGTGGATCGCGAGCAACTTCCCGGAGGTCCTTCAGGCGGCGCACGGGACGCGCGTGCCGGCGGCGGTCCTGGGGTCGTCGGAGGAGATCGTGCGGCGGTTCCTTGTGGGCGCCTTCCAGGAGTCCGGGTGCTTGGAGTCCACCGCGGTCGGGTTCGTGGCGGAGTCGAGGAAGCTGGCCGAGGATTACGCGGACGCGCTCGTCACCTTGGGCATCGGGTCTCGGGTGGCCCAGGGGGCCTCGGGGGGCTGGCGGACGTACGTGACGGGGGACTCGTTGGACGCGTTCGAGGAGAAGATCGTGGGTCCGGCCGGTCATCGGGGGGAGCCCGTGGAGGAGGCGTTGCGGCGCAGCCGGGAGAACCCGGAGCTGCATGAGCGGTTCCCGCCGTTCGCGGCGCGGGAGCTTCGGGCGATGCATCGGGAGCTGGGGACGGGGTTGGGGGGCGTGTTCGATGCGTTCGTGGAGAACGAGTACGGGGTCCGGCGGAGCGTCGTGCGTGCTCACCTGGGCATCGTGCGGGACCGGTTGCGGGATCTCGAGGGGGGCTTGTCGAGCGTGGCGTCCGTGCGTGGGCTCAGGGACCTTCTCGCGTGGTCGCAAGAGGAGCTGGCCGAGCGCGTTGGCGTCCCGGTGGAGGTTGTGCGTCGGGCGGAGACGGTGGGCGTGAGCGAGGGGGAGCGCGTGGACCTTTTGGACGGGTCGCGACAGGCGGTGCGCGATGTCTTGGATCGTGTCCGGCGGCTTGCTTCGCGGTTGATGCAGCGGGGTCGTCTTCGGTACGTGCGCGTCACGGACGTGGGCGTGGTGCCGAACGCGGGGGCTTCGTCGTGCGAGTGGGTGTACGATGTGACGGTGGAGCCGACGCACACGTTCGTGGGGGAGGGCGTGTTGTTGCACAACACGATCAGCATCGCGAAGGCGGGCATCACGGCGGAGCTTCGGTCGCGGTGTGCCGTGCTTGGGGCGGCGAACCCGAAGTTCGGTCGGTTCGATCAGAACCAGCCGTTGAGCGAGCAGATCACGTTGGAGCCTGCGCTGATGAGCCGGTTCGATGTGATCTTCACGTTGACGGATCGGCCGGAGGCGGAGCAGGACGCGGAGCTGGCCGATCACATCATGAAGGTGCACCGGGCGGGCGCGATCCGGGCGTACCGGGACAAGCACGAGGAGGGCTTGTTCACGGCGGAGGACGAGGAGGAGGCCAACCAGGCGGTGGATCCGCCGGTGGATGAGGAGTTCTTGCGCAAGTACATCGCGTACGCGAAGCGCGAGTGCTTCCCGGTGTTGACGGGGACGGCGCGCGAGCACTTGCAGGATTATTACGTGAGCATCCGCAAGGAGGCGGGCGGCGAGGAGGGGGGCCGTGTTCCCATGACGCCTCGCCAGTTGGAGGCGCTGGTCCGGTTGACGGAGGCGTCCGCGAGGATGCGGTTGTCGAACCGGGCGGAGGTGGAGGATGCCGAGCGGGCCATCGACGTGGTCAAGTACTGGATCCAGCAGCTAAGCGGCGGGTCGGGGTTGATGGATATCGATCTGGTGACCAGCGGCGTGGGTCACAGCCAGCGCGAGCGGATCCGGTTGATGTTGGATGTGATCGAGGAGCTTTGCGAGGAGCACGCGGCGGGCGCGCCCCGGGAGGAGCTTGTGGCACGGTTGGCGGATGAGGGCGTGACCGAGCATCAGGTGGAGGACACGATCCGGATGCTCAAGAACCAGCGGGGCACGATCTACTCGCCGGACAACGGGGAGCACTTCAAGCTCGTTCGGGACTAGGCGAGGAGGGGAGGGGGAGGGGGGACGGTGCCGGGTGCAGGAGGGTGCAAGAGAGGTAGAGGGGTGCGGCTAGTGGCGCTTCAGGCGCGTCCACCAGCCGGCTTCCATCGCGTCGCACGCGACGCCCAGGAGGAACGTCCCGGCGACGATCGAGGCGGGAACCCATTCATACATGGCGTGGCACCGTCCTGTTCGTGAGTCCCCGAGTCGGTATATGAAACGTGTCGCGCAACCGTCGAAACGTGGGCAAAGCCTCGGGGGTTCGGGTTCGGGCTCGTTGTCGTGGCCGGGTGGGTGTTTCGGTGGGGGAGAAGGTGTCGTGGCGAGAGGGGCGTGGTGTTCACGTGGGCACAAGGTGCTTTGGTCCGCTGGCTTAGCGAAGCCGCGAGGTCCAGCGTTCCAGGCGGCGGGCCTCGACGCTTTCGAAGATGAGGCCGGTGAGGAACGTGAACGCCACGATGCTGGTCGGGATCCATTCGTACACGGGCACACCCCGCTTCGTGGCTCTGGCGGGGGAGGTATTTGTAGGGGTTGGATGCCCGCGTTGATCGAGGCTAGGCGCCCGTTTCGAACGTGACCGCTTGTTTGGGTCCCGCGGGGGTCAGGTGCACGACGTCGTACCCGTCCTCGCGTAGGCGCTTGGCGAGGTAGCGCCGGTGGCAGGAGGAAGCATCCGCGCAGCGGCAAAGGAGCGCGGTGTTCCCGGCGTCGATGGCGTCCAGGAGGGCTTGGTAGGCGCGGGCCCAGTCGGGCGTGTCCATGTAGTCGGGGTAGGGTTGGGGTTGGAAGTCGCCGAGCTCTCCAAGGTGCACGTACGCGATGTCGCGTTGGCTGAGCGCGTCGGCGAGCTCGGGGCCGGTGAAGCCGTCCTGTTGGCTCTCGTTGATGGCGCGGACGTCGACGAGGCGCTCGACGCGGTGCTCGTCGAGCTCGTCGAGCACGTCGTCGAGGGTCTTCTCTTCGTAGCCGAGCGTGAGCACGTCGGCGCCGTCGTCGACCATCGCGGCGCGGATGGGGCGCGCGTGGTATATAGGCTCGCCCGCGGGGTGGAAATCGGAATGCTTTCAAGCGGCCTTGCGCGTCGTGCAGGCGTGTCCGGCAGCCGCGGCGAGGTCGAGTTCGAGTTGGTTGATCCGGAGGAGGCCCCCTCGCCTGAGGCTTCCCGGGGGTCCTCGCGGGCCCCCGAGCCGGTCGAGGAGGCCAAGGTGCGCGCGTTCGACGAGGGAGCGTTCCCGCTTGCGGGCCCGATCCTGGAGGGCTCGGGGCGCGTGTTGAAGGGGCGGTGCTCGTCGTGCGATCGCAGGTTGCGTGTGCGCGTGGAATCCAAGGGCCCGGTGCGGGTGCGGTGCCCGATCTGCGGTCACGCGCGCCAGATCGACGCGTAGGTCAGGAGGCGACGAGGTCCCCGGTGAGCGCGTCCACGAACACGGTCCCGTTTTGGCCTTCCAGGCGCCATCGGGGCGCGTACGCGGTGCCTTGGTGGTCGAGCTGGAGCGTGTCTTCTTGGGGGACGAGCGTGACGCGCTCGATGATGGCGGTCTCGCTGTAGTCCTCTCGTAGCTCTTCGCGGCGCTCGAGAGCGTCCGTGAGGTGGTTTTTGGCTTCGTGGACGGCGGCTTGGGCTCTCAGCTGGGGTTGGTAGCGCTCGTGCGGGGTGCCGGGGTCGTCGACGAGGGTGCCGTCGGGGTCTTGCACGATGGCGCCGTTTTGGGCGCTGACCCAGAGGCGGCCTTCGGCTTCTCGCGTGGTCCCGTCGCCTTCGAGCTGGCACCGGTAGTCGAACACGTGGAAGGGCAAAAGCTCCAGGCGTGCGTCTTGCACGTTGAACAGGGCGCCTTGGGCTTCGTTGCGGGCTTGCTGCTCGGTGATGCGGGGTTCTAGGCATCCCCCGCTGAGGAACGTTTGTTGGTCTTGATCGGCGTCCGCGGCGATGGCGGCCAGGGGCGTTTCGTCCGTCCCCGGGTCCGCGGTGTCTGGTTGCGGGGGGGCTTGGGACGGGGGTTCGGGGTCGGGGTCGGGGCGGGGTTCATGCGCGGGTTGTTCGGGTTCTCGTTGGTCCTTGGGTTTGGAGGGGAGAAGCTCGCAGTCTGCATCCTCGAAGACCTGGCCTTCCTGGAGGGGCTCCTCTTGAGGCCCGGGGGAGGGGTCGGGGGCCTCGTCTTGGGCCTCTTGAGGGGGGGAGGGTCCTCCCTGGGCCTCGGGTTGTTCGTCTTGTGGCTCGGATAGGGGGGGTTCAGGCGTCGAGGGGGACGCGTTAGGGGATGCGTCGTCGTCGGTGAGGATCTCGGCGTCCCCGTCGTCGGGGATCTCCCCTTGCTCGAGCATCTGTTGGGCGCGCTCGGCCATCTCTTCGGGGGAGACGAACGTGTCCGGGTCGGAGCCTGGGTCGGCGGCGGCGGGTTCTGGAGCGTTTTGAGGTTGCGTGCTGGGTTCTTGCGGCGCGGGATCGGCGCCATTGGAGGGGGGATCGGGTTGAG
>CAZOQA010000088.1:0-5722 GCA_964581775.1 uncultured Thermoplasmatales archaeon | reverse complement strand
GGCCCGGCACACGCTCGTGAAGGGCTGGAACATGGGCCACTACGACGAGTACGCCCGCCTCATCGAGACGGCCCAACCCTCGTTCATCGAATGCAAAGGGTACGTGTACGTGGGGTACTCGCGACAGCGCATGAAAGAAGAGAACATGCCCACGCACACGGAGATCCGGCAGCACAGCCGCGAGCTCGCCGAGAGGACCGGGTACGCCTTCGAGGACGAGCGCGAGGACTCGCGCGTGACGCTTCTCAAGCACCCGGATGCGACGCGCCGGATCCCCAAGGCGCGCGACGAGGAGCTGGACCCCATCGACATCGCGGACGACGTGAGCGTGGGCGTCGAGGAGGACGCGGACGCTCCCGCGTGCGGGTGCATGAGCGCCTGACCCCCGCGCCGGGGAGTGCTACCGGGAGAACACGCTGTCCGCCGTGGCCGCGCCCACCACGCTGAACACCGATCCCACGCTGATCGCCTTCGACGTGATCAAGACGCGCTCGGCGGTCCCCTCTGCTGCCCCGATGAACGTCTCCGGGGCCCCGAACAACAGCGCCAGGATCGCAACGGACCCGAACGAGACGAACATCAGCGAGATGAACCGGACCGGGATGCCCGCGATGTTCTGCTCGTCGTCCGGGTCCCGCTTCGTGTCCGCCTTGTACAGCGTGGCAAGCCCAACGCCGACCACGATGGCCACCGTCCCCAACGCTTGAGCGATGCTCATGTTCTCGGCCAGGACCCACACCTCCTCGGTGACCACGAACGGGCCCGCCAGGAGGAACCCGCCCACGATCTGCTGGGCGGAGTCGGCGGGACGGAACCGCCTTGGCCTGCGGGGTCGACGGGGGCGCTGCAACGTCATCTGCGGGGACCGAGCCCTCCACGGTGAAGGCCCCGTATAGATGGGTCGGAACGAGGCCGCGGCTCGCGTCTACGAGGTCGCGTTGTCGAAGACCCCCGGGTAGCGGGCACCCTGCCGCGTTTTCAGCTCGTGCGGGTCGACCGCGTCCTCGTCCGTGGAGGGCTCCTCGAAGGCCAGCTTGTCCTCGCCGAGCACGTCGCGTTGCGTCTGCGTGATGCGCATGCTGCAGAACGCGGGCCCGCACATGCTGCAGAACTTGGCCTCCTTGGGATCGTGGTTCTCCTCGCTGTTCGCTTCGCCGTGCTTGCGCCGGGCCTCTTCAGGGTCCAGGGCGAGCTCGAACTGGCGCTCCCAGTCGAACGCGAACCGGGCCTTGGAGAGCTCGGCATCCCACGCGATCGCCTCTTGGCGCCCGCGGGCGACGTCCGCGGCGTGCGCGGCGATGTTGTACGCGATCAGGCCCTGCTTGACGTCCTCGGACGTGGGCAGGCCCAGGTGCTCCTTGGGCGTCACGTAGCACAGCATGTCCGCCCCGTGCCAACCGATGACGGCGGCCCCGATCATGCTCGTCATGTGGTCGTACCCGGGCGCGATGTCCGTGACGAGGGGGCCCAGCGTGTAGAAGGGAGCGCCGTGGCAGATCTCCTTTTGCTTGTCGACCTGCATGTGGATCTCGTCCAGGGGGATGTGCCCGGGGCCCTCGACCATGACCTGGCACCCGTTCTCCCACGCGGTCTCGGTGAGATCGCCAAGCACCTTGAGCTCGGCGAACTGGGCCCTGTCGCTGGCGTCCGGGATGGACCCGGGTCGAAGCCCGTCGCCGAGGCTGAACGTGACGTCGTGCTCGCGGAAGATCTCGCAGATCTCCTCGAAGTGGGTGTACAGGAAGTTCTCCTCCTCGTTCTCGGCCATCCACTGCGCGAGGATGCTTCCTCCGCGGCTGACGATGCCCGTGACGCGGTCGCGCGTGTGGGGCACGTGCGCGGCGAGCACGCCCGCGTGGATGGTTTGGTAATCCACGCCTTGCCGGGCCTGGTCCTCGATCACGTCCAGCGCGAGCTCGGGCGTGATCTCGGCCACCTGTCCGTCGACGCGGTCCACCATCTCGTAGATGGGCACCGTGCCGATGGGCACGGGGCTTCGCTTGAGCAGCGCGCGACGGATCTGGGCGAGGTTGGAGCGGCCCGTGGAGAGGTCCATCACGGTGTCCGCGCCCCACGTTAGCGCGTGCTCGAGCTTGGTGGCCTCCTCGTCGAGCGAGCTCGTGTCCTTGCTGGCCCCGATGTTCGCGTTGACCTTCACGCTGGCCACGTTCCCGATCGCCATCGGTTCAAGGCCCTCGGCGAGGTGGCGGTGGTTGGCAGGGATGACCAGGTGGCCCTGGGCGACCTCGTGCCGGATCAGGTCCGGGTCGCGGTCCTCCGCGTTCGCGACGGCCCGCATCTGGGGCGTGATCTCGCCGTCGCGGGCGCGTTCGCGCTGGGTTGCGTCGGTCTCAAGCTGCTGGGGCGGGACGGGCTTCTGGGACACGGGAGGCGGCCTCCACAACCGGGATGTATTCGTTACGAATAAAGGTGGCGAGGCGAACCGTCATGAACCCGACCGCGGCTGGCGGGGGTGGATGGTCGAGATCCGACGCGCCGACCTCGAGGACGATGAGGACGCTCGAGCCGTCGTGCGGTTGACGGATGCGTACGCTCGAGACCCCATGGGAGGCGGGGACCCGCTGCCGGACAGCGTGAAGGATCGCCTCGTGGGGGCGATGCGCGAGCACGGCGGCGTCGAGGTGCTCCTCGCCGAGGCCGAGGAGGGCCCCGTGGGCTTGGTGACGGTCGTGTTCAAGTTCTCAACGTTCGAGGCCGCGCCCACGCTGAACGTGCACGACGTGTTCGTCGAAGGACCGCGCCGCGGCGAGGGCATCGGGGCGGCGCTGTTGGCCGCGGTCGAGGAGCTAGCGCGAGGGCGAGGGTGCGCGCGCGTGAACCTGGAGGTGCTCGAGGAGAACCCCGCGCGGCGGTTGTACCAGCGCGCCGGGTACACGCCCCGGAGCGAGTACTGGGTCAAGCGCCTCGACGAGGAGGGCCGCGGGTACGCCTCGCCGGGTTAGGGGACGCGGTGGCCGTTGCCCTGTTGGCTTCGCTTGGAGACGTGGTGGATCTCGTCGACGGCTTCGATCACGCTCTCGGGTCGGGTCCACACCAGCGCGTGCCCGGCGCCCTCGACGGTCCGAAGCCACACGTTGGGGGCCTGCTCGTGCAACCGGTGCGCTTGGGCCTGAGGGTCCACCATGCGGTCCTGTCCCCCGGCGAGGACGAGCGCGGGCACCTTCAGGCGCTTGTACTCCGTGACCAGCTCCTCGACGGCCTCGTCCAAGTACGCGATCTCGTCCACGACCGTCAACGCTTGCTCGGGTCGAAGCGTGAAGTCCGCCCACAGTTGCTCGTACCCGTCCGGCATGGGCTCGGGCCCGAAGCTTCGCTTGGCGAAGCGGCGGGCCAAGGGCCTCCCGATGGGCGCCCAGAACACGTGCACGAGAAGGTGTCTGAGCCCCGGCAGGTGCGACAGGACGCGAAGCCAGCGGGGAATCGACCGGCTCGGGTACAGGTACGGCGTCACGAGGACAAGCCCCCTCACCCGGTCGGGGTGGTGAAGCGCGTAGCGAGCCGCCAGGGCGGCGCCCATCGAGTGCCCCACGAGGATCGCCTCGCGCTGGCCGAGTTGGTCCATCAGCGCGTCCAGCCACGCGGTCTGCGCCTCCAGGGAGGACAGGGTGCGATCGGGCCGCCGGCTGTACCCGTACCCAGGGCGCTCCGGGATGAACACCTCGTACCGTTCCGAGAGCCGGTCCACGAGGACGCCCGTGAAGTCCTGCGCGACCCCGTTTAACCCGTGCAGCATGACGACGGGCGTGCCGGAGGCCTGCCCTTTGCGCACCAGGTGCGTCTCGACGCCGCCCACATCGAGGACCTCGCCAAGGGGAGGATGACGCCGGCGAGCGTGATGCACGTGGAAGCGCGTGTACGCGAACATCGCGACCACGAGCACAGCCACGATGCCTGCAGCAAGGACCCACGTCACCGCCCGGCCCCCAGAGGCGTTGCCACCGCGCGCATGGGAGCCCATCCCGGCCGGCGGGTCTTAACCTTGCGCCGCGGTTCGAAGCGTGTGAGAGAAACCCCAAGCCCTCCAGCGGGCCTGTCCCCGACCGGTGACAGGATGCAGGACTCGACCAAGCGGACCATCGAGGGCAACTGGGACCAGTTCAAGGGCCGGGTCAAGGAGACCTGGGGCTCGGTCACGGACGACGACATGCGTCGCGTGCGCGGGAAGGCCGACCGGCTCGTAGGCGTCATCAAAGAGCGCACCGGGCGCGCCGAGGGGACGATCCGGGACCGCCTGAACCAGCTCGCCGACCGCTATGAGGACAAGCCCGGCGAGGAGGAACACGAACCGTGATGCGCTCAGGATCCGACGGCTCACGAGGTCCCTAAGGCGTCTCGAAGCGCCGGGGACGGCTCTGCCAAGGGATCGCCCGACGCCTCCCGGAGGTCGTCAAGCAGCTCAAGCACCCGCTCGAGGGTCGCCTCCCGGGCCCACGCGATGGGCCCGTTCGGGAACCCCAAGCCCCCGCGCGTGGCCTGATCGATCCTGTCCGCGTCCGCAACGCCCGCGTCCAGCAACAGAGCGGCCTCGTTCGCGACCACGGCCCGGAGGGCTGACGCCGGGAAGCTGTCCTTGCCGCCCGCGTCCGGTCGCGGGACCCCCTGCGTCCACTCGTAGAACCCGCGACCCGATTTGGCGCCCATGCGGCCCTCCTCGACCATCGCCTTGAGCGTGTCGGGAGGCTCGTAGGCAGGGTCGAGTTCCCGAGCAAGGTACGAGGCGGCCTGCAGCGTCACGTCCAGGCCGGAGTGATCCATGACCTGGAAGGGCCCCATGGGGAACCCCTCTTGGTGCATGGCCGCGTCGATGGCGTCCCGGGAGGCCATGCCCGCGTCCCGGGCGCGAAGCGCGCTGAGGCCCAATGCGAGCACCAGACGCGTGGTCACGAACCCGGGCGGGTCGCGGTCGAGGGTCACGTGGGGCTTCCCGAGTTGCTGGCTTGTGGTCTCGGCGGCTTGGATCGTCTCGGGGAGGGTCGCGTCCCCGGGTATGATCTCCACGAGGTCCATGCGGTCGACGGGGTGGAAGAAGTGCATCCCGACGATGTGGGAGGGGGAGGGGAGGCCTCGTTGGAGGTCGGTGATGCGGAGCGCGCTCGTGTTGGAGGCGATCACGGCGTCGTCGGGGGCGTGGGCTTGCGCGTCCTCGAGGACGGTTCGTTTGAGACCGAGGTCCTCGGGGATCGCTTCGAGCACGATCGGGGCCTCGCGGACGGCTTCGGGCAGGCGGGGCGTGGTCTCGACGCCGGCGGGTGCGTTCTGGAGGGCGTGCTCGTCGACGTCGTGCAGGCGAACGGTGAAGCCTCGCTGGTGCGCGATCTCGGCGATGCCGGTTCCCATGGTCCCCGCGCCGAGGATGGCAAGGCGGCCGGGCGTCCTCATGCCGGGGGGCCAACGGCGCGTGCGGGGTTAGCGTTTCCCCGGGTCAGCGTGGGATGGGTTCGATCTGCCCTTGGTCGGGGCTCCAGTCGTCTTGCGTCCAGGGTTCGGGTTGGGGCACATCGACGGTGTCATCGTAGGCGACCGTGTAGACGCCGCTTGCTCCGTCCATGACGACGAGTTCTCCCGTTGGCAGGGTGAGCACGTCGAGGACGACGGGCGCGTCGTCCATGAACGTGTAGTCGAGGTTGGGCGGGTTGGGGGGTGTGCGGTCGGGGATGAAGGCGCCTTTGGTGGGGAGCTGGTGCGTGTCGTTGATGGGTTC
>CAZOQA010000087.1:0-5790 GCA_964581775.1 uncultured Thermoplasmatales archaeon | reverse complement strand
CCCTCGTGAGCGAAACCATCGGTCGGCTCTTCCCTGACCTTCCGTGGTGGCGGAGCCTCCTCACGATCTGCCGGGGGTGCGGTCTTCGCTGGGGCTCGTTCAACGTGGATCTGCCTCGCAAGTGTCCGCGGTGTGCGGTGTACGGGACGGCGCACCATCCAGAGGAGGGGTCCTCGTGAGTGGGGGGTGCGGGTTGTGCGCGGAGGTGCACACGGTGTTCCCAGAGGCGGACTGCGTGTGCGACTGTCACGAGGATGGTGATGCCTCGTGAGCGATCGTGCGCCGTTCAGCGGACCCGACAGTCCTGCCCGAGACGTGGCGTGCGAGCCGCCTTACGGGTGCGGCGCCGCGCCCGGCGAGAAATGCGACCACCCGGACTTCGAGGAGAACCCTGAGCATCACCACCTGTATCGAATCCACCTGGCCGATGTTGGGCACGTCGGGTGTGGGCAGATGCCCTGGCCCTGCGAGGAACGCGATGAGGACGGTGACGCCTCGTGAGCGGCCGAACCCTAATCCAGTTCCTCAGGGAGGTGGAGAGCGTCAACCATGACGCCATCGACGCCTGGGGGGTGTACCCGGAAGTCCTGATGGTGATGGAGGAATCCGGCGAGCTTCTGGACACGTTCGCCAAGCACATGAGGGGGCGTGCCACGTCGGAGGACGTCGTCGACGAGGCCGCGGACCAGATCCTCGTGGCGTGCTTGGCTGTCACCCTGTCCGACGGGCACGCTGAGGGGTTAGAGGACGCACTTCTCCGGAAGCTTGAGCGCACCGGGAACCGGGTCGCTATGGCGGAGGGTGCGCCATGAACCTCACCAAGCGCCCAGGTGCGCCGGACGAGGATGGCCTGCACGTGGCTGGGTTCGACGGCGCGTTCAGCGAGGCAGTCCAGTCGGACCATCCTCGGTGCCCGAACCCCGAGTGCCAGGCGCTCCTCGTCGGCGCGAGTGAGGATCGGTTGTGCGGGAGTTGCGAGGCCGCGATCGAGGCCGCTGAAGCCGAGGCGGAAGACCGACGGAGGCGAGGCTGGTGACGCACCGGACCCGGTGCGCGGTGTGCGGGAAGCGCTTCGTCGTCGGCACCAGTCCCGGCCTGATCCCGCGCACGCGCCGTGGTCCAGAAGGCCTGCCTCGGTGCATGGAGCACCTGGGCGAACCGCTCCCCGAGGAGGACGCTGCGAAGGTCGTGCGCGCGAACCTGGACCCCGTCGAGGGTGAGGACTACATTTGGGCGGTGAAGCGCACCTACGAGATCCACTACAGTGCCCGCGCCACCGCGACCTGGACAGGGCGCGCCGACGATAGCCCCAGCCGGCCGGTGCTCGACGCGAACGCGTCAGAGCCAGAGATCGTGGAGGAAACCCACCGCAGCGTCATCGCCGAGGATCGGTACAAAGCCTGGGCAGACGCGGACCACGGGTTCGAGGCGTTCGATGAAGAGGTGTGGCGAGAGCAGAGGCTCGAGGACCTCGGCCTGCACGATCGTCGTCCGAGTGAGAAGCCGCGACCTGAGGAGACCCTGGAGGCGTTCGCGTGAGGGGGGGTCTTCCCGCGGTGCACGAGCGCCTGGGTCTCCCCGCGGTCGGGTTGTGCGTGCGCGAGGAACGCCTGCGCCACCGGCTACACGATCTCGGCCTCGGGGACGCGGACATTGCTCGACTTCGGGGTGTGGGGAAGCGGACGGTGACGGCGTGGCGACGATCTCGCGGCCTGGCGTCGAACCACGGCATGGGTGGCGACCGGACCAGTGCCGGGTTCGAGCGTCTGCGCAGAGAGCGACTCAGAATCGCCGCGCAACTCCTCGACAAGGAGGGACGCCCGTGACGCGGTACCGGAGCGGGGACCTGTTCTGCGGGGCCGGCGGCCTGACTGCCGGCTTGAGCTTGGCTTACGAGCACCTGCTCGACGACGCTGAGGACCTCGCTGAGCACGTGCGGCACGTGGCGATCAACCACTGGAGCGTCGCGATCCGGACGCACGAGACGAACCACCCGTGGGCCAAGCACCTCGACGAGGACATCGACCACGTCAAGCCCCGGGACGTGTTCGAGCCCGGGATCGACCTGCTCGCCGCGGCGCCCAGCTGCAAGCCGCACAGTCAAGCCGCGGGGGACAAGGCAAAGCACGACCAGAAGCGGATGCACCCCTGGGTCGTCGTGCGATGGATCCAGGAACTGCGCCCGCGGAACGTGCTCGTCGAGAACGTGCCCGCGTTCCGGCGCTGGGGACCCCTCGACGACGACGGGGACCCCTGCAAGGAGCGCGAGGGCGACACGTTCGACGCGTTCTTGGCCGCGATCCGGAGCCTCGGGTACGCCGTCGACCACCGCATCTTGAACGCGGCGGACTACGGCGACCCCACCACGAGGAAGCGCCTGTTCATCGTCGCCCGCCGAGACAAGCGCCCCGTGTTCCCCGCCCCGACGCACTCGAACGACCCGGACGACGACCTGCCGGACTGGCGGACCGCCGCCGAGGTGATCGACTGGTCGGATCCGGGCGAGAGCATCTGGACCCGCGGCCTCGCTGGGAACGGGAAGAAGCCGCTCGTGCAGAACACCATGCAGCGGATCGCCGAGGGCCTCCGACGCTACGCCGTGGACGAGCTCGAACCGTTCGCCGACGCCGTCGCGAGCCTCGGGAAGGAGGACGTCGAGAAGCTCCAGCGGACCGCCGTGAACGTCGAGGACGTCACGCCAGAACTGGTCGCCCACGCCGGCCGACCGTTCTTGGTGAAGTTCTACGGAACGAGCACGGCGAAGCCAGTGGAGGAGCCGCTCGACACCGTGACGGCTGGGGGCTACAAGTTCGCGCTGGCGCGCCCCTACGTGATCGGGCAGCACGGCGGCGCCGTCGCCCGCAGCACCGACGAGCCCCTGCCCACCGTCGCGAGCGCGGGGTACATCCGGAAGGTCGAGCCGCACCCGTTCATCCTGCCGCGGAACGGCCGGTACCGGGGCCTCGACTCGAACCCCGCGTACGACCCAGACGCGGAGCCGCTGCACGTGGTGACCGCCGAGAACCACGACGGGCACCTCGTCAGCCCGTACCTGGTCCCCTTCTACGGAGAACGAGGGGGCCAGGACCCGCGCACGCACGACACCGATGACCCCCTGCCGACGGTGCCGGCGTCGAAGAGCCCGGCCGGCGTCGCGCAGCCGTACCTCGTCCAGTACAACGGGCAGTCGGACGCGCAGCCCGTCGACGAGCCGATGCCCACGCAGACCACCAGGGACCGGTTCGCGCTCGTCGTCCCAGACCTGTGGCCCTACGGGCTCGACATTCGCTTCCGCATGCTCCAGCCCCGCGAGCTCGCCGCCGCAATGGGGTTCCCCGACACGTACGAGTTCTGCGGGACCAAGACCGAGCGCGTTCGACAGATCGGGAACGCCGTGTGCGTCAACCTCGCCCGCGAACTCTGCCTCACCCTCCTGACGGACGACTCCCCCACGATCGCGCACGTAGAGCCCGCGCCCGGCGCAAGCGAAATGCAGATCCCCCCCGAGGTGGCACCGTGACGGTTCTCTGCCAGTTCATAAACGACGAGGAGGAGTGCGACCAGGAAGCGGAACGCGTCCTCCGAGAGAAGGGGCGAGGGGGCCTCCGGCCTTGGCGGAATCGGGTCCCGTTCTGTAGCGAACATCGAGAGTACCTGCTCACCGACCCGAGCGTGGAGATCGCCTGGGAAGACCAGGGAAGCGTGGACGAGTTCCCTGAGGACAGTCTCTACCAGGGGGTGCGTTCGGCGTGACGGGCAGGTTGAACGGTGGCGAGGTGGAGGACCTGGCGGCCGCGCTCCTCGAACAGGACGGGTACCGGACGCACGTGGCCAAGCCCGAGCGCCGCCGCATCCAGGATGGCCACGTGGTGGAGTACGGGCAGCAGTACGATTTGCTCGGGGATTGGGACGTGCTCGCGGTGCACCCGGACGAGGGGATTCGCCTGGTGCAGGTGACGCGCGACGAGGAGAACGTGAGCGAGAAGCTCGCGCAGATCGCGGAGAGGCGCCCGAAGTACCCGGTTGAGCGGCATTCGAGCCCGTTTTGGTTCTGGGTGTGGAATGGCGCCCGGTTCCGAATGCACGTCCTGAACAGTTGGGACGGGTACGGGTGGGAACTGAGCACCAGTCGCCGCGTCGAGAGTCCGAGAACCGTGCTGAACCGCGCAGACACCCACCTCGACCAGGAGGCAAGCTCATGACGGATCATGGATGGAAGCAAGCAGAACGCAGGATCGCGCGAGCGTTGGGCGGGGACCGGTCGACGAGTCCCCAGCAGACCAGCGCGGCCGGCACCAGCGCGGACGGGGTCGGCATCCCGGAGTACTTGGAGGTGAAGAACCCGGCCAAGAGCAGCGCGTGGCGCGCGCTGGCGGACCTGGATGAGACGGCGAAGCGGTACGACCGGGCACCCATCATCCTGTACGATGCGGTGGACGGGCCCACGTGGGCCGCCATGTGGTTCGACCGGTACAAGGAGGACCGGTGGCCTGACGGCAGCATCGACCTGCCCCACCTGCGGCTGCAGGACGTGTACAAGCGCGCGCTGCTCCGGCACGAGGTTGGCAAGCGCCTGCCGCACCGCAGTCTCGTGGAGGACACGATCATGAAGGCCGAGGCGGAGGACCGGCCGCCGTTGGTCGTGATTCAGAAGAAGCGATCGCCCAGGAAGGTGGCGCTGGTTCCCTTGGATCCGCACTGTACGAGCGGTCCTGAAGGTGACGAAACATGACGCACGACGATTCCGACGAGATGCCGAGCGCCCGCACCCGAGTGACTGACCTGGCGGATCCGCGCGGGATGCTCGACATCGTGTTCGACGAGGTCCCCACGCCCGAGGACCGGAGTGGCCCCACGCTCGCGTTCGTGGAGGTCGAGAAGAACGGGGAAAGCGTCAGCCGCGGCGAGTGGACCGAAGAGGAGGACGGTCGCCACGTGCTCACCATCCCGGACCCGGAGCCGGAGGTCTCGCTGGACGATCTCCTGTTCGCGCTCCAGGCGGAACTGCTCGACCAGTGCGTCCGTGCTGACGGCCGGCTTGAGAACGGCTTGTGGGCGCAAGCGATGCAGTACCATGGGGAAACCATCGCCACGATCCAGCGGTTGCGCCACCAGTTGGACGCCGCAGAGGACGGTGACGCCTGATGGGTGGCGAGAAGCCGGTGCTCGTGAAGGTAAACGTCGGGCGCAGGGAGAAAACCGAGTTCGAAGCGACCCTCGATCCAGACGACAAAGACAAAGGCTATTCCTGGCCGCCGAAGTGGGCGAGCCTGGACCTGCAAGGGGATGAACTGTTCTTGCAGGCGGAACTACGCGCGGTCCCGGACCGGGACGTGTTGGATCGGATCGCGGACGCACCCGGCGCAGTGGGAGTGTCCACGTTCTTGCCGTTGTCGCCGGGCGTGTTGAACCGGCTCGAGGACGAGCACGTGGTGGAGGGGTTCGTGGAGGACCTTGGCGCGACGGTTCGGGATTGCTTGGGGTGCGGCGCGTTGGTGGCTGGTGGGCCAACCCGGTGCGGCCGCTGCGCAGACCGGGAGGCGACCCAGGATGCCTGACGAGGACACCCCGCTCGACCTGGACCAGGTCGGCCAGTTCCTGCGAACCCTCTCCCTCGCGCAGAATCCAACGGTGCACCAGTGCGGCGAACCGCTCGAAGATACCACGCTCCACTGTGGTCGGGACGCGGATCACGAGGGTCTCTGCGCGCGCATGGGCCGGTGGCCGTTCACAGAGGCTGGCGGCGTGGGGTTGATCGCGTGGAGCCCAGAACGCGGGACGCGCCGGTTC
>CAZOQA010000086.1:0-5890 GCA_964581775.1 uncultured Thermoplasmatales archaeon | reverse complement strand
TGAGGACTTCCGGGTCGAAGGCGACACCCTGCCCGGCACGTACATGTTCGCGGGCACGTTCGAGTACGAGTGGGAGCACCCGGACACGGGCGAGATCATCGAGGACGAGATCCACCACGAGGCCACGTTCAACGTGATCCGGCCCTACGTCGAGCTCAGCCTCGACGGCCTTGAGGACCAAGCCCTGCCCGGGGTCCCGCAACCCGTGACGTTCCACGCGGAGAACACCGGGAACGAGGACGCCTCGAGCGTCGAGCTCAGGCTCACCGTGCCCGACGACTACGAGTTCCTGCCGCCCGACGGCGCGGACATCACGGACCCCGACCAGCGCTACGCATCCCCCGCCCCGGACGAGGTGCAGGAGCACGAGGACGAGGTCACGCTCATCTTCGACGCGGGGGCGCTGCCCGTGGGCGCGTCTACGGAGTACGCGTTGAACCTCGTCGGCACCGTGCCGGACGACTACTCGTTCCTGGGCGTGGCCGCGTTCACGGACGCCGCGAACAACGGGTTCGCTCAGGGCATCGTGGAAGAGCAAACGATCCAGGGCCCGCTTGGCCTCGTGCCCGCGCCCGCCTCGTAAAGCGGATCTCGTAGCGAGGAGGCCCCCCGCCTCCTCGCCTTTTTTTACCCTTCTTCTCCTCCGACCGACACGAGAGGATCGAGCAGACGAGGCTACCGCTGGAGGGCTCTCATCCTCGCGTCCAGGCGGACCCGTCAAACCAGCCCGTAGCGGTCCAGGAAGTCCTCGACGTCCTCGAACTCGTCCAGGAAGCGCTGCCCCTGGCGTGTGGGTTCGAGCGCGTCAGGATCGAGGAGCCCGCTGTCGGCCATCTCCTCCACATGATCCCAGAACCGGTCGTAGGGCATGTTGGCCTTGGATCGGACCCGGCTTACGCGCAAAGGACCGGGTTGCCTTCGCTGTTGCTGGATGCTTTCCAGCACGTCCGCCCAGATCTCGAATCGGTATCGTCGACGATTCCTCCCGTTGTGCGCCATACTCCAAGCCGCCATGAGGATGAGGCGCACGGTATACCAATGTTTCGAGGCCTCAGGCGTGGTTACTCGCGGGCAGGGGTCACGCCTCGCTGGTCCTGGTAGGTGCCCGACCGATCCTCGTACAGCTCGTCCGCGTCCTGGGTGAGCGCCTCAAACGCGATCTGGCAGAACCGCTCCCCGATCGGGACCTCCACAGCGTCTCGGGACGCGTTGAAGCACCCCAGCGTTAGCGTGCCCGAGAACCCAGCCTCAACCTTCCCGAACGCGGCCATCAACCCCTTGCGAGCGAACGTGGACCGGATCCACAATTGACCGGCCAGGCTCGGGCCCAGCGTGACCACCTCGCGCGTCGACACCAGGAACCTCTCGCGCGCAGGCACGCGCGCGGTTCCGTCCTGGACGACCTCTGCGTCCTGGTCCGGGAAGGCCACCTCGCCCACGCGCAGGTCCAACCCGTTGGGAGTCAAATCGTCCGGCTCGAAAGGGTCCACGTCGAGCGCGGCCGTCCCCACGAGCTCCTGGATGGTTCCATCGGAGAGCACCGTCATGCCTGCAGGAGAGGCATCCCCCAACCTGGTCCCTTGGGGGTAGGCTTCCTTTGCAGCCGGTGGAGTCACACGTCCAGGCGCACGATCTGCACCGGGCACGGCGCATTCTGCACAAGCGCCCCGGCCACGCTTCCCACGTGGTAGTCGTTGGACGTGCTCAACCTGCGCGTGCCGATCACGACAAGGTCCCGGGGACCCAGCTCGTCCAGGATCTCCGCGACGACGTCGTTCCGGCTGGCCACGCGCGTCTCGAGGTCCACGTCCCACTTCTCGCACACGCGCTCCAGGAAGTCGAAGTGATCCGTGTGCACCTCCTCCTCGTCCCCTTGCGAGACGTGTAACGCGTGGATGGGCACGCTCAGCGAGCCGGCCAACCCCGCGGCCCATTGTTGTGCATCGTACTCGCGATCGGTCCCCTGCACGGGGATGACGAGGCGATCCACGGGCTGGAACACGCCAGGGTTCGCGGAGGTCATCGCCCTTCGTAATGGGGGTCGCTCACGGATGAGCCTTTGCCCCGGCTTGGGGGGTCTGCACGGGGGGAGCCACCGATAAGATGAAAGCCCCCCCAGCGCGTCCATGGTTCCTGCATGCCGGTGGACGTGCTGCCGTGGATCCTGGAGCTGTTCGCCCAGTACGGGCTCTACGCCATGTTCGTGCTCCTGATGATCGACGGCGCCATGCTCAACCCCATCCTGCCGGGCGAGGCCGTGATGATCATGGCGGTCAGCCAGCACGCGCAGTCCACCTCGGACTTGGCCTTCTTAATCGGGTTGGCCACCCTGGCGGGAATCCTTGGAAGCGTGATCCTGTACGCGTTGTCCCGCGTGGGCGGGCGTCCCTTGATCGATCGCCATCCGCGGCTTTTCATGATGGATCAGAAGAAGCGCGAGGACCTGGAGAGGACGTTCGAGGGCGCGTTCGGGCAAAGCCTGGTCCTGTTCCTGCGCGTGATCCCGATGACGCGGGTCGTTGTGAACATCCCCGCGGGCATCGCCAAGATGAGCTTCGGGCGCTTCCTGGCGTTGACGACCCTCGGCTTGACCGTGTTCCACGCGGGCTTCATGTGGCTGGCGTTCGAGCTTCAGCAGCCGGGAAGCGGCGTCGCGATGCAAGCCGTGGCCCTTCAAGAGGCGTACGCGAACCCCGCTTGGCAGTACTTGAAGGCGAACGAGGCCCTGGTCGTGGCGGGCGCGCTCTTGTTCGGCGCGTTCTTGTCCTTCAAGTCGTCGCGGCGGATGCTCAAGCATCCCGTGGGCACCATGTCCAGCATCCTGGGCTGGTTGACGGTGCGCGCGCTCGTGTTGACCTCGCTTGCGGTGGGCGCGTTGTTGTACGCGAACCCCGAGCAGGCGTACGCGCTGGCCTCCGCGGGCGGGTTGGACGTCGAGGTGATCGCGGGGCGCTTGGGCATGGAGCCGTTGCGCTTGGGCGCGTACGCGGCCGTGGCCGCGTGGAGCCTGGGCGTGCTCTTGTGGGGCCTCGAGGCGGGCGCCAAGCGGCGCCAGCGCAAGGTCGAGTCCCTTGACGAGGCTGCCTTGGAGCCGCTGGAGGAGGACGTCAGCTTCGAGGAAGCTTCCTGATCTGTCGCGACGCTGGTGCACGTAGAAGGGAGAAGATGGGCAAGGAGCCCGGGAGGACCCCGGGCCCTATGGGGTAAAAGAGCGGGTCCGTCAGGGGTAGACCTCGCCCCAGCCGGGGTTGGGCGGTGAACCGGCCAGGCACTCGCTCTCGTCCTCCGTGTCCTGTAGGTTGAGCTCCTCGTACACGCCGACGAGCGAGACCCACACCTGCATCGTGCAGTCCGGGTCCTCGTACTCGCCGTTGTCCCAGCGCTCGGCCCATCGAAGGCCGATCTGCTGGCACTCGGCGCCCGAGCAGACCTTCAAGCTGGTCGAGAAGGACTCGTACCCGTCGTGGTAGCTGAACCAGCCGGTGGAGTGTCGGCAGGCCTCCGTGCCCGAGAACTTGGCCTCGGACCGGACCCCTTGGACGTCGGTCGCTACGCTTCCGCGCGTGGTCGCGTAGTAGTTGCCCTCCTCCTCACAGTTGGGATCCCCGTCGTCGGCCTCCTCGTGGAAGCACACCGTGACTTGATCCGGCGTGTCCGGACACGCGAACTCTTCTTCTTGCGCCGCTGCGCTCCCGGCCAAGGCAAGGCCCGCGGCCAGGGCTAGGATCGATACCCATAGGATGGTTCTCATGCTCTCCAAGCCTCACCGACGCAGCCCCCCGCATCGGGATAAAAGGTTCGGGGGAACCCGGGTCAAGCCAGGAGGGACAAGAGTGCGGAGGGCAGGATTTGAACCTGCGAACCCCTATGGGACAGCGCCCTCAACGCTGCGCCGTTGGCCATGCTTGGCGACCTCCGCTTTCGGGGATTCCGGCCTAGCGCGTGGGCCTATTTCAACGTGACGGGCTCCACCCAGCCTCCATGAGGAACCCTCTCACGGGACCAGCGTGAACGCCTGCCCCGGAGCCACGATGCCCACCCCCAACACCACCAACGTCGCAACCGTGACCACCGGCATGAACGGCCACGGGCCGCGGCCCGCCTGCAAAAGCGGCCGAAGCGCAAGCGCCACCAGCTTGAGCACCACCCAGAACGCGACGACCAACACCGGCGAAAGCAACGCAGCCGTCGCCGCGCACGCGAACACGTCCGCACGCGCCAACCGGAACACCCCGCCCACCCGCTCCCAGCTCACCACGGCCAACACCACGATCAAGCCCCACTTGACCGCCGGCACCTGCCACAGCTCCCAGCCCGCCCTCCACGTCGTGAACGCATCGTACGCGAACACGCCCGCCGTGAACACCACCCAGATCTCCAAGAACTCCCGCTGCGCCGACAAGCGCTTGAGATCCGACAACGTGGCCACCGCGAAGCTCCCCAACAAGAACGCGAACCACAACGACTGGACCTGCGAAAGCTCCAAACTGACCGACACGAGCTCCCGCACCCACGCGGCCACGAGCACGAGCACCCACTACGCGACGGGGGGCTTGAGCCTATCGAAGACGCATCGAGCCCACCGCGTCACTGCAACTCGGCGGCCTGCTCGCGCACCTCGTCGAGTTTACCCATGAGGAGGCTCACAGCCTCGCGGAGGGCCTGCTTGGGCGTCAACGCGCCGTCCGTCTCGAACTCGAAGAAGAACGCATCGTCCCGTCGACCGAACTCCACGTTCTCGACCCCGTACCGGGTGCCCACGTTGTACAGGAAATCGTGAGCCTCGACCTCGTCATGGATCTCCGTGACCTCGTCCCCGTCGAACGAGAGCACCCCCTCGGGCGCGCGCGAGGCCAGCTCGCGAGCATCCTCGTCGCTTAGACCCAACGGGCCCGTCACCTCCACCGTGGGCACGTGCCGGTACCCCGCGCCCACGACCGCCTGCCACTTCGCGTGGTCGGCGCCGCGGCCCAGCGTGGCCGTGGCCTCCAGCATCAAGCGCTGGTCCTGGCCCAGTTTCACGATGGGCACCTGCGGGTCCGCGACGCGGAGCTCCTCCTCGCCCGTGGCGGGTTGCAGATCGCTCGCGTACACGGTGCCGGGGCCCTCGAAGGTGAGCGTGTAGAGCACCTGCGTGCCGGCGTCCTCGTCCTCCTCGGGTTCAGCCTCGGGCTCCCAGCCCGCGAACAGGTTCGGGTCGGTGGGGATGGGCAGCATGCCCAGGCGTTGCGCGATGATCTCGTCGAAGAGGGCGGACTTGTTGTCGTAGATGGTCACGTCCTCGATCGCGAGCTTGGGCACCTCCATCATGAGGGTGCGCCGGAGCGCGTTCACGAAGCCCGTGCTGGAGCCCTCGATGCGGAACCGGATCGACCGGTCGCTGGAATCCAAGACCTCGAGGTTCACACGCGGCGCCCCCTTCGGCCGCCCTTCTTGCGGGTGGAGTCGTGCGGGATCGGGGTCACGTCCTCGATGCGACCGATGCGGATGCCCGCGCGGGCCAGCGCGCGGATGGCGGCCTGCGCGCCGGGTCCGGGGCTTCGGCTCTTGTTCCCGCCGGGAGCTCGGACCTTCACGTGCAGCGCCTCGATGCCTTTGTCCTCGCAGTCGTCGGCGACGCGCTCGGCAGCTCGCATGGCCGCGTAGGGGCTGGCTTCGTCCTTGGCGGCGCGCACGACCATGCCGCCGGAGCACTTGGCCAGCGTCTCGGCGCCGGTCATGTCCGTGACCGTGATGATGACGTTGTTGTACGAAGCGTAGATGTGCGCGATGGCCCAGCGGGTCATTCTTCACCCTCCTCAGGGTCTTCCTCGGCCTCGTCCGTCTCCGGTTCCGGTTCGGGCTCGTCCTCTTCAGCGGCCTCTTCGGCCTCGTCCGTCTCCGGTTCCGG
>CAZOQA010000085.1:0-6077 GCA_964581775.1 uncultured Thermoplasmatales archaeon | reverse complement strand
CGTCGAAAATGCCACGATGGCGACCAAGAGGAGGAGTTTTGGAGCCCCGCGCACGGGGCTTGAACGCCTCACGAGGGACAAGAAAGTTCTCCACGGATCAGGTCCTTGTCGCCTCAGCCAGCCGGTAGCGCGTGCCTCGTCCGGCGCCTTCCATGACGAGCATGTCGTGCTCGCGCAACCCTTTGAGGTCCCGTTTGAGCGTGCGTTCCGCGATGTGCGGGAAGGCCTTGTGCACGTCCGCGAAGCGGACGCGTCGGCCGGGCTCGTCGCGGTCGAGGCCCGCGATCCACAGCGCGATGCGCTCTTGGCGCTCGTTGAGCGTGCCGGGAAGCCCGTCGCGGAAGTGCAACCGTTCGAGGGCCCCTTCGAACGTCAGGCGGAGAACGCGCGACATGTACCCGATCCAGGGCGTGTAGTCGAAGCCTGCCTGCTCGACGGCTGCAAGCGCCTCGTAGTACGCGTCGCGGTCCTCGTTGAACTCGTAGTCGACGAGGGCGTAGCGGACGCCGTCGTAGCCGAGCTCGTGCAGTTGAAGCGTCGTGACGGCGCGGCCCACGCGTCCGTTCCCGTCGCGGAAGGGGTGGATGCTTTGCAGCTCGTGGAAGAAGACTTGCACCTTGACCAGCGGGTGCTCGTCGGCGTCCTGGAACCAGGCGAAGGCGTTCTCGAGCTCCGGTTCGACCCGTTCAGGCAGGGCGGGGACGAAGCGGACCTCGTAGCTGGGGCGCGTCCCGATGAAGTTGGGCTCTTGTTTGAGCTGGCCTGCGTCGTCGAGCACGCCCGTGAACAGGCGCTCGTGCAGGCGGGCAAGCTCGTCGACGGTCCGCGGCGCTTGCTGGTCGGGGAGCCCGTGCATGAGGTCGACGTAGTTGAGGATCTCTTGCTCTTCGGGTCGGTGGCGGGCTTCCTCGATGTCGCCTCGTTCGAGCAGCTTCTCGACGTCCTCGAGCGTGAGGGGGTTGCCTTCGATGCTGGCGGTCCCGTACGCGTTCCGGGTCAGGGCCTTCTCGACCATGCGTCGGGCCTCTTGCCGGTCGAGGATGGTCCCGCCGAGGTCTTGGTCGGCCCGCTCGATGGCCCGGATGTCCTCCCAGACGGTCGCGCGGGTCTCGTATCGAGGCTCGAAGCGGTCCCGAGGGGGCCGCTCGACGGTGTCCTCGGTGACGCGGAACGGGCCGAAGTCGATGCGGTCCTCCATCTGGCACGTTCCCACAGCCCCTAACGGCACATAAAACCCCGCTTTGTGGCACGTTCTTTGGCGTGTTCCCCGGCACGATCGCCCCCAGCGAGCCAGAAACCGCCCGCCTCCCCGGCCAGGGAAGCGCTTTAGTACCCACCTCCGGGTCCCCGCCAGCGCCCGATGACGCAACCCGCCCACCACGACGCGGCCCCCAGCACGACCGCGGGCGCGATCGTCCACGCGGCCCGACCTCGCACGCTGCCCGCCGCCGCGGCACCCGTCGTCGTCGGCACCAGCATCGCCCGCGCACACGGCGCCTTCGAGCCCCTTCCCGCCCTGGCCGCGCTCGCATGCGCGCTGTTGATCCAGGTGGGCACGAACTTCGCCAATGACTACTTCGACTACCAGAAAGGCGCCGACACGGACGACCGCGTCGGCGAAACCCGCGTCACGCAGGCCGGCATCGTGGAACCCCACCAGGTCCAACGCTGGATGATCGCCGCCTTCGCCACCGCCACCCTGCTGGGCGCCTACCTCGTGTACGAAGGCGGGATCCCCATCCTCGCGATCGGCCTGGCCAGCATCGCCGCCGGCATCCTCTACACGGGCGGGCCCTGGCCGTTCGGCTACCACGGGCTCGGCGACATGTTCGTGTTCATCTTCTTCGGCCTCGTCGCCGTCGCCGGCACCTACTACGTGCAAGCCCTCGCATGGAACCCCTCCCCCCTCCTCGCCGGCGCCGCCATCGGCGCCCTGGCCACCAACATCCTCGTCGTCAACAACCTCCGCGACATCCGCACGGACGCCGACGCCGGCAAACGCACCCTGGCCGTGCTGCTGGGCCCCACGCTCACCAAGCTCGAGCACGCAACCCTCCTCCTGGCCGCCCTCGCCGTCCCCCCCGTCGGTGTCCTCACCCTCGACTGGAACCCCTACACCCTGCTCGCCACCGCCGCCCTCTTCCCCGCCGCCCGCCCCGCCTGGACCGTTCTCACCACCGCCGACCCCGCCACGCTCGACGACCAACTGGCCCCCACCGCGCGCGTGCTCCTGATCTACGGCGTCCTGCTCGCAGGAGGCTTCCTCCTATGACGCGCATCACGGACGCCACCGTCACCCCCTACCAGGCGCCCCTGAAACGCACCTACGTCTCCGCCACCGCCCACCACGACACCCGCGAAGGCCTGCTTGTCACCCTCGACACCTCCACCGGGCACCGCAGCCTCGGCGAAGCAGCCCCGCTCAGCAACCGCACCGAGCCCCTGGCCCGCGCCCGCCAAGCGCTCGAACAAGCCACGCAACGCCTCGCCACCGAGCAACCCCCCCTGGACGAAGCGCACGCCACCCTCGACAGCCTCTCCCCCCTGCTCGACCAGGCCCCCACCGCCCGCTTCGCCCTCTCCACCGCGCTTCACGCCGCCGCCGCTCACGAACACGACACGCCCCTCTCCCAGCACCTGCACGAGACGCACAACACGCCCCACCCCCCGCCCGAAGCGGTGCCCGTGAACGCCACCATCCCCGCCCAAGACCCCCCACGGACCGGCCACGACGCGAAGGCCCTCACCCAGCGCGGGTTCGACACGATCAAGCTCAAAGCCACCGGCAGCTGGGACGAGGACCTCGACCGCGTTCACCACGCCCGCGAGCACGCCCCCTCCGCGAACCTGCGCCTGGACGTGAACGGGTCCTGGCCCGACGCCGCCACCGCGGAAACGCGCCTTCACGAGCTTGCCCCCTACAACCTCGAGTACATCGAGCAACCCCTCCCCCCCGACGACCTCGACGGCATGGCCCGCCTCGAACAAGCCGAGATCGTGCCCATCGCCGCCGACGAACCCCTCACCAGCCCCCAAAAAGCACGACGCATCCTCGACGCCGACGCCGCGGACGTGCTCGTGCTCAAACCGATGGTCCTCGGCACCCTCGAAGAGACCCTCCGCGCCGCCGAGCACGCACGAGGCGCCCACACGCCCGTCGTCATCACCAGCACCATCGACGGCGCCATCGCGCGAGCCGCGGCCCTCCACACCGCCGCCGCGCTGGGCCCCCGAGAGCTCGCCTGCGGCCTCGCAACCGGCGCCCTCCTCGAGACCGAACCCGCCGCGTACGACGAACGCATCCACGACGGCCAGCTGCTCGTGCCCACCGCCCCCGGTACCAGCGCCTGGATCAACCCGTCCCCGAGGGCCCCATGATGGACCCCCTTCGACGCCAAGCCCGAACCACGCCCGATGCGCCCGCCCTCGACGCCGGGGGCGTCACCTGGACCTACCAAGACCTCGACGAACAAGCCACCTGGATCGCCCAGCGCCTCGCAGGGGCCGGACTCACCGGCAAAACCGTCGCCGTCCTCGCCCAGAACGGACCCAAAGCCGCCTGGGCCCTGCACGGCGTCCCCCGAGCCGGAGCCACGCTTTGCCTGCTCAACCCTGCATCCACTCCACGCGAGACGGTGCGCGTGCTCGACCGCCTACGACCCGCCGCCGTGCTCGCCACGCACGAGACCGAACCCCACGCCGCGCGCACCGTGCAAGCCGCCAACCTCATCACGCTCGACCCCGCCCAAAGCACCCGCGGCATGCACATCGAGACGCTTCCCGAGGACGAAGACCCCCCCGGTGCCTCCGCCGCGGACCCCCACACGATCGTGAGCACGAGCGGGACCACCGGGCATCCCCAGCTTGCCGCGTTCTCCCTGGAGGCGCACATCCAGCACGCGAAGGCCTCGAGCAAGCGGCTCTCGCTTGGACGCGAGGACCGGTGGCTTAGCGTGTTGCAGCCGGCCCACGTGGGCGGGTTCGCGCTGTGGTTCCGAGCGTGCGTGACGGGTGCCACCGTGGTGCCCTTGAAGCGGTTCGATCCGGGCACGGTGCGCGAGCTGGTCTCCGCGGGCGAGGTCACGCACGCGAGCCTGGTCCCGACCATGCTCTCCCGCGTGCTCGAGGCGGGGGAGGACCCGTCGCCTCCGGAGGGGTTCCGGCTGGCCTTGATTGGGGGGGCTCCGTGCCCTGCGGGCCTTCGGGACGAGGCGTTGAAGGCGGGGTGGCCGATCGCGCTCACGTACGGCCTGACGGAGGCGGCCAGCCAGGTCGCGACGGCGCCGCCGGGGTTGGTTCGGGAGAAGCCGGGCACGGTGGGGGCGCCGCTGGAGACGGTGGAGGTGCGCATCGGGGAGGACGACGAGATGCAGGTTCGGGGGTCGACGCTGATGAGGGGGTACGTGGGGGAGGAGGATCCGTTCGACGAGGAGGGGTGGCTTGGTACGGGGGATGCGGGTCGCGTGGACGGGGAGGGGCATGTGTGGGTGACGGGTCGGATCAGCGATCGCATCGTCTCGGGCGGTGTCACGGTGGACCCGGTCGAGGTGGAGCGGGCTCTGTTGGAGCATCCGGGCGTGTCCCAGGCGGCCGTCGTGGGGGTCCCGGATGAGCAGTGGGGGGAGCTTGTGCACGCGGCGGTGGTGCCGGAGAGGGAGGGGACGTTGGAGGCCGAGGTGCTTGGGGAGTTCTTGGAGGGCAAGCTGTCTTCGTCGAAGAAACCGCGGGGGTGGGTGTTCGTGGAGGAGCTTCCCAGGAACCCGAACGGGAAGGTGGATCGTGCCGCGGTCCGGTCGTTGTTCGGGTAGGTCAGGCGCGCCGTGTGCGGGCTGCGAGCGAGCCGCTTAGGAGCGTGGCGAGCAGGAGCGCGCCGGCGGGGGCGGGCGCGTTCTGGGGCTCGGGGGGCTCCCACTCGTCCGGGTCGTAGGGGGCGTTGAGGATCATGCCGAGGCGTTCGTGGGCGCCGATCTCGCACCAGAGGTAGAGGCCCTGGGCGTCTTGGGGCGCGGTGAGCGTGATGCGGTCTTGGCCGCCCTCGGGGAGGTCGCGGGTCCCCGCTAGGGCGTGATCGGGGTCGGTGTCGCGGTTAGGGTTGGCGTCCTCGAGCGGGGCCACGTAGAGGTTGTGCATGCTGGAGTCGCGGTTCTCAAGCGTGATCGTGACCTCGGTCCCGGGTTCGAGGGCCTCGAGGCTTCCTCGTTGGACGGTGAAGCAGAAGGTCTCCCCGTCGGGGCAGTCGTCCCCTTGGGCGTGGATCTCGAGCGTGAGGCTTGGTTGCCCGGTCGCGGCTGGGAGGGACAGCGCGAGGAGGATCGCGGCGGCGAGCGGGGGCAGGGTCCGGGCGGGGTCCATCGGGCGCCTCGGGGCGTCAGCGGCGTCGCGCGATCGCGGCGGCAGTGAGGCCTGCCAGGGCGAGCCCGATGAGGCCGGGGGCGGGCGCATCAGCGCCTTGGCTTCCTTGGACGTACATGCCGCCTTCCTCGTGGCCGATCTCGTCGCACCAGAAGTACAGCTCGTCCCCGGAGGCGGGCGCGGTGAAGGTGAAGGAGGTCTCTTGACCGCTTTCGATGGTCTCGCTGTTCGCGATGGCGGCGTCCGTGGGCGTGTCGCTGCCGACGCTTGCGTTGGCTTGCTCGGTGACGAACACGTTGTGTTGGACGTTGTCCTCGTTCTGGAGCGTGACTTGGACTTGGTCGCCTTCCTCGATGGAGCCGATGTCGCCGTCGACGTCGAAGCAGAAGCTTCCCTCGTCGCATTCTTGCGGGGCGGTGAAGGTGAGTTCGACGTCCGCGTCCTGGGCGAGCGCGCCGGGCGTTAGCAGGAGGCTCAGGATGCCGATCGTGAGGAGGGTCCAGCGCATCGTCGATGACGAAGCGGTTCACCTATTTCAGCGTCCCGCTGTCCGAGGATATCCCCGGCGTGGGGGACAAGCAAAAGGAGGAAGGAGGAGGGGGGAGGCCCCTTCCGGGGCTCCCCCTTGGGGGGTTGGGGGGTTCAGCGCCGTCGTAGGACGAACGCGGCGCCGACGCCCGCGAGGGCCACGATGAGCAGGCCGGGCGCGGGCGTGTCGTCTTGCG
>CAZOQA010000084.1:0-6117 GCA_964581775.1 uncultured Thermoplasmatales archaeon | reverse complement strand
CCTATGCCCAACGCATAAACGTGCATACGCTCGTGAGGGGGGACCGTGGCTCGCACCACGATCTCGTTGGATACCGAGACCCGGGACCGGTTGAAATCGCTCGGGCGCAAGGGTGAGACGTACGACGAGCTGTTGAACCGGCTCATCGATCACTACCAGAAGGCCAAGGCCAGCGGGTCCACGTACTTCGAGCGCGTGGATTAGGGGCCTGTTGCGTCGGTGGCGCCGCAACGTTGATGTGCTCCGTGCGCCTTCCTGCCACGGTCGGGAGGGTCGCGGTTTGGAGAGCTTTCCTTGGGAGCGCGGGCGAAGCCGGGCATGGAGCGTGGCGACCGTCGGGGCGCTCGTGGCGGTGGTGGCCCTCTCGGCGGGCGCGGCCGCCTCGGCCGGGTTGGAGCTCTCGTACAGCACGTACCTGGGGGGGGCCGAGCGGGATGACATCATGGCCGTCCAGGGGGGCCCGGACGGGTCCATCACCGTGGCCGGGTACACGAAATCGGACGATCTTCCGACGTACAAGGCGCTCCAGGATGAGCCGCCGGGCCCAGAGGACAACGGGTTCGTGGCCACGTTCGCGCCCTCGGGCGGGCTCTTGTACAGCACGTACCTGGGCGGAAGCGGGAACGAGACCCTGTACACGGTGCACGTGGACGACGAGGGGTACGTGTACGTGGCCGGCATCACGGAGTCGCCGGATTTCCCGGTGACGGAGGATGCGTTCCAGACGGAGCTGGCGGGCGCGTGGGATGCGTTCGTGGCCAAGCTGGCCCCGGACGGGAGCGAGATCGTGTACGCGACGTACCTGGGCGGGTCCGACCAGGACGGCGTCCGCAACATGGACGTGGACGAGGAGGGGAACGCGTACGTCTCGGGGCGGACCTTCTCGGAGGACTTCCCCACCACGGCGGGCGCCTTCCAAGAGGAGCATCAGGGGCGCTTGGATGGGTTCGTGGCGAAGGTGTCCCCGGACGGGTCTCAGCTCGAGTTCGCAACGTACGTGGGCGGCTCCGGCGACGAGTCCGCCACAGGCCTTGCGGTGGACCCGGCGGGCAGCGCGTACGCGGCGGGGCAAACGGACAGCCAGGACTTGCCGACGTCGCAGGATGCCCTCCAGCCGACGATCCCGAGCCAGGAGCGCGCCGCGTTCGTCACGAAGCTCACCCCCGAGGGGGATGGCCTGGAGTACGGCACGTTCCTGGGTGGAAGCCAGGGCAGCGATGGGGCCGTGGCGGTGCACGCGGACGACGAGGGTCATGCGTTCGTGACGGGCGAGACGGAGTCGGGGGATTTCCCGACGACGAGCGGGGCCTTCCAGGAAGAGCTGGACGGGTTCATGGACGCGTTCGTCACCAAGCTTGCACCGGGCGGGGACGCGTTGGCGTACAGCACGCTCGTGGGAGGCGAGGACACGGAGAAGAGCTGGGGCATCAGCGTGGACGAGGCGGGGCGGGCGTGGTTCGCGGGGCAGACCTTCAGCGCGATGTTCCCGGTCACGGAGGGAGCCATCCAGGAAGACCGCGAGGGCAGTACGGACGCGTTCGTGGCGCGCTTGTCGGAGAGCGGGGACGCGTTGGGGTTCGCTTCGTACCTGGGCGGGTCGGGCACGGAGTTCGCGCGCAACGTGCACGCGACGGAGGAGGGCGTGTTCGTGGCGGGGTACACGTCGTCGACGGATTTCCCGACCGAGGGGGCCCGGGACGACGAGATCAACGGGGAGCGGGATGCGTTCGTGGCGTGGTTGGGGGACCCGGTGGCGGCCGTGAACGAGGCCTCGCTGGAGGCGTTCGGGTCGGTGCAAAGCGCGTTGAACGATGCCAGCCCCAGCGAGGCGGTGTTGGTGCACCCGGGCCGGTACGTGGCCTCGCTGGAGGCCTCCACGCCGGGCATCACGGTGTGCCCAGCGGCGCGGGATGGCGTCGCGTGCGGGGTGGACCCGGGCGCGGTCACGCTCGTGGGGGACGAAGACCCGGCGGTGACCGTGTCGGCGGAGGGTGTAAGCCTCGAGGCGGTCACGGCTGTGCCGCCCGAATCGGGCACGGGCGTGCGGGTGCTCGAGGGAGCCAACGGGGCCGTGCTCGAGCGCGTGCGCGTGGTCGGGGAATCCGCCGCGCAGGGGACGACGGGCGTCGTCGTGGAGAAGGCAAGCGGGGTCTCCATCCAGGGGGGCTTCGTCTCGGGGGCTCAAACGGGCGTGATCCTCGAAGGGGCCGAAGATGCGACGGTGGAGGAGAGCACGATCGAGAAGACGGACGAGGGCCCCGGGCACGGCATCGAGGCACGAGGCGGGAGCGTGGAGATCCGGGAGAACACGCTCGTGGCCACGTTCGAGAACCTCGAGCACGTGGAGGATCACGCGGACGGGTTCGAGACGGTCGACCAGATCGCCGTGCGCCTGTCCGGGGGCACAGCGGAGGTGACGGGGAACCGCATCCAGGCCTGGGCCAACATGGGGATCCTGGTGGCCACGAGCGCGGAGGCGGTGACCCTGGTGGACAACCAGGTCGAGCAGGTGCGATGGCACGGGGTCTCCCTGGAGGGACCCCAAGGGGGACCCGCGTGGGTGACGGGGAACGTGTTCACGGACAGCTACCGGGGCGTAAGCCTCAGCGGCGTCGACACGGAGGGTCTGGAGCTTCGCGAGAACCGGTTCGAGGCCAGCCTGCTCGAAGCCCTTCGCGTCTCGCCTGCCCACCAGGGGGACGATGTGGACGCGCGCGGGAACGCCTGGGGCGTCGTCACGAGCGAGGGGATCCAGGCCCGCGTCCAGGACGAGGGCGAGGACAACCGGGTGCTCGTGGTCCCGTACGAGGACGAGAACGGCCAGATGCACCCGCCCCGGCCCCAGGTCGCGTGCTGGATCGAGGACGCGTTCGTGACTGTGGGGACGCCGGTGCTGTTGCAGCAGGCCGTGGATCTTGAGCTGCCGGGTGCCTGCCAGGCTCGCGGCGAGGACCCCGAGCCCCGCAAGCGCATCCTGCTTGGCGCAAGCCACGAGGCCTACGATGCGGCCACCGTGAACCACACCGTCACGATCACGACCGATCCCGAGCCCGCGGGAGAGCGGGTGCGGGCCAGCCTCGAGGCCGCGCCGGGTCAGCCCGCGCTCGCCTTCGAGGCCGGGAGCACGGCAAGCCGCGTGGACGGCCTGCACGTCCGCGTGGGCGAGGACGCCACCGGCCTCAACCTGGCGCAGGCCGACGCGGTCACGGTGCACGATGTCACGCTCACCGGAGCCGGACGGGGCGTGCACGTGGACTCCGCCGACGAGGCCGCCGTGCAGGAGAGCCTCTTCCTGGGGCTGGCCACGGGGCTTGAAGCCACGAACGCGACGGGGCTCAGCTTCCAGGACAACGCGTTGTTCACCGCGCCCGGTCTCCCCTTGATCGGGGACGAGGCCACCGGCGTGATCCTCCAACAAGGAGGCCACCACGACGTGCAACGAAGCCTCTTCCAGAACGTCGACGAAGCCCTCAGCGTGCAAGGAAGCCAACACGTCACGCTCGACGGCCTCGAAGCCCGCAACGCGGACACCGGCATCCGGCTGGATGCCCACGACGGGACCCAGCCCCACGGGTTCCTCGCGAACAACACGCGCATCGCAAGCGCGCTCACCCCGCTCGTGCTCACAAGCGAGACCGCTCACCTGGACGCCGAGGCCACGTGCGTGGACTGGGGCGTCTACCACGGGACCCTCATCGAGCAGCGCATCCACGACGCCGGCACCAGCAACACCGTCACCTACCAACCCTGGACCAGCCTCGACCAGACCGACCCCGGCGCCGCGTGCCTGGCCCCGCCCGAGGCGGCGTTCGAGCTCGACATCGAACACGGCGAGAACAGCCCCGAGGACACCATCACGCGCTTGGACAACATCACGTTCGTCGACGACAGCGACGCCGGCACGCGCGAGATCCTGGAATGGCGATGGGACCTCGGCGACGGGACCGCCCACAACCGGTCCCTCACGGACCCATCCCAAGACGTCGAACACGCGTACGAGGACGTGGCCACATACCCGGTCCTGCTCACGGTCGAGGACCTCGACGGCATGACCAGCCGCGCCATCCTGGACGTGCCCGTCGAGAACCTGCCGCCCGAGGTCCACGACGTCGCCGCGCCCCCGTTCGCCCAGCACGGCTCCTACGAGGCCCGGCTGCACCACAGCCAAGCCCTCGCCCCCGACCAGGCGCTCGAGATCAGCGCAGACGACCCCGAACAGGACGCGTTAGGCTTCGAGGCCCACCGGGTCGACGGGAACGGGACCCTCACCGATCTGCCCGGGCAGGCCGAGCTTGCAGAACGCGAGGGCTACGGGGAGGCCGAGCTGCGCTTCGACCCCACGCCCCTGCAAGCCGAGCTGTTCGAGTTCGAGGTCAACGTGACCGACGCGTACGAGGACTCCGCCAGGCAGACGCTGCGCGTGGACGTCTGGAACGAGGCGCCCCTGATCGATGCGACCCCGGACCTGCTCGCCGGGGCGCAAGGGGAACCTGTCACGTTCACCGCGCACGCCTACGAGCCCGATCCCGACGAGCTTGTCCCCGAGAACGTCACCGTCGACATCGTGCCCACCAACGACACCGCCCCCTTCCCCACGCCCCTCGACGACGTGGTCACCCTCACAGAGCACTGGGAAGACGAGGGCGTGCTCATCGACTTCGCCTGGACGCCCCAGAACGTGGACGGCGAGGACAGCTACGAGGTGCACCTCACCGCCGAAGGGCCCGGACGCACCACCACGGACACGATCCCCCTCGAGGTCCGCGAAGACACGTTCCCGCCCGAGCTCACCGTCATCCAAGCCCCCGACGCGGCCCCCGAAGGCACGACCGTCGACATCGTCGTGGACGCGACCGTGCACCCCGACGCCGTGCTCGACCCCGTCGACTGGGAGGCCACCGCGCTTAGCATCACGGAGACCGAGGACGGCAACGAGACCGGCCCCGTCGACGATGACCTCACCACGCAAGCCAACACCGTCACCTGGACCGCCACCCTGCCCGAGGACGTCGACCGCGTCGAGGTCACCCTCAGCGCCGACGACGGCCTCGGCGTCGTCGAGATCACCGAAACCGTCGACGTGCACCTTTACCCCGAGCTGAGCCCCCACCCGCCGCTCGAGACAATCACGGACATCTCCACGATGCAACCCATCCACGGTGAAACGCTGCAACTCAGCGCGGACGCCAGCGACGCCGACGGCGACCTGGCACACGTGGACGCGACCGTGACGCCCCGAGACGGGCACGCGCCCACCGCCACGATCCCGCTTTCCCCCGCGGGACCCGCATGGCAGGCCACGCTTGCCCCCACCGACCCCGCCTACCAAGCCGCCTTCCCCACGCCCGGCGTCTACGACGTCCGCTACGAGGCGCTCGACGACGACGGGCTCACCGTGCTCGACGAGCAACCCCTCACCCTGCAACAGCTCCAAGCCCCCCTCGCCACGACCAACGACGCGGAGAAGTTCTACCAAGCCGATGGGCCCCTGGGCGCGGACATCTCGCTGAGCGCGACCAGCACGGACCCCAACCAACGCATCCTCGACCCCGACGACCACCGATGGTACCGCACCGCCGGCCCCGACCTCGACGAGGGCGAAGAAGAACGCGTCGGCACCGGCCCTTCCGTCTCCACCACCGCGCGCCCCGGGCTGCACACGTACGAGATCCGCGTCACCGACCCCTACGGCGAGACCGGCACCGCCTCCACGGGCGTGTACGTGTGGGGCTTCATCACTGCGGACGCCACGCTCGACAACGCCGACGCGCAACGCGCCCCCGACGCGTACCGCTACAGCGGAACCGGGACCCTGCTCAAGCAGATCCAAGGCAGCGTCACCGTCCAGAACGAGCTCCAAGACGGCGCCGGCCACGCCAACGTGCTCCTCGAGATCACCTACTACGGCACCGAAGGCAACGACGACGGCCTCTCGTACGGCAAAACCTACCTCGACACCGACGAGAACGGGACCCTCGCGTTCACGTTCGACCAACACCTCGCCGGCCAACTCGACAGCGAGAGCATCGCGTCCATGCCTGGGTACCACGAGATCACCGTGGATGCCACCTGGGAGGACACGCGCGAGCACGTGCCCAACGATCACCCCACCGTGCC
>CAZOQA010000083.1:0-6200 GCA_964581775.1 uncultured Thermoplasmatales archaeon | reverse complement strand
TTTTGCACGAGCTGACCGATCGGGATGCTGAAAAGCGAGTACATGAGGATCCACGTCGGGAGGAAGCTGACCACGGGAGCGGGCTCCAAGAGCATCGTGCGACCCCCCCAGGGAGCGGCCAGGCTCGGGTCCGGGAGCCCCTGGATGAACACCCAAAGCCACCCGAACATGGGGATCACGACGACCATGATGACGCCCATGGGCTTGAACTGTTGCCCGCTCATGCCCATCTGCTTTTTCATGACCTCCGGCTGGAGCTCCGTCAACCGCTTGACCTTGTAGTTGTTGTCGTTCTCGCGGGCCTCCTTGAGCTCGTTCTGGAAGGCCTTCATCTCCTGCTGCACGCGCGCCATCTCCATCCAGTCCACCATGAAGTGACGCACGCCCCCGCTGACCACGCCCGTGATCAGCGCCGCGAAGAACAACGTAAGCGCCGGGTCCTGCCCCCCGAACCCGATCAACGGCTCGAGCACCATGCCCACGTAGTTGCCGATCGCGAACCGGGTGCTCGGGTTGAACATGATCAGCATGACGCCCCCGAAGAGCAGGATCATCCACAAGCTGATCCCGCTGTCGTCCTCGTCGCCGCCCCCCTCGGCCTTCGCCTCGGCCCGCGATTTCATCTGCTCGAGGAACCCGGGCCCGCGATGCTCGCTGGCGCCGCCCTTCTCCGCCATGGTCACGCCAGGGTGTCCACGAGGGACGCGACGGCTTCATCCACCATGCCTTGCTCGTTCCGGACCACCGCGACGGTCGCGCCCGTGAGCGTGGCCACGCTCGTCGCCGCCGACCGGTTCAGCTCTTGATGCTGCCGGATGCGCTCGGGCGAGTCCTCGTCGCGCACGCGCGTCTCGTCGTCCGCGCGACGCGTCGAGATCGCGCCCGGGTCCGCCTCGACGAGGACCACGGTCTCCGGGTCCAGCCCTTCAGCCACCCACGCGGGCAAGCCCGGCAGGTACCCGCTTGGCGTCTGGATCAAGCAGTGCGTGTCCACGAACACGCGGCCCATCCGGCTGATCGCGTCCGCGGCCTGGCGCTGCACGTCCCGCTGCGTGGCCGGTTCGAGCTTGCGCATCTCGTCCCGGTGCTCGACCAGGCCCTCCTTCTTGGCCACGCGAAGCATCTGGGACCCGAACACGACCGTGTCCAGGCCCAGCTCGTCCGCGGCGCCTTCAAGCACCGTGGTCTTGCCCACGCCCGGGACGCCCGTGACGACGATGGTGCCCATGCTTTCCTGCCTCCGGTCAACCTTGCCCGAACAGGGACCGCATCATGGGGTGCATCTCCATCATCTGCTCCTTGGCGATCTGCTCGTACGTCCTGGACAGGATTCCGATCGTCAACAGCAACCCTGACCCGGTGGCTTGCCCGATCGTCCCGAACAGGCTCGCGAACACGGATAAGATCCCAAGCACGGCCCCGCTGATGATCACGATCGTGGGGATGTAGCGCTCCAGCACACGTTCCAGGATGCGCGTGTCGCGCCGGAACCCTGGCAGCTGCATGCCGCTTTGCTGGATCTTGCGCGCCACGTCGCTGGGACCCATCGAGGCCGTCTCGGCCCAGAAGATGCTGAAGATGATGCACCCGATGATGGTCACGGTCGAGTACACGACCACGTGCATGATGATCTGCAGGTCCGACCGGAACAGGGTCACCTGGGAGACCTGCTGCGCCAGCTCGGGCGCGATCAAGGGGATCAGCCACGATCCTAAGCCCTGGATCTGGCTCAAGTAGTAGGCGATCCCGCTGAACGCTTGCGTCTCAGAGCCCCCCGCCTGGCCTGGCGAATCGATGAACGGGTATGACCCGACCCATTCTGCGCCCCCGATGAACGGTAAGTCCGCCAACGGCCCGCTCCAGAGCAGGATCCCGATCAGGTTCGCGTTGGCCAAAAGGGCCTGCACGAAGATCAAGGGGAGCACGTTCGTGTACATCAACCGGATCGGGTAGCGTCCCCGGGCGCCTCTGACGCGCGCGTGGCTCAGCGGCAGCTCGATGCGCGTGCTCTCGGCCCAGACCACGACCACGAACACGACGATCGTGGACAGGAACGAGACGAGGCTGTTGGTGCCCACGAACGCGATCTGCTCGTACCCGCCCCCGTGCACGACCTCGGACAGGCTCATCTCGCTGATGATGTACGCGATCTTCGGGAACAGCCCACCGGGCGGGTTCCGCACGGGTGAAAGCGGTTGCCCCGCGACGCTGGGGAGCCAGCTGAAAAGCCCCGTGAAGACGCTCTGGCTGACGCCGGCGACGATGAACAGGGACACCCCGCTCCCGATCCCCCACTTGGAGATGATCTCGTCCATGACGAAGATCAGGTACCCGCCCACGCCGATCTGCAGCGCGATGAGGGTGCGGGCCCACCCGTTCCCGACCCACCCGATCAGGGCTTGACTGGGTTCCAAGAACCCGAACACTTGCGGGATGCCCGTGATCCAGATGGACAGGAAGACGAGGATCTTCTGGGTGCCCTGGTAGATCTGCTTGTCCTCGGGGTCCTGCAGATCCAGGTCGAAGATGCCGGCGCCCTGGAACAGCTGCAGGATGATGCCGCCGGTCACGATGGGGCCGATGCCCAGGTGGATGATGCTCCCGGCCGCACCGGCCAGGATCGCGCGGAACTGCGCGAAGATGTCCACCGTCTCGGCCGAGAGGCCCCAGACGAGGATGTTGGATAAGATGAAGTAGGTGAGGATGACGCCGGTGGTCCAGAGGAGCTTGGTGCGGAAGTGCACGTGCCCTTCGGGCCGCGTCACCGCGGGCCAGCGGCGAAGGATGGGTTCGAGCTTGTAGAGATGGCTTCGGTCGTCGTCCGGCATCCGGTTAGCACCAAGCCCTTTGAGTCGCTATCTTGTTCTCCCTTATGGGTTCGACGGTTCGTCCCCCGAGGCCTCGCCGTTATCGTCGGCGCCCTCGTCCTCGGAGCCCAGCACGGTGACCTCGCCCCCTTGGGCCTGGATCTTCTCCAGGGCCTTGTCGGTGGCGTCCCCCACGCGCACGCGGAAGCTCCGGTGCACGCGGCCCGCGCCCAGCAGCTTGTCGATGCCGGCCGCGTCCAGGTCCACCTCGATGGCATCCCCGTCCGGGTCCGCGTGGCCTTCGGCTTGGAGCTCGTCCGCGAGGCGAGCCAGATCGTCCACGTTCACGGTCACGTCCTCGTCGACGACCTTCGGGGGTCGGTTGAACCCGTCGCTGCCGAAGTAGTCCCGGCCGTGCTCCTTGTAGATCTTGGAGCGCCGGTGGGCGTCCGCGCCCGCGTTCCCGCGGCCTCCGCGGATGCCCGCGCCGCGGCCCTTCTTGCGGCCGCGGCCGTGCTCTCGGCTTCCTCGCTTCTTGGATTTCTTCTTCTTTCCCATCGTGTCACCTAGAGCATGCGCTCGATCAGGTCCTGGATCTCCTCTCCGCGGTAGCCCAGGGAGCCGCCCTCGTTGAAGTGGCGCTTTTTGCCCTTGAACCCGCCCCGAGCGGGGGCCAACCGGAACACGGGCTTGATCTCGCCCAGCTCCCCGATGCGGGCCTCGTCCTGTGCTAGCGCCTCGGCGAGCTCCTCGATGCTCGCGTGGTCGGTGTGCTCGTCCACCAGCTCGTCCGTGAGCGGGTCGCCGCCTCGCACGCGCCCGCGCTCGGCGAGCAGCTCGGCCGCGCCGTCCGGGGTGATCTCGCCGTACGTGACGTGGTGTTCGACGCGCTTGAGCATGCCCTCGAAGGTCTCGTCCTCGGGCACGATCGTGGCGTGGTGGATGTGGTGGAGGCGAAGGCTGTCCAGGGTCTTCTTCTGGTCGTGTCGGCGCCCCGGGACGCCCCGTAGACGGATCACGGCGTACGCCACGCTACTCGCCTCCTTGCACGGCCTCGGCTTCCTCCTCGGAGGCCTGGCCCTCGCGCTGCTCCGGCTCGGGCCTCACCGCGGGCCCCTCGATGATGCGCACCTGCTCGTCCGTGCGGAAGGGCACGCGCATCTTGGCGGTCTTGCGGAGCGCTTGGAAGGTGGCTTTCGCGAAGTTCACGGTGGTCCGCGTCTGGCCCTCGCTGAACGTCCAGATGTCCTCGACGCCGGCCAACCGGAGCACCTGCTTGGAGACGTCCCCCGCGGCAAGGCCCGTGCCTTGCGGAGCGGGTTTCAGCGTGACGCGCACGCTGCCTGCGCGGCCCGTGACCTCGAACGGGAGCGACGTGGGCGGCGCGTCCGGCCCGGACTCCCAGGACCCGGAACCGCGGCGGACCATGATCATGTTCAACTTGGCTTGATCGATGGCGCGGCGGATCGTGGGGCCGACCTCCCGGCCCTTCTCCTGACCCAAGCCCACGATGCCGTCCCGGTCGCCGACGACGGCGACGACGAGGAAGCGGACCCTGCGCCCGCTGTCCGTCATGCGCTGGACCATGTTCACGTCGATCACGTCGTCCTCGATGCCGGGCACGAGCGTGTCCACGATCTCGGGCTCGCGAAGGGGCAGCCCGCTCGTGAGCACCTCGGGCATGCTGGACAGCTCGCCCGAGTGGACCAACCGGCCCAGCTTGGTGCGGGGCTCCCAGTCCGTGATGTCCCTGTCGCGCGGGTCCTTCGTCACGAGGGTCCCTCCAGGATCTCGTCCTTGATGCTCGTTGCGGTGTCCATGATGTCCTCGCTGATGTGGGCGCCCAGGGCGCGGTCCTCGTCGGGGAGCACGCCGTCCCCGTGCGGGACTTCGACGCCCGCGTCGAGGATGCCCTTGAGCGCGCTGAAGATGGCGCTTCGCGGGGTGGGCTTGTGCAGGCCCAGATCCAGCACGGCGTCCTGGATGCCGGCCTCTGCGGCTCGCGTAGCGGCTAGGGTCCCCGTCAGGTACGCGGCAGGCAGGTTGCCCGTGTGCCCGTCCCAACCGTACCGGTCCAGCTCGTGGGCCGTGGCTTGGGCGCGGACCACGTCCCCGTCGGGGTCGTAGTCGACGAACTGCACGATGACGTTCTTGTTCTGCTTGCGCACGACGGCGCGCGTCTTCCCGCTCTTGAGCAGGGCCAGGCGGCGCTTGTAGTCGGTGCGCTGTTCTCGTCGGCGACGGTGCGGGACTCGGTATCGGGGTCCTTGAGCCATCAGGAGCTCACCTCGGCGTCTTCTCGGATCTCCTCGACCTCGTCCTCGGTGAGCACGCCGTCCGTGACGAGGTGCGTGAGCAGGTGCCGGCGGCTTGTGTACTCGCCGCCCTTGGCTCGGTTGTAGTACGTGCGGTACGTGGTCGGGCTGATGCGGCCCTCGTCCCGCAGCGTTTTCAGCTGGTCGCGGAGCGCGCGGATGCGGCTTTTCCACGAGTCCTTCTTGGGTGTGCGGGCGCCCTTGGATCCCTTGCGGGAGCCGGGGCCGCGACGGCGACCCTTTCCTTTCTGCGTCTTGCGGTCGCGGGCCCGCCCGCGACTGGTGCCCTTCTCGGTCTGCTTCTGGATGATGTCCTGCCGGATCAACCGGCGCACGTCCTCGCGCGTGATGGCGCTTGCGACGTCGTCGGTGTGCAGGGGGTCGATCCAGACGCGGTTCTCGCCGCAGCTCAAAAGGTCCGCGGCCATGCGTCGTTGCACGCGAAGGTCCGCCATCAGTCGATCCCTCCGGGGTTGAGCACGTGGATGCCCATGTCCTGGGCTTTCTCGATGATGAGGATGCGTTTGCGTTTCCCGACGGCGCTCGCGATGCGCGCGGCTTGCGTGTCGGGGTCGATGTCGTCGAGCATGCTGGGGTTGTGCACGAGGATTTCCTCGAACCCGGACGGGTGCAGATCGCGCGCCTTCTTGGGCCCGCGGTACCCGACCTTGACCCGGTTGGGGGCCTGCTTTCTGTCCTCGCGGTGTTTGGAGTGTTGCCCGCGGGGTTTGCGCCAGGAGTGGTCCTTGTCGAACCGGGCGAACTGCCACCAGTTGCGGCGCACGAACCGGGGACGAGCCCCGTTCATGGCGTTGCGCAATTGGAGGGCGTGTTGCGTGTCCTCGTCGAGGTCCGGTTTGGGTTTCGCGATGTAGGCTTCTTCCTCGACGATCTCGGCCTCGTCCTCGTCTTCCTCCTCGGCGACCTCGACCTCCGGCTCGGGCTCGGGCGCCTCGAGGTCCTCGAGGCCTTGCAGGATCGCTTCGGCGAGCTTGGGGCCCACGCCTTGCACGTCGTCTGCCAGCTCGTCGGGGGAGGCCTCTTGGACCTGCTGGATGGATCGGTACCCGGCCTCCCA
>CAZOQA010000082.1:0-6213 GCA_964581775.1 uncultured Thermoplasmatales archaeon | reverse complement strand
GCGCCCTCCTAGCGCTTGCCGTTGTCCCGCTCGTGCTCCTGGCCGGCTGCAACGCCGACCCCTACGCCGGCCTGCCCGACGAGGACCAAACCGCCCCCGCCTCCATCCAAACCGTCAGCCCCGGCGACGAGGGACCCAACGACTGGATCCGCCTTAGCCTCGTCGAGAACGACCAAGACGCCTACCCCTTCGATGAGGTCAACCTACGCGTGGTCGCGCCCGGGAACATGGAACGTGTCGGCTTCGCCTGCTGGACCCCCCAGGGCACCTGGCACGACGGGTGCCAAGACGCGTTCCAAGACGGCGACGTGTTCGAGCTCGGGGACGCGCTGTGGATCCCCTGCGCGCAAGCCGGGAACCACCGCGTCACGCTCGAGATCGGCCTCAACATCATCGACGGGCCCGCCCGATGCGAAGCCGGCGCCGGCGAGGAAGGCCCCGAGCAGGCCCAGATCCAAGCGAGCACGCACGACGCGAACGGGGACGGCGACGTGGACTGGTTCGAGCTCGTGCTCCAGGAAGGCGACAACGCGCCCTACCCGCCCGAGAACGTGCGCGCCACCGTCGAAGGTCCCGACGGGGACGCGCGCGAGGACCGGTTGTGCGCGACGGCCTCGGGCAGCTGGGAGGACGGCTGCGAGGCCCCCTTCGAGGACGAGGACGCCTGGCAGGAGGGGAGCAGCCTGTTCGTGCCCTGCCAGGACAACGGCAGCCACAGCGTCACGGTCCAGATCCGCGGCGTCACGCAACTGGAGACCGGGTTCTTCTGCGACGCGTCCGCGTGACGAGGCCGATCACTCCACCGGGGCTCCCTGGCCAAGCACCGGGAGCGGGGGGCCTTGGACCCAGATCTCCTCGGTCATGCTGCCAGCGTGCTCGCCGTCGGAGCCCTCCTGGATGAGCGAGGAAAGCTCCGCCGAGGCGTCCGTCCACTCGTAGTTGCTAAGGTGCTCGAGCGCGTGCTCGAACTCGAACGTCTCCTCCAAGCCCTCCTCGTGGGCCAGTTGGACCAGGAACGCGGCCTTGTTGCGCTCGAAGTTCGCATGGTCGACGGCGCCGAAGTCGATCACGCGGCCGTCCGTACTGTAGCTCATCGCGCTCCAGACGTCCTCGTACATGTTCGAGGAGCCGCTGCCGTCCGTGGTGGAGATGTCGTGCGGGTGGCGCATGGAGAAGATGTGGCCGGCCTCGTGCGCGTGCAGGTAGTCGACCCAGTTGAACCGGTCCATGCTGGGGTCCTCGTGCGCGGGGCTGTTCGGGTCGTAGGCGAACCGGAGCAGATCGTTGACCCAGCTGAGCGCGACGCGGTAGCCTTGGTCCTCGTCGTAGGTGCCGATGCCGATCACGGGCGCGGGCGTGCTGGCCGCGTCCGTGTGGACGAGGAAGCTCACGTAGGCTTCGCAGCCCTCGTGCTCGACCCAGTAGTCCTCCCAGTTCATGCTGATCCAGGCACGCTGGGCCTCGAACGTGCCGAACTCCCCGCGCGAGATCGCGTCCAGGGCCGGGTCGTCGAGGGGCAGCTCGAGCATCTTCACGTCCACGTGCACGGGGTCGCTGGTGAGGTTGTTGAACCCGGCCTCGATCTCCTCGGGGTGGAAAAGCTCCTCCGCGCTCATCATGTCCGGGTTGAACTGGGCTTGGCTGGTGGGCCGGTACGCGGTGACGAGCGTGAGCGCGTGGCAGTCCGCGGTGGGCACGGGGTACACGCTGCCTTGCAGCAGCCGGAAGTGCATCGCGTCGCGGACGAGCTGATCGATCTCGTCGAGGTCGCCGTCTTCGCCGGGGTCCAGGCCCAGGTGGCTTGTGTCCATCACGAGGATCGGTTCGCGCTCTCCGAACACGGTCACCGGGTCCAGGTACCCGTGCGGGAACGCGTACCGCCACTGGTCGGGGGCCCCGTCGAAGGCGTCGCTGTTGAGCACGACCATCAGGGGCCGGTTCTCGTCGACATCCACGCCGTCCTCGGCGAGCGCGTCGACCAGGAACGCCTCCACCGAGGCCGCGTCCCCGACGTGGCTGGCCTGCCCGATGTGGGCGGCCAGGTCCTCCTCGAGCGCGTCGCTTGCGGCGTGCACGTCGAACACGGCGGTGGGCGCGATGGGCATCTCGTAGCTGGAGCCGGCCAGGGGCGTGTTCCCCTCCACGCCGCCTTCGGGATCGGGCGGGATAGGTTGGTTGAGATCGCCGGTCACGTGGTGGACGGTCTCCTCGTCCAGGCGCTCGGCCAGCCCTTCGACCGCGTCGTCCGGGAACCCCACGAGGACCACGGGCATGTCCACGTCCATGTGCACGGTGCCCTCGCGGACCTCGGGGAACTCGATGACGCGAGCATCGTCTGGCCCCCCGGCCTCTTCGAGGGGGTCGTCCGCGCCTCCAAGGCACCCGGCCAGGGGCGCCGTGACCAGGATCAACGCGAGCATCCAGCGCATGCGAACCATCGTGCCAGCCGGTGCTCTCCTGGGATAAAGCGCTTGTGGCCCTCTTCTTGCAAGGGACCGCAGCCTCCAAGGCCCCACGCCCCATCCAGCACCCATGCCCCCTGGGCTGGTCACCGACCCCGATCGGATCGCTCGAGCCCTTGAGGAGTCGGCGCCTCTTCCGCCGCGCGAGCGCATCCTCCTCGCCGATCCCCGGCACTACGACGTGACGCGGGAGGACAACCCGCACACGGTGGACGAGCACGGGCGCCTGCACCCGGTCGATGACGACGAGGCCCGGCGCCAGTGGGAGATGCTTCGGTCCTCCTTCGAGACGCACGGGTTCCGCACCGAGGTGCTTGGGGCCCGGGAGGGGCTCCCGGATCTTGTCTTCTGCTGCAACACGGCGTGGCCGTTCCTCGACGAGGAAGGCTCCAAGCGGTACGTGCCCGCCCGGATGCGCTACGAGGGCCGCCGCGGCGAGGTTCCCGTGATGGAGGACAGGCTCCGCAAGCTCGGGTACCGGCCCGCGGCCTTGCCGGAGCGCGCGGGGACCTTCGAGGCGGGCGGGGACTTGCAGTGGCTCGGGGACCGTCGCGTGCTCGTAGGGGGGACGGGGCCGCGCACGGATCGCGATGCGCTGGAGGCGGTGGCCCGCGTCGTGGCCGCGCCGGTGGTCGCGCTGAACCTGACCGAGGAGGCCTTCTACCACCTGGACACGTGCTTGGCGGTGCTCTCCCGGGACGAGGTCGCGTTCGTGCCGGGAGCGTTCGATGCGGCCTCGCGGGACAGGCTGGCCGCGCTTGGGGCCTCCCTCGTCGAGATCCCGGAAGAGGAGGCCCTGGACGGGTTCGCGGCGAACCTTCACTGCCCGGACGGCGAGACGGTGTTCATCGACGAGGCGAACCCGCGCACGATCGGGATCCTCGAGGACCGCGGGTACGACGTCGTGGGGGTGGACACGAGCCAGTTCCGTAAGGCGGGCGGCAGCGTGTTCTGCATGACGAACCAGGCCTGGTGACCTAGGGCCTGGAGCCTTGGTCGCGGATCTGCTCGAGCACGCGCACCTGGCGGTCGAGCACGCCGGTCTGCTGGTCGAGTTGGACCTGGATCGCGTCCAACTCGTGCGTCATGCCCTCTTCTCCTTGGAGCGCGTCCCGGATCTCATCGAGCGTGGTGTCCATGGAGTCCAGTTGGTCGAGCTTCGAGTCCATGGAGTCCAGTTGGTCGAGCTTGGAGTCCACGGAGTCCAGCTGGTCGTCCATCGAGCCAAGCGTCCCATCCATCGAGCCAAGCTTCTCGTCCACGGTGTCCACCTGGTTCCGGCTGGCCCCCTGGCTTAGCGTGGCCGCTCCCAAGACGAACCCGCCAAAGGTCCCGGCGGCCATGAGGATCTCCCCCACGAGGTTCCACCAGCCCAGAAGCTCCCCCACCAGGCCAAGAAGGGCGATCCCGAAGAAGAAGAGGGTCAGCCCCAGGAGGATGCGGTTGACCCAGTACGGATCGTACCTCATGCTTCCAGCATGCACGGCGCCCGGCTATGAATCTTCTCCGACACGCATGCGACACGTTTCCGACTACTCCGAAGAGTAGAAGGATTGGGGAAACCCTTTATCAGCCCCTCCGAGACTTCCTGCCTCGCTTGGTGCACGCACCATGATGTTCGTGGAGAAGGTCGGCGTGGTCGGGGCCGGGACCATGGGGTCCCGCATCGCGGAACTGATGGCCCTGAACGGGCACGAGGTCGTCCTCAAGGACGTGGACGAAGAACGGACCAAAGCCGGGATGCAGACCGTCCGAGAGATCCTGGACGAGCTCGTGGAGTACCACGAGAACAAGGCCGACATGGCCATCCAGGAGACCCAGGACGACCTGGGCATCCAGCTCACCGAGGACCAGAAACAAACGGTCCGGAAGACCAAATCCCCCACCTACGACGCCGACCGGGCAGACCGCATCTTCGAACGCATCACGCCCACCACCAGCTACGACGACTTCCACGACGTCGACATCGCGATCGAAGCCGTCGTCGAAGACGTCGGCATCAAACAGGACGTCTTCGCCGACCTCGAAGACGCCACGCAAGACCACGTGCCCCTTTGCACCAACACGAGCGTGCTCAGCATCACCGAGATTGCCGCCGGCACGCAAACCCGCCGCCAGAAGGTGCTCGGGATGCACTTCTTCAACCCCCCGCAACAGCTCCCCCTCATCGAGATCGTGCCCGCGCTCGAGACGCACCGCAGCGTCGTCGAGAACGTGATGAACTTCAGCGAAGAGCTGCGCAACCACCGCTACCCCATGCAACCCGTCAAGGTCGAGGAATCCCCCGGCTTCATCGCCAACCGCGTCCTCGGCCGCGCCCTCACCGAAGCCTTCCTCATCTACGAGGAAGGACGCGCCGCCCCCCGCGACATCGACAAGGCCGTCAAGGCCGGGCTCGGCTGGCCCATGGGCCCGCTCGAGCTCGCCGACCACGTGGGCATCGACGTGATCCACCACGTGCAAGAAGGCCTCAAACAGATGGGCGCCACCGGGCACCAACGCGAACCGCAAGTGATCAAACAACTCGTCAACCTCGGCCGCCTGGGCAAGAAAAGCGGCCGCGGCTTCTACGACTACTCCCAATGAGGTGACCCCCATGACCGACGACCTAGTCCAAACCACCATCGACGACCACATCGCCAAGCTGACCCTGAACAACCCCCCCGTGAACGCGCTCTCCCAAGGCATGCTCAAAGCCCTGGACGGCACCTTCGACGACCTCGACACCAACGACGAGGTCCGCGCCGTCGTCATCACGGGAAGCGGCAACAACGCCTTCTGCGCAGGCGCCGACGTGAACGAGATGACGGAGATGAACCCCGAAGACGCCGCCACGAGCGTCATGCTCGGCAACGACGTCTTCGCCAAGATCGCCACCTTCGACCACCCCACCATCGCCGCCATCAACAACCTCTGCCTGGGAGGCGGGCTCGAGCTCGCCAGCGCCTGCGACATGCGCTTTAGCAGCGACCGGGCCCGCTTCGGCACGCCCGAGACGACGCTCGGCCTGATCCCCGCCTGGGGAGGCGCCCTGCGCCTGCCCCGCATCGTCGGCGTCGCCAAAGCCAAAGAGATGATCTACACCGGCCAGATGATCAACGCCCAGGAAGCCCAACGCATCGGCCTCGTCAACAAGGTCGTCCCCGACGGGGACGAGGTCCGCGCCAGCATGGACATGGCCAAACGCATCAGCGTCAAAGCCAGCCCCCTGGCCGTCTCGAAAGCCAAACGCGTCATCGACCAAGGCCTCGACACCGACATCGAGCAAGGCACCGAGATCCTGCTCGAGAACATGACGGACCTGGCCGACTCGCACGACCTCGAAGAAGGCCTCCGCGCGTTCCAAGAGAACCGACAACCCGACTTCAAAGGCGAATAGCCCCCCCAACGATCCATGCCCGGCCCCCCCGGAGCGGGGCACGCGCCCGTTGAAAAGCCTAAGTGAAGGGACAGCCTCGGCGAAGCCGCGAGGCCCACCGCCCCGCCACCAGGAGGCCCACCTTGACCCCCACGCCCGACCCAGCCGACGACGAAGAGCCCGACCGCGAACCCATGAAAGGCCCCGTCACGATCGAGCAAGCCTTCAAGGTCGATGGGAAGAAGCTGACCGTGCACGTCAAGTTCCCCAAACAAGTCGCCGACGAGGTCGGCCTCGACAACGTGCTCGTCGCCGCCAACCGCGCCCTCGTCACGCTCGACACCGACAACCACGACATCAAGAAGATCCGACGCCACGACGTCGGACCCTGAC
>CAZOQA010000081.1:0-6247 GCA_964581775.1 uncultured Thermoplasmatales archaeon | reverse complement strand
GGTCGGGGATGAAGGCGCCTTTGGTGGGGAGCTGGTGCGTGTCGTTGATGGGTTCGGTGCCGACGGCCCAGACGCCTCCGTGGTACATGGCGACGAAGAGGGTGTCGTCGACGATCTGGAAGTAGTGGGTGCTGAACTGGAGGCTCTCGTTGAACTCGACGTCGGTGGGGAGCGTCCAGCGGGCCACGGGTTGGGGGTTGGTGGGGTCCGTGGTGTCCATCTTGATGATGTTCCCGGTGGGGCGGTCGCTGGGGCGGTCGCCGACCTCTTGCCCGATCCAGGTGTAGTGCTTGCCGTCGTCGCTGGTGGTCTCCATGGGGAGGGTCCCGTGGATCTGTCCCGTCATGCCTGCGCCTCGCCCGGGGTCGTAGTCGTTCCAGATGGCGACGAGGGTCCAGATGCCGAGCGTGGGCTCATACTCGAGCACGTGCATGCCGCCGCTCCAGACGGCCAGGTAGGCGTACGTGGTTTCCTCGATGGGGTGTTCGGCGATCCAGCCGTCGACGTGCCCGTTGAGAAGGGGCGGTTCGTTGCCGGGCCCGATGTCGGGGTATTCGGCGTTGTAGCGGTCTTGCTGCACGAGCAAGGGCCCGGCGGGGGTCTCTTCGACGGTGAGGAAGTCGAAGTAGGCGGTCTCGTGGACGAGGTTCGTGATGCTGGAGAGGATCACGGGGTCTCCGTCGACGAGCTGCGCGTGCACGCTGTGGGGTCCGCCGACGGGTTGGGGTCGCCAGTCTGCGATCTCGGGCTGGGCGGGGTCGGCGAGGTCCACGAGCAGGGTCCCGCTCGTGTAGGGGGTCTCGTCGACCTCTTGTGTGCGCGTGGTGGGCTCGTCGCCGCAGTAGGAGGTGATCTGCATCGTGGGGGCGTCTTGTTGGGGGGTCCAGGGGAGGGGTTCGACGGGGAGCCCGTCGTCGGGGGTGGCGGGTTCGAACTCGCTGATTCCGAGCGCGGCGTAGGCGCCGTCGGGCGTGACGTCGATGTCGTAGACGTGCGCGTAGGGGAGCGCGATCTCGCTGAGGGGTTCAGGGTTCTGGGGGTCGGTGACGTCGACGACGATGAGGGCGACGTCGGTGCCGAAGCTGTGTGTGACGACGAGGTCGCGGTCGTCGGTGGTGGCTTGCCCTCCACAGAAGTAGTCGCCGCTGGTGGATCCGTGGTAGTCGGTCTCGAGGGGGTCCCAGCCGACGATGTCGAAGTTGGGCGTGGTGAGGTTCTGGTGGTGGGTGGGGTCGGTGTGGTCGTGCTCTTCGCCGTAGGGGAGGGCTTCGTTGTGCCAGTCGGCGCTGACCTCGGGGGGTTGCTCGGGGCCGGGGTCCTCTCCCTCGTCGGGGTCGCTGGAGAAGTTCAGGCACCCGGCGGTGAGCACGAGCGCGGCGATGAGGGCAAGCGTCCAGGTACGCATCGTCGGGGTGACGAGCGCGGGGCTTTTCAGCGTTCGGGTGGCCGCGTTCAACGGTCGACCCTAGGAGGGGGGCCCGTCGCGGTGGTCGGGGGGGATCTCGTCCCAGGGTTCCGGGTGCCAGGGGTCGGGCGTGGGCACGTCGAGGGAGGGGTCGTATTGGACGATGTAGGCGCCGCTGATGTCGTACGTGATGACGCGGTCGTCGCCGAGGGCTTGCGTGTCGAGGAGCACGGGCGTCCAGCGTGCGTAGTTGTCGAGCCCCTCCGGGACGGGTTGGGGGCTCTGGTTGTCGGGCACGAAGACGCCTCGGGTGGGGAGCTCGGGCCAGTGCTCTTGGGAGGCGTCGATGGCCCACAGGCCGCCGTGGTAGAGCGTTACGTAGAGGGTTTCGTCCTGGTAGGCGACGTAGTGGGTGCTGAACTGCAGGTGCTCTTCCCATGCGTCCTCGGGGGGTTCGATGGGCAGCGTCCAACGGGCCACGGGGAAGGGGTCGCCTGGGTCGGTGGTGTCGACGATTACGACCATGCCGCTGGGGCGGCCCTCGGGGGATTGGCCGACCTCTTGGTGGATGATGGTGTAGTGGCGGTCGTCCCAGGTCTCTTCCATGGGGAGCACGCCGTGCCAGGCCCCGGTCATGCCGGCGCCTTCGGCTTCGTCGTAGTCGTTCCAGGTTCCCACGGGGACGAGCTGGAAGGGGCCTTGGTAGTCGAGGATCACGAGTCCGCCGTCCCAGTTGGCCAGGTAGACGAGGGTTTGCCCGGTGAGGGGGTGCTCGGCGATCCAGCCGTCGGTGTGACCGGTCTCGGTGGGGAGCCTCTCGTCGGGGCGGTCGTCGGGGATCTCGGCGTACTGCGCGTTCCAGGTGCCGACCGTGGTCAGCGTGCCACCGAGAAGGGGCGCGTCCTGGATGGAGTAGAGGGTGTAGTAGGAGGCGGCTTGGTCCGAGTTGGGGACGCTGGCCAGCGCGTAGGCTTCCCCGTCGATGGTGGTGGCGAAGACGCTGTGGGGCCCGTTGATGGGTTGCACGTCGTAGTCGGCGACCGTGGGGTTCGTGGGGTCGGAGAGGTCGACGAGCACGGTGCCGGACTGGTAGGGGAGGATCTCCTCGTGCCCGATGTGCTCGTTCCCGCAGGCGTCGCGCCAGGTGGGCGTCAAGGCGAAGCCGTCCTCGTCGGCGAGCGCGGTGCGGTGCTCGTCCTCCTCCGTGGGGGGGTACATGCCGAGCACGGCCCAGCGGGCGTCGCTGGTGATGTCCGCGTCGTAGACGTGCGTGCCGGGGAGCACGAGTTCGCCGACGAGCTGGGGGTCCTCAGGGTCGGTGACGTCGATGACGACGAGCGCGACATCCGTGAAGAAGCTGTTGACGATGGCGTACTCGCGGTCGCCGTCGAACCCGACGCCTCCGCAGAAGTAGTCGCCGCTTGTGGCGTCGTGATGGTCCGTGATGAGCGGGTTCCACCCGACGAGGTTGAAGTTCGGCGTGGTGAGGTTCGCGTGGTGCTGGGGGTCCTCGTGGTCGTGGTCTGGCCCGTAGGGGAACGCGTCCTGGTACCAGGTGGGTGAGGCCTCCTCGGGCGTGGAGGAGCCGGTGTCGTCGGGGGAGAGGCCAAGGCACCCGGCGGCGAGGGCAACGAGGCCGACGAGCACGAGGGTTCGCGCGTTCATCCCGACCGCCAGATGCGCGGGGGGTCTTGAGCGTTTCCAGGCCCCTCAGGAGGAGGGCACGGGCTCTTCTTCGGGTGTGCTCCAGGCCACCCAGCCGAGAAGCGCCAGCCCCAGGAAGCTCGGCCAGGCCTTCGTGACGAGGGCCAAGAGGCCTTGTTCGAGCACGAGCCCGGGGAGCGTGGTCACGCCCACGGCGTGCAGGTTGATCACGATGGCGCCCACGGCCGCGAAGGCCAGGCAGGCGTAGGCGAGGTGTTCGACGGCGCGGGCCGTGTCCAGGAGAAGACCGCTGGCGAGGCCCACGGCGAGGCCTCCCAGGTGGGCCATGTGCGCGATGGGGGCCAACTCTTGCAGGCCGGGCACGAACACGACGGCGGCCGCGTACGCGGGGAGCAAGATCACGGCGGGCACGGGGATGCCGAAGAAGGAAAGGCGCGTGCTGGGGGCGAGCGCGACGAGCAGGCCAAGCAGCCCGAACAGGCCCCCGGAGGCGCCGACGGCGGGCGTCGCGCTGGCCCAGGCGTGGGCCAGGTTGCCGCCGACGGCGGCCGTCAGGAAGATCAGCGCGTGTTGCACGGTCCCGATCTCTCGTTCGAGGGAGGCCAGGGACGCGAGCGCGATCGCGTTCACGGCGAGGTGGATGATGCCGCCGTGCGCGACGATGCTGGTGAACAAGCGGTAGGTTTGCCCCGCCTGCCAGGCTTCGCGGGACCACCAGAGGGGCGCCAGGGACTGCTCGGTGGGGAAAAACCCCGTCACGCGCCACGCGACGAGGCCCATCAGGGCGAGGAGGGTCGCGGTCGCGATCGGATACCTGGAGGCCACGAGTTGGACCCAACGGGCGCGGGGTCTTCGACTTTGCGCCGGGTCGCGGCGCGGGGCAGAGCCCTCGTCACGGACGAACCTTTAAATCAGGCGCGCGTATCGTCGCCCATGACCCCTGCTCCGCCCTCCCAAGGCGAGGCCGGCGATCCCGACGACGAGGCTAGCGGTTCCCTTACGGGCCGTTTCCGCGAAGAGCAGGAGCTCCTTCGCCGTCACATCCGCATCCTGAAGGTCGTCATGGAGAACGAGCCGGTGGGCATCATCAAGCTGGCCGAGCTCACGGACTACCCTCAGCACAAGGTGCGCTACTCTCTGCGCGTGCTCGAGCAAGAGGATCTGATCAACCCGACCCCCATGGGGGCCAAGACGACGGAACGGGTCGAGCAGTTCCTGCCCGAGCTGGCCGAGCTGGTGGACTCTATGCAGAAGACGGTTGAGGAGCTTCGAGCGAGCCTCAACTAGGACCGCCCCCGGAGCCCGCGCCGCGGCGAGAGCCGCCGGCTACCCTCCTTTTCCATCCATTCTTCCCTCGCGGACCAGCGAGTGCTCTGGTGGGCTTGAACCGGGAAGAAGGGGGGAGGGAGGCCGTCAGGTCCGTCGGCGGGGGGAAGAGCCTTCGGAACAGCCGCAGGGGGGAAAGGGGGGCTGAGCGGACAAGTGCGGCGGCCTGCGGCCTCCCGTACGCGAAGCGTACCGCTCGGTCGGCTTCAACCGTTGCTTGTCACCCGCGTGACAGTCGGGAGCGAGCGGGTCAGCGCTCGATCGTGGCCTCGCGCTCGGGGCCCACGCTCACGATGGACACGGGGCACCCCACCTCGTCCTCGACGCCCTCAACGAGATGGTGCACGCCCTCCGGGAGGTCGGGGAACGCGCGGGCCTGGCTTGCACCCTCGAAGCTTCCGGGCACGGTCTCGTAGCGCGGTTGAACCTCCTCGAGGGCGTGCGCGCTGGTGGGGAACGAGCGTAGGACCTGGCCGTCCCGCTCGTACGATGTGCAGACCTGGACCTCGTCGAGGCCCTCGAGGACGTCCAGTTTGATCAGCGCCAGGTCCGTGAACCCATTCACGCGGGAGGCCCAGCGGAGGGCGACTAAATCCAGCCAGCCGACGCGTCGTCGGCGCCCGGTCGTGGTCCCGTACTCGTCGCCGACCTCAACGAGGTGATCAGCGGCGTCGCCGTCGATCTCGGTGGGGAAGGGTCCGTCCCCGACCCGCGTCACGTATGCCTTCGCGATGCCCCACACGTCGTCGATCTCCGTGGGGGGGAGACCGGTCCCGGTGGCGGCGCCGCCGGCGGTCGTGTTCGAGGACGTGACGAAGGGGTAGGTGCCGTGGTCGATGTCCAGCAGGGTCCCTTGCGCGCCCTCGAGGAGCACGCGCTGGTCGTCGTCGAGCGCGTCCATAAGGTGGCGCGTGGCGTTGGCCACGTAGGGTCGAAGGCGCTGGCCCCAGGCCTCCACGCGGGCTTCCAGGTCCTTGCGAGAGGGGGGCTCCACGTCGGCGGCCTGGCACCAGGTCTCGAGCCCGGTGAGGGCTCGTTCGAGGGTCGCTTGCCGGGTCTCGGGGTGCAGGAGGTCGCCGATGCGGGCGCTGAATCGGGAGGCTTTGCTGGCGTACGTGGGGCCGATGCCGCGCTTGGTGGTCCCGATACCTTCGTCGCCTTCCTCGTTCGCCGCGTCGAGCAGGCGTTGGTGGTCGAAGACGACGTGCGCGTTCTCGCTGATGACCACGTTGCCTTTGAGCGCGTCCTTCTCGGCCAGGCGGTCCAGCTCGTCCACGAGCGCGTCCGGGTCCACGACGACCCCGTTGCCGAGCACCGCGGTGACGCCGGCGCGCAGCACGCCGCTTGGGAGAAGGTGCAGCGCGTGCTTGTCGTCCCCGATGACGACGGTGTGACCCGCGTTGTTGCCTCCTTGGAAGCGCGCCACGACGTCCGCGTCCTCGGAGAGGATGTCCGTAATCTTGCCTTTGCCCTCATCGCCCCACTGGGCACCGATGATGACGGTCGTCCGGGTCACGGTCTTGCATCCCGTCGTTGGCCTAAAGCGTTCTGGCGCGCCAAGCCAGCCTCTCGGCGGGGCGCTCGTTTCACGCGCGTCGCCAAGCGCCTTATCACCCCCCACCGGGGGAGGAAGGCGGCGGTGACCCCGACGTGATGAAGAAATCGATCGGAACCGGCCTTGGATTGATCGTTGCGACCCTCGCCCTTGCGGGCATGACCGCTGCGCAGCCGCTTGCCGTGCTCTCTGGAGACGGTGGTGGCGAGGCGGCGGGTGAAGCCGAAGGCAGCTACTACGCCGACGCCAGCGGCGCCACCGACGCCGCGGCCGACCACCACGACGACGTGCAAGCC
>CAZOQA010000080.1:0-6501 GCA_964581775.1 uncultured Thermoplasmatales archaeon | reverse complement strand
ATCATACGAGGTTCTGGTCCTCGTTACACAGGTTCGAATCCTGTCCGGGCTATCCGATGTCCCCAAGCGGGGGAAGCTTCGAGGCCTCATCTATCTAGTGTTCGTTTTTGAGGATGTCAAGCCTTCCGCACTTCATGGTCACGGACGCGCCGACCACTCCCTGAAATAATTTTTGGACGGGGCGTCCGAAACCCAGACCCTCCTTGGGGACGCTGGTCTCTCCAGAGACCCCCGGGAGCTTCGGGAGGCTGGCTCCACGTCAGCCGCCGCTCCATGGGCTTGGAGGCTACCAGCATGACGTCACGAACCGCAACGATCTTCGCAGCACTGTTGATGATTGGAGTCGCTTTCGTCTCGACCGCGGGTGCGCAGGTCGAGGAGGTCGAAGACCTCGTCGAAGGCATCGAGGATCCTGAGGTCCCCGATCGGATCCAGGTAGGCCTCGGAGACGCCTACTTCGAGGACTTCCAGGCCGACGACGGCGACTGGGACAGCAGCTCTCCGCCCGACGCGACCGGGTGGGAATGGGGACACCCTGACGAGACCTCTTACGGCCCCGACGTAGACCCCGACGAGAACCTCTGGGGCACGAACCTGGCCGGAGACTTCTCGGAAGGCGAATGCTCGTACATCGAGTCCCCCGCGATCGACCTCACCAGCCCCGAGGCCACCCTCGCCACCACGGCGACGCTCTCCTGGGAGAACTTCTTCCGGGCCTCGTATCTCGTCTCCGGCGGCGTCGTCCAGATCGGCGTCGGCGGCGAGTACACGAACATCGTGCCCGAGGGCGGCTACTGGGGCAGCTCCCCCACCAGCGAGCTGGATGACTGCCTGCAGCACGAGACGCAGGAGTCCGGCGGGTTCGGATCGTTCCCCTCGAGCCCCAACGACCCGCTCGAGCCCATCTCGGCGGATATCAGCGACTTCCTCGGCGAAGAGATCACGATCCGCTTCGTGTTCGCCTCCACCGAGGACCCCTACGGCACCCAGGATGGCTGGTTCATCGACGACGTCGCCGTCGTGCTCGAACTCAGCGAAGACGTCCCTGAACAGGCGGCCGATCCCGGCCTGCAGAACCCGCTCTGGACGGCGGACGGCGACTGGGAGTACGGCGCCCCTGCCGAAGAGGGCCCGATCGGGCAACTCGTATACGCGACGAACCTCGACGAAGACTACACAGAGGACGAGGCATGCAGCATCCTTGAGACCGCCGTGGATGTGCCCGTCGCCGGGGGCGAGCTCAGCTGGGACCAATGGCTGCGCTCTTCCAGCTTCCGCGCGGGCGGCGTCATCCAGGTCGTCGACGACGACGGCGCGCACAACATCGTGCCCGAGGAGGGCTACACGACGAGCTTCGCCTACAGCGACCACGACGAGTGCCTGCAGCACGACACGCAGGGCACGGACACCATGGGCGGGTTCGAGCAATCCGGCGATGACCCGATGGAGACCTTCCACGCCGACATCAGCGACTGGTCCGGCCAAGAGGTCACCCTCCGCTTCGCCTGGAGCGCCCAGGACGGCTTCTCGTCCTACCCGGGCTGGCACATCAACAACGTGACCCTCGACGGCGTCACGCTTCTCCCCAGTGCCCCCGTGGACCTGACCGTCCTCCCCAACCCCGACGAGATCGACCCCGAAGAGGAGGTCGAGAATGTCAACGACACGGTCAACGCGCTGATCGGTCAGGCCGAATCCCAGACCCAACAGTACGAGGGTTGGACCGTGGGCGGCGAGCACATCTCGTGGGCCCACGACGAGGCCTCGACCGGTCCCGAGGGCGACATGGTCACCGCCACGAACCCGCACGGGGTGCACAGCGAGGAAGAGTACGAGTGCAGCTACGTGCAATCCCCCACCGTGCCCACCGCCCTCATCGGCGACGATGCGAGCCTGAGCCTGGACCACTTCGTGGACATGAGCTACTACGATGGATGGTTCAGCAGCGGCGCCCGCACAGCCGGGCTGATCCTCGTCTCCACCGACGCGGGGCTCAGCTGGGAAATCCTCGAGACCGACGCCAACGACAAGGAGATCTACTACACCGGCATCTACGACTGCTTCGAAGAGCTCGGCGTGCCCACGGACGGCGACGACAACCGAGCCATCGTCGACGAAGCCGGCGTCATCGGCGGCGAGAACGGCGCCATGGAGACCCTCGAGGTCGCGCTCGACGACTACCAAGACGCGACCACGCTGACCCTGCGGTTCGCCTTCGGCACCGGTACCACGATCTCCGCGCAGGGCGGCTGGTACTTCAACAATGTGAACCTCGGCGACCTGCAGCTGATGGAGTAAACGCCGAGGCCTAGGAGGACCCCCACGATGGAAACACGCCCCCTCGAGTGGTTGACCAGCCGGCCGGCTCTGCTGGTCAGCGCCGCGATCATGCTCAGCATGGGCCTCGCATACGCCCCCGCCTCGGCCCAAGACGCCCTCCCGGACGAGGTCACCGTGGAGCCCCCCTTCGTGGGGGCCCCCTCCTACGAGGAGGACTTCCAGGAGGACGACGGGAGCTGGGAGGCCCACACCGAGCCCGCACCCCCCATGACGTGGGAACGCGGCGCACCCACCTCGGGACCCGGGGAAGCGGCCCAAGGCGACAACGTGTGGGCCACGAACCTGGACGGGGACTACCGACCGTATGAGTGCGGGGTCCTCCTAACCCCTACCTTGGACCTCACCGGCGCGGACACCGCGCAGGTGAGCCTCCAGCACTGGTACGAGTTCTACCGGACCACGTTCACCACGTACGACGCCGGCGTGCTGCTCGTCACCGACGACGCAGGCGACACGTTCGAGCGCGTCGTGCCCGACCAAGGCTACGACGCGCAGGCCGGCATCGGCGTGCGCGATTGCTTGGACCTCGACCGCCACGCATCCGTCTACTCCGGGCTCAACGACGAATACGCGCCCGTCACGGTCGACCTGGACGCGTACACCGGGCAAGAGATCCAGCTCGCCTTCGGGTTCGCAAGCGGCTCCAGCTCGGACGTTCGCGAAGGCTGGTACCTCGACGCGTTCAGCCTCACCGTGGACGGCGACGAGGCCCCCCTCGACGGGGACGCGTTCACGGTTCAAGCCTTCGAGGAGCCCGAGCAACCGCTCGGATGGGAATGGGGCACCACCAGCACCAGCACAGGCCCCTCCTTCGACGAGCCCACGACCCTCTGGGGCACGCACCTGGACGGGGACCACGGGAAAAACGAGTGCAGCACCATCACGTCCCCGCCCATCGAGGTCAGCGGGACGCTTGAGGAATCGACCCCCGACGCGGCGCTGTTCTGGGACCAGTGGTACCGCAGCTCCTCCGCCAGCGGCGGGGGCGTCGTGCAGATCGGTGTGGACGGAACCTACACCAACCTCGTTCCCGAGAGCGGGTACCCGGGGACCCCCGATCAGGCGCTCGACGAGTGCCTCGAGCACGTCACGCAGGGAACCGGCGCGTACGCCGGCTCGCTGCAAACCCGCGGCGACGACATGGCGACCCACCAGGCCGACATCAGCGAGTACGTCGGCGAAGAGATCACGATCCGGTACGTGTTCGCCACGACGGACAGCATCTACCAAGTCGACGGATGGTACGTCAACGACGTGCGCATCGAGGTCGGAGCCGGCCCCGACCCCGTCACCATCGACGTGCCTGACCCCAGTCAGCAGGGAGCAAGCGCGTTCCAACCTGCCGCGACCCTGTACGAAGAGGACTTCGACGCCGACGATGGGAACTGGACCGTCACCGGGACCTCCACGTGGGAATGGGGCGTGCCCGTAAACCCGCCCGAGGTGCCCACCGGCAGCCTCAACATGTGGGGAACCGACCTGTTGGCCGACACGGACACGGACCAGTGCAGCTTCCTGGACAGCCCCCCCATCCAGCTCCCTGACGTGGACGCACCGATGGTCGAGACCGCTCAGCTCACGCTGGAGACGTACCGAGACCTAGCCACCGGCATCGACGGAGCCGTCGTGATGGTCAACGGCGAGGACGGTCACTGGTACATCGTCGAACCCGACGACGGGTACGACGGGCTTTTGGGCTGGTGGAACCCCGTGCTGTGCCTGGGCAACCCCGTAGATCAGCCCGTCTGGACGAGCCCCGCAAGCGGCGCGGACGACTGGCACGAGGACACCTTCGATCTTTCCTCGTTCATGGGTGAAGAGATCCAGATCCGCCTCGCCTACGCCAGCGGGCACGACGACCAACACCGAGGCGTGTACCTGGACCAGGCTACCGTCGACATCGGCGCCGGCGCCGATGTCGACCCGCAAAGCCTCACCGACCCCCAGCAAGCCCTCGAAGCGACCTGCCAAGAGGACATGCCAGGGTGGGATGTGCAACGCCCCAGCGCGACGTGGTGCCAAAGCATCCCCACCACCGGCCCCGCCACGCTCGACACCGTGTGGGCCACGGACCCGCACGGCGGTCACGGGCTCGGCGAGTGCAGCGCGCTCGTCACCGATCCGATCAACACGGACCTCATCCCTGGCCTGGCTGCGCCCACGCTGACGCTCGACCACTACTACGAAGCCTCCCGGTACACGGGCGGCCTGGTGCAGGTCAGCGACGACGCAGGGGACACCTGGGACACCGTGCAACCCGACGACGGGACAAGCAGGACCTGGGACGACCTGGTCATCGACTGCCTGGACCCCGGCAAGGACCGCATGCAAGTGATCCGAGGCGTCGGGATGGACGGGTACGAGGAGACCACGTTCAGCCTGCGCGGGTACGAGGGCGAGATCCAGATCCGCTTCGTGTTCGCCGGGATGGACTTCCCGGACCTCGGCTGGTACATCCGAAGCGCCGAGCTCGACCGAGGCGTGGCCAGCGTCCCCGTGGACGCGCTCGCCGTCGCGAGCTCCGCGACCCAGCCCGAACCGCCCGAGACCCCCAGCCAGGAGGTCTTGGACCTGGCAGGTCCCGAGCTCGCGGACGCTCTCCTCGAGGACCCCACGGACACGTTCCAGGTGGTCCTCACCGGTCCCGAGCACCAAACCACGCCCGCGTTCGAGGACCGCGACGAAGCCAACGCGTACCTCGACGACGCCGCGGCACCCTTCTTCGAGGACGTACAGGCCGTGCTCGATGCGAACCTGGGCACGATGCACAAGACCTGGTCCGCGGCCCCGGCCGTGCTCCTGGAGGCCCCGCTTGCCACGCTCGAGACGCTGGCAAGCCTCGACGACGCACGCCACATGGCCTACGACCGCGACGACAGCATCCAGCTGATCGACCCGCTGCCCGCCAGCGGGGACGGCGTCTCCCTGATGAACACGGAAGGCCGAGCCCTCATCCAAGCCGAAGAGGCCTGGGCCGAAGGCTACACCGGGGAGGACATCACCATCAGCGTCATCGACACGGGCATCGACGGCACGCACGAGGCCTTCCTCACCGAGGACGGCGACAGCCGCATCGTGGGATGGCTGGACCTCGTCAGCGGCGAGGAGGAGCCCTACGACGACCACGGGCACGGCACGCACGTGGCCGGCACCGCGGCCGGCTCCAGCGACTACGAGCACCCCCAGCACGGCACGTTCGAGGAGACCGGCGTGGCGCCCGACGCGGACCTGATCGGCGTCAAGTTCCTCAACGCTGGAGGAAGCGGGTCCCTCTCGGACGCGCTGGACGCGCTCCAGTTCTCCTTCGACAACGGCGCCGACGTGACCTCCAACAGCTGGGGCGCCAACTGCCAAGCAACCACGAGCATCATCCAGATGGTGAAAGAACTCACCGATCAAGGCATGCTCAGCGTGTTCGCCGCCGGCAACGCCGGGCCCAGCTCCGGCACTATCGGCGGGCCCGCCTGCGGAGCCGACAGCGTGACCGCCGGCGCGGTGGACGCCGAGGCCGAGATCGCCTCCTTCTCCAGCCGCGGCCCCTGCACGGACCCCGTGGACCCGGACGCGGAGGAACGCATCTGCCCGGACGTCGTCGCCAAGGGCAAAGACGTGCGAAGCGCCGTGCCCCGCGACGGGGCCACCGGCGGGGACCCCAGCGGGTACCAGACCTGGAGCGGCACCAGCATGGCCACGCCGCACGTGGCCGGCGCCGCCGCGCTCAGCGAACAGATGAAACGCACCGTCACCGGTACCGGCTGGGACACCGCCAGCGGCGCGGACAAGACCATCCTCGAGGACACCGCCTACAGCCTGCCTTCGTTCGACAGCGAACCCAACATCGACTACGGCGAGGGCCTGGTGCAGGTGATGGGGATCCTGCACACGCTCGAGGCCGGCGACGAAGCCCACGTGATCGACAGTTTCAACATCGAGCACGACCAGCTGCGCATCGGGGACCGCTCCGAGCAGCACTTCTGGGTGAGAAACTACGGGACCGCCGCCGCCGAGGGGACCTTCCAAGTCACCTTGGACCGGCCGGACGGGACCCAGCAGACGCTCAAGGACGAGGAGGTTTCGCTGGGCTTTTTGGACATGGAGGCCGTGATTGAGGACTTCCGGGTCGAAGGCGACACCCTGCCCGGCACGTACATGTTCGCGGGC
>CAZOQA010000079.1:0-7007 GCA_964581775.1 uncultured Thermoplasmatales archaeon | reverse complement strand
CCTGGGGGCTCGATGGGGCGAGACGACCTCCTGACCGGGCTGATCCTTGCAGCAGCGCTCATCCTCGTGGCCGGGTGCCTGGGGATCGGGGACGATCCCGCCGGAGGGCCCGGCGGGGACGAGAACGGGAGCACGGAGTGGTCCTTCGAGGCGTTCATCGAACCGGACCACGAGCACGAGGATCCCACCGCGACGGGGCACGCGTACTCCTCGCCCACGATGGAGCAGATCGCGCACCACCCCCTCACCGAGGACACCGCGCCCAGCTACATCGGCGAGATCGACTCGGAAGCCGGCATGACCGCCGTCGCCATCGTCGGCCAAGGCTCCACGCCCGGGTTCGTGCTCCTCGACACCAGCAACCCCGAGGACCCCGTCAAGCTTAGCCGCGTCGAAGCCCCCGAATCGTACGCCGTGGACGTCAAGCTCACCGAGGACGGACAGTACGCGCTCCTGGCGACGCAACAGGTGGGAAGCCTCCCCGAGGGAGGCCCGCCCAGCCCGGACCAGGTCGTCGAGTGGGGCGCCTCGAACGGGTTCCTCGTGTACGACCTGGAGGAGCCCACCCAGCCCGAGCTTGTGCACTTCCAACCCGTCGAGCCGCTCGGGTGCCACCTCGTCACGCACGCGGAAGTGAACGGGGACGAGTACGTCTGGTGCGTGGCGCAAAGCATCACGGTCTTCACCTTCCAACGCGACCCCGCCCCCGCGACGGTCCAGCTCGGCACGTACTGGCCCACCGACGAGGACGCGCTCAACGTGATCCTCGACGACCCCGCAGGCGCCCAAGGCGCCACCCCGCACGATATGACCTACCGCGAGGACCCCAAGGACGGCACCCCGCTTTTGAGCATCTCCCACTGGGACCTGGGGGCGACCGTGCTGGATGTCTCCAACCCCGCCGCGCCTGAAGAGCTTGCCCGCTGGACGGGCGAAGGCGCCGAGCACTACCACGGGTACGTGCACAGCGCCATGCCCGCCATGGTCGACGACAAGCGCGTGCTCATCGTCACGCCCGAAACCCTCGAGGACGTTCAAAGCCCCATCTGGGTGCTCGACGTGGACGACTGGGACGAGCAACCCGAGCTCGTCGCCGAGTGGGTCAACCCGCAAGGCATCACCAGTCAAGGCCTCCTCATGACGGTCCACCAGGTCCAGATCGTGGACGAGAAGCTCTACCTGGCCTACAACCACAACGGGGTCTGGGTCTTCGACCTGGCCACCATGATCGAGCACGGCGGCAACGCGCCCGCCAGCGAGGAGATCCTGGGCGTGCACATGCCCCAGACCGACGGGATCCCCCGCTACGATCGCGACTCGTTCCCCATGGGCAACCCCGCCGTGTGGGACCTGAACGTCGTCGACGGGTACATCCTGGGAAGCGACCGCTACACGGGGCTGCACGTGATGCACTACGAGGAGGACCCCAAGGGCGAGGCCGGCCACTCGGGCTTCGCGTAGGCTCAAGCAGCGAACGTTCATACCGCAGGAGCGCTTCGCCTCGGTCACGAGAAGGTGGTCTTGATGAACACGAGGGGAACCACGCTCCGCATCCTCCTGGGCTCCATCGTCCTGCTCATCGCGCTCGCCGGGTGCCTGGATTTCGCAAGCGACGGGGACGGCCCCCTGAATGGGGACGACGGCGACGGGGACATCCCCAGCGCCGCGCAAGCAACCTTGACGAACCAGGACGGCGAGCACGCCGGCACCGTCTCCTTCCACCAGGACGGGGACCTCGTCCGCGTCGTCGCGACCGTCGGGAACCTCTCCACCGGGTTCCACGGGTTCCACATCCACGGTAACGGCGCATGCGAGCCCGCGTTCACGGACGCTGGCGGCCACTTCGCCCCCGACGGGAACGAGCACGGCGACCACGCCGGCGACATGCCCGTTTTGCTCGTCAACGGCGACGGGACCGGGGTGCACGCCTTCGTCACCGACCGCTTCACCATCGAGGACCTCGTCACCGACAACGGGACCGCGCTCATCATCCACGAAGGACCCGACAACTACGCCAACATCCCCGACCGGTACGGCGGACCCGACGAGGACACGCTCGCCGCCGGCGACGCCGGCCCGCGCGAAGCCTGCGGCGTCATCGAAGGCACCGAGGACGCGGACGATCTCCCCAGTCCCGGCACGGAGGTCGCCACCGCGGACCTCGCCGACGCCGACGGCAACAACGTCGGAGCCGTCACGTTCACCGAGGCCGACGGCGCGATCCGCGTCACCGCCACCATCGACGAGTTCTCCCCCGGCTTCCACGGGTTCCACATCCACGAGACCGGCCTTTGCAACCCCACGTTCGACCTCGCCGGCGGGCACCACAATCCCGGCGAGAACAACCACGGCGATCACGCCGGCGACATGCCCGTTTTGCTCGTCACCGAGAACGGGACCGCCGAGCTCACCTTCACGACCGACCGCTACGACGCGGGCGAGCTCGACGACTTGGACGGTAGCGCCGTCATCGTTCACGCCGGCCCCGACAACTACGCGAACATCCCCGACCGGTACGGGGGCCCCGACGAGGACACGAACGGGGCCGGCGATGCGGGCGCGCGCGACGCGTGCGGCACCGTGAACGTCGAGAACGGGTTGGTGCAAAGCTAAGCTTCGATCTCGACCGGCGCGAGACCCATCCGGCATGCAGTCGTTCGGCTCGACCGGGCGAAGTGTCACGCCTTGGTCTGGTGACCGTCTCCGAGGGTGTGGAGGAGGTCGTGGACTTGCTCTTCCTGGGCTCGGGCTTCTAGACGGTCGAGGTTGAGGCGGTCGTGGTGGGTCGTGTAGACGAGGTCGGCTTGTTCGTGATCGGTTGTGCTGTCCCTGAACTTGGCTGCGCAGAGGCGGTCCACGATGAGGTCTTCGATGGAGAGGATCCGGACCGTGTAGCCTTTCCATTCGATCCGTTCAGACCGCCGCTCCGGGTCCAGCGCGGTCCCGACGGTTTCGACGGTGAGTCCCAGCTCGTCGTGGACGTAGTGGCGCCCGGTCTTCTCGAAGCCGGCTTGTTCGAGGAGCGCCTTGAGGTCGCTGGCGTTCTCGATCAAATCGAGGTCTCCGGTGACGTATTGGCCCTCGGTGAGGAGTTCGACGAGGGCGCCTCCGACGAGGATGGGTTGTTCTTCGTCGGGGAAGCGGCGACCGATGAGGCCCAGGAAGGTGGCTCTGCGTTCTGGGGCGGACAACCCGGAGAGGGTCTCCTCGAGTTCTTCTCGGAAGCCTGGTGTGTTATCGGTCAAGGAAAGCGACCTCGCCTCGATCCTCGCGCTTTTCCCATTGGCGTCTGGCGGTCCGGGCGAGGGCTTGGACCGTTTCGAATCGTCTGCCCTGGCCTCTTCTTGAGGGCAGGTCCCGCCGTCGGCGGATCTGCCGCTGGATCATGGGGTGCTCTCGTAGGAGCATCTCGATAAGGGAGGACCGGTCTTCCCCGCGGGCTTCACAGAGTTCTTCGAGGGCCTCGAAGAGCTCTTGACTCGTCGAGATTGAGAACTTCTCTGAGCCCATGGTACTCCTAGAGTAGGACTAGAGTACTACTAGACCTTTCCCTCATGCCCGCGGTCGCGGTGGGCTAAACCCAGACTCGAGACCAAGCCGACGGATCCTGGACTCCACCAGCTCCCCGCCTGGAGTGTTCGAGCGCATCGAACGAATCCTGAGCCGTTTTCCCTCCTGGGCGCGTTCCCGTCGCGAGCGAACCAGGAGGCTTGGCTCAGCATGACGACGTCACGCACCGGATCGACGAAGAGATGCATCGCATGGACGATCGCGGTTTTGATGCTCGCGGTCCCCTTCGCGGGGGCAGCCAGCGCGCTTCCCCAAGCGACCGTGCAAGAGGACAAGATCACGCACGACTCGATCAGCGAGGACGACCGGTTCCCTCGCGCCGTCGAGGTCACCCAAGACCGCATCGTGGTCACCAACGCGCACCACGACGACGAGGGCATCGTGCTCGTCTACGAGCGAACCTCGGACGGGCCCGTCTTGGAGGCGACCCTCGAGTCCCCGTTCGAGGACGACGGACGCCTGGGCTCCTCCGTCGCGCTCGACGGGGAGACGCTCGTGGCGGGCATCACGGGCATCACCGTGGACGACGCGTTCGCCGCGGGCGCCGCGGCCGTGTACGAGGAGTCCCAGACCGGGGAGTGGACCCTCGAGGACGTCCTCGTGGCGAACACGCCTGAGAAGCTGTCCACGTTCGGCATGAGCGTGGACATCCAGGAGGACGTGATCGTGGTCGGCGAGCCGGACGCCTCGCACGCGCCCGACCGGTACGAGAGCGTCGGCGCGCTGCACGTGTACGAGAAGACCCAGACGGGGTACGAGCACCAGGCCGAGCTCGTGCCGCCCGGGGAAGCCGAGGAACGCTTGGGCGTGAGCGTGGCCTTCGACGGGAACGCGATCCTCGCCGGCGCACCCAAGGCGCAGGCCCAGAACGGGGCGGGCGCGGTCGTCGCGTACGAAGAAGCCACGCCCGGAGAGCACGACTGGGAGCGCGTGGACGCCCTCGAGGCTCCCGAGGGGTCGGATGCGCGCCAGGTCGGCATGAGCGTGGACCTGGACGGGGACGAGCTCGTGGTGGGCGCGCCCGGGTACCAGGTCACGGCGTGCTGTTGGCCGTTCTTCATCGCGGACGAGGGCGACGCGTTCGCGTACGAGCGCACCGAGGACGGGTGGCAGTTCGCCAGCGAGCTGGATCCGGCCTCCTCGCTGCCCGGCGCGGCCGTGGGCCAGAGCGTGGCCGTCGAGGACGGCGTCGCGTACGTGGGCGCTCCGGGCGTGCCGGTGGAGCTCTCGGCGGGCGCGGTGCACGTGTTCGAGGACACGGACGCCGGGTGGATGGAGGCGGGCGTGCTCGCCGCGGACGACGCCGCGATGGGGGACCGGTTCGGGGCCCCCGTGGCGGTCGACGGGTCCGCGTTGGTGGTGGGTGCACCCAGCCACAACGAGGCCGCGTACAACGGGGGCGCGGCGTACGTGTTCCAGGATGCGATCGAGACCATGAGCACGCCCTCCAGCGAGGACTGCTCGAGCCTGGCGCTCGTGACGGCCTGCGTCTCGGACGGCGAGGAGGGGCCCGAGCGGGCCCTGGTGCACGTGGGCGAGGAGCAGAGCGCAACCGTGGCGTACGAGAAGCAGGAGACCGTCATGGGCACGGACCACGTGGTCTCCGTGGACGCGGGCTCGCCCGAGGGGGATGCGGGCTTCGAGGTGACCTGCCGCGAGGAACCGGACGAGGAGGCCTGCACGCGCGTGCACGTTCGTGGTGCGGCCAGCGACGAGCAGGCCGCGCCCGTGGACGGGTCCATCCAGGCCCGGTGCGATCGCAGCGCGGACGCGTACGGGTCCTGCGGCACGCTCTTGGCAGGCGCGGGCCTGGCTGCGGACGAGGCCTCGGCCTCGGGCAGCGCCACGTGCGGGTTCGGGTTCTTCCAAGCCTGCCCGACCAGCGCCAACGGGGCTGCAGGGTTCACCTCCCCCCTTGGTGGCCAAGGCGCCTACGGCGGCTACTCGCTGTCCCCGCCGGGCGCTGCGGCCTGCACGAGCGGGGACGTGCACCAGGACTGCTTGCACGCTCCCTGACCCCCCACGCACCCCCCAAGCGCTCTCCCCCCGGGGGCCCTGCCCGGTTCTTCGCGGCGGGGCCCCCTTGGGGTTCTGTTCGGTCCCAGGTGAACGGTTCCCGAGGAGCTTTTACGCCCCTCCCGATGCGCGTTGCCAGGATGGGCGAGCAGGAGCACCACGCCGCGGTCGACCCGGAGGATACGAGCCTCGTCAACGTGAGCACCTCCCGCCTGGGCCTGCTCAAAGCGCTGGACGGGACCCGGCGCACCGCCAGCGAGCTGGCCCGCGAAACCGATCAAAGCAAAAGCACCGTGCACGGCCAGCTCACCGACCTGGTCGAAGAAGGCCTCGTCCAACGGCACGAGGACGAGGACCGCCTGTGGGTGTACTACTCCCTCACCGAGCAAGCCCAGAGCATGATCCGCCGCGACAAGGTCCACCTCGTCGTGGACCTCTCCACGCTCGCCACGTTCATCGCCTCCGGCATCGTGGGCCTCTACCGGTTCCTCAACCCGCCCCAGGCCCCCACGCAGGACGGGCCCGGCATCGCCGGCGGGCCCAGCCCCGAACCCGCCCCCGGCACCGACTGGCTGCTGATCGCCTACATCGCGCTCACCGCGCTCACCCTGGCCGGGTTCCTCGCCAGCCGCTACCTGGCCCACCAGGACCCTCAGCGTTGAGACGGTCGACCCTTCGACCTGAGCGGGTCTTCCCCGGACTAAGGAAAAATAGTACCACGCATGCATGTCCACATATGCCGACGAAGACGGTCAACCTGTCGGAAGAAGCCTACACGCGGCTTGAAAGCCTCAAACGGGAGGGGGAGAGCTTCTCGGACGTTGTGAACCGTCTTGCTAGGGACCACGCGATACGGAGCCTGTCCGGCGTCCTTACCCAGGAAGAGGCAGAGACGTTCGAAGAAGCTGCCCAGGATGTCGATCGCCGCATGCGCGACGAGATGAACCGCTTCGAAGGAGCCTAAGCCGAGTGAGCGATTAGCGTCCCTTGCCGGAAGCTCCGACACTCTTCCATACTCGAAGCGAGATGACCAAGGCTCGGCGTCCACCTTTTAGACCTAAGGCCCTCATCCATCCCCCGCGGGACATGGACGAGATCCTCGACGCGACCCACGACGTCCACAAGAAGGCCCAACAAGCCCACCACCGCGCCCCCATCGTGATCCACGGGGCCCCCCAGAACACGCGACGCATCGCCGATGCGATCCTCGACGCCACCCTCCAACCCCACGAGACCCCGCTGCTCATCGCGGACGAAGACCGCCTCGACGCCCCCACGCACCACATCGGGTCCACGCACACGCGAGAGATCCTCGGCACCACGCACCCGATCATCGTGCTCGACGCGCACGACCAGCTCGACCCCAACGCGCTCGGCGCCAGCACCGGAGCCCTCGCCGGCGGCGGCCTCTACCTCCTGCT
>CAZOQA010000078.1:0-7193 GCA_964581775.1 uncultured Thermoplasmatales archaeon | reverse complement strand
CGTGCGCGGGGCTCCAAAACTCCTCCTCTTGGTCGCCATCGTGGCATTTTCGACGGGTTGCCTGGGAGCAGGTCCAGGGATCGAGGCCACGGGCGAGGCCTGGCCGGAGGCATCCGAAATGTTCCACGAAAGCGACGAATGGGTCGGGGGCGATGGGGCCATCACCGTCGACCTCGACGATGGCCGGATTCTGTGGCTCTTCGGGGACAGCCGTGTGGCCCCCGACGGGGAGCGGGACAGGGACGAAGCGTTCTTCCTTTCCAATACCGTCGCGATTCAGCACGACCCAGACCCCACCCGCGCGTCTTTGGAGTTCTATTGGCGCACCCAAGAACCGCCAAGCGACGAGGGCGACGATCTACCAGACATTCCACCCATCACCGGGGGCGACGATGAACAGGGCGACCCGCGACCGTTCATCCCAGACGAGGAGGATGGCGAGATCGCACACTGGCCGGGACACGGGACCATGGTCGAGGGCGAACTCTTGCTCTTCTATACCCGCATCGAGCGCGGGGAGGGCCCCTTTGGGTTCGAGGATGCAGGCTGGAGGGCCTTCCTCGTCCAGGATCCAAGCGGAGAGCCTTTGGCCTGGGAGCTTGAACAAGCACGCACCCCTGCGTTCCCCTTCGAGAACATTTCAATCGCCACCGGAAGCGTGTTCGAACAGGGGGACCACGTCTACGCCTATGCATCCCATTCCCACCAAGACGCTCTGGGTCTCGTCCACTTTGACCCCTTTCTCGTCCGGTGGCTTCGCCAGGATGTGCTCGCAGCGGATTTGACCAGCCCTGAGTGGTATGATCCTGCCCAGGGGGCCTGGCTTGACTGGCAGGACTTGGACAAGCCCCCGGAACCCCTCTTCGAGCCTGGAGGCCCCGGATGGACCGTCCACCACGATGCAGAACGCGATGCCTGGATCCAGATCCAAATCAGCGATTTCCCTACCGGCCCTATCGAACTCCGTACCGCGCCCGATCCCATGGGCCCCTGGAGCACCACTGCGCCCATCCACGAACCCCCCGAGAATCGGTACGAGAACGTGACGACGTACCTGGCCTACGCCCACCCTGTTCTCGAAGGCGCCGACCTCGCGGTCGGGTACTCCACGAACACCCTCACCGACGACGCGCACCAACAAGACCCGATGCTCGGATACCCACAGCTCACGAAGGTACACCTCGGTTGAAAAGCGGCTTGACCACCAGAACCCGCCCCATGCTGGCATGGCACGACCCCCCTAGGTCCTTATCAGCCTGGAACCCCTACCAAGCGCCTTGAGAGCGTGACCCCCAAATGACGCGCGTCGGCGGCATCCATCACGTGACCGCGATCGCAGGGGACCCGCAGGAGAACCTGGACTTCTACGCGGGCACCCTCGGGCTGCGGCTCGTCAAGCGCTCCGTCAACCAAGACGACCCCACCACGTACCACCTGTTCTACGCGGACCGCGAAGGCCACCCCGGCACGGACTTGACGTTCTTCCCCTGGCCGGACGGTCGTCGCGGGTCCCGCGGCGCCGGACAGGTCGTGGAGGTGCACTTCGCTGCGCGGCCCGAAAGCCTCGCCTACTGGCGAGACCGCCTGGACGAGGCGGGTCTCGACGTGGAGGAGCTCGAGCGCTTCGAGGAGGCTCGGCTGCGGTTCAAGGACCCGCACGGGTTGACCGTGGCCATCGTGGGCACGCCCCTGGCGGAGGAGCGCACCTTCACGGCGTGGGAGAAAAGCACGGTCCCCGAGGAGCACCAGATCCGCGGGTTGCACGCCGTGCGCGTGCTCGAACGCGACGCCACCCCCATCCTGACCCTGTCCCGCGACGTGCTGGGGATGCAGAAGACCGGCGAGGACGCGGGATGGACGCGCTACGAGGGCCACGATGCGACGAGCGGGTTCCTGGAGCTGAAAGAAGACGCCCAAGCGAGCCCGGGGAAAGGCGGCGTCGGGACCGTCCACCACGTGGCCTGGCGCACACGCGACGAGGACGAGTCCACCACGCTGCAGGAAGCCGTGCGCGAGCAGGGCCTGTCTGCCACGCCCGTGATCGACCGGTTCTGGTTCAAGAGCATCTACTTCCGCGAACCCGGCGGCGTGCTCTACGAGCTGGCCACGGAAGGGCCCGGGTTCCAAGAGGACGAACCCCTGGACACGCTCGGCGAGAGCCTCGTGTTGCCCCCGTGGCTGGAGGAAAGCCGCGAGAAGATCGAGCGCGTGCTCCCCGACCTGGTCCTCCCCTACGAGACGGAGGCGTGACGCGTGCCCGACCTCTCGTTCACGCACCGGTTCGAGCCCAGCCAAGCCGAGGACCCCGGGTTCGGGCTCGTGCTCCTGCACGGCACCGGCGCGGACGAGAACGACCTGGTCCCCCTAGGCCGCCAGGTAGCGCCCGATGCTCCGCTCTTGAGCCCGCTGGGGAAAGTCCGAGAGAACGGACAACCCCGATGGTTCAAGCGCAAACGCCCCGGCGTCTTCGACGAGGAGGACCTGCGAACCCGAGCCGACGAGCTGGCCCGGTTCCTCGAGGACGCCGCGGACGAGTACGGGTTGGACACGGCCCGGCTCGTCGCGCTTGGCTTCTCGAACGGGTCCAACATCGCGGCCACGCTGCTTCTTCTCCACCCGAACGTTCTCCGGGCCGCTGTCCTGCTTCGCCCCATGACGCCGCTTGAACCCGCCACGCTTCCCGACCTGGAAGGCATCCCCGTTTTCATGGCCGCCGGGCGAAACGACCGGCTGGTCCCCCAGGAAAGCGTCGAGACCCTGGCCTCCATGCTGCGCACGGCCGGCGCGGACGTCACGCTGCGCTGGGCCAACGCCGGGCACGGGCTCACGCGCGACGAGGTCCAAGACGCGCAGGAGTGGTTCAAAGCGAACGACACCCGCCTGTCCACCCCCCGGAGGCGCCCACCATGATCCTGCGCATCTGGCACGCGCCGGTGCGCAAGGACGACGTGGAACCGTTCCAGGCGTTCATGCGGGAGACCCTCTACCCCGCGCTGGACGAGCACGAGGGCTGCCTGTCCATCACCACAGCCCTGGACGAGACGACGGATCCCCCCCGCGTCGCCGCCGTGAGCACGTGGCAGGACAGGGACGCGATCAACGCGTTCGGAAGCGACGAGGAGGGCGTCTTCTTCGAGGAGGCTCACGCCTTCCTCGCCGGGGACCCGACCGTCGAGCACCGTCTCGTCCTCGACCGTCTCGTCCTCGGATGACTCAACGTTCCTTGAGCGCCACGCGGCCTCTAGCCGGGAGTCACCCCCTCGCTCCGTGCGGAAAGCCTATACCTCGACACGCCCGTGAGGGAGCGGGGAACAGACTTGGGAGACTGGAACCTGACGGAATCACGCCTGAGCATAACGACCGCCCTGATCGCCGCCGTGGCCCTCGTCGCGATGGCCGCGGTCGCCACCAGCGGCGGAGAAGACACTGAACAACTACGCATCGTGTTCGACGGGGACGCGGACCTCGACGACCCGGTCGCTGACTACGGGAGCTTCCAGACCGCGTGGCTGACCGACGAGCAAGCCCGCGCGCTCGAAGACGACGGCGTCCGGACGCAAATCCTCGACACGACCGTCGAGCGAGGCGCCTGGAGCCTGGACGCCAGCGACGACGCCGTGCCCGACGAGCTGCGCGACGACGACGCGCCCGTGCGCATCGTGCAGTTCGAAGGGCCCGTCAAAAGCGACTGGCACGACAAGCTCTCCTCCACGGCCGACCGCGTCTACGACGTGATCCCCCACCACGCCTACCTGGTGCGCATGGACCCCAGCCTGGACGACGAGCTCGCGGCCTGGGACGAGGTGCTCTTCACGAGCGCCTACCACCCGGCGTACAAGATCGCGCCCAGCCTGCCCAGCGAAGGGACCACGGACGTGACGATCCTCGCCTTCCCCGACCAACCCCTCGACCCCGTGATCGAAGCCGTCGAGGACAACGGAGGCACCGTCACAAGCCACGCCTCCACCCCCATCGACGGGATCGTGAAAGCCACGCTTCCCGCCCCCGCCCTGGACACCATCGCGCAGCTGCACGAGGTCTCCTGGATCGAGCACGCCTACGACGAGATCACGCTCGACAACGCCGAAGCCAGCGCCATCACGCAAACCGGCACGCTCGACACGTACACGGTGCACGAGCAAGGCGTGGACGGGAGCACGCAAACCGTCAGCGTGTGCGACACCGGCGTCGCCACCGACGCGATCGTGCCCACCGCGGACGACACCGTCGCGCAGATGCGGCACGAGTTGTACGAGGACGAAGCCGCCCCGCTCGTGTTCTGGAACGTGATCCTGCCCCAAGACGTCAACCCGCACCGCAAAATCGACGCCTACTACGGGCCCCACGACCCCAGCGAGCCGGGAAGCTCCTCCAGCACGCCCGGGGACTTCGACGACACGTACGGCCACGGCACGCACGTGGCCGGGACCGCAGCCGGGAGCGCGGCCCCCTACGACGAGCGGACCGGGAACGACGGCATCGCGTACAACGCGGGCCTGGCCGTGTGCGACATCCACGGCTTCTCCGGGTTCTACATCGCCGACGACTACACCGAGTACTGGGACCCCGCCCAGGAAGCCGGCGCCAACATCAACTCGAACAGCTGGGGAAGCGGGCACACGCACGACTACACGCACGTGGCCCGCATGCACGACGACTACACCTGGGAGAACGACGAGTTCCTCATCCTGAGAAGCATGGGCAACGCCGGACACTCCACCATGCGCGTGGCGTCCGTCGCGAAGAGCGCGATGGGCATCGCCGCCACGAACAACGGAGGCGGCATGGAGGACATCGCGTACTTCTCCTCGCGCGGGCCCACCACGGACGAGCGGATCAAGCCCAACGTGGCAGCCCCCGGAGCCTGCCTGGACAGCGCCGGCACCGGGTCCAGCAACTACCGATGCCTCTCCGGGACCAGCATGAGCACGCCCGCCGTCGCCGGCGCCGCCGCGCTCGTGATGGACTACTACGAGAAAGGCTACCACCCCACCGGCGAAGCAAGCGCGGACGACGGGTTCACGCCCAGTTCCTCCCTCGTGCGCGCCACCCTGCAGATCAGCGGGCAGGACATGACCGGCAACGGAGCCGGCGACGCGATCCCCAACGCGGACGAGGGATGGGGGCGCGTGCTCCTGGACGATGCCCTCCACTTCGACGGGGACGACCGGTCCCTGTTCGTGGAAGACGACAGCGAGGGTCTCGAGACGGGCGATACGGAAACCTTCGACATCGAGGTCGAGGACGGAGAACCGTTCCGCGTGATGCTCGCCTGGAACGACTACCGGGCCACAGCCGGCGCGAACCCCGCCATCGTGAACGACCTGGACCTCGAGGTCGAAAGCCCCGACGGCGTGCACGTCGGGAACGCGTTCGTGAACGGGGAGGTGCCCGCCGACCAGGGCGACCCCGACCGCATCAACGTGGAGGAAGCCGTCTACATCCAAGACCCCGAAGCCGGCACGTACGAGGTCACGGTGCGCGGCGTGGACATCCCTGAAGGCCCGCAACCGTTCGCGCTCGTCGCCGTGCACGGGTAAGCGCCCACCCCACGCGGGGGTCCCCCAAGCGGGGACCCCACCCCTTCCGGGGGGATCGCTTGGTCCCGTCAGCGTAGCCAGGGGTACGTCTCGAAATCGGGGTCGCGGTCCTCGTTGAAGGCGTCGCGGCCCTCCTGGCCCTCGTCGGTCTGGTAGAAAAGCCGCGTCATCTGTCCAGCGAGCACCTGGAGCCCGGTTTGCCCGTCCATGTCCGCGTTCATGGCGGCCTTGCACGCGGCGACGGCGGTGGGGCTTCGTTGCAGGATCTCGCGAGCCCACTGGACGCCCTCGACCTCCAGCTCCTCGAGGGGCACGACCGTGTTCACCATGCCCATGTCCTCGGCCTCCTCGGCCGTGTACTGGCGGCACAGGAACCAGATCTCGCGCGCTTTCTTCTGCCCGATCTCGCGTGCGAGGGTGGCGGACCCGAACCCGGCGTCGAAGCTTCCCACCATGGGCCCGGTTTGTCCGAACCGGGCGCCTTCGGCGGCGATGGTCAGATCGCAGACGACGTGGAGCACGTGCCCGCCGCCGATGGCGTAGTCGGGCACGAGCGCGATGACGGGTTTGGGCATGGTTCGCAGGGTGCGTTGGAGCTTGAGCACGTTCAGGCGGGGGACCTCGTCCTCGCCGACGTACCCGCTGTCGCCGCGGACGCTTTGGTCGCCGCCGGCGCAGAAGCTCCAGACGCCGTCTTTGGGGCTGGGCCCGTTCGCGGTGAGGAGGATCGCGCCGATGCTGGAGTCGTCGTGGGCGTCGTCGACGGCGTCTTGCATCTCCATGAGCGTGTCGGGTCTGAACGCGTTGCGGACCTCGGGTCGGTCGAAGGCGATGCGGGCGATGCCTTCGCCTTTGTGGTACGTGATGTCTTCGTATCGCTTGACCTCGGTCCAGTCCACGTCGGTTCGTTTCATCAGTTCGCTGGCTGCCATGGTCTCACCTGTTTCGTCGTAGCGTCTGGTCGATGCGTTGGTGGACGGCGTCGTGCCGTCGCTGGTTCTCTTCTCGGTCGGAGGTGACTTCGAGAAGCGTGATGGTGGGTTCGTGGAGGGCGTCCTCGAGCGTCTTGTCGAGGCGCTTGATGGGGATGCGTGCGTGGTGGATCTCGTGGAGGTCCGCGAGGGGTTCGAGGGTGCGCCCGTGGGGGGTGGCGAAGTAGGTCTCGAACGCGGGGTTGTTGCGGATGGGGAGCTGGTGGAAGATGCCTCCGCCGTCGTTGTTGATGACGAGGAACACGAGGGGGTGGTGGGGGTCGGGGAGGCCGTGGAGGCCGTTGGCGTCGTGGAGGAAGGTGAGATCGCCGAGCACGGCGAGGGTGGGTTGTTGCGTGGCGTGCCAGGCGCCGATGGTGGTGGAGACGAGGCCGTCGATGCCGCTTGCGCCGCGGTTGGCGAAGACGGTGAGGGGGGCCTCGCGGGGGGGTGCGTACGCGTCGAGGTCGCGGACGGGCATGCTGTTGCCTACAACGAGCGTCCCGTCGGGGGGCAGGCGGGTGGCGGCGTGGTGGAGGACGGTGGCTTCGAAGGGGGAGGTCGTGATCTCGTCGTCGAGGATGCGTCGGGTGCGGTCTTCGGCTTCGTGCCAGGCGTGGCGCCAGCGTTTCGGGGCGGGGGTCTTGACGAGGGGGGCAAGGCGGGTGGCGGCGTCGGCGGG
>CAZOQA010000077.1:0-7362 GCA_964581775.1 uncultured Thermoplasmatales archaeon | reverse complement strand
CCGACGCCCGCGAGGGCCACGATGAGCAGGCCGGGCGCGGGCGTGTCGTCTTGCGCGTCGTCCTCGAAGCCGTCGGCGGGCTCGGTTTCCCGGTCGTCGTCCCCGGCGCCGTCTTGCGTGCCGGTTGCGGTCAGGTACAGGCCGTCTTCTTCTCGGTCCTCGACCCAGAAGTACAGCTCGTCCCCGTCCGCGGGCGCGGTGAAGTTGGTGGTGTCGTCTTCGCCTTGGCTGACGTCGCTGGTGGAGGCGACGGCGTCCTGCTCGTCGGTGTCGCCGCCGACGTCCGCGTCGCTCATGTTGGCCACGTGCAGGGTGGCGGATTGGGATTGCTCGTTCTCGAAGGTGAGCTCGACCTGGTCGCCTTCGCTGATGTCTTCGAGGTTGCCCTCTTCGAGCTCAAGGCACTGCTGAGAGTCGTTCTGGTTCTGGTCCTGGTCGCCCATGGGGTCGTCATCGCCGCCGGTTTGGGTGTCGTCGGGACACTCTTCGGGGGCGACGATCGTGATCTGGGCGTCGGATTCGTCGTCTTGGTTGTCTTGGGCGATCGCGGCCGGGGCCAGGAGGAGACCGATGACCGCGAGGGTGAGGATCTTCCAGCGCATCGAACCTAGGGGAGATGGTCCCCTTATTTCAGGGCCTTCTCGGGCGGAGATTTCAGGCCGTGCGCAGACTCATGTCCACAAGGCAGGGGAGACCGTGGGGTTCGGCGGGGGCTGGACGGGTCACGTGGCCGTGGACCGGCGCCGTGCGCGCGTCTCCGCGTCGGGCATGCGCACGTCCCAGACGAGGCCGAGCTTCTCGAGCAGCTGGATGAGGTAGCGGCCGGGGTCGATCTGGTACCAGGCGTGGCCGAGGTACGCGGCGCTGGGGAACGCGTGGTGGTTGTTGTGCCAGCCTTCCCCGAACCCGAGGATGGCCACGAGCGCGTTGTTCTTGGCCTGGTCGCTGGTCTCGTAGGGGCGCGAGCCGAACATGTGGCTGACGCTGTTCACGCTCCACGTGATGTGGTGCCCCATGAACACGCGCACGAACCCGCCCCAGACGAGCCCGGAGAGGGCTCCGGCCCAACTCAGCCGCACCAGCCCGCCCACGAGCGCGGGCAGGGCGAACCCGGCGAGCAGCAGCCAGAAGTACCTGCGGTCGATCTTGCGGACCATGGGGTCCGAGCGGAGGCTCTCGTACACGGGGCCCGAGCGTACGAACCGGTCCCTGAACAGCCATCCGAAGTGCGCGTGCCAGAACCCTTCCAGGGGGCTGTGGGGGTCGCCCTCGTCGTCGGCGTGCGCGTGGTGGCGCTTGTGCGTGGCGGCCCAGTCGCTGGGCTTGTCCTGCATCGCCATGGCGCCGACGCCCAACAGGAGCGCGCGCAGCCACGCGGGCGCTTGGAAGGCCCCGTGGGTGAGCATGCGGTGGTACCCGACGCTGATGCCCATGCCGATGATGCCCCAGAAGCCCACGAGCAGGCCGACCTCAAGCCAGCCGGCGCCCTGGCCCCACAGGCTCCAGAGGGCGTACACGGTGATGAGGAAGGGTAAGACGACGACGGTGAGCACGACGGCCTTGTACCAGGCGGGGTCCTCGTGGGTGGGTAGGGGGTCCTCCTCGGTCATGGTCCATCCTTCCGGTTGCAAGTTGATACCAGGCTGCATCCCGGAACCTGGCATCGTCTCGCACCCGCAAAGGGGGGAGGACCCTTCAAAGGTTCAGTAGCCAAGCCACCGGCTGGTGTCACCTGTGCAACCAGCTCTCGCCCACGCCACGGACCGGCCCGGCTAGGCGACCTCTCCCACGTACACCCAGGCAAGCCCCCCCATCAGAGCCTCCGCCTCGACGCTGTGGAAGACGCCCGCCTCCTGAGCCATCTCCAGGAAGGCGTCCCCCGCCGGGAACTCCGCCTGCGAGGACGGAAGGTACTCGTAGGCCTCGCGGTTCCCCGTCAAAAGCTCCCCCACGCGCGGGATCACGTGCCGACCGTAGAACCGATAGGGCACCCCCACAAGCCCCTCAGGCTGCCCGAACTCGAGCACCACCACGCGGCCCCCCTGCTTGACCACGCGCGCCATCTCCACCAAGCACCGCTCGGGATCGTCCACGTTCCGGATCCCGAACCCGATGCTGGCCATGTCGAACCGGTCGTCCGCGAACGGCAACCGCAGCGCGTCCGCCACGCCCAGCTCGACCTCGACGTCCTCCTCGTCGAGCTTCTCCCGCGCCAGGCGCACCATGCGCGAGACGAAGTCGATGCCCACCACGCGACCGCCCGGCTGCACCTGGTCGGCGAACGCGCGCGCCAGATCCCCCGTCCCCGTCGCGCAGTCCAGCACGTCGAACCCGGGCGAGGCCTTGGCCATCTCGACCGCCCTCTTCCGCCAGCGCCCGTGGATGCCGAAGGAGAGGATCGTGTTGGCCCGATCGTAATCGGGAGCGATGTCCGCGAACATGCGTCGGATGCGATCGGACACACGGGCCCCAGCCCGAGCCCGATATAAAGCTCCTCCCAGCCGAGCGCAGCGGCTAGGCGAAGGGGCCTCTTTTTAGGCAGGGGCGGGGTCTATCTGCTCGTGAGCGAGGAGGACGTCGAGCGGTTCCTCTGGGACCTCGAACGCGAGCTTCGCCACGTGGACGGCGAGAAGCGACGCCAGCTCGTCCACGAGGCCGAAGAGCGCCTGCACGAGGTCGCCACGCGCATCGCCGAGCGGGACGACGCCGAGCACGTCGAATGGTACCACTACGTGCAAGCCAGCGCCGAGATCGGGCCCCCCGAGCGGTTGGCCCGGGAGCTCACCGGCCAGCCGCTTCCCGACCGCGTTCGCACGCACCGCTGGATGATCGCCGGCGCCTTGGCGACGGTCCTCCTCATCGTGGGCCTTTCCGCCTACGCGGTCCTCTCCACCGGTGATCTGGTCCCCCTGGGGTCCTGGGGCCAAGAGCACACCGACTTCAGCGGGAGCCAGGAGGTCGCCTTCAACGTCTCGGAGGACGCGGAGTCCGTGTTCCTGCAGCTCGAGATCACGCCTCGGGACGAGCGCGGCCAGGCTCACCTTGTCATCTTGGATGGGGCCAACCAGAGGATCCTCGAGAGGGATAGCGCCTCCCCCAACCGGGTCGACGAGTCCTTGTTCGTCGAGGGCCAACCCGGGACTTGGCGAGCGTTCCTGGAGTTTTCCTCGTTCACCGGAAGCTGGTCCGTGCAAGCCCAGGAGGAACGCCCCACTTCTTGGATATAAACGAGCAATCCACAAGCCTAATGTTCAAATATGAGCGCTCAACCCCCCTCGATTTGGGGCAAGAGTTAATATGGGGAAGATGCGAAAGGAGGGTTTGTCGCGACAAGCGACGGTGAGCGGCCCTATGTATATCGAACCCAAAAAATCCGAAAGCGAGATTCGAGAGATGAAAGTGCGCATCCCGTCCGACTTCTACATGAAGCTACATTCCCTGAAGCTCTTGACGGGCAAACAGATCTCCACCGCGGTGACCGAAGCCCTCGAGATGTACTTCAGCGAGGAAAGCTTCAACGACCGCGTCGAGAGCGAGACGTGACCGCGCCACGCATCTCTTGGCCTCCTGGGGCCCGACACCCAGGATCTCCCTCTTCTCCCTTCCCCTCCCCTGCAAGCCCCTGAGGACCGACCACGGGGGCCCCCGGCAGAACGAAACCGCAACGTTCAAGCCCGCACCGCAGCCTCCGCCACGCGGGATGGGACGATGCACGCCCGAACGATCCTAGCCGTCACGCTCCTTCTCACCGCGCCCCTTGCCGGATGCATCGTGCCCCAGAACATGCAAGCCCTCCGCGAAGACCTCGGATACGCCAGCCTCGACCCCCTCGAGATCGACCTCACCATCCGAGCCGAGACCACCACGCCCAGCCTCGAGCAACCCGTCCGCTTCACCGCCGAGATCCAAGGCGCCCCCGACGCCAACGTCACCTGGAGCATCCAGGACGAACCCACGCACAACGGCACCACGCTCGAGCACCGCTTCCAAGAGCCCGGCTTGCACACCCTCCACGCCACCGCAAGGACCCCCAACGCGACCGCCCACGACACGATCAACGTGACCGTGCAAGACAACCAAGCCCCCCAAGCCAACATCACCCTCCCCAACCACGACGCCCTCACCACGGACGACCCCGTCACGCTCTCCGCCGAAGCCAGCACCGACCCCGACGGCGACCCTCTCACCTACCGATGGACGCACGACGGAGACGAGATCGGCACCCGCGAACGCATCCAACTCCAACCCGGCCCCGGCCTGCACACCGTCCACCTCACCGTGCAAGACGACCACGACGTCGACACCGCCACCCAACGCTTCACCGTCGACCAACCCCTCAGCGAGCAAGCAACGCTCACCCCCACCAACGACACGCACACCCTCACCCTCACCGCGCACGAAAGCATCCACCAGCTCCACCTCGAGCTCGACCACACGACCACGCTCGGCCTCGAAACCATCCAGATCACGCTCCTCGACGAAGACGAACCCCTCGCGACCGCCACGACCGACCCCGACCCCGGCGCCTCCAGCGCGCACGCCACCCTCACCAGCGACGAACTCACCCCTGGCGCCTACGTGCTCGAAGCCACGCTCGAACGAGGCCTCCAAACCGACCTCACGCTCGAAGGCACCCTCGCCTACGCCCTCGACACCTAGAGCCCCCACCGCTCCACCACGGCCTCCACCAGCAACCCCGCCAGCACGCCCGACAACCGCGCCCCCTCCTCCCGCGACGCCGACGCCGGATCCCCACAATACGCCTCCGGCATCCCCAACGCTTCGAACGACCGCTTGCCCTCCCGGATGCCCTCCACCAACCCCACGCGCTTCTCCTCCAAGGCCCCCCGACCCTCCCCCACCCACTCAGGCCTCGCCGCCAACACGAGGCTCGTCTCGAACGAGCCCGCATGGCAATCCCCCGACGCGAACTCGCCCCCGATCCTTTCAGCCCGCTCCCGATCCGTGAGATCCGGGAACGCCACCCGCGAACGCTCCCCCTCGTCCAGCTCCCCCAACGCGTCCCGGACCGCAGAAAGATGCGCCGGGTCGAAATGGAACGTGACCAAGCAAAGACGCTCCACACCCCCTCCCAGGTACGCTCGCAACGTCTCCACGAGCGCCTGCCGGCTTGCCTTCGACCCCACCGACACCGTGCCCGGGAACGCCTCAGCGCACGTCGCCGCCGTCGCCTCGAACGACGGCGCAAGCACCCCCCGCACGCCCCGGTCCTGGACCCGCTCGGCCGCCTCCTGCGCCACATGCTCCCCGATGATCGTGTCCGTGCGCAACGGCAGATGCGGCCCATGCGCCTCCACCGCGCCCAACACCAGGAACACGACCGGAGGCGGATCCTCCGCCAGGAGCTGCTCCACCTCGGGCCAGGTCAACCCTGCAAGCTCGATGCCGCTCACCCCGCGCGGGACCGCGCCTCTCGAAGCGTCTCGGTGCCCGTGTCCACCCACGCCTCGAACCCCGGATCACAGGCCCGGTCACGAAGCTCGGAACGTTGGACCTTGCCCCGATCGTTCCGAGGCAACGCCTCCACCCACGCCACGCGCCGGGGGAACTTGTACCGAGCCAACGCCTCCTTGGCATGACGCGCCAGGGAGAAGGCAAGCTGCTGGCCGGCATCCTGCGCCTTGGCCGGCGCCACGAACGCGATCGGCTTCTCGAAGCCCCCCTCCTCGTACCCCACGACGGCCACCTCCTCCACGGCCTGATGCTTCAACAGCGCATCCTCGATCTCCAACGGGGACACGAACATGCCCCCCACCTTCATCACGTCGTCCGCGCGCCCCTCGTACCAGAACAACCCCGCCTCATCCCGGCGGAACAAATCGCTGGTCACGATCCACCCTCCCTGGAAGGTCTCCTTGGACTCCTCGTGCTTTTGCCAATACCCCATGGCCGCGCTGTCGCCCTTCACCATCAGACGTCCCACCTCTCCCGGTTCCACATCCTCCCCGTTCGCGTCCACGATGCGCGCCTCGTAGCCCGGCACCGAGCGGCCCAGGGACCCGCGCACGCTCTCGCCCGGGCGGTTCGAGATGTAGATGTGGAAGCTCTCCGCGCTCCCGATCCCATCCAGGATCTCCACGCCGTAGAGATCCATCCACCGCTCGAACACCTCCGCCGGCAACGCCTCCCCCGCGCTCACGGCGAAACGCAACGACGACAGGTCCCGCTGTTCAGCCGTGTCGTGGTGGACGACCTGGTTGATGCTCGTGGGCACCGTCGTCAAGATGCTCGGCTCGAAGCGCTCGATGTGATCCAGGATCGTGCCCGCCGTCGGCTTCTCCGGGAAAAGGCACGTCGTCGCGCCCACGGAGAACGGGAAGAACAGGTTCGATCCCGTCGCGTACCCGAAGTACAGGCGAGGCACGGAGAGCGTCACGTCCGAGGCCTGGTATTCGAGCACCTGCTTGGCGTAGCGCTCGCAGTTCCAAGGGAAATCGTGGTGCAGGTGCATGGCGGCCTTGGGCTTGCCCGTGGACCCGCTCGTGAACAACCAGTACGCGGGATCGTTGCGCGTGGTCGGGTAGGCCTCGGCGGACGTACCCGCGTGGGCGACGGTGTCCTGCCACGCGTGGAACCGCTCTCCCCTGGGGGGCTGCCCGGTGGTGATCACGTCCGCCAGGCGAGCGGCTTGATCGATCGGGCCCGCGAGCTTGTCCGCGACCTGGGGCGTCGTCACGAGCGCCCTGCATCGGGTGTACTCCAGGTAGTAGGAGAGATCCTCCGCGTCCAAGAGCGGGTTGGCCATCGCGACGACGCCGCCCCTGCGCAGCGTACCGAAGATGCTGAACACGAACTCGGGCCCGTCCGGGAGCACGATGAGCACCCGTTCCTCGGGCCGCACGTCCAGGTCCTGGAGGACGTTGGCGAACCGGTTGCTTTCCCGTGCCGCGTCCTCGTACGTGAACGCATCGTCCACGGTGCGGATGGCCACGTTGTCGCCTTTGCCTTCCTCCAAGCGGTCGTAGAGGAAGTAGTCGGCCATGTTGAACGACCACGGGATCTTCTCAGCCTCCTCGTCGGTCCCCTCAACCATGCCTGGGCATCGCGCACGCGGCACAAAGGGGTTTGGTTGGACCCACGACCCGCGGCGCTAGTCCGACCGCGTGCCCCAGCGCTCGTACACCTTATCCTGGATCCAGCCCGTGCGGGGCGTGAACCGGTCCAGGCTCTCGTACGGTTGCGGCCAGTCCATCTCGTAGCCCTGCGCGTACGCGGCGTGGCGTGTGAAGTAGGGATCCCACAGGTGCATGCGGGCCATCATGGCGAGGTCCGCGCGGCCCGCGGCCAGGATCGTGTTCACGTCCATGTACGAGCTGATGTTGCCCACGGCCATCGTGGGGA
>CAZOQA010000076.1:0-7560 GCA_964581775.1 uncultured Thermoplasmatales archaeon | reverse complement strand
TTGATCGCCCGCACGGACGCCCTCAGCGCGGACCTGATCACGAACGACGTGGACGAACGCGACGCGCCCCACATCCAAGACGAACGCACCGCCGAGGGCTTCCACCGCTACCAAGGCTCCCTGGATGCCGCCGTCGAACGCACGCTCGCCTACGCGCCCTACGTGGACATGGCCTGGTTCGAGACCAGCACCCCCGACCTCGAGCAAGCCGAACGGTTCGCCGACCGGATCCACCAGGAATACCCCGATCTGCCGCTGATGTACAACTGCTCGCCCAGCTTCAACTGGGACAAGCACCTCGACGAGGACGAGATCCGGCGCTTCCAAGAGGAGCTTGGAAAGATGGGGTACAAGTTCCAGTTCGTGACGCTTGCCGGGTTCCACAGCCTCAACGCGAGCATGTTCGAGCTCGCCAGCGACTACGTCGACGAAGGCATGAGCGCGTACGTCGACCTGCAACGCCACGAGCACGACCTCGCCCGCGACGGCTACACCGCGATCCGCCACCAACGCGAAGCCGGCGCCGGGTACTTCGACGATGTGAACAAGGTCATCAGCGACGAGACCTCCACGCTCGCCCTCGAAGGCAGCACGGAAGAAGAACAGTTCCAGGAGGCCGAACCCGCCAAGCAACCCTGAGCCTCCACGGGAAACCCGCCCGGAGCCCTTTTTAGGGCGAGGGGGATGCCCTCCCGATGCCGTCCGTGCTGGACCGCGACCGCGCCCAACGCATCGCCGACGACTACGACCCCAGCGAGGTCACGCTCGCCGCCATCGCCTCGCACTCCTGCCTGGACGTGTGCGACGGCGCCGTCGACGAGGGCATCCCCAACATCGCCGTCTGCCAACGTGGCCGCGAATCCACGTACGCCCGGTACTTCCGCACCGTGCGAGGCGACAACCGCGACCGGTTGCGCGGCTGCGTCGACGAATCCTGGGTGCTCGACAGCTTCTCCGACATCCTCGACGCCAAACAGCAAGCCCGCCTGCGCGAGGAGAACGTCCTCTTCGTCCCCAACCGCTCCTTCACCGCCTACTGCGAGCTGGACCGCATCGAGTCCGACTTCGAGGTGCCCATGGTGGGATCCCGCAACATGCTCCGCATGGAGGAACGGGAGGAGGAGAAGGACTACTACTGGCTGCTCGACAAGGCCGGGCTCCCCTACCCCGAACCCATCGAGCACCCCAACGACATCGACGAATTGTGCATCGTGAAGCTCCACCACGCCGAGAAACGGCTCGAACGCGGCTTCTTCACCGCCGCAAGCACCGAAGAGTACGAGGACAAGCGCGACGAGCTGATCCGCCAAGGCGTGATCCGCGAACAAGACCTCGAACACGCCCGCATCGAACGCTACGTCATCGGGCCCGTGTTCAACCTCGACTTCTTCCACAGCCCCCTCGAGCTCTACGGCGAATCCCTGGACCTGCTAGGCATCGACTGGCGCTTCGAATCCAGCCTCGACGGGCACACCCGCCTGCCCGCCCCCCAACAGATGACGCTGCCCCAGCACCAGGAAGTCCCCGAGATGACCGTCACAGGGCACGCCAACGCGACGCTGCGCGAGAGCCTGCTCGACGACGCCTTCGAGCTGGCCGAGAAGTTCATCAAGGCCGCCAAGGAGCACTACGACCCCGGGATCCTGGGGCCGTTCTGCCTGCAAACCTGCGTCGACAAGGACCTCAACTTCTACATCTACGACGTCGCCCCCCGCATCGGCGGCGGCACCAACATCCACCTGCACCAAGGCCACCCCTACGGGAACACGCTCTTCCGCACCGACATGAGCACCGGCCGACGCATCGCGCTCGAGGTCCGCGCCGCCGCGCAACGCGACCGCCTCGACGAGATCGTGACGTAAGCAAGACGGATCGACCCCCGCCCCGCGACCCGGGCAGCGGGCCTGGCGGGGGAACACCGAACGCTTTTGTTCGACGAGCCTCTCGGGCGTGAAGAGGTCCAGGATGGAGTTTAGCAAGGCCCATGTGCTCGGTGTTGGGGTGTTGGTGGTCGCGGGCGTGGCCGTGGGCCTGTACGTGATGAACCAGGCGGGCTCGGAGACGGTCGAACCGGGCTCGTTCGCGGACGTGAGCGAGGGGCTCCTCGTGGGGGCCGGATCGTCCGCGATCGACGAGCCGATGGAGGTCCGCGTCGAGTGGGCCGACCCGTCGGGCGAGCAGGCGTTCGATCACCTGGATGCGTCCGTGGAGCAGGTGGACAGGGTGGCCGAGATCACGGTCGAGGGGACCGCTTCGAACGGGAGCTGGGTGCCGGCCCGCTCCGAGCTTCCGTTCCTGATCGCGCTGCCGGTGCCGGACGGCTTCGACGAGGAGCACCTCGTCGGGGTCCAGCTGCAGCGCACGGACGTGACGTTCCGCGACGCCGTCGAGGACGAGGTGTGGACGTACAAGTCCGGCGTCTTCGACCCGGAGGAGGGGTTGTTCTTGACCAACGTCCCCCTGCTCGGGACGGAGGGCCAGCCCACCCGCATCGGCGTCGTCGAGCACGACACCAAAGAGACCGAGGTTCTCGAGGGCGCGGTCGAGGCCGCGCGCCAGACGCTCTCGGGCCAAGCCGAGCACGCGGCATCGGCCCCCGCGGACGGAGCCGCCCTCGCCTTCGCTTCCCAGGGACATCCGGCCTCTGGCAGCGGTGCCTTGCTGGATGCGAGGACGCTTTCGTTCCAGTTCCCTTCGTCCGCGTCCGGCGCAGACGGGTTCGCGTTCGACTGCAAGCCCGACTCGTGCCCGTCCGCTCGAGAGCGTGCGGCCCAGGATGCCCTGGTGGGCGCCTCGGACGTGTTCGAGGACCTGGCGGGGACCCAGGGCCCGCTTCTCCCGCGCACGACGTACGAGATCGAGGGCAGCAGCTTGGAGATGGAGAACTTCGAGTGGGATCTCGAGGACGCATCCTCCAACACGGAGTGCCCAGGGATCGGGGGGTTGTACACCGGAAGCGCCTTCACGTGCATGGACACCGGCGCGTGGACGCGCGTCGACGGGACCCACGTCGACCCGCTGGACGTGACGGAGATCGTGACGGCCCACGAGCTCTTCCACGCGTATCAGTACAAGTACGGCCACAGCGACGGCGACGGCATCGTGACCGAAGGGACCGCCCGGTTGGTCCAGGACTGGGAGGCCCCGCTGGAGCTCAGCCGCATCGACTGGCCGCCCGTCGTGACCGAGTCGATGCTGGAGGAGCCGCCCTACCGGTACGAGTACTTCTTCCACCACCTCTTCCAGAGACACGGGCTCGCCATCGACGATCTTGGCCACCTCTTCGAACGAGGCCTGCACCTGGAACACCTGGACGAGTTCATCCAGAAGCGCACCTCCCACCAGGAGGAGGGCCTCGGGGGGGCCTACTGGGAGTTCGCCAAGGACCTCGCCTACGAGAACAAGGCCCCCAGGATCGGGCCTCCCGACTTCCTCGGTGGAGGAAGCGAGTGCGAGCTCTTCGAGCAACCCGACCCGCTCTCCGACCCGGACACGGAACCCCGAAGCTCCCAGCGGGACCCCATCGAGGTCGACGAGCACACGATCGACGTCGACCCGGCCACGCTCGATGTCGACGTCGGGGACGGCGGCGCCACGGTCGACGCCTCCCTCGAGGCGCTGGCCAGCGGCGTGTACGAGCTGGACTTCGTCCCTCTGGCCCAGGGCGATGACGCGTTCTACCTCACCGTCACCCTCTCTCCCGACGAGGACGACGAGATGCGCCTGAAGCTTTACAACGGGGAGGACGAGGGGACCAAGGAGTGCTGGGAGGACGACAACGAGGTCGGCCCGGGCGGGTCGGCCGGGATGGAGGTCTGGGAGGGCGACGAGGAGGCGGTGCTCTTGGTCTCGAACCTCGAGCACGATTCAGCCGCCGACTACGAACTCGTCTTCCAGGCCTTCCCCATGTGGCCTCAGACCGGCCACAACGCTCAGAACACGTACTGGATCGAGCAAGGCGGCTCCGACGGGGGATCCGGAGCGCAGGTGCAGACCATGAGCGCGGACCCGCCCGGCACGGCCTCGTTCCAACAGGACGAGCGACCGGGCTCCTTGCTCTGGCGGTCGGACGCCTCAGGGGGGATCTCGCGGCCCACGTACGCGTACGGACAGGTTTACACCGTGTACGGCCAGGGGGCTGCCGAGGGGATCCTCGGAGGGGACCCCACCGGAGGCGGGCTTGAAGGGATGATCATCGCGCACGACGCCGAGACGGGGGAGACCGTCTGGGAGGCCAACGACGAGGGCGCCGAGATGAACATCGGAGGGGGGGCGGACCCCGGGAGGGTCAGCGGGGGCGTCACGATGGATCTGACCAGCCTGCAGCACGAGGCCATCGTGGGCAGCGGCCACGTGTACGTCCCCGGCGGGGAGGCCCAGCCCTTCTACCCGCCCGGTCAGCAGCCCAACCGGGGCCCCGAGCCGCTGGCCTCCTACGGCGGGGTGCTCGCGTTCGACGCCGAGGACGGTTCGCTGGCGTGGGAAGCCAAGCCCCCGCACGATGCGCCGCACGAGCTGACCATCATCGACCAGATCGTCCTGGACCAGGACACCCTGTACATCAAAGGCGCCCTGGGGTTCCACACGCAGACGGGGACCGGGCTCGAGCACAAGCTGTGGGCGATGGACGCGCAGACCGGCGGCGTTCGCGAGCTCTGGAGCGCCCCCTACGAGCAAGCCGAGATGGTCATCGAGGATGACCAGGCGATCGTGGCCGGATGGGGCTCGCCGGCGGAGATCGTCGCTATCGACCTTGCGTCGGGGGACGAGGTCTGGAAGCACACCGATGTGTTCAGTCCCCCGCCGGAGGACGATGAAGGCGAGCGGGACACGTTCACGGCCGGCATCACGGACATCGTCTCCGACGATGGGGACGTGTACGTGGGCACGATGATCCGGGACCCGGACGGGCTTCGGGGCGCGGTGTACGCGTTCGACGGAACCGGCGCCAACTGGCGCTACGGGACCGATGAGATGTCGCCCACGCCCGCCGTCAACGAGGGCAAGGTGTACGCCATGACGGGTACCTTCGAGGTGTCCGACGAGGACGAGCAGGACCCCGAGGAGGCTTTCGACCAGGCGAGCATCCTGCACGCGGTCGACGCTGCGAGGAACGAGACCGACTGGGCGGTCAACGCGTCCACCACGATGACGGTCGCGGGCGGGACGATCTACGTAGGCAAGATGGCTCCCATCGGGGACCCGTTCGGCGCGTCCGTGGCCGCCCTCGACGCCGCCACGGGCCAGGTGAAGTGGGTGAACGAGGAGGACGTCAACGGACCCTTGGCCTGGACGGGGGCCTACGTCGACGACGTGCTCTACGTGAACACGCAGGCGAACATCGTCGCGTTGAACGGGTGACCCGGCCGGGGGCCAAACCCCCGCGGGGCCGGCTGGCGGATCTTACGCTTCGTAAGCCCGGTACCCATCCAGGGCCACGAAGACGTACCCGTCCACCACGGAGGGCGGGCCGATCTGACCGCCGCGACCCTCCCCTTCGACCATCCAGACCGTCTCGCCCGTGTCCACATCCAAGGCGTGCAGCTGGGCTTCGTTCCCGCTGGGCATCAGGGACACGTACACGCGGTTGCTCGTGACGGCGGGCGAGCTGTGCACCCATCGCCCATCCGCCTGGAACACCCACGCTTCCTCGCCGGTCTCCGCCTCGAGGGCGTACACGTTGCCGGAATCCTGCGCGTCGATCCCGTCGCCCACGAAGACCAGCCCGTCCGCGACCGCGGGGGTCGAGCCGCCCATCGCGTTCTCGGTCTCGTACGTCCAAAGCTCCTCCCCCGAGCCCAGCTCGAAGGCCGCCACCGTGTTCCCGACGGCGGCGAACGCGGTCCCGTCGCTGACCGACACGCCGGCCCCGCTCGGAGACCCCTCGATCTCCGCGCTCCAAGCTTCCTCCCCGCTGTCGAGCTCCAGCGAGAACACCTGGCCCTGCCCATCCCTGAACAAGACGTTCTCCTCGGTCACGGTGAAGGGGCTCCAGACGCCCGATCCCGGGTCGGCCTCCCAGATGGACTCCCGGGAGTCCAGATCGATGGCCTCCACCGAGGCGGCCGTGGCAACCTGCCCCATCCGCAAGATCGCCAGGTCCTCGCTCACGGCCAGACCGCTGACCGGTTCCTCGAGCTCGAGGCTCCACGCCTCCTCGCCGCTTGCGGCATCGAAGGCGTACAGCCCGGCATCCTCCGATCCGGTGTAGCCGACGAAGACCAACCCGTCCTGCACGACGGGATCGGTGAGGGATCCCCCGTCGAACTGGACCGACCAGTCCTCCTCCCCGCTGGCCGTGTCAAGCGCCTTGAGATCCCCGCGGCTGCGGTAGACGTGGTCGAGCGCGACGGCCACCGGCCGGTCCTGATACCCGTACGGGGAGGTGAACGACCACAAAAGCTCCCCGTCCCCGTCGCCCGCGGGGCCGTACGCGGCCGTGTTCTGCGCGTTCAACCCGTGCATGGGCCACGCGTCCGGCGTGTCGACGGTCCGGTCGCTTGGCGCCTCCCCGCCGTCGCCGTCATCGTCCTGACCGGAGCCGTCGTCGGTCCCGTCGTCCGAAGGCGCGCCCCCGTCGTCCGGGGAATCCCCGGCCTCGGGCTCCCCGTCGTCTTCGCCTCCATCGTCCATGCATCCGGCCAGCGCGATCCCGGCAAGGACCGCAAGCAAGCACAAACCTACCGTACGAAGCTTCGCGCGTTCCATCGTTCGTTCCACCTATCCGTCCTATCAAGTCGTACGACGCAGGGCGATCCAGCACGTCCCGGACGTAGTCGTCACCGGTGCGCCCGGGGACGACGGCGGCAGCACGCGACCGACGAAGACCCACCGTCCGAGCCCTGGGTGATCCCATGCGAGGACGCTCCGATGCGTTCGGCCACCCGTCTTGGCGTTGATGTACTTTCGGCTCGCGCGGACACGCCCGGCCCCAGCTTCAAACACGCTTTGCACCCCCAGAACCGCCCGTTCCCGCGACCGGCCGCATCCCCAACCGCTTTAAGCGACAAGGACCTCCCAACCGGGAGAACCCAATGGCCTCACGGCACGTTTCCACGAGCGAATCCGTCACGGAGGGCCACCCCGACAAGATCTGCGACCAGGTCTCCGACGCCGTGCTCGACACGATCCTCGCCCAGGACCCCGAGGCCCGCGTCGCGTGCGAGACCACCGCCAGCACCGGCATGCTGTTCATCACCGGCGAGATCACGACCAGCGGCACCTACGACGTCGACCAGATCGCGCGGGATACCCTCGAACGCATCGGGTACACCGACGCCGCGTACGGCATCGACTCGGACACGTGCGCCGTGATCTCCTCCCTGCACGAACAAAGCCCCGAGATCGCCCAAGGCGTCGACGGGAACGACCTCGGCGCAGGCGATCAAGGCCTCATGATCGGGTACGCATGCACCGAGACGCCCCAGCTGATGCCCGCGCCCATCCACTACGCGCACCAGCTCTCCCGCCGCCTGTCCCACGTCCGCCAAGACGGGACCCTCGACTACCTTCGCCCCGACGGGAAAAGCCAGATCTCCCTCGCCTACGACGACGACGGCA
>CAZOQA010000075.1:0-8242 GCA_964581775.1 uncultured Thermoplasmatales archaeon | reverse complement strand
GCGGGCGGCCTCGGTCGTGAGGAGGTCGTGGGTGGGGAGGGTCTCGGGGAGGGCAAGCGGTGGGGGTTGCTGGAGGGGGAGGGGGTCGGTGAGCTCGTCGAGGGTGGGGGGGAGTTCTTCGTGGAGGGGGGAGAGGGGGTCGGTGTCGGGGCAGGCGTCGTCCAGGCAGGGGGCGTGCAGGGTGAGGGAGGCGAGGAGGATCGCGAGGAGGCCTGGGCTCATCGAGCCCTTGGCCGCGGGGGGGTATTAAGCGTTTTTTGCAAGCGTGTTGAACGGGCGTTCGTGGGAGGTGGCGTGAGGTTTTGGAGCCTCTCTCGGAGGGCGGGTTCCATGAGCGAGAACGGTTCTGTTGGCTTGGATCGTGCGCGTCTTGTCGATCGTCTTCGTGATTCGCCGGGGCTTCGGCCTTCGGATGTGGCGCGGTTGTTCGAGGTGCATCCGTCCACGGCGGAGTACCATCTTCGTCGGTTGGTCCAGGAAGGTCGCGTGGCGCGGGTGAAGGTGGGGCGTGAGCTGCATCATTACATGACGGGGGAGGGGCTTTGTCGGCGGGCGCGTCGGGTGCATGCGAGGTTGACGCCGGCGGGTCGCGAGATCCTTCGGTTGGCGTTGCAGCGGCGGGTGTTCCCTCGCCACGAGGCGGTTCAGGAGGGGTTCACGTCGTCGGCGGTGCGGTGGGCGATCGATCGGTTGGAGGAGTTGGGCGTGGTGGAGCGGTTGGCGTGGGGGGTGTACGAGTTGGAGGATTCGTGGCGGGGGTGCGCGGTGTCGGCGTTGCGGGAGCTGGCGTGTTCTTCGTGCAACGAGATCGAGCGGAGGACGGCGGGGGTTCAGTCGCGGCGGGCGACCAGGAGCCCGTCTCCCAGGGGGAGGATGGAGGCGTCGAGGTCGCGGTGATCGCAGGCTTGCTGGACGAACTCGCGCACCTCCTCGGTGCCTTGGATGGAGCCTTTGGACCAGACGCTTCCTTGCCAGAACACGTTGTCGGCGAAGAGGACGCCGTTGTGGCGCAGAAGGCGGGATCCGAAGTCGAGGTAGGTGGGCATGTTCTCTTTGTCGGCGTCGATGAACACGGCGTCGTAGCGTTTGGTGGGGAGCGTGGGGAGCACGCCCATGGCTTTGCCGCGGAGGATCTCGACGCGGTCGTCGACGTCGGCTTTCTCGAACCAGTCTTGGGCTGCGTCGGCGCGGTCGTCGTCGATCTCGATGGTCTCGAGCAGACCGTCTTCGGGGAGGGCGCGGGCGATCCAGACGGCGGAGTACCCGAGACATGTGCCGACCTCGAGCACGCGCTTGGCGTCGATGGCTTTCAGGAGCACGTGGATGAACTTGCCGGCCTCGGGCGTGATGCTGGGCAGGTCTTGTTTGCGGCAGGCGCCTTTGATGGCGGCGAGCACGCCGTCCTCGGTGGCGGCGGTTTGGCGGATGAACGCAAGCGCGTTCTCGTCGACGAAGTTCGCCACGTCCGAGGAAGAGGGGTCGCAGCGTGATAAGGTTGCGGTCCCGGGGAGCCCGTTCTCTGCTGGGTCCGGGCGTTCTGGGTGGGTCTTCCTGCGAAAGCTCAAGTAGTAAGGAGAGTAATACTATTCTTACGATGACTGCCGAGGTGGGTGTCTCGCGTGTGACCGAGAAAGGTCAGGTCACGATCCCAGCGAAGATCCGTGACCAGAAGGGGATCACGCCAGGATCTTCGCTCGTCTTCATCGAGCTCGAGGACGGCATCCTGATCAAGACCGCTGACGAGCTCCAGGAGCTCTTGGGTCTCTTCGAGGCTCAAGCCGAGAAGACGGGGCTCACGCGCAGTCAGCTTGCGCAGGACATCGAGGAAGCCCGCGAGGAAACGCTGGAAGGGCATGACCTATAGCGTCTTCGTGGACACGAACGTCCTCCCTCTGGCCTCTTCTTCGATGGGAACGAGCGCCGGTTGCTCGAGAAAGGTCTACGCGGCTCCTTGGTGCTGGTCCTCTCTTACGATGAGCTCCGCGAAGCCGAGACGTGATCGAAGAGAAATTCCGGGGCTCCGAACACCCCGTCGCGTCCTCAAGAGGGTTGAAGCGACCAGACGCGGCCGGGGTCTACGGCGCTTGGAGACCGTACACGACCCGCGTGCGCCCGGAGCCCTTGTTCTCGGTCCGCAGGATCTCAAGCTCCCCGATCTCGCCCGTGTCTTTCACGTGCGTGCCCGCGCAGGGGCAGATGTCGACGTCGGGGATCTCGACGACGCGCAAGCGTTGGATGTGGTCGGGGATCAGGTGCAAAAGCGTGCGATCCACGTCGATGCGACGTTTGAGCTCGTCGCGGTCCTCCTCGTAGCCTTTCACGGGGATCGCGTCGTCGAACACCGCGTTGGCCTCGCTTTGAAGCGTCTCGAGCTGGTCGTCCGTGAACGCGTCCACGTCGAAGTCCACGCGGGAGTAGTCCGTGTGGATCTGGTTCCCCTTCGTGGTGGTCTCGAACCGGTCGTACGCGATGGCGCTTAACACGTGCTGCGCGGTGTGCATCCGCATCAGGCTGTGCCGGCGGGCCCAGTCGATCTCCCCCTCGACCTGGGTGCCCTCCTCGGGGGGTGCCCCGTCGACCTCGTGAAGGGGCGTGCCCTTGTCCTTTCGCACGCTCGTGACGCGCACCTCGCCGTCGGCCACCAGCCGGCCCGTGTCATGGGGTTGGCCCCCGCCGGTGGGGTAGAACAGGGTCCGGTCGAGCCGGACGTGGTTCGTGGTGGCATCCACGACGCGAGCGGTGAACGATCGCTCGTAGGCCTTCTCGGGGTCGGGCAGGTACAAAAGCTCGGTGTCCGCCATCGTCCACGCGTGATTCGTCTCCCTGCGTAAACGTTACTGGCCCTGGGCCTTGGCCTTCGAGGCCGCCCCCGAGCCTGCCAAGCGCTCCTGGAGGATCCCATGGGCGTACGCGCCCGCCAGCATGCCGCCGATGCCGTACAGGATCGGCCAGTTCCCGATGCCCAGGCTCGCGTACCCGGCGCCCGGGCAGATGCCACAAAGCCCCCACCCGACGCCGAAGACGACGCCACCCAGCACGACCTGGCGGTCCAACCCCGTCCACTCCAACGAGAACGGCTTGCCCGTCAAGGGGGCTTGCTTCCCGAAGCGGGACGCCAGGAAGAACGTCGGGGCCGCGACCAGGATCGCGCCGCCCATCACGAACAGCAACCCCAGATCCGAACCCTGCAAGAACGCGAGCACGACCTCCGGGCGCGCCATGTGGCTTGCCCCCAGCCCGAACCCGAACACGAGCCCGCACGCCAACACCAAGGCGTTGCGCGCCGCATCCCGCCTCTCGTCGCTCACGGGGCCACCCCCACCGCGAGCAGCACCTGCGCGGTGCCGACGGCCACCAGGACGAAAAGGGCCACGTTGACCAGGCTCGCCCACGAAGACGAGGAGAGCCCGCAGATGCCATGCCCGCTGGTGCACCCCCGACCCAAACGCGTGCCCACACCCACCAACAACCCCCCCAGGAACAGCCGCCACGGCTGGACCTCCGTCAACCAGGCGCCCTGCTGGAACAAAAGCGCCCAGAACCCGGCGCCTAGCACGATGCCCACCAAGAGGAGCACGCGCCAGTCCCGGGACGCCGCGAACCGCTGGAACCGCTCGGCCCCGGACACGTACGAGACGAGCGCGTCGAGCACGCTGCTTGCGCCAGCACGGTGCCCCGTGCCTACGTAGATGGCGGACGTGGCCGCCCCGATGAGAAGGCCCCCGAATAGATACCGGGCGATTCCGTTGGGGAAAAGCGCAAGCGGGTCCACGTCAGCCGCCCTCCCGGCGCCGCGGTCCTGGATGCATCATGGGGGGCCGGTTGGGGCTCTGCGTACATAATTCTTGATTCTGCGGCAGCTCCACGCCGATGCGGCTAGGCCCCCCCTTCCCTTCAAGTAACCCAGGCTCGTATGCCGTCTCGTGCGACGAATCCTCGTCCCGGACGCAAGCGTCCTCGTAAGCGGGCGCCTGTCCCACCTGCTCGAGGCCGGCGAGGTCCAAGAGGCCGACATCGTGGTCCCCGAGGCCGTGCTCGCACAGCTTGAGCACGACGCCGTCCAAGGGCACGAGTCCGGCGTGACCGGCATCGACGAGATCTCCAACCTGCAGGACCTCGCGGACACGCTGCCCGAGGTCAACATCCACTTCAGCGGGGACCGGCCCCACCCGCGGGACCTGGAGCAGGACAACGAGTCCGAGATCCGGGGGCGCATCCGCGAGATCGCGGTCGAGGAGGGTGGCCAACTGGTCACCAGCGACCGCGTCCAGGCGCACGTCTCCCGAGCTCGCGGCATCAACGTGTGGTACCTGCACCCGTGGAGCGACGAGGAGGAACCCGAGGCAGACGATCTCGAGCTGTTCCATTACTTCGACGATGAGACCATGAGCGTGCACCTGAAGGCCGAGACCGTGCCCATCGTCAAGCGGGGCACGCCCGGCCAGATGCACCTGGACCACCTCCCGCATGAGAAGCTCCAGCACGAGGACCTGTCCCGGATGGCGCGCGAGATCATCGAGACGGCCAGGCGGGACCCGGACTCGTTCGTGGAGATCGAGCGGCCCGGTGCCGTCGTCTGCCAGCTGGGCGCGATGCGCATCGCGATCGGGAGGCCTCCCTTCTCGGACGGGATCGAGATCACGGCCACGCGTCCCGTGGCTCGGCTTTCCCTGGAGGAGTACGATCTTCCGGAGGAGGTGCTGGACCGCACCATCGACGGCTCGCGCGGGATCTTCATCAGCGGCCGGCCCGGGAGCGGCAAGTCCACGTTCGCGCAGGCCCTGGCCGACCGTTTGCACAAGGAGGAGACGGTCGTGAAGACGATGGAGGCCCCCCGGGATCTGCAGGTGGATCCCGAGATTACCCAGTACGCGCCGCTGGAGGGCTCCATGGAGCTAACCAGCGACGTCTTGTTGCTGGTCCGCCCGGACTACGTCATCTACGACGAGGTGCGCAAGACGGAAGATTTCAGCATCTTCGCGGACATGCGCTTGGCGGGGGTGGGGCTTGTCGGCGTCACGCACGCCAACCGCGCCATCGACGCGGTGCAACGGCTTCTGGGTCGCGTCGAGCTGGGGATGATCCCGCAGGTCGTGGACACGGTCGTGCACATCGAGAAGGGCGGCATCGGGCAGATCCTCGAGCTGAAACTGACGGTGAAGGTGCCGGAGGGCATGATGGAGGAGGATCTGGCGCGGCCTGTCGTGGTCGTGCAGGATTTCCACTCCAAGCAGCCCGTGCACGAGATCTACACGTACGGCGAGCAGACGGTCGTGATGCCCATCGAGGAGCAGGAGGGCGGACCCGGCCGCGCGCCCTCGGGGCGGGATCAGCTCGCGGAGAGCCAACTGGCCTACCAGCTTCGCCGGCGCATCGATGGACCCTTCGAGGTGGAGGTCACGGGCTCGAACAACGCGACCGTGTACGTCCGAGACAGCGAGATCGCGAACGTGATCGGGAGCGGGGGGCGCAACGTGAAGCGGTTGGAGCAGGACCTGGGCGTGAGCTTGGACATCCGGACGTTCGAGGAGATGCAGGCTTCGAACCCGTCGCCCGCGTCCGGGGACGGGGGGGCCCCTGCGCGACCGGAACCGGAGGAGCGCTACCAAGAGCTTCGGCCCGAGCCTCGTCAAACGGAGAAGAACATCGTGCTCGTGTTGACGCCGGACGTGGCGGGGGAGACGGGCGAGGTGCGCATCGAGGGGGAGCGGTTGTTCGAGGCGACCGTGGGCCGAAGCGGGGACATCCGCGTGCGCCGGTCCAGCGCGGAAGGGCAGGCCTTGGTGCGGGCCTTCGAGCAGGGGGACCGCGTCACCGTGCGGATCTGACCGCATGTTCTGCTCCCTTGTTGCAAGGACTTCAAGCGACAAGACACGTTGTTCGTGGCGGAAGGTTGCTTGCCGGGTCCAAGGGCCGAATGAATCCGTCAAGAGGTCGCACTTCGACTCTTGATACCTGAGGAGCCAGATTACACGGAGGTACCTAGCGCGGAGTGTCTTCTCATGGACCCAAACGAGAACGGAGAAGAGGAAAGGACCGTCAAGGTCTCGATCCCTGTCCGGTTGCGTATGAAGCTGCACATCCTCAAGATCCTGGAGGGCCAGAACCTCAGCAAGACGGTTCACCTGGCGTTGGAGGATTACTTCGAGAAAACCGGCTTGGACGAGATCGACCTCCCCGACGAGGAGACGGACCTGATAGGACTAGGCAATCGCAAGCAAAGCGCCGGTTCCAAAGAGAGCAAGCAGGAGGCCTCGAGCAGCGAGAACTAGCTGCCTTACGGGCATGAGCATCGCTTCGCCCGCCAAACGCGCGGTTGGAGATGTTCTAAAGCATGCGGCCCGGTGACGGGGGTCCCCCGGGTCCTGCCCGGCGCACGGAGGAGAACGTCGCGATGGAGAACGCCCACACGCCCGAGCGTGCACGCGAGGATCCAAGCCCATCCAACGTCGAGGTCCTGGAGATCACGGGCCTCTCGCAGGACGGGGTCTGTGAGGCTCGCCAGGCTGCGTTGCAGGCCCTCGACCTGCCGGGCCTTTCCCTGGGGTCCGTGGACCTTCTAGGGTGGAGCCTGACGGCGGGACGAGGCTCCCCCGTGTACCGGGTTGACCTGCGCGTGGAGTGCTGGTCGGCCACACCCTGCTAGCCGCGGGGCGCGGCCGGGTCCCCCGGGGGTTCGAGACGGCGGCGACGGATGGATCCCTCGCCCTCGAGCGCCCACCGGGTCTCCAAGCCGCCCTCCGTGACGAGCAGGGCCAGCAAGCAAAGCGCCGACCGGTACCGTTCCACGCGGTGCCCGTTGCGCATCACGGCCTCCTCGATCTCGATCAGCCCGCGGTCGAGGAGCCGGCTTAACCGTCGGTACACCGTGCTTCGCGCGATCTGCGTCTCCCGGATGATCTCTTTGGCCTCCACCGGCTGGCGCTGGGCCATGGCGAGGATGCGCCGGTCGTGCTTGTTCGTGACCGCGTCCAGGATGTCCTCCGCAGAGACATCGCTGGGTTCTTCTTCCAAGTACACCGCTGCCTACGTCTGCGGGTGGCGGGCCTTGAGGAGGGCGAAGACGACGTTGAGGCGAGAAACGCACCGCGAGGCCTCCTCCACGGGCGCGCGACCGGGTTGATGCGTGTTTGCCTGCCTGCGAGAGCTGCTCTTGCGGCCCCGCACGCGGGATAGCGTTGCGCTCTCCCCGGTCCGCGTCCACCCGCGGAGGTTAGAACTTTCGCGAGAAAGTTAGTTTTTCCTGGGAAAGGAATAGTTTGTGTACCGAGGTTTCCCCCTTACAGGTAAGCCTCCTCTGTTTGCAGAAAAAAGGAACTTTATACTTAGAGATTTCCCTAGGGTGGACGAGTTCTTCCTTCTTATACGGCGCGGGACTGGGTTGGCTCCGGAGTTGCAGAACGTGCAAGCGAGAGACCCCCACGACAGGCGACCGAGGGAGCAGCCCAAGCCCGGGCACTGGCCCGGCCGTGGAACGCCCAGCCCAGCGCTGGGAGCCCGCAGGGCACGCGCACGCGGCACCCCCGCGGGGCGCCCCCTGGACACGCGGGAGGCCCCGCGATGAGCATGCGACGGCTCTTGACCGTGCTCTTGAGCGCGGTCATGTTGACCGTGGCCTGGGGCCCCGGCGTGGCATCCGCCGACGACCACGAGGACCCCATGCGGTTCGGCATGGACGCCCACTCGATCAGAGCCCAAACAGACGCAGGGGTGCCTCCCGACTACGGCACGTTCTGGATCGGCCCGTGGACGCTCGAGCACGGCTGGGGCGGCCCCTCCCACCAGATGAACCAGATGCGGCAAGCGGACGTGACGCCCGCGATCCACTTCTACTACTGGGGCGACGACATCAGCCCCCACTGCGTGGAGAACGGGTGCTGGTCGGATCTGCACAACGCGCACAAGAACAAGGCCGACTGGCAACAGCTCGCCCAGGAACTGGTCGACCAGCTGCACGCGAACATGCACGGCGAGGAGGTCGTGATCTTCCTCGAGACCGAGTTCAACAAGGGCGGCATCGAGAACCACGAACCGTTCGACAGGTACCTGGCCGACAAGGCCACGTTCATCCAAGAGAACTACCCCGCCGCGGAGATCGTGCTCCCGTTCGGGAACTGGGGCCACCACGCGTGGCACAACTTCGACCAGGCCGCCAGCGCCGCCGACTACGTCGGCGTGCAAGGCATGGCCGGGTCCACGCGCGACTCGCTGGACACGTACAAGAACCTCTACGAGGACGTGC
>CAZOQA010000074.1:0-8346 GCA_964581775.1 uncultured Thermoplasmatales archaeon | reverse complement strand
GAGGTGGACGAGGGGCAGCGCTTCGAGGAGTTCCAGGGCGAGGGAGAGTACGCGCCGTACCGGGTCCTCGTGGATCGGATCAGCGAGGCGACCCCCTTGGCATGGCAAGCAGAGACATGGGACGTCAAGGAGGACGTCGTGGACCTGTTCGCGCGTTGGGGGCAGGTCGATGTGATGGGCGTCGAGGTTCGGTTCCCGGAGGGAGCGGACGTGGACACGGTGCTGGATGCCGCGTGGTTGAACGTGACCGAGCGGGGCGAAGACGGGCGCTTAGTCGAGGAGACGGTGTTGTACACGGAGGGGACGCCCGGGGAGGACGTGGGCGCGTGGACGTACGATGAGACGACGGAGTTCCCGTTGTTCGATGATGCCACCACGGGCTGGTGGTCTGGATCCCCCGTCTCGCATGATTTCTCGGGCCTCGTGTCGAATGTGGACGAAAACTCGGAGGACGTTAACCGTGGGGTGATGGTGTCGCCCGTCGTAGATCTTCAGGAGGCTCGAACCCCCGTTTTAACGATGGAGCACGGGTACGTGTTCGCCTGGAATGGGGGGGCGGGGGGGCGCGTGTTGGCTCAGGTGGAAGAGAGGCCAGGCGAGTTCTCGGATTGGGTCCTCTTGGAGCCTGAAGACGGATACCCTGTGACGGATTGGAGCGACGACCCAGGTCAGGTTTTCCATGGGACGAACCTGCCGGGTTACCCGCCGTACTGGTTGAAAGGCAGTGGAAACTCCGTGAACGACGTGAAGGCGGAGGTGTTGGACCCTGACAACCACGAGCGTAGCGTGTTCGATTTGACGGACCAAGACGAGCCTCTTGCTGGGGAGCGGGTGCGGTTCGCGTTTGAATCCTTCTCCGGGAGTAAGCGTAGCCTCTGGTCGGTGTCGAGCGTTCGCGTGCTCGGGGACGCGAGGCCGTCCCTGGACGTGGCGTTGGAGTCCGCGTCGTTCGAGGGGTTCGAGGCTCGCGAGACGGGGATCGCCCCGGGGTCGCATGCGGTGAACGTGACGGTCTCGAACCAGGGAAGCGTGGACGTTGAGTCGGCGCGGGTCTCGTGGGAGCTCATGGGCGTGGGGAAAAGCCTGGGCCCGCTTGCATCCGGGGCGACGCCGATCGCGGGTGTGGATGCGGGGGAGAAGGTGCACTTCTCCGTGCCGGTGAGGGTGCCCGAGCGGTTGGACTCGGACATCGTGTTCAGAAACGATCCGTTCGCGTTCCTAAGGATGAACGTGGAGCGCGTCGAGCCGGGCGACGAGGACGTGTCGAACAACGTGGAAACGATGGGCACGTTCACGGATCCGTTGCCGCTTGAGGAGACGCGCTCGTTCCAGGTGGGCGTGGACGTGACGCCCAAAGTCGGGGAGCCGGGCAGCGAGCGTGTGATCCGCGCAGTGGTGGAGAACACGGGCAATGTGCCCCTGGAGGAGCTGACGCTTGAGCGTCGCATCTTCGAGCGCACCGAGGCCGGGCTTCGGCCCGTGTCGGGCGAGACCGTGTCGGTGGAGACCGAACGCCCGGTCCCGCCGGGAGAAAAACGACCCTTGTCTGTACTCGCACCCGACTTGATGCAGGACGAGCGCTCGTGGGTGCCTACGCGAACGGGCACGTTCGAGGTGCAGGTGGACGCGGTCCTGGGGGATCAGGAGGCTTCCTCGCAGGCCACGGTTAGAGCCGAGGAGACGCTGATGCATGCGGATGGAGAGCGCCCGGTCTCGGGGAGCGCCGTGGAGGGCGAGGTGGAGGCTAGGGACGCTTGGTCGTTGGATGGGCCCGGCGTGTTCGGGTCCTCGAACGCGTGGTACCTGGACGTGGAGGGCAGGGGGGACGATGGGGACCCGAGAACCCACGTGTTGGACTTGCCGCGCGTGGACCTGTCCACCGCTCGGGACCCGGTGTTGTCGCTGTTCCACACGCACGAGTTCGAGGAGGCCTTCGATGGAGGCCGCCTGGAAGCGTCCTTGGACGGGGGCAACACGTGGGTCCCGGTTCCCACGGTCGAGGAGGATCCACCGTCCGGGTACGGGAGCGTGCTGGGATCGAACCCGCTCGTGGAGGGGCAGAGGACCGGCCCCGCGTTCACGGGGTCCACGCAGGGCGCGGGCTTCGACGGGTGGGTGCAGTCCAGCTTCGACCTCTCGAGCCTTCCAGCGCTCGTCGACGACGGGAGCGAGGTCGTGCTGATGGACGCACTGTCGGGTAAAAGCGAGGTGGGCATCGAAGCTGCATCATCTTCATCAGGGATCGAGCGCGTGTTCACCAACCCCACCTGGCAAGGGGGAAGCGAGGACCCGGACGAGGCGTTCTTCGTGGAGAACGCCTCCGCGCCCATGCCTCCTCCCGACAGCGGATCCACGGACACGTTCCTGTACGCTGGGCACGCGAACGAGATCCGCGGGAAACCGTTCAAAACGAACGTCACCATCGAAGGGGACGAGGATATTACGGCTCACGCGCTGCCGCATCCCTGGATCGAGAAGCTGGACGAGGAGGATTATGACCAGTCGTTCTGCGTTGACTTCGATTTCTCGCACCTCGCCCCTGCGAGCGAGGAGCGCTTGATTGTCGAGTGGTGGTCGTCGCGGGCCCAGGATGTGGGCTGGGCCATGCCGTCGGGCGCCACCACGGAGGCGCAGGAGGGACCATGGACCTTGCACCGGCTCATGGCGCCGGACGAGATTGGCTTCACAAGCCGGTTGCACCCCATCAACTCGACGCACAATCCCGAGATCCATGTTGAGGCGAGGCAAGGCAACAGCTGGTGGCCTATGACCGAGCTGCCATCTGAGCGTTTGGTGGATTACGGGCCGGCTCCGTTGCTCGCTCTGGAAGGCCTCACCGCGTACACGTACACACCGCACCCCAGCGCGGAGATCGAGGTCACCGAGCTGAACCGGGAAGCCCACTGGGAGGAAGCATGGAGCGATAGAGGAACGTGCGGCTTCCAAGGTTACGAGGTGGAGAACCAACCGCTCCCGCCCGAGGACCCGTTGGGCGCGAACGTGTGGCGTGTCATCGATCTGCCCGACTTCGAGGACAAGGACGGGAAGGCCTTCAGCACCGCGGATATGATCCACCCGGACGAAGCCGGGCTTCCCTCCACCATGTTCGACGCGCCCGCACACTTCGACGCGCGCCTCGTGACGCCCGCGTTTCACCTGCCGGAGACGAGCGATCTCGCCTTCAGCTTCGACCACCTCCCAGCCTTCCAAACCCATGACGATGAAATAAGCGGCGGGGGCGTGGTGCAGGCCAGCGTTCTGGACCCTGTTACGAACACGTGGGGCCCCTGGGAGCAGATGTACCAGAAACCGGACGAGGTGAACAACTTCACCCGCGTGGACACCGGGACGGATGACGAGGATTACAAGTACGACTTCACCGGCGGCTACGACGAGGTTCGAAACGAAGGATCCACCCTGGACGCCAGAGAAACCCCCTTCGGGCCCTTCGAGAAACATCCTGGCGACCCCTACGTCGTCCTCAAGAACCAGGACCTACCCGATGGCTCGGACGAACCAGGAGGCGAATACGTCTTCCACCAGGACGAGGACGTCTGTTGCGAATGGGAGAAGGCCCACTTCCCCCTGGACGATCTCGCGGGCGAGACCGTCCGCTTCGCGTTCCACGCGCACAAGACCCCCTCCTGCAACTACATCCACGCATACCAAGAGCGATCCGACAAGGATTCAGGTGTGCAACCCGACGCGTTCGGTTGCCCCGAACACGGCGAGCGCTGGCTGGTCACGAACCTCACCACGCACAAACCCGTGTTCAACGGGCAACCCGTCGATTTGCGCCTGGTCGCCGCCACCGACGGGAGCGTGGACGAGACCACGTGGGCCGTGGACGAGATCCAGATCACCAGCGACGAGTACGTCAACAACGTAGGCCTCACCGTCCACGAGGACCCCGACCCCGTCGGGCCCGGGCAAACCACTACCCTCGAAGGCGAGATCCGGAACCACGGCACCCAAACCCGAAGCTCGCTGGCCGTCACCGCCGCCCTGGAAGACGCTCGAGGCGAGGTCACCGTGCGCGTGGAAGGCCAAGATGCCACCACGAGTCAGGGGGACGCCATCAGTCCCACGTTCACGCTTGCCAGCGGCGAAGCCCGAGACGTGACCGTCACGTACCAACGCTCCAGCCAAACCTCCGACGAAGGCCAAGCGCGGCTGCGCGTCGAGGCCGTGCAATGGAACGACGCCGTGGAACGCTTCACGAGCGTACCCAACGAGCAAGTCCCCACGAACCTCGCCCACGATGCACCCCTCACGCTCCTAGGCGACCAGATGCAGCTCACGGGAGCCAAGCTTCAACCCAGCCGCGTCGACCCCGGCCAACCCGCCACGATCACCGCCAACGTCACCAACCCCGCCACCACGCCCAAGACCGTGCACATCGACTGCACGGTTCAACGCGTCGAAGCCTTCAACCCCGTCGACCGGACCACCCAGCCCGCCCAGCCCCTGCTCGGGACCGAAGCCCCCTGCACGCACGACGGGGAAGAACAACCAACGCTCACCATCAACCCCGGGACCACGCGGCTCGACCTCGAAACCACGCCCCCTCAGGAGGGCACCTACCACGCGACCCTCACGCTGCACCCCGCCGAGGACCCGCGGATTACGCTTGACGAATCCACGCACCGGTTCTTCAGCGGGGACCAACCGCTGCGCCTGTACAGCCCCTTCCAAACCAGCGACGGGGACGGACCCGCCGCGCCAGGATGGACGCTCCTCGAACAGGAAGCCGATGCCGACTCGCCCAGCCCCACGGACCCCACGTTCACCGATCGACGCGCTGCCGAGGGCAACTGGAGCGCGCGGCTAGGCATCCCCCAAGAAGCGTTCGACCAAGGCGAAACCTACACCGCGGACGAGGACGAACGCATGACGCGAAGCCTCGTCAGTCCTCCGATCGATCTCCGAAACGTCACCGAGGGAGACGCCGCGCTCACCTTCCAACACATGGCTCGCCTCGCGTACGGGGACGGGGCCGATGTGACCGTGCGCGTCCTCGAGGACGAAGCCGACAATGGCTGGAGCCACGGGATCGGAGAAGACTGGCACAAGCTTCACCCCGCGAACGGGTACGACGGGCACGTCACCAGTTACCACGTCAGCGTCGGGCCTCAAGGGGACTCCGCCGGCGACTGCAACGGCTTCATCTCAGGAGGCGGCGGACAGGATCTGCTGCAGGGGGCCCAGCTCGAAGCGGGTGGACAGGCCCCCTTCCCCGACGAGAACCCCGCGCACCTGATCCCCTGGGACGACCCCATGGGGCTCTACCGAAGCGGCGAAGCGTACTTCGGCAGCCCCGCCGACTTCGAACCCCGATGGGAGAACGACTGGCAACTCGACGTCTTCCCCCTGCACGAGGATCCCAAGACGGGAGAACCCATCCGCATCGGAGACGAGGGCCTCGAGCCCCTTGGCCACGTCGTCCAGTTCAGCTTCAACCTCTACACCGGGCGCGGCGACGACTACCATCCGGAGGAGGCCACCAGCGATAGCGCGCAAGACGAGCAAATCAACGGGTGCACCGAGCCCAACCCGCTAGAGCGCGGCCGTGGCCACGCCTGGTTCGTGGACAGCGTCGCCGTCACCGCCAGCAACCTGACCAGTCAACCCGACCGCATGCGCGTGCCCATGGTCGACAACGCCACCAAGACCCTGCCCATCACGTTCGACAACCAAGGCCCCACCGCCGAGCACCTTACACCCACCATCGACCGGGACCGCTCCAGCGTCAGCCAGCGCCAGGCCTGGACCGCTGAAGACCACCTCACCGTGCCCCGCCACGACGAAGAGCTCGCCCACGTGCAAGCCCACTTCGAGAGAAGCCCCTTCGCGCTGCCCTTCCAACACAGCCTGAACGTCGTCCCCGAGAACGCCATCAACCCCAACAACCAAGCCGAGACCAGCCTCACGCTCGACTTCGACCCCCGCACCTGGCCCGATCTAAGCGTCAACCTGCTCGAACCCGACACCGCGCCCATGGAAGGAAGCCCCGTCATAGTGCCCGTCGAGGTGCAAAACCACGGCCAAGCCGAAAGCCCCCCCACCGAGATCGAGTTCACCGCCACGTACGACGGCGAAACCCAAACCGAGCGCGTCAGCATCCCCAGCCTCCCCCCCGCCAGCGAGGACCCCGCCCGTGCCCAAACCGCCGCGTTCGTCAGCTGGACCCCCCCACGCGGCACCGACGGCGACCACCACATCTCCGTGCAAATCGACCCCGACGGGCTCGTGCCCGAGTACACCACGCGCGACAACGCGGACGAGCAAACCACGCACGTGAACCCCCTGCGCCTGGCCAACCTCCACGTCGACGGGGACAACGCCACCGTAAGCGCGCAAGGCATCCAACCCATCCACGACGTCCAAGGTCCCCTGCACACGTATACGGTCCCCGCCGGCACCGTCACCACCATCACCGTGCCCGTCACGAACGAAGGCAACGCGCCCGCCCCCGACGTGGACGTGCGCGCCGCGCTGGGCCCCACCGTGCTCCCCGCCGAACGCATCCAACGCCTCGACCCCGGCGAAACCCACCACGTCGACTTCACCTTCCGCGCGCAAGAAGGCACGCACGAGCTCACCTTCCAAGCCTCCAGCGCAAGCCGCGACGCCGACCCCACCCTCAACCGGGGACCCCAAGAGCTCACGCTGCGCCTGCAAGCCGTCGAGCACCACGTCACCATCGACACGCCCGACACGATCACCGCCCAACCCGGCCAAGCCACGCACCTGCCCATCGACGTCACCAACCAGGGCACGCTCGGCACGCTCGTGACCCTCAACATCGGCGCGCCCGGCCCCGCCACGACCGACGCGCAGGACACCCAACGCTTCCTCGAACCCAGCGCCACCACCACGATCCACGCCAACGCCACCCTCCCCGACGACGCCCCCGGCGGAGACCATCCCCTCCACGTCACCGCTCAAGACGCCGACGATCCGACCAAACGAACCCTCCACGAGTTGACCCTGCACAACCCACGCCACCACGACACGCGCGTCACGCTCGAAACCACCACGCTCCCCCCCGGCCCCACGACGCTGCCCATCACGCTCGAAAACCGCGGGAACACGCACGAAGCCCTCAGCCTCACCGCGAGCCTCGACGACGAAGACGTCACACGGAACGAAGCCACCGTCACGGCGGCCCCCCACGAAGAAACGGTCGCCCACCTCAAGCTCCACCTGCCCCCCACCCTCGACCCCGGCCAGCACGAACTCATCCTCCACCTCGACGGCACCCACACCGCCACGCACCAAGCCACCGTCACGATCGAACAAACACCCCGCGCCCACCTAGAACCCGACCCCGACCAAGACCCCCGCTTCCACCCCGACGGGTACACCATCCCCCTCCTCGTCGAGAACCACGGCAACCAACCCCTCACCGGCACGCTTGACCTCCCCGCCGAGACCGACGGACAAATCACGCCCCAACGCGTCGACCTCGACCCCGGCGAAAAGACCACCTCGACCCTCACGCTGACCGAGTGGACCCACGAAGACACGCTCCCCCTCACCCTGGCCCCCCAACACGACCAGAACCCCGCCAAGACCGTGAACCTCCCCCTCCCCCGCGAGCGCCCCGACCTGACGTTCCTCGACCACGAGCTCGACCAAGCCCCGCCCGACACCGGCGGGACCAGCACGCTCGAGGTCACGCTAGCCAACCCCACGAGCGCGACGGTGCAAGACGTGCCCGTGGGAATCTACCTCGACCAGCAACTTGCCGACCGCAAAACCATCGATCTGATCGAACCAGACACCAGCCAAACCCTGACGATCGAATGGCCCCCCTACGACGAAGAACGCGTCCTCACCATCTCCGCCGGCACCCCCTACGATGTGCCCGACGAAGACCCCACCGACAACACGCTAAGCCTGACCATCGGAACCGAGGAACCAACCGCGCTGACGCGGGTCGTCGACCAGATCCGCGAGGTCCCCCTGCCAACCCTGCCATGGTTGCTTGTCGCGGCGGCGTTGATCGGACGCATCCTGCGCCCTAGCAAAGACCCCTAGCGTGCGCCTGAGCGCGCGCGAGGTCTACGATTCCTGGCTTCGGTTACGGCACGACGGGCACTCTCCTGGCAAGATGGAGCTCCTGTGCCGTCGTGGCTAAAGTGCTTTCCAAGCTGCGTTCACATAGGGGTCCACACTAGGGGGGACGCCTCCTCCTAGGGGCCACCGTATACCCTGGACCGACCGTTCTGAGGAGCCCCTTCTCCGAAACGCCCCCGGCCCCACGAGGAACTCCAAGGCACCGGAGCGCGAATAGACGCTCACGGAAAGAATAATGTACCATCTCTCTAACACGGGGTACGA
>CAZOQA010000073.1:0-8368 GCA_964581775.1 uncultured Thermoplasmatales archaeon | reverse complement strand
TGCCACCGCGCCGGCGCCCCCCGGTTCTCCAACGCGCTCGTCGACGCCTTCCCCTACCGCCTGGGCCTCTCCGCCACGCCCAAACGCCCCTACGACCCCACCGGCACCCGCCGCGTCCTCGACTACTTCGACGGGGTCATGCACCGCTACGAGCTCGGCGAAGCCGTCGACGACGGCCACCTCGCCCAGTACACCTACCACCTGCACAGCGTGCACCTGACCGAGCGCGAACGCCAAGCCTACGACGAGGTCAACGGGTTCCTCAACCTCACCCTCGCCGAGATCAACGCCCGCTACCCCGACGCGCCCACCATGAGCGAGCTCGGCAAGCTCCTAGGCCACCTTCGGCGCGAAGACGAGGACGCCCTCGCCGAACAGCTGCAAGAACACCTCTTCGCGCGAGCCCGCATCGTCAAGAACGCGCAAGGCAAGGCCGACGTGTTCGACCGCCTCACCCAGGACCTGCACGGGAACAAGATCCTCGTCTTCAACGAGGAGATCCACTTCGCCGAACGCCTCGCCCGCGTCGCCGAAACCAACGGGCACGACACGCGCATCTACCACAGCCAGATGGACCCCCGCAAGCGGGATGAAGCCCTGGAAGCCTTCCGCCGCGCCGACGACGGCGTGCTCGTCGCGGTGCGAGCCCTCGACGAGGGCCTCGACGTGCCCGACGCGGACGTGGCCGTGCTCGCCGCCTCCAGCACCAGCCCCCGCCAACACATCCAACGCCGCGGGCGCGTGCTTCGCCCCCTCAAGGACGCGCTCAAACAGGCCGAGCTGCACGACTTCTACGTGATCGGTGTCGACGACCCCTACCGCGTGGCACGCATCCGCGAGGACGCCGACCGCGTGCGCACGCACGGGTTCCGCCCCGAGCACCCCCAGCCCTGGGACCGCGTGCGACTAGACGACCGTTGAGGCACCCCACCGGTTCCAGAAGAACGCTTAAGGGCTCCCTGGAAGACACGGACCTCACCAGTCCGGCTTGGGACCCGGGAGGACCACGCGTGCCGACCCCGAACAAGCGACCCCACCCCCAGCAAGCCACGCAGAGGACGGGCCCCTGTGCCAAAGCCGCCCTCTTGGCGGCTGCAGGCCTGGCCCTCGTCGTCTTGGGGGTTGCTCCCCTCGCGTCCGCAAGCGGCGCCTGCGATGTGGACGTGGGGAGCGAGCAACCCTTCGCGAGCATCCAAGCCGCCGTGGACGCCGCGCAGCCCGGAGACACCGTGTGCGTCCAAGAGGGCACGTACGAGGAGATCGTGCGCATCCAAACGCCCGACGTGACGATGCGAAGCGACAACGGGGCCGAGATCCGCGTCGACAGCGCCACCGCGGCAGGCGTCCAGGACCCCGAGGACGTGACCGCGTCCAACCAGGCCAACCACGCCCCCGCGCTCCAACTGGCCGCCGACGGCATCCTCGTCGAGAACATCGACGTGACACGCATCGTCAACAGCGAACAAGCCGCCGGCAAAGGCCACACCAAAGCCGTCGCCATGCTCTTCGACCGAGGCCAACAAGCCAGCGCGCACACGACGCTTCGAGACCTCACCGTGAACCTCCTCGACGAGACCGGAGACGGCGGCGCCTCCGGCGACGACGACCTCGGCAACGCGATCTGGGTCAGCAACAACAACGCGATCAACGGGGCCCGCTACGACGTATCCGCCACCCTCCGGACCGTCGCCGCGACCAACGAGATCCACCCCCACGAGTCCGGGTTCGGCGGAGCCGCGCTCGCCGTGTTCGCCCACCCCGACGAAGGCACCGGGCTCCTCGACGACGGCGCCACCGTGCGCGTGTCCAACAGCGAGCTCACCCACAGCGGGCGCGGGCTCTACGTGGCCCAAGGCCCCGCGGACGTCACCGTCCGCTACAGCACGATCTCCCACAACGACGAAGGCATCGTGAACCACGCCACGGACCCCATCGCCGCGCGAGACACCTACTGGGGCTCCCCCACCGGCCCCACGCACCCCGACAACCCCCTCCTCCTGACCGGCGCCAGCCTCCACGGCCCCGTCCAGTTCCGACCCTGGTGCGCCACCGAGGTCTGCAGGATCACCACCGACGGAGGCCAAGAGCTCATCAACGAAGCCCCCGTCGACACGCTCCTCGCGCTCGACGGGCACGGCCACTGCCGCCACGACGGCCACGGCGGAGGCGAAGACGACGCGCGCGCCGCCCTCATCACGGACGCGACAGCCCCCCTCACCCTGGACCCCCCAGACCCCGCGCAGGCCAGCGCCGCCGCCTACGCCTGCACCCAAGCCGCGCTCGGCACAGGCCCACCGGACGAAGGGGACCTCGAAGGGACCGCTTACGCCCTGGACGGGACCCTCAACGCCACGCTAACCCTCGACCCGGACCACATCTCCCAACTCCTGACCGGAGACACCCAACCATCCAGCACGGTGCAAGCCGACGGGGTCTGCGTGCACGACCCCGACAACGGAGGCCGACGAGGCGGCCACGCCCACGCCCGCATCCACGCGTTCTCCCCCGACGAGCCCCTCACCATCGAACCCCCCGACGAAGACCGCGCATGGGAAGCCCTGATCGCGTGCCTGAGAGCTGCGCTGGCCGGCGACCTCCCCACGCAAGGATCCCTAAGCGCCCACGCGGACCTCGCGGACGGGACGCACACGACCCGCTCGACCACGACGCCCCTCTCCGACGCCCTCAGACGGTGACCCGACTACGCCCGAACCGGCACCTCGACCGTATCCTCGTGCCCGCACTCCGGACACGAGACCTTGAACGGTGGATCACCCGTGCGCGAGAACACCGCCTGGCAGGAAGGACACTCCACCGTCACATCCATCTCACCGCCCGCATCCCCCGCAGGCTCCCCGCGCCCATCCTCCGTCCCGTTCGACCCGAACCACGCCCTGATGCGCCCCGTCCACGAAGCAGACGCATCGTCCTTCTCGTCGTTCGAGGCCCCGCCCAACCGAGGCCGACGCGCCTGCCCATACGCCGCCAACACGCTTCCCCCCGCGACCAGCGCGAACCCCAACACCGCGACCGGGATGAACCAGATATCGTACACGCGCTCGCCCGTGTACGCGTACCCGCCCACGAAGACGCCCACCAACGACACGAGCAACCCCAACCAGATGTGCAGCTTCGGCGAGCCCGGCACGTTCACGCGGACCCTCCAACCAGCTCCTCGACGTGCCCCCAGCACGCCTCGAACACCTCCTCCATGGGCCCCGACGCGTCCACGCGCTCGTACCCCCGCGTCTGAGAGAGCTCCAAATACCGCCCCCGCACCCGCTTGAGGAACGCCTCGTCCTCGAACTTCTCCACCGCCCCCACGCGGCCCGACAACCGCTCCACCGCGTGCTCGGCGGGCAGATCCAACAACAGCACCAGGTCAGGGTGCACCTCGAACGGCTCGACGATGCCCTCCAACCAAGACGCCGCGTCCACGGAGGCATCCTGGAATGCGTCCTCGAGCGTGATCGACTGGTACACGCGCCAGCTGATCGAGTACCGGTCCGAGACCACGACCGCACCGTCGCGAAGCGCGTCCCGGATCGTCGCCACGTGACCCGCGTGATCGGCCGCGAACAACAGCGCCTCGCTCACGGGATCCTTCTCGGGGTCCTTGAGAGCCTCACGAACGGCCGTGCCCACGTACGTGTCCGTGGGCTCGCGTGTCTCGAACACGAGCGTCTGCTCGGCTCTGAGGCGGTCCGAGAGGCGTTGCGCGATCGTCGTCTTGCCGGACCCGTCGATGCCCTCGACCGCGACGAGCGCTCCAGGGCCGGGCGACGTGGTCTCCGCCATGCGGCCCGTGTAGGCGTGACCTTCAATAAAGCCTGCTTGAGAGGACCCGTCAGTCCACAGCGGGGACCAGAGCGGATCCCGGCAGCCTCCTGGGCCGATAGGACGGTCCCGCAGGGCAGGAGTGGTTCGGCGGTGGGGCCCGCAAGCGTCAAGGCGTCGGCGTGGCTTGCCGGGGCCATGCGGCTCCCGTTCGTGGGCGACGTGCTCGACGATGTGCCCGAGGAGTGGCGCGAGGTGCCCGTGTATTCGGGGCTGAAGGCGTTGGCGGGGGGCTGGGTCGAGGAGGGGTTCAACGTCGTCACGGAGGGGTTGGAGCACGTGCCAGGGGAGGGGGGGGCTGTGGTCGCGGCGAACCATGCATCGTTCTTCGATCCGGTGTTCTTGGGGTCCATGGTGGATCGGCCGATCCGTTGGATGGCGAAGGCGGAGCTGTTCCGTCACCCGGTCTCGTCGTTCTTCTTCGGTCGGGCGGGGCAGATCAAGGTGGATCGGGTCAGCGGCGGGAACCAGGAGGCGGTGGACCGGTGCGTCGAGCTGGTGGCGGAGGATCGGTTGGTGGGCATCTTCCCGGAGGGGGGCCGCTCGATCGATGGGAGCCTTCGCCGGGGCAAAACGGGCGTGGCGCGCGTGGCCATGCGCACGGGCGCGCCCGTGATCCCGGTGGCGTTGAACAGTTACGACGTGTTGCCCAAGCACGCGCGTGTGCCGGCGTTGGACGACCCGTTGGTCATCATGTTCGGGGAGCCCCTTTCGTTCTCGGGGGAGGGCAAGCGCGTGGGGGATCGCGAGGCTTGCCGGGAGGTCACGGACGCAGTGATGGGGGAGATCGCGCGGTTGTTGGAGCGGGCGCGCACGCGGCGGGAGGCGCTTGCGATGAACGACGAGGGGTGACGAGGTGCGCGAGGGCTTCGTTCGGGGGGTGCGGACGGCTCGCGGCGTGGGCGCGTTGCTCGTGGTGGAGAGCCTCGTGTTCGGGTTGGCCGCGTTGCCGGCGATCGGGTTCTGGTCGTGGGTGGCCGGTCAGCCGGTGTTGGGGCCGGAGATCGTTCGCACGTTGGTGTTGGCCATCAGCGTGGCGCCGGCGTACCTGATCTTCAGTTGCGGGTTGATGGGGTTGACCGCGTTGGCGTGCCGCGTGTTGGGGTGGCAGGCGCCGGAGGGGGATTTCTCGGTGCAGGACGTGGACCGGGAGGTGGTCGCGTGGGCCAAGCACAACGCGGCTGCGCACGTGGTGCGCGTGATCTGCGGGGAATTGTTCCGCGCCACGCCCATCTGGCGGTGGTACCTGAAGGGCATGGGGGCGCGCTTGGGCAGCGGGGTGCACGTGAACACGGCCGCTGTGTACGATATCAACCTGTTCTCGTTGGGGGACCACGTCGTGGTGGGGGGGAAAGCGCAGTTGAGCGCGCACCTGGTCGAGGCGGGCGTGGTCAAGCTTCAACCGACCGTCATCGAGGACGGGGCCACCATCGGCACGGGCAGCATCCTGTCCCCGGGCGTGCGCGTGGGCAAAAACGCGCAGGTGGGCGCGTTGTCGTTCGTGACGAAGGGCACGCGCGTGCCCGCGAACACGGCGTACGGGGGCGTGCCGGCGAAGCTGATCAAGCGCTTCGAGGGGGAGCCGGAACCGCAGACGGGCCAGGTGCTCTTCCGGGGCGGCGGCGGGGCCGCGGGCGAGGATCAGCCGTCCTCGTGACCCCAGGATTTGGGGTACGTGCCGGGGCGCATCAGGCGACGGTCGGGTTCCGCGACGATGCCCTCGTCCATCAGCAGCATCTCGACGGCCGTCGCGGTGGCTTCGGCCAGCGCGACGGCTTCCCCTTTGAGGGTTTGAAGCACGACCCGGTCGCCGGTCTCGATGCCGCGCGTGGCGTCCAGCACGCCGGGCACGGCCAGGGGGGCGCCGTGGCAGATCGCGTCCACGGCCGTGTCCCGCACCGTGATCTTGGGGCGGTGGTCCAGGAAGCGCTCCTGGGGCACGATGGTCTCTCGAAGCCAGTCCTCGCGGCCCGTTTGCACGTACTCGTCCCAGGCGTCCTTCACGTCGTGCAGCGTGACCGCGTCCTCCTCGCGAAGGTGCGCCACGCGCGTGCGTCGAAGCTCTTGAAGGTGAGCGCCCGTGCCCAGGTACGTGCCCACGTCGTGCACGAGCGTGCGCACGTACGTGCCCCCCTGGCACTCGACGCGGATCACGACGCGCCGGTCCCCGTGCTCGAGCGCGTCGAACGCGTGCACGCGGCGGGTTCGACGCTCGCGCTTGACGGCGCTCCGCTTGGGCGGCGTCTGGTAGATCAGGCCCGTGAACCGGTCCAGCGCCTCCTCCAGGCGCTTTCTGGGCACCGGCTCGTGCAGCTGCATCACGCCCACGTAGGCCTTGTCCTCCTCCTTGAGCTCCGCCAGCGCCTTGGTCGCCTCCTCGAAGCCCAGCGGGAGCACGCCGCTGACGTTGGGATCCAACGTGCCCGCGTGCCCGGCCTTGTCCGCGTCCAACGCGTCCCGCGCCCACGCGGCGACCTGGTGGCTGGAGGGGCCCTTGGGCTTGTCCAGCACGATGCACCCGCGCTGGACGAGCTCGTGCACGGGCCGCTCGTGGGGCGCGTGCCCGTGCTCGGGCGAGGTGGACCCCTTCGCGCGGACCAGCTGCTCGGTCACGGTCGCTTGGAGGACCCTCCGTGTGAAAAACTTGTGGGCCCCCCGCTTGCCCCCTGGGAACGGGGCGACCGAACGTCCGTTTACCCGAGCGCTTACAAGGGAGAACGTCGCGTCCCCCGTACGCTCTTCCCAAGCGTGCGTGGTGCGCCGCATGCAGATCCCCGAACTCGCCAAGAGGCTAGAGAGACTCGGCTTCGAGCCTGCCGAAGCGACCGTGTACGTCCGGTTGCTGCAAAACGGCCCGTCCAGAGCCAGCACGCTGGCCAGCCTGTGCGATATGAACCGCACCAAGATCTACCGCGTCCTCGACGACCTCGTCGACGACCGGTACGCCACCGCCAGCGTCGGCCGCCCCACCATCTACCGAGCCCAAGCCCCCGACGACGTGTTCACGCAGCTACGCGAAGAGGTCAAAGCGCGCGAACGCACCCTCGAACGCGTCCAAGACGACGTGCTCTCCACGCTGGAGAACCTCGCCGGGGAAGACCACGAGGTCACCGACCCCGACTGGAAACTCATCGAAGGCTACCCCCGCATCTACGAGACCCTCAACCGCTGCCTGCGCGACGTCGAAGACGAGATCGTGCTCGTAAGCAACCACCCCATCACCACGAACCTCGTCCCCTTCGTCGAAGAAGCCTGGGAATCCGCCGCCGAGAAAGCCCGCCACGGCGTCCACTTCAAAGCCCTCCTCGACGAAGACATCACCCAGAACGACCGCGTCGAACGCTGGTTCGACGAACCCAACGTGGACATGCGCCCCATCCACGTAGCCGGCAGCCTCCACTACGTGCTCCTCGACAACGAACGCGTCCTCCAATGGCTCGTCATGGACCCCAACGACACCGTTCAAATGGACAAAGGCGCCGCCATCCTCTCCAACGCGCCCGGCCTCGTCACCAGCGCCAAGCTCCTCGCCGACCGCCTCTGGGACGAAGCCCGCGTCCCGACCGACCCCCCCTGACCTACGCCCCCCGCGAGATCCCCTCCCCCACCGCCGTCGCGACCAGGTGCGCCACGCGCAACGGCTCCGGCGTCAACCCCCGCACCGTGTGCTCCGCCAACAACGCCCCCAACGACTCCAACGAGCCCCCCGCGTGACGCACGAACACCGACCCCTGCCCCAGCTCGACCCGGTGAACCGGCTCCCGCGTCAACACGTCGAACCGCTCCTTGGCCCCCTCCACGTTCTCCTCCAACGCAGCCCGAACCGCCCCCACGTCCGGGCGCTCCCGAAGCACCGCCACCGCCGGTACCCCCAACGCCTCGTTCACCCGCCGCAGATCGATCACGTTGAACCCCCCCACCGCGCCCCCATCGAACGCCACCGCCGCCGCCGTCTGCACCACGCCGCTGCCCCGCAACCGATCCACCACCGTGCCCGTCGCATCCCGCCCGTCCACCCCCACCTCGTCCACCATCACCGCCTCCACGTACCCAGACGGCCGCGTCATCACGCCCGCCAACGGCACCCGCTCATCCTCGAACGAGAACGGGCCATCGTCGAACCCCACCAACCGCGCCGTCGGCTTCACGGCCCGCCCCCCCCCCCCCCCGCGGGGCCCCCCCGCCCCCCCCCGCGTCGCTCCCGCGGAAGTCCATCGGCGAGACCGACCAGTCGTAGTCGCCGTAGGTGATGGAGATGTCCCCGGCGTCCGCCGGCACCGGTCCGTACTCACCGAGGACCGCCCGGATGCCATCCGCGCCCCCGAAGTCCCCGCGGTACCAGCGGAACAGCGGCGGCACCTCGACCTCGTTGCGGCCCTCGTGGTACGTGGTCTCCGTCGCGAGGTAACTCTCGGTCGCCAGGTCCAGCCCGTCGTGAAGCCCGTCGGTGGTGTAGACGGCGATGGGCGGGCAGGAGGCGGCGCCGCAGTTCAGCGCGAAGTGGACGCGCCAGTCGAGGTCGTCGACGCGG
>CAZOQA010000072.1:0-8408 GCA_964581775.1 uncultured Thermoplasmatales archaeon | reverse complement strand
GCTACTGACACGCAGTCCTCCCCGGCGAGAAAGCTTCATCAAAACGGGGAGGCTTGGGGGGTTGTGCTCTCGGACCGGATCCGATCCGTCGACCCGTCCCAAACCGTCGCCATCAGCGACCGGGTCAAACAGAAGAAAGCCGCCGGCGAGACCGTCATCGACCTCTCCGTCGGCGAGCCCGACTTCCCCACCCCCGACCAAGTCGTCAAAGCCGCCGAGAAAGCCCTCCACGACGGCAAAACACACTACGGGCCCAGCCGCGGCATCCCCGAGCTCCGAGACGCCATCGCCCAACGCCAAACCCGCGACCGAGGCATGCCCTGCCAGACCGAGAACGTGCTCGTCACCCCCGCCAAACACGCCCTTTTGACCTTCTTCCTCACCGTCGCAGAACCCGGCGACGACGTCATCATCCCCACCCCCGCCTGGGTCTCCTACGCCCCCCAAGTCCGCATCAGCGGCGCCACCCCCACCCCCGTCGAAACCCACAACGGCCGCATCGACCCCGACCGGATCCAAAACGCCATCACCCCCGACACGAAAGCCATCGTGCTCAACTCCCCCTCCAACCCCACCGGATCCATCCAACCCCAACCCGTCACGCAAGCCCTCCTCGACATCGCCCACGACCACGACCTCTGGCTCGTCAGCGACGAAGTCTACGGCGAGCTCACCTACGAAGGCGCCACCTCCATCAGCCCCGCAGCCCTCCAAGACGACCTCGAGAACCTCGCCATCGTCGACGGCGTCTCCAAAGCCTACGCCATGACAGGCTGGCGGCTCGGATGGCTGCTTGGCCCCCCCGAGCTCATGGACCAAGCCCTCAAGATCCAACAACACAGCATCACGCACCCCACCCTCTTCGCCCAATACGGCGCCGTCGAAGCCCTCACCAACGCCAGCGACGACCTCCACCGCATGCGCGAAGCCTTCCAACGACGCCGACGATACGTTCACGAACAACTCACCCGCCTCGACGCCACCTTCCCCCCCCTCGAAGGTGCCTTCTACGCCTTCCCCCGCTTCCCCGGCCACGACTCCGGCCAAGACCTCGCCCACCAGCTCCTCGACGACGCAGGCGTCGCCCTCACGCCCGGCGAAGCCTTCGGCCCCGGCGGAGAAGGCCACGTCCGACTCTCCTACGCCGCCAGCCACGACGACCTCGAAACCGCCTTCGACCGGATCGAGGCCACGCTGGAGGCCTGAACGCTTGCAACCCCCCCCACCCGTCGAAGACATCACGCTCGACGACGCACGCTCCGCCTCCAAGCTCGTCCACGCCTGGACCGACACTGGCGGCTTCACCGCGCCAAAGGTCGCCAGAGCCGCCCACACGCTTCAACGCATGCTCCACAGCGACTCCACGTTCGTGCTCTCCTTCCCCGCCGCTATCGTCTCCACCGGCCTGCGCGGCCTTCTCACCGACCTCGTCCACCAAGGGTACATCGACGCCATCGTCACCACCTGCGGGACCCTCGACCACGACATCGCCCGAACCCGCGCCACCTACCGCCAAGGCCGGTTCAACCTCGACGACGAAACCCTCCTCGACGAAGGCTACCACCGCCTCGGAAACGTGCTCGTCCCCCAGGACGCCTACGGCCCCCTCATCGAAGACGCCATCACCCCCCTGCTCCAAGACATCGACGAACCCCTCTCCGGGGTCGACCTCATCCAACGCATCGGCGAACACCTCCACCAAGACGACACCCCCTCCCTGCTCGCCGCATGCGCCACCCAGAACGTCCCCGTCTACGTCCCCGGCCTCGTCGACGGAGCCGTCGGCTCCCAACTCTGGACCCGCTACGAGATGGACCGCACCTTCCAGATCAACCTGCTCGAAGACCAACACCACGCCAGCACCCTCCTCGGCGACGCCGAGGACCTCGACGCGCTCATGATCGGAGGCGGCATCAGCAAACACCACACCATCTGGTGGGCCCAGTTCGCAGGCGGCCTCGACCACGCCGTCTACATCACCACCGCCGTCGAACACGACGGCTCCCTCTCCGGCGCCCGCATGCGCGAAGCCATCAGCTGGAGCAAGATCAAAGCGCAGGCCGACCGCGTCACCGTCGAAGGCGAAGCCACGGTCCTTTTGCCCCTTATCGTGGGCGCCGCCCTCGGACCCCCCTAACCCCCCGCGCAAGCTAGTGCGCGTGGTCCCCGTGGTCGTGCCCACCCTCAGGCGCGTCCTCAAGCAGCTCGTGGTTCGCGAAGTTCTCCGGCGCGATGCCGCCGATCGTGAACGCGTCCATCGACCACCCATCGCCCGTGACCAGGCACGCCAGATCGCTCGTGGAGACGGTGAGCGTGAAGTTGGCCTCGTGCCCGATGGCCTCGGACAGATCCGCCTCGCCGCGCACCTCGGTCCACTCCGGCTCGTCCGTGAATGTGGCGACCTCTTCGGACGCGTCGGCGTGGTTCATCTCGATCGTCAGGCTCGCGGGGATGCAGGCGCCTTCCGTGTCGCCGCCGCCTCCCTGCACGTGCATGGAGAACCCGGCCTGTAGCCAGTCCTCCGGGAGGGTCACGTTCGGCGAGTACAGGGTCGTCGTGACGAGCGGCTCGTAGGCAAGCAGGGGCTCCTCGTGCGAGGACGCGTACCAGGACGCGCCCGCGTCCATGCCCTCGCCCTCGAGCGCCCACAGGGTCGTCTGGCCGTCCGTGGCCACGCTCCAGCCCTCGGCGTCGTCCTCGAAGTGCTCCTCGACGAGCGTGTCCGTCCAGTTGCCCACGGTGACCAAGCGGAGGGTGTGCGTGCCCGTGGCGCCAAGCGTGTCTTGGACGGTGAGCGTGACCTCGTACGCGCCGGGCTCGTCGTAGGCGTGGGAGACGGTGGTCCCGTTCAGCGTGGTCCCCTCGCCCATGGTCCAGGTCTCGGAGTCGATCGCGGCGCCTTGCTCGGTGGCCTCGGATTCCGTGGCCGTGAACCGGATCTCCTCGCCCAGGGGGAACGCGGAGTCGACGGAGTTCACGAAGAACCCGTCTTCTGCGTCGAAGGCGGGCTCGTGGACGCGGTCGCCGTCGGGGCTGAACACGGTGATGCGCGCCGCGGGGGGTTGCGTGTCGACGGCGCCACCTTCCTGGGTGATCTCGACGTCGGCCTCGAGGCCGTCCTCGCTGGCGACCGTCTCGTCTCCGCGGACGACCGTCACGTCGAACGTGGGCGTGTACGCGCTCTCGGAGAGGCTGGCTTCGACGTCGAGCTCCAGCTCGATCTCGGTGACGTCGTCCTCGGTCAAATCGAACGTGACGTGCAGGGGCATGTCGAACGCGTCCGGTTCGAACGCGACGCCCGAGAACGGCATCTGGGAGGCCCCATCGCCTCCGTCGTCGCTGCCGGCGTGATCGCCGTGGCCGTGGCCGTCGTGACCGTCGTCCTCGCCGTGGTCCATCATGGCGTCGGCGCCGTGGACCTGCCCGGCGGCCATCTGGAACCGGATCTCGTCGTAGTCGCCTGCAGGCAGATCTCCGCTGGCGACGAGCAGGCTGTTCGCGTCGCCGCCGGTGACGGGGTCGGCCCGGTCCTCGGCCAGCGTGAGTTCGTGGTACCCGTCGGGGGCTTCGACCTCTGCGTCGTGTAGGAAGGCTTGATCGAACTCGAAGCCGACGTGCGAGAGGCCCTCGGGCACGTTCGTGGCGGTCAAGGTGACCGCGACGTTCCCGTCCTCGAGGTCCTCTTCTGCCAGGTTGAGCGTCTCGTCGAAGGTGCCAACGCACCCGCTCATCATGAGCAGGGCCGACATGGCAAGCGCGACGATGGATGTGCGTGTCTGCCTCATGGGTCTCACCTCTCGTAGGAGATCAGGGTGTACCCGATCTCGCCCGTGCCCATGCTCACGTACTGAGCGGTGTACGTGCCAAGGGCCAGGTTCTCCCAGTACTCGTTGAAGTTGATGTCGTCCCGCGTGGACCCAAGCGTCCCGGAGTCGTCCTCGTACTGCATCCACTTCTTGGCGTGGTACACGAGGCCCTGTTCGCTGGACAGGCGCACCTCGGAGTCCGCGTTCATGGCGGCTTGACCTTCCTGGTTGATCCAGATGTGAAGCTCAAGCGGGAAGGCGCCTTCCACGCTGAACTGGGCCTCATCGCCGCCGAGGATGGCGTTCTCCTGGCACTCCCCTACAGCGCCTTCGGGGTTGACCGGGACGCACCCGGCGCCCGGCGCGGGTTGGTTCGCGATGGAGACGGATTCCTCGGTCTTGTCCAGGATGCGCGTGCTCAGCTGCTCGGGGGGCACGGGGACATCGGAGTCGACGGAGAGGAACCCGCCGGTGAGCTCTTGAGCGTACACGATGTACTCGCCTGGCTCGTCGACTTGGACCAGGCGGCTTTCGGTGGCCAGGGCCAAATCGTCGTACGCGACGTACTCGACGAGCTGGTCGTCGGGTCCGACCACGATGAACTCGCCCGACATGTGCCCGGCGTTGGGCTTGACGCTTCCGAAGACGAGGCCCGTGGTGTTCTCGGGCACGTCCACGGCGAAGGGCGCGCCGGGCCCGATGACGTCGTCCGCATACGAGATCTGGACCTCGTAGAAGTACTCGAGGTCCTGGACGGCTCGGTTGTTGGAGACCTGGACGCCGACCTCGGCCGGTTCGCCTTCGACGCCCATCGTGTTCACGGTGCGCTCTTGCACGCAGATCTTCCAGGAGAACTCGTCGCAGTCGCCCCCGGACCAGTCCGTCTCGGTGCCGGGCACGTTCACGTACGTGTCGATCTGCGAGCTGGAGCCAGGTTGGCTGAAGAACCAGAGCTTGAGGTTGATCTCGACGGGTTGCCCGTGTGGAAGGTGAGAGGAGATGTCCTCGGTGCGGTACACCGTGTTGTACTTGTTCCCGGAGCGGTCGTTGCGATCCTCTTGGCTGGCCGAGGATTCCCCGGCGCTGACGGTCCCGTTCAACCAGAGGATAACGTCCTCGCGGTCCTCTTGCCCCGGCATGGTGTAGTTGGTGAACTGGCGTTGCACCTCGCCTTCGATGGCGGCGGCCGTCTCCTCGCCGAGTTCGTCCTCCAGCGAAGAGGCCTCTTGGTCGTCTTCAGGGCTGTCGTCGCCGAAGATGCCAAGACACCCTGCGAAGGGAAGCAGGGCGATCATGGCCAGCGCGATGAGCTTTCGTGTTCCGTTCATCCTTGCCACCCATGTTGGGGAGAGGTCTCAACGAGGCCGTTCCCCGATACCCGGCGGGAAACATGCATGCCCGTATAAAAACGGACGCCCTGCTCCGGGGATCGGGCCGGCGCCGTGCTCGGGGCCCAGACGCGCCCTTGCTGGGCCGTGTCCGTGCCTGGGGCGTTGTCGGATCCGGGCGCCAAGGGCAGGGTGCACGTCATGGTGGGACCTTCGGGCGAACGTCTCCCCGTCCGTTTGTAAAGTTTGTGGTGGAATCGACGGACAACCGCCGCCGCGCTAAGAGGGGATGGTGGCCGGGAGACCCGCCGCCTCAAGCCGCGCTTCCAGCGGCTCAGGCCGTCGATCGAGCCCCATCGAGGCCGCATCCGGGCCCAGGGCTTGCTCGGGCGCCAGGCCCACAAGCTCGCCCCGGAGCACGGGGACCTGGGCCTTGCGTGCCTTCTCCCGCACCGCCTCGTACACGTCGGGGATCGTCGAGGCGTGCACGTCCGTGATGTTCGTGGACACCTGGACCTTGCCGCCCTGGTGGGCCAGGGGGAACGCGAGGGCTTGCACGCCGGGCAGGCCCCCGCCGGAGGCCCTCACCGCGGCCGCGATGTCAGCTCCCACCTCGAGCTGGTTCGTGTCGAGGAGCACGTTGTACGCGACGAGCACGTCGCGCACGCCGATGCAGCAGGCGCCGAAGCGGGCGTGGTAGCGGGGCGGTCCCGCATCGGGAAGCGCCTCGAGCGGGCCTGGCCCGTTGGGCCAGCGCAGGATGCCCCGGTGGTGGGCCAGGCGCTCGCGCTTGGGGGTGGTGGCCATGCGCGCGTAGAAGAAGCTGGGCACGGACCTGTGGGCCAGGTGCTGGGCCAGGCGGTGGGCCAGGGCGCGGGCGTCTTGTTCGCGTGCGTCTTCAAGCGGCACGATGGGGAGCACGTCCAAAAGGCCCAGGCGGGGGTGGACGCCGTCGTGGTCGACCAGGGAGGCGTGTTCGAGCAGGCCGTCGACGAGCGTGCCAAGGCACCGGCCCAGGGGCGCGGGGGCGCCGGCCAGCGTGAGCACGGTGCGGTGGTGGTCGGGGTCCGTGTGCGTGTCCAACACCCGCACGCTGGGGCTTTCGGCCGGCTCGAGGGCCTCGAGCACGGTGTCGAGCGCGTCGTCTTGGGGTCCCAGGGAGAGGTTGGGCACGGCCTCGAGCAGCACGAGGGGGCCAACGAGGCATCGGGTTCAAGAATCGTGGCCTCGTCGGGGGTCCTGTGCCGCAAGCGGACGTGTTGGTCGAGAACGCCAGCCAGTTGGCCACGCCCGATGGCAAGCCCCCGTTGCGAGGCACCGGTCAGGGGTCGGTGCGCGTCGTCGAGGATGCGAGCGTTGCCATCCGGGACGGTCTCATTGAGGCCGTGGGTCCCGCGGGGGAGCTTTCTTCGTGGACGGGCCAACAAGTCGTGGATGCCTCGGGCGGTACCGTGGTGCCGGGCTTGGTGGATGCGCACACGCATCTGGTGTTCGCGGGGGATCGGGCCCGCGAGATGGTGATGAAGCTCGAGGGTGCCAGCTACGAGGAGATCCTGGAGCAGGGAGGCGGCATCCACAGCACCGTGCAGGCCACGCGCGAAGCGTCCCCGGAGGAGCTTTCGCGTCTTGCGCGGGAGCGGTTGGATGCGTGCTTGGCCGCGGGCACGACGACGGTGGAGGCGAAGACGGGGTACGCGTTGTCGGTGGAGGGCGAGCTGGAGCTGCTTCGCGTGCTGGATCGGGTGGACCGGGAGCACACGGTGAGCGTGGTCTCGACGTTGTTGGGGGCGCACGCGGTGCCGCGGGGGGTGCAGGATCGGGCCTCGTTCGTGGAGGATGTGGCGGGCCCGTTGACGAGGAGGGCGGCCGAGGAGGGCTTGGCGTCGTTCTGCGATGCGTTCGTGGACGAGGGCGCGTTCACGGTCGAGGAGGGCCGGCGCGTGCTCGAGGCGGGCCAGGATGCGGGGTTGGGCGTGCGCATCCACGCGGACGAGCTTGCGTGCACGCGCGCGTCTCGGTTGGGGTTGGACGTGGGGGCGGCGAGCATCGATCACGTCAACCGGGTGCACGGGGAGGACGTCGAGGCGTGGGCAAGCCAGCGGGCGCCTCCCGTGGCGACGCTTTGCCCGGTGACGCCGTTCACGACGGCCGGCGTCCCGTTCCCGGACGCTCGGGCGTTGATCGAGGCGGGCGTGCCGGTCGCGTTGGGGTCGGATTTGAACCCGAACGCGTACAGCGTGGGGTTGTGGTTCACGCTCGCGCTGGCGGTGCATCGGTTGGGGTTGCGACCGTCCGAGGCGTTGGTGGCGGCCACGGCGAACAGCGCGGCCTCCTTGGGCCTTGACGACCGGGGCCGCTTGGAGCCGGGGCTGAGGGGGGATCTGGTCGTGTTGGACGTGCCAAGCGTGGAGCACGTGGGGTACCGGGTGGACGGGGCGCCGGTCCGGTGCGTGGTCAAGGATGGGTCGGTCGTGGCGGGGGAGGCGTCCTAGCGCGTCAGGCTTGCGACTTCTGCCAGACGTTGGCCTCTTTGAGGTTCACGAAGGACCGGCAGGCCTCGCAGTAGTAGTCCTCTTCGGGGATCTCGGTGACGCCTGCCACGATCTCCTTCCAGGGGCCCCCGTCCGTCTTCTCGCGCGTGAGCATGGTCAGGTGGACCTCCCCGCACTGGGGGCAGTGCGCAACCCACACGGTGACCTCGTCGGGGAGGATCTCCCCGGGGTTCTCGGTTCGAGCGTCTTCGGTCGGCATCGCAGCGTTCACTCCCCTATGTGGGGGCGTCCCCGATAAGCCTCCCGGTCGCGTCCTGCGCCGCGCGCAACAGCTCGCCGTCTCGCACGAGCCGCTGGGCCGCGTCCACGTCCGGCTTGAGCGTGCGATCCTCGTCCAGGTGATCGACATCCTCGCGCAGGCGGTCGTACGCGGCGCGGGCCCCGATGCCGGGCTCGTGGGGCTGGTGGAAGTCGATGGCTTGACCGGCGGTGAGGGCCTCGATGGCCATCACGCGCACGAGGTTGTCGAGCACGCGGCGCGCGTTGAGGGCTTGCGCGGCGCCCATCGCGTTCACGTCCTCCTGGTTCCCGCTGGTGGGGATCGTGTCCGCCACGAGCGGGTGCGAGAGGCCCTTGTTCTCGTTCACGAGGCTCGCGCTGACGTACTGCGGGATCATCAACCCGCTGTTGAGGCCGCCCTCCTCGATGAGGAACGGGGGCAGGTGCTCGTCCTCGCCCATCAACAGGTGCATGGTGCGGCGCTCGCTGGCCGCGGCCAGCTT
>CAZOQA010000071.1:0-8720 GCA_964581775.1 uncultured Thermoplasmatales archaeon | reverse complement strand
CGTTCAAGACGTACCAGATCGTGAACACGTTCCGGTACGAGACCAAGCAGACCCGTTCGTTCATCCGCGTGCGCGAGATCCACTTCTTCGAGGCGCACACCGCGCACGAGGACTACGAGAGCGCGGAAGCCCAGATCATCGAGGACCTTGAGATCCTGGAGACCATGAGCGACGCATTGTGCATGCCCTTCGTTCTGTGCCAGCGCCCCGAGTGGGATAAGTTCGCCGGGGCCTTTTACACCATCGGGGCCGACGTGCTCATGCCGGATCTCAAGACGCTGCAACTGGCCAGCGTGCACCACTACAAGACGAACTTCGCCGAACCATACGAGATCGAGTACGAGGACGAGGACGGCACGTTCCAGCACGTGCACCAGACCACGTACGGCATGAGCGAGCGCATGATCGGCGCCCTCGTCGGCGTCCACGGGGACGACCAGGGCCTTCGCTTCCCCCCCGCCGTGGCCCCCAAACAGGCCGTGATCGTGCCCGTGATCTTCGACGAGGAACGCCAGGAGGTCCTCGACGCGTGCCAAGCCGCGCTCGAGACGCTCGACGAGGAGGGGCTGCGCGTGCACCTGGACGACCGCGACGAGACGGCCGGGTTCAAGTACAACGACTGGGAGCAAAAAGGCGTCCCGCTGCGCGTCGAGATCGGCCCCCGGGACGTGGAGAACGACAACGCCGTCATCGTGCCCCGCGACGGCCACCACGGCGACGTCACGCTGGAAAGCTCCTACGAGGAGAAGATCCTCGACGGGCGAAAGCTCGTCGTCGCCCAGGACGATCTCGTGGACGCGGTCGCCGAACAACTCGACCAGGTCGCCACCCGCATGCGCGAGTCCGCCGACCGGTTGCTCGAGGACAACCGCGTCACCGTGAAGACCCTCGAGGAGGCCCAGGAGCAGATGGGCGTGCTCCGGTCCTGGTGGTGCGGGGACGATGCGTGCGCCGAGCGCATCGAGACGGACAGCGAGAAGGCCGTGATGGGGTTCCCGCGCACCGTCGAGGACGGCCAGATCGTGGAGGCCGACTCGGGAACCGGAGGCTGCGTGGCCTGCGGGCAAGAGACCGACCAGGTCATCTACATGGGCAAAGCGTACTAGCCCGCGGTCCCCGAGCAACGCGTGCAACCCAACGCTTAACACCGGCCCCAGCGAGTCAGGACGCATGGGCGCCCCCAAGCACCGGACGGTCGGATGCCTCGTCTTCGCCACCGCGCTGGTCCTCCTAGGCGGCTGCATCGGCCTCTCCGGGGACGGGCTCGAGGACGCCTCCGCCGACGCCGACGTGGACCGGACCCAGTGGTACACCGACGAAGCAGAATGGGACACCCAAGGAAACTACAGCAGCCTGCTTGGCGAGACCCACGGCTACGACGTGCTGCCCGCGGAACGGTTGGACTTCCAAGCCGAGGACGGCACCAGCATCTCGATGGCCGTCTGGCGCCCCGACGTCCCCGAAGACGAGAAGGTGCCCGTGATCATGGACTCTGGCCCCTACTACGGGGACCAGTTCTACGGGCCCCTGGAAGAGCTCTCCGACCGTGAAGAATCGTTCTTCGTGGACAACTTCGTCGAGGACGGGTACGCCTACGCGCGCATGGCCGTCCGAGGCACCGCCGACAGCCAAGGATGCATGGAGTTCTTCGGCGAGAACGAGCAACGCGACATCGACCAAGCCGTCACCGAGGTCGCCACGCAAGACTGGAGCAACGGGAACGTCGCCCTCTACGGGGCCAGTTACGACGGCACCACGCCCTGGGTCGCCGCCGCCAGCGGGAACCAGCACGTCGAAACGATCGTGCCCGTCAGCGGCCTCACGGACGTCGCCGAGCTGATGTACAGGAACGGCACCAGCGAACAGCGCGGCCTGATGATGCACTCGATCGTGTACTGGGGCATGATCGGCGTGCCGGACGCCGCCGCGGCCGGGCACCCGCACGAGCAAGCCTGCCAAGAGATGCTGCACGGCACCGCCGCAGGCCCCTACACGAGCCTCACCGGCGACCGCGAGGCCGTCAACGACGAAGCCTACTGGCAGATCCGCGACTGGCGCGACCCCGTCAAAGAGAACTACAACGGGAGCGTGTTCCTCGTGCACGGGCTCCAAGACGCCAACGTGGAGCCTCACATGGCCTACCCGTACGTGAACGAGCTCGAGGACGCCGGCATCCCCGTCAAGCACATGCTCGGCCAATGGGGCCACGACTGGCCCGACCGCACCGAACGCGACGACGACACCGTCCGCTACGACTGGGCCGAGATGCTCCACCGATGGTTCGACCAAGAGCTGCGCGGCGACGACACCGTCGACACCGGCCCCGCAGCGCACGTGCAAGACAACCAAGGCGCCTGGCGCACCGAAGACACCTGGCCCCCCACAGACGCCACGCACGAAGCCTGGAACCTCGGCGACCACAGCCTCGACACCAACGCCACCCAACCCGGCAGCGCCTACCTCACCCCCGCCGGGCCCGACGCCAACCTCGGCCTCGACGACGCGTTCACCAACGCCCGAAGCGAGCTCACCTTCCAGACGCAAGCCGACGACGAGATCCGGTTCGCAGGCCTCGCCCGCCTGCACGTCCAAGCCACGCCCCACTCCCCCGAAGGCGGGCAACTGTTCGCCCAACTCATCGACGCGGACGAAGACCAAGAACTCGCACGAGCCGTCATGGACCTCCGCTACCACGCCGGCGGCCACGAAACCCAACAGCTCACGCCCGGCGAACCCGTCACGGCCAAGATGGAGTTCTTCCCCGCCGACGCCGTGATCCCCGAAGGGAACACGCTCGAGCTCCGCATCACCGCCGACGCACCGGACCGCAACCCCAGCCACGCGATCGCCCCCATCGAGATCCACTGGGGCGACGACGCCAGCCAGCTCACGCTGCCCACCATTGACCGCCCCGACGTCGACCCCACCTACCCCGGGCAACCCTGACCCGTCCCCGCCGAGCACCCAGCCCACAACAACGCTTTTATCCGCGCACGCGGACTCGCACCCCATGCGAGCAGCGATCGCGACGAGCCTGATGCTCCTCACCGTGGCCCTCACCGGCTGCATCGGAGGCCTCGACGCAGACGACGACCTCGAACAAACCCGCCTCGCCGACGAAGGCCTCGAGCTCGTCGACATCGGGACCCTCACCGACGTCACCAACGACGACCCCACGCTCGCCGCCCACGCCGACGCGACGCTGCCCACCGTCAACGACCCCACCCAGAACCTCGCCGTGGACCAAGTCCCCGAACACTGGGACCCCCCCGCCCCCGCCGAGGTCCCCGCCTCCATCGAAGGCATCGTGCACGAAGCCACCGCGCTCGACGATGACAACCGAGGCGCCGGGTTCGGCCTCTTCGGCAGCATCGTCGTGATGCCCTCCTTCGCGCACGCAACCAGCGTGTTCGACATCAGCGACCCCCTCAACCCCACGCACGTGGCAGACCTCGACGAAGGCCACGACCAGGTGCCAAGCGACGAGCACGACATCGTGCCCCACCGCGACGCGCACCCCCTGGCCTTCCCCGACGGTCGCCTGTACTTCGCGTTCGCCAGCGACTACGGCGTCATCCCCATCTGGAACCTCACCAACCCCCAACAACCCCAACTCGTCACGCAGATCGAACCCGACCGCGGCTCCCACAACGTCGAGATCGTGCCCGGAACCCCCTACCTGTACAACAGCGGAAGCGCCGGCGGCGGCCAAGGCTCCCAAGCCACCGGCGGCCAAGAATCCACCGAGATCTACGACCTCAGCGACCCCCACGACCCCGAGCTCGTCACCGAGTTCGAGAACGGGTACAGCTGCCACGACATCAAGTTCGGCATCTGGGCCGACCAAGACAAACACCGCGCCTACTGCGCCGGCATCGAGGTCACCCAGATCTGGGACATCCAAGACCCCACGAACCCGGAAGTCATCGTGGACGTTCCCGTGCACCACGGCAACCCCGCCCTGCCCTCCCTGGCCGTCTCCTCCGGCATGTTCAGCCACCTGGCCATGCCCAACCAAGACGGGACGATCCTCATCGTCGGGGACGAGAACGGAGGCGGCGTCGCCCCCGCATGCGATGCCCACGTCGACGCAGGCGGCACCACGCTCAGCGGCCCCAGCGGGAACCTCTGGTTCTACGACATCACGGACGAAGAGAACCCCCAGCTCGAAGGCTGGATCAGCCCCACCCACCACTACACCTACAACCCCCCGCACAACGATCGCCCCACCGAGATCAACGGCGCCCCCGTTCCAAGCGGATGCACCGCCCACTTCGGGCACCTTCTGCCCGAGGACGACAAAGTCGCCATGGGCTTCTACGGGGCCGGCGTCCTCATCGTCGACTTCTCCGACCCCGCCAACCCCCAGATCACGGACCAATGGTACGACGCCGAGGAACCCGGCACGAACGTCTGGGACGTCTGGTACTACCAAGGCTACCTCATCACGGGCGACCTGATCCGCACCATGGACGTGTTCACGCTCGAGTAGACCCCCCGCGGGGCAGGCTTTTCAACCCCCACCCCCCATGAGCCCTTGATGGGCTACCCGCCAGCGCCCCGCTTCGACGATGTCTCCTACGCCATCCGCGACGTCCTCGCGCCCGCGCGCCGCCTCGAAGAGGACGGCCACGACGTGCTCAAGCTCAACATCGGGGACCCCTGCGCGTTCGACTTCACGCCCCCCGACAAGCTCGTCGAAGCCTACCAACAAGGCGCCCACGACGCCGGGTACTCCGACAGCCAAGGCACCCACGCCGCCCGCCGCACCGTCGCCCGCTACGAGAACGCGCGCGGCGTCGACGTCCACCCCGAAGACATCCTCCTCACCACCGGCACGAGCGAAGCCCTCAACCTCTTGCTCGCAAGCGTGCTCGGCCCCGGCGACGAGGTGCTCATCCCCGGCCCCGCCTACCCCCCCTACGTCAGCATCCCCCGCATCGTCTCCGCCCAAAGCACCCCCTACCCCACCCGCCTCGAAGACGACTGGACCCCCAACCCCGACGCGATCCGCGAACGCATCACGCCCCAAACGAAAGCCCTCGTCGTCATCAGCCCCAACAACCCCACCGGATCCACCATCCCCCGCTCCACGCTCGAAGAGATCTGCCACATCGCATGGGAGAACGACCTGCTCCTCATCACGGACGACATCTACTGGGAGCTAAGCTTCGACGAGCGACCCACCACGGCCGGCGCCATCGGGGACGGACCCGTCGTCGTGCTCGGCGGCCTCTCCAAAAGCTGGCTCGTGCCCGGATGGCGCGCCGGCTGGATGGCCTTCCGCGACCCCGACGACGAGCTCGCCGCCATCAAAGAGACCGTCATGAAGCAAGCCCGGCTGCGCCTTTGCGCCCCCGCGCCCATGCAAACCGCCATCGCGAGCACGCTTCGCCCCAACGCGGACCACCTCGACCCCCTGCGCTCCACGCTAGCCACGCGAGCCCAGATCGTGCACGAACGCATCCAAGCCACCGACGCCCTCGCCATGGCCCCCCCTCAAGGCGCCTTCTACGCGTTCATCCGCATCGAGGACCCCGGCGAACGAAGCGACAAAGAATGGGTCCTCGACCTGCTGGAGCAAGAACACGTGCTCACTGTGCACGGAAGCGGGTTCGGCCACGCCGGCAGCGGCCACTTCCGCATGGTGTTCCTGCCCCCCGAAGACGAGCTCCAAGAAGCCCTCGACCGCATCATCCGCTTCGCTGAGGCTTCTGCCGATCAAGCCTAAGGCTCCCCTCCTAGAACACGCCTTCGCCGCCTGCCGAACGCGTGTACCACATCCCCTTGATAACCCCCCCAGCAGAGCCAAGGGGTGAGGATGGAACACGTGTCTGAGAAGATGGATGTCAAAGGCCTGGTCCGCGTCGCGAACATCATGGTCACGATCGCCGAGAAACCCATGAACGTCGGCGGTGCCTACCGCTTCGAATAACCCCCAAACCCCGCGTCCCTTCCGGCCCCGGGGCCGACCCAACTCCTACACCGCTACCCTCTCGCCCCGGGGCCCCCACCACACCTTCTTCCCCGAAGCCTTGAAACCCCACGCCGGGCTCCCCCCCGCGTGAGCGAGGACACCTACACCGTCGACGACGCGGCAGCCGCCGCCACGCGCATGCTCCGCCACGGCGTCCCCGACACGGAGATCAAGGACCTGCTCCCCGACGAGATGCAACAAGAAGCCTGGACCCTCGCCCGGCTGCGCAAGAAAGCCAGCCAACGCTTCCAGGACCCCTGGGAGCTCTTCTTCACCGAACAAACCCTCCGCTACGCCACCCCCGACACCATCGCCAACGCCCGCGCCCAACGCCTCAAAGACCACGGCACCACCGCCATCGACGTCGCCTGCGGAGCCGGCATCCAACTCGCCTACCTCGCCCACCACTTCGACCACGCCACCGGCATCGAGCTCGACCCCGACACCGCACGCCTGGCCCGCAAGAACCTCGACGCCCTCGACGCGGACGCCCGCATCGTCACCGGCGACGCGCTCGACGAGACCCTCCAAGACGAGATCGGACCCGCCGACGTCATCTTCTGCGACCCCGCACGCGCCCCCGAAGCCCCCCAACGCGACCTCGACAGCCTCTCCCCCGACATCCGACGCATCCACGAAGCCTGGAGCCAGGACGCCAACGCCTACTGCTACGAGCTCCCCCCCATGATGGACCCCCAACGCGTCCACGACGCGCTCCCCGGCGAACACGAATACACCTCTCTAAACGGGGATCTCAACCGGTTCGCCCTCTACGGCGGTACCGCCGAACAAGCCCACCGCTCCGCCCTGGCCCTCCCCGCCAACCAACGCCTCACCGACCACGACCCCGCCACCCAGACCCACCCCGCCGACGACCCCCACGCCTACCTGCACCTCGTCGACCGAGCCATCCTCCAAGCCCGCCTCCTCGAACAACTCGCCCACGCCGCCAACGCCCCCCACCTGCTCACCGACGAACACCCCCGCCGCACCCTCCTCACCAGCGACGAACCCGCCCGAACCGCCTTCACCGACGACTACGAAGTGCTCGACCAACACGACTGGAACCTCCTCGGGCTCCACGAGAAGCTCAAACGCCTCGACGCCGGCAAAGTCACCCTCCGAGCAAGCCTCGACCCCGACCGCTACTGGGACGTACGAAACGCGCTCGAAGACGGCCTCCAAGGCGACCAACACGTCCACCTCTTCCGCATCCACGACCAAGGCATCATCACCCGCCCCCTGGGAACCGACGACGCCCAAGCCCCCGCCTAAGCCAACTCCGCCAGCTCTCTACCCTCCGGATCCTGCAACAACCCCACAAGCTCCACCCCGTGCTCCCACGCCCGCTCACGAACCATCCCCACCAGATCGGCATCCGGAGCCGGAGAAAGGCTCCACGACCCATCCTTGGACCGCTTCGCCGGAACCTCCACGCCCGCCGACTCCAACCGCGGGACCACCTCGTCCAAAAAGCGCCCCCGGAGCACATCATCCCCCTCCCGAACCCCCGACGCCACATCCTCCGGGAACCGCTCCTCGCCAGACGCCCCGAAGAACGCGACCACGAACGGCCACAGGTCCTCGAACGCCTCCTCCAACGGGCCCCGGTCCAAGCCCGCCGCATGCTCCACCCACGCGCTCGCATGACGCTCATGCCACGCCTCCTCCTGCTGGACCTTCCCCAACGGCTCCCGCAACCTGGACCCCTGCGCCAACGCCTCCAGCTCCAACATCAACCCCGGCCCGAACACCGCCTGAGCGAGGACCACGTGATGCCAACTCGGCAACGCAGCCGCCCACGCAGGGTTCCACCGGAACGCCTCCACCTTCCGATCGAACTGCAACTCCACCACGGAGCGGCCCGTGACCTCCTCCGCGAGCTGGTAGAACGCTCGAGCATGCCCCAGCTTATCCTGGCTCATGCTCGACAACGCCACCTGCTCCTCCGTGCTCGGAGCCCTCTCCACCCACAACCCGTACTGGAGCCCGCACGCCAGCGTCGAATCCGCCAGGTACAACACGAGCTCTCGGCTCTCCTCGATGTCCTTGCTCATCACCGGTTCACCCCGGTCTGGGATCAGGGATCCGACGCACGCGATCCCTTGGAACGACCGCCATCTCCTTCCAGTTCGCATCCTCCGCGTACAACGCCCGAGCGTACGTCTCAGCCAACGACACAGAGGCCGCGTTCACGCTTCCGATGTGCCGAAGCGACTCCTCGTCCTCCCGCGCGAACACCTCGAAGACGGTCTGCTCTGCCACACCGCCAGGAACGAGGTCCCCCTTGAAGAGGTTACGGAGGCACGCTCCGCTCAGGGGCAGGAAAATGATGAAAGGAAGGTGAAGGGGAGACCGACAGCGAACAACCTTTCCCGAGGGGTCTCCCACCTCAGTACCGGGCCGAACGCTGGAGGACTTAACTTCCGGGTTCGGGATGGGACCGGGTGTTAACCCTCCGCTATGGCCGTCGTGTCACCCCTTCGTGAGATGGATCACCGAAGCCGAAGCTCCGGGACCGTACCGAAGGTACGCATACGCGAGTCCAATTGAAGGCCGGAGACGTTGTGTTATGATGACGGCACCAGAACGTTAGTAGACGCGAGCTGAACACCTCGCGTGAGCTCGGTGCTTACACTCCGTCCCTATCAAACCCGTCTTCTACGGGGGTTCCACTGGCTCGTCTCGGGGTGGGTTTCGGGCTTAGATGCTTTCAGCCCTTACCCCTTGGCGCGTAGCTGCC
>CAZOQA010000070.1:0-9066 GCA_964581775.1 uncultured Thermoplasmatales archaeon | reverse complement strand
GTCCGGGTCGTGACCTCGCACCCGTCCTCGGTCACGATCATGGTGTGCTCGGCCTGCGCCACGAGCCCATCATCGTCCTCGGTGAGCACCCCGTACGCCTCGATGCAGCCTTGGCGTTTGAGCGCGCGGATCACAAGCGGCAACCGCCTGGCGTCCACGCCCTCGTCGGCCAGCCACCGGCTGGCGAAGGGCAGCTCGCTGAACTTGTCCTCGAGGACCTCCATGGCCTCGCGCGCGTGCCGTTGGCGTTGCGGCTTGGCTTGCTTGAAGTGGTAGATGCCGCCGTCCTCGGCCTCGTGGATCGAGCCCACGCCGTCCGTGGCGAAGGGCTCCACCGCGATGACCATGCCCGCCTCGAGCGTGGCGTCCCCGTGCGGGATGTTGGGGATGCTGATGCCCGCGTGCTGCTCGTAGCGCTCGATCAGGTGCCCGGTCAGGTTCGAGACGGGCCTGCATCCGTGCTCTTGCATCGTGGACTGGATCACGCTCCCGATCTCGTTCACGTTCACGCCGGCCTGCACCACGTCGATGGCGTTCTCAAGCGCCTCGCGCGCGGCCTCGTCCAACCGCTTGCCGGCATCGCCCAGGCGGATCGTGGTGGCCGTGTCGCCGATGTAGCCGTCGATGTGGGCGCCCACATCCAGCTTGACCACGTCGCCCTCGTCGAAGGTGCGCTCCTCTTGCGGGCGCGCGGTATCGTGCGCGGCGTCCTCGTTCACGCTGATGTTCACCGGGAAGGCAGGTTCGGCGCCCTCGTCCCGGATGAACGCCTCGATCTCCTTGGCCACGTCCGTCCAGGAGGCGTCCACCTCGACCAGCTCGCGTCCTCGCTCCCGAGCCTTGCCCGTGATGCGGCCCGCCTTCTTCCACGTCTCGCGCTCGTCATCGTCCACGCTCAGTTGGCCTCCAGGATCTCGTGCTCGGGCAAGGGGCCTTCGCGTATAACGGTTGGTCGGTCCCCGCGCGCGTCCACCACGGTGCTGGCGGGCCCCGTCAAGCGGCCCCCGTCCACGTACGCGTCCACGTCGCGCCCGAACGCGTCGCGAGCCTCCTCGAGCGTGGTGCTGGAGGCGTCCCCGTGCCGGTTCGCGCTCGTGGCCACGACGGGCCGGGTGCGGGCCAGGCGGACCGCGGGGCTCGCGTCCACGTTGCGCACCGCGATGGTCCCCTCCTCGGCTAGCAGCGCCGGGGGGACCTCCGATGCAGCGTCCAGGATGACCGTGACAGGCCCGGGAAGGAACGCGTCCGATACGCGTTGGGCGCTCTGCGTCCACCGGGTCCAAGCTTTCGCCTCGTCCACGGTGGCGAAGAGCACGCTGACCCCCCGCTGGCTCGGGAGCCCTTTCACGCCTCGCAGGCGTTTGATCGCGCTCGGGTTGCTCGCATCGCACCCGATCCCGTACACGGTGTCGGTCGGGTACACGACCAGGCCTCCTTCCCGCAGGGCCCGGAGCGCGGCCTCGAACTCAGTCCTCATCCATCTCTTCCTTGAGCAGATCCCCCAGCGTGACGGGCCCCGAGGACCCTCCGGAACCACCGGCCTTCTCGCGGTGCGTGGTCTCCGGTTGCACCATCAGCTCGATGTCGAGCTTCCTTTCGAGCTTCTTGACGAGCTGGTCGCTGGGGTGATGATCCTGCGCCTCGGTCTTGCTGATCACGGACCGCTTCTCGTTGAGCTGGTTGGACAGCTCCTCCACGGTGAGATCCTGGCCCTGCCGGGCTTGCTGCACGCGCTGACCGTAGTCCTCGGCCAGCACCTCGGGGTTGTCCTCGTAGACGTCCCGGGAGGTGGATCGCTCCTTGGCCTTGGCGCGGTTCTGGATGCCCTTGGCGACCTTGGACTGGTTCGTGGCCTCCTCGGCTTCGGTCTTCTCATGCCCGTACTCTAAGCAATCCGGGCAAACCCTCATCTCGGTGCCCTCGATGATGGCCGTCTTCAACGGGGCTTCCTTGCCGCACATCTCGCAAGGCATCAAGCCGACCAAGCACGTCGACGCTTAAGGGGGTTATGCCGGAGCCCAGGCTCCCGTTCGGCCCCGCCCGGAGCGAGGATCCCGAACCCCCGGTCGGGCCTCCACGTTGTCCCACAACGCTGATAACCCGCGAACGTGTCCCTTCTGAACAACAAAGCCTTTAAACCCATGTTGGGACCTGGCGGTGGGCATCCCCCATGAGCGACGATCTCGACCTCGATCCCTCGGACTGGGACGATTACAAAGAGTACCTCGCGGAGAGGCTCAAGAACCTCGAGGCCCGCAACTCCCAGTTACGGGATCAAAAACGCGAGCTCGAGTCCGAGTATCGTGAATCCGTCAACGACCAGAAGCGACTCGAGCGCGAGATCAAGCACCTCCGGTCCGAGATGGAGAAGCTCAAAAGCCCCCCCCTCGTCGTCGGGTACGTCCAAGACGTGCTTGAGGACGAACGCATCGTCGTCAAGTCCACCGCGGGCCCCAACTTCGTCGCTCGAGCCGCCGAGTTCGTGGACGCCGATGATTTGGAACCCGGCGACCGTGTCGGGCTCAACCAGCAGACCATGAGCGTCGTCACGCACCTGCCCCAAAGCATGGACCCCGACATCTACGGGGCCGAGGTCATGGAAGCCCCCACCATCACGTACGAGGACATCGGCGGGCTGCACGAACAGCTCCACGAGCTACGAGAAGCCGTCGAGCTGCCCCTGGTCCAACCCGAAGCCTTCGACGAGATCGGCATCGAACCCCCCAGCGGGATCCTCCTCTACGGACCCCCCGGGACCGGCAAGACGCTCATGGCGAAAGCCGTCGCCCAACAGACGGATGCCGTCTTCATCCGCATCGTGGGCAGCGAACTCGTCCAGAAGTACATCGGCGAAGGCGCCCGCCTCGTGCGCGAACTCTTCCAGATGGCCCGCGAGAAGGCGCCCGCGGTCGTGTTCATCGACGAACTCGACGCCATCGGCGCCTCGCGCTACCAAGCCTCCACGAGCGGCGACCGAGAGGTCCAGCGGACGCTCATGCAGCTTCTCAGCGAGCTGGACGGCTTCGACAGCCGCGGCGACGTCAAGATCATCGGAGCGACCAACCGCGTCGACATGCTCGACAGCGCCCTTCTGCGGCCCGGACGCTTCGACCGACGCTTGGAGGTCCCCGAGCCGGACCTGGACGCGCGCAAGGAGATCTTCAAGGTCCACACGCGCCCGATGTCCCTGGCCGACGAGGTCGACGAGGAGCAGCTGGGCATGATGGCCGGCGAAGGCACCACCGGCGCCGACATCAAAGCCATCTGCACGGAGGCCGGCGTGCTCGCCATCCGCAACGAGCGCACCACGGTGAAGCTTCGAGACTTCCAAGAAGCCATCGACAAGCTGCGCGACCAGGACCTCCAGGACGGGCAAGACCTAGCCCGCGACGCGGCCTTCGCCTGACGCTCCCGCTTGGAGTCCTTGCTTGGAGGCGTTCAGACTCGTTGAGCAGGGTTTAGAGACGTAGGCTCGGGGGACCCCTCCTCGATGAGCCAAGGTGACGGGTCGACCCTGCAGGATCCTCACCGGCTCGTGGCCGCGTTCAGCCAACGGGCCCTGCAAGAGGACGACCCGCGCCAGCTCATGCAAGAGGCCTGTCGCGCGGCGACCCGCGCTCTGGGCGTAGAACACGGTCTCGTGCTCGAGGCCGTGCCGGGCGAGGAGGAAGCGATCCCGCGCGAAGCGATCGGATGGCCCCGCGAGATGCTAGGGAAGGCCCGGGTCCCCGCAGGCGCCGGGACGGCCACGGGCCAGGTTCTTGAAGAGGGCCGGCCCCTGCAGCTGGAGCAGGCTCGGGCCGGCAATCGGTTCGGGAGGGTCCTGGGCCTTTCACGTCATGACGTGACGGATGGGATCGTCGCGCCCATCGGCTCCCGGGAGCGCCCGTGGGGCGTGCTGGAGGCGTACACGCGCACGCCCCGGTCGTTCACGCAGGCCGAGGTGGACGCGGTGGAGGCCATCGCGAACATCCTCGCCATGAGGATCGAGGCGGGGGCCCGCGAAGGCCCTGGGTCCGGACACGCGTTCGAGGTGGACGCGGAGGAGATCCTGGGCCGGGTCACGGACGCGTTCTACGCCCTGGATGAAGGCTTTTGCTTCACGCACGTGAACGAGGCGGCCGCGGAGATCCTGCAGCGATCCCGCGAGGAGCTGTTGGGGGAGAACCTGTGGGAGATGTTCCCCGAGGCGGCGCAGCTGGAGGAGGTCTGGGATGCGTTCCACACGGCCATGGAGCGTCAGGAGACCACCGGGTACGAGGTGTTCTACCCGCCTCTGGATGTCTGGGTGGATACGACCGTCTACCCGAGCGAGAGCGGCGTGAGCGTGTACTTCCGGGACGTGACAGAGCGAAAGGAGCGCGAACGCCGGCTCCGGGAAAGCGAGGCGCGGTTCCGCACGGTGGCCGAGAACCTGGACGAGGTCGTCTGGATGACCACCGAGGACCCGGACCAGATGGTGTACGTCAACCCCAAGTTCGAGGACGTTTGGGGCATGGACCGGGAGACCCTGTACGAGGATTCCGGCGTGTTCGTTGCCTCGGTGCACCCGGAAGATCGGGACCGGGTCGAGCAGGCCTACTACGGGCTCCCCGAGGACGAATACGATCTCGAGTACCGCGTGGTCCGGCCCGACGGGGATGAGCGCTGGATCCACGCGCACGCCGTTCGCGTCCACGACGCCGAGGGTCGCGTGCACCGCATCGTGGGCATCGCCGAGGACGTCACGGAACGCCGCACGCGCGAGCAAAGGCTCCAGGAGGAGAAGGCGAAGTTCCAGAGCATCGTCTCGGAGGTCGAGGAGTACGCCATCTTCATGCTCGACCCTCAAGGGAAGATCCAAAGCTGGAACACGGGCGCCAAGCGCCTGCACGGGTACACCGAGGACGAGATCCTCGGCGAGAGCATCCGCGTCCTCTACACGGAAGAAGAACGCGACGCGGGCCTCCCCCAGCGGGACCTCGAGACCGCCCTCGAGGAGGACAGCACCCAGGACGAGGGATGGTGCCTGCGCAAGGACGGCTCCCGCTTCTGGGCAAGCGTCACGATCACCCCCCTGCGGGACGACGACGGGACGCTTGGCGGCTTCTCGAAGGTCGTGCGAGACATGACGCAACGGCGCCGACAAGAGCGCCGACTGGCCGTCTCCGAGCAGCGCCACAGGACGCTCGTGGAGAACTTCCCCGACGGGGCCGTGGGCCTGTTCGACGAGGACCTCCGGTACACGCTCGTCGGGGGCTCCATCTTCGACGAGCTGGACATCTCCCCCGAGGAGACCATCGGGCAGACGGTCTGGGAGCGGTACCCTGAACCCGTGGCCCGCAAGCTTGCACCCAAGTTCGAGAAGGTCTTCGAAGGAAGATCCGACGCGTTCGAGATGGACTACCACGGCCGGTGGTGGGTGGCGCACCTGATCCCGATCCGCGGCCCCGATGGGGACGTGAACGCGGGCATGATCGTGGTGCAGGACATCACGGACCGCAAACGCGTCGAGAACAAGCTCCGGGAAAGCCAGGAGCTCTACCGGACCCTCATCGAGAACTTCCCCAACGGGGCCGTTGCCCTTGTGGACCGCGAGCTCCGGTACCGCATCGCGGGGGGCAGCCCGGTCGTGGAGACGGTCCAGACCGGTCGCGAACTGGAGGGCAAGCGCGTCGCGGAGGCGCTGCCCGGACCGGTCGCCGAGGCCGTGGTGCCCCGGTACGAGGCGGCGCTCAAGGGAGAATCAAGCCGCTTCGAGCACCAGCACGACGGGCGGTTCTCCCAGTTCCACATCTTCCCCGTGCGCGACGAGCATGGAGAGGTCCTCTACGCGATGGGCATGTCGCAAGACATCACCCAACGGCGCGAGTACGAGCACCGTCTCGAGGAGTCCAACAAGCACCTGGAGCAGTTCGCGTACGCAGCCTCGCACGACCTGCAGGAGCCCTTGCGCATGATCTCCACGTACCTGCAGATGATCGAGACCCGCTACATCCACCGGCTCGACGATGACGCCGAGGAGTTCTTCGAGTACGTGATCGACGGGGCTCAGCGCATGCGCGCGATGATCCAGAGCCTCCTGCAGTACTCCCGCGTCGCTCAAGGGGGCCCCTCGTTGGAGCGCACGGACGCGAACCGTGTCCTGGAGGACGTCCTCAACGATCTGAGGCTGAAGATCGACGAGACCGATGCCGAGGTCCGGGTCGAGGAGCTGCCCGTCGTGAAAGCGGACCCGGATCAGCTGGGGCAGGTCTTCCGCAACCTGATTGCCAACGCGCTCACGTACAGAGGGGACCAGCGGCCTCGCGTGAGCGTGAGCGCCGAACGCACGCCGTTCCGGTGGGTGTTCACCGTGGAGGACGAGGGGGTCGGCGTCCCCGAGGCGTACGCCGAGAAGATTTTCGAGGTCTTCGAGCAGATCCCGCACGGCGAGGAAGCCTCGGGCACGGGCGTGGGGTTGGCCATCTGTCAGCAGATCGTGGAACGCCACGGGGGTCGGATCTGGGTGGACTCCGAACCGGGGCAGGGCGCTCGGTTCTCGTTCACGATGCCCCCCGTCGAGCCCGGGTAGGGGGCTTACGCGGCCAAGAGCGGGTCCTCCCCGCGGGCCAGATCGTTGAGCAACCGGCGAGCCGTGGCGGCTTGCTGGTCGGAGACGAGGAACGAGCACCCGGGGGACGAGGCGAACAACGCCTCGACGTGGACGCCTCGGTGGCCGAGCACGTTCAGGGCGACCGCGATGGCTGAGCTGACGGCGGCTTCCTCACGGGGGAAGCCAAGGTCCAGCCGGACCATCCCGGTGGCTTGGATGGCCTCGTCCCCGAGGGCCCGGCGTGCGGCGTCGAGGTGGGCCTCTTCGAGGAGCACCGTGATGCGTTTGCGCTCTGGGAACAGGCCGTAGGATTCCTTGGAGTCCAAGCCCTCTAGGAGTTGCGAGAGGTGCTCAAGGCGGGCCTGCGTGCGGGGGATCTCGAGGAGGGCCAGCCCGGTGCGGCCCGACACGTCGGCTTGTTCGAGGAGCTCGAGGACCGCTTCGAGGTCCGAGACGGGGTCGGGGTCGTAGCGGCGTAGCGCGCTGACCACGGCTTCCTCGGTGGTGTCCCAGCCTTGCGTCTCGATGAGCCAGCGGGCGGCGCGTCGGATATTCAGGTAGCCGCGGGCGAGGGCTTCGTGGAGGACGAGGTCCGTCTCCAGGTATCGTTCGACCGCTTCCACCGTGGTCGTCATCGCGCCTGGGCCACCGGGGGATCGTATAGGTCGGCTCCATCTGACGCTTCTGAAACTATCGTGTCCACGGAAGGCGGTCGTGTCCTAGGGCGTCCGAACGTGCATCAGGGGTCGGGGTGGGTCCCGGGGGCGGATCCTTGGGCCAGGGCGGAGAGGTCCATCAACAGCTGGTACGCGTCGGCGTGGTCGCGACGCTGCACGAAGAGGAAAAGCTCGGAGGCGCTGTTGGCGACGAAGGGGACCTCGATGCTGACGCCGCGAAGCGCGGGCGCGAGCAGCTCGAGGAGGGCGGCGAGGCCAGGGCCAGACCCCTTGGGGGGCTCGTGGAGGGCCACGGAGAGCGCGTAAAGGCCCTCGTGGGTGCGCTGGACGTGGTCCGCGCCGAGCGTCCGTTCGACGAGCGAGCGGTGCTCGGGCTCGAAGAGCACCGAGACGGTGCGTTCGGAGGGCACGGTCAACAGGAGCTCTTGCTCCCAGAGGGGGATCTCGCGGTAGAGGGTGGCGATGCGCTCCCGCAACCGGGGAGCTTCTTGGAAGACGAGCCCGGTGGCGGGGCCGTACTCGTTCACGTAGGCTTGCTCGAGCAGGCGCCAGGCAGCCTCCTGATCGCGGGCGTCCTCGTTGCGCGGTTGCCAGCGGGCGATGCTTTTGGCGATGGTGTCGAGGGACCCGTCGACGCCCCGGTGTTGTTTAAGCCAGGAGGCCAGCGCTTTCTTGTTCACGATGCCTCGCGCTAGAGCCTCTTGGACGATGGCGTCCCGGTTGATCTCTTGGCGGGTCTGCTCGACGATAGAGTCCATCGCGAGAGGGGAACGCTGTGGCCGATATTTGAACCTTCAAGGTGCATCGCGGGCCGTTCCGTCACGCATCCTGCGGGTGGAAGACCACGCGCGTCGCGCCCTGGGGTGCGTCCTCGAACTCGACGCGACCGTCCAGGAACCGCTGGCACAAGCGCGCGTTCGTGGCCAGGTGCCCGGTGACCTCGCGCACCACGAACCCGCCCTCGATGCGACCCAGCAGGACCGGCACGAGCTGATCGGCCGCGTGCGCGTCCACCGTGGCCGGGCTCTCGAGCTCCTGGAGAAGCCGGTGCGCGCACCGTTCGCCCACGGTCTCGCTGGGAAGCCCTTTCTCGCCCAGCGCGTTCGCCCCGAGCACGGTGTGCTCGAAGCCCGCGACCGCGTCCACGACCACGCCGGGGGACGCCGCCGGGACGCGGTCCACGTACGTGGACGCGGTGACGCCCTCGTCCTCAAGGCGCGCCTGCAGGCTCTCCAGGATGCGCTCCGGGACGTGATCGGGCAGCTGGGAGACGCGCACCGTGGCCTCCACGTGCTCCAAGGCGCCCCGGTCCTCGATCACGCCCTCCCAAGAGGCCTCCTTGGGCGGGGACGCGAGCACGCGGACCAGGCCCCCCCCCTTCGGGTAGAAGCCCGCGCGTTCGTCCAACAGCTCCACCGGTATGCCCGCCTTGTCCAAAAGCGGGACGAGCACGGACCGAAGATGCTCCAACGTGGGCGCCCAGCGGACATCCGTTCCCCCGCCCGCCTTCACCGTCAACGGCGTCGGGAGCACCGGCGCAAGCCCCAGCACGGCCTCCACGATGAGCGTCGCGGACGCCGCTGTACCCGTCTCGACGCTGACCGCGCCCCCCTGGACGCGGCCCGGATGGAACGTGAACGCCTCGCTGCCCACGCGCAACCCCTCGAAGCGGCCCCGGCACGCCTGCGCGATCGCGTCCAAGGCCGCCACGTGCTGCGGGCGAAGGCCCTTCGAGTCCCGGTTCGCGCGCACGTTCACCACCTCGACCGGTCGGCTCGTGCGAGCCGCCAACGCCACCGCCGAGCGCGCCACCTG
>CAZOQA010000069.1:0-9845 GCA_964581775.1 uncultured Thermoplasmatales archaeon | reverse complement strand
GTGACGAATTGGAAGGTGGTTCCGGCGTAGTCGAGGTTGCGTTTGCGTTTGGGGGTGGCGACGAAGACGGTGCGGGGGACCTGTTCGGTGAGGTTCCAGTAGTTCAGGGCGGTCCAGAAGCCGACGTAATACTCGTCGATGAGGTGGGGGACGATGAGGTAGTGTGTCTCCGACCAGGAGCCCTCGGGACCGGCGCGGGCGGGGATGAGAAGGTACTTTCCTTTCTCGATCTGCTCGATCCGTTCCTTCTCCTTCAGGCGGCGGAGCACGCCTTTGACGGCGTCGTCGCTGGACTCGAGGATGCGGCGGGCGTCGCTGAAGTCGAACACCCGCTCGCCTTCCTTTTCGAGGGTGAAGAGGAGCTTCAGCTCCTGCGGCCCAAGTCCGAACTCTCGTGAGGGCATGGTGTCGCCCTCCGGCACTTTCGTTACACGTATATTAACACGTTGGGTGCTGGAGGGCGCCAGTCTCATATGAATAGTCTCTGGAGACGAAGGAAGAAGTCGACGGGAACGTAGCGATACCCCGCCGCGTCAAGATCGAGGAAGCTCCATTCTGGCGGCAAAGCCACCCCAACGCGATATGGCTGAGGGTTGATGGGCTTTGAACCCTTCTTCTAAGAGCCACCGGAGGGATTCGAACCCTCGGCCCGCTGCTTACAAGGCAGCTGCTCTCCCGGGCTGAGCTACGGTGGCGACGCGACCGCCAACACCGCCCCACGCATATGTGTTTACGGTCCCGCCCCGCGACCCCCGCGCCCCACGCGCGCTCAACCCGGGCAACGCCTACCCCATGAACGCGCCACGCGGGCGAGCATGCTCCGCTGGATCCTGCTCGTCACGCTGATCCCCGCGACCGCGGCGCTCGTGCCCACGCCCAGCCCCATCACGAGCCTCGACGTCGACGCCGAACCCCTGCCCGAGATCCCCGCCGGAGCCACCGCCGAGCGCCTCGTCAACGTCACGCTGGAAGGCCCCACCGGAGAGATCCCCGCCCCCGCCACGGACGTCAACCTCACCCTCCAAGCACCCCCCACGACCCAGTGCCAGCTCCCAGAAAACCTCCAACTGGACCCCCTCACCGGCCACGCCAACGCCACCCTCGCCTGCAACCCCAAAAAGACGGGCAACCACACGATCACCGTCACCGCCCACGCCCCGCCCCACGCCCCCGGCCACTGGAACGGGACCCTCCCCGTCACGCCCGACACCCTCCAAGGCACCCTCACCGCGCACGAACCCGACGCCTACCAGATGCCCCTCACGCTATCCGCGCACCCCACGCACCTCGAGACCGCCAACGCCACCCTCCACCTCGAAGCCCACCTCCAAGGCTCGCCCCTCGGGTTCAAAGAAGACCCCCAACCCATCCACCTCCACGCAGGATGGAGCACCTCTCTTCACCTCACCGCGCTCCACGGCCCCGGCACCTACGACATCCACGCCACCCTCACCGGCCCCCACGTCCACACGCTCGACCTCAACGCGACCGTTCACGTCCCCGAACCCCCCACGCACGGAGAAACCACGCTCCCCATCACCGTCCACCCCGGCGACCCCCACGTCGAGCTCGCCGACGACGACGTCAACCGAGACGGCGTCAACAAACGCCCCGGCGAGACCCTCATCACGCGCCTCGAAACCGCCAACACCCACCACGTCAACGTCACCGTCTCCCGACCCCTCGCCGACCGCCAGATCCCCCTGCACCAAGCCACGCTCCCCGTGAACCCCGACGGCACCCTCGAACACACCTTCCACCACGAACCCCTCCCCCACGGGACGCTCACCGTTACCGCCCGCGCCGGCGACTCCAACGCCACCCGCACCGCGCACATCCAGAACATCAACCCCACCGCAAGCCTCCCTGCGCCCGAACCCCAGCTCGCCGACGGACGCCCCCTCACCACGCACCTCACCCTCCAAGACGAAAACCACGGCTCCACCCCCCAAGACCCCGGCCCCATCTGGGGCCTCCCCGCCATCGACTGGCGCACCTTCAAAGGCTCCACCGTCCAACCCGGATGGACCATCACGCTTGGCCCCTTCCAAGGAGGCCCCGAAGGCACCGCGCACACCCACAAGATCCCCTGGCCCCACGGCGTCCCCTGGGCCAACACCACGCACGGGCAAGCCACGATCCCCCTCAACCTGACCCCGCCCCCCGACGTCGACCCCGGCACATACCGCATCAGCATCTACGAACGCGACGGCCCCGACTACGGCGACGGCCCCCGCCTCACCGGCGCCAGCTTCACCCTGGAACCCCCACCCACGATCACGCTCGACGCGCCCACCCCCCGCCCCGGGGACACCCTCCCCCTGCACGTCAAGATCACGAACCCCACGCCCAACACCACCGCCAACATCACCGCCACCCTCCAAGGCGACCCCCTCGCCACCGCGAACACTACCACGAACACCACGATCCCCCTCAAGATCCCCCACCCCCTCCCCGCCGGCACCCCCCTCCACGTCAACGCCACCGGCGACTGGCCCGGCCGACCCTCTCCAACGGGCCCCGACGCAAGCCTCACCCTCGAAGTGGCCGCCGTGCCCCCCAACGTCGCCATCCACCCCGTCCTGGACGGCATCCCCACGCGCGGCCCCGTCGCGGTCCACCCCGCCTTCGAGCACCAGCTCACACCCATCCTGGACCGATGGGACCCCAACGGCGACCCGGTCACGGTGACCCTGAGCGTCCACGACCCCCAAGGAGACCCCACCGGATGGGTCAACGAATCCGCCCCAGAACCGACCATCGAGATCCCCGCATCCGCGCCCCCGGGCCTCTACGACCTCGTAGCCTCCGCCTCGAGCGCCACAGGAGAAACGCAGACTCGCATGGCCCTGGAAGTGGGCGAGATCACGCGCCTTGCCCTGGGGGGGCCCAGCGAGATCGCGTTGCAAGAGGGGGAGCACGCCACCGCGTCGGTCGATGTAACCAACGCTGGCACCGTCCCGGTGGATCAGGTCTTGTTCGACGTTCATGGAGCAGAGGACGTCACGGTGGAGCTTGCGCGAGGGAACCTGTCGATCGAGACCGGCACCCCCGTGAACTGGTCGCTTGAGCCCGGCGAGACGGCCTCTCTCATCGTGCACGTTTCGGCCGGGGCGGGCACGGTGGGTCTGCACGAGGTGGACGTGATTGCCGCGGGGGTCTTGTCATGAGACCGGGCGTGCTGCTTTGTCTGACGTTGGTGCTGGCGCCCGGGGTTCAGGGGCTTGGAGCGGTCCGCACCGACGAGGGGGTCCGGTTCTTGCTGGACGAGGGGGAGAACGTGACGGTGCAAGCCTTGGAGGGGGACCCGTGGATCAACGGGGCTCGTGTGAGCGGTGAACCTGTGGCGGTGGACGAGGCGGAGTTGTCTGCGTGGGAGGGGTACGATCGGACGTGGCTGGTCTCGCTGTCGGGGGCGGGGTCGGTGCTCGTTTGGGGGAACGGGTCCGGCTTGGTCCTTCAGGGGGACCGTTCGAGCGCGGAATCTGCGCCGGGTTCGTCGGGTCCTGCGGGTCCTGGCGATGGGGTAGGTCCGGCTGGGGAAGCCGGGGGGCAGGGGACTGGCGGGGGGGCTTCCTTGGGGGACGAGGGCGGGGGAGCGGCCGATGCGCCGGTTCCTGTCCGCGGGGGCGAGCCGGGGGGGTCGAGGAAGGGGGGTGAGAGCGAGCGCAGCACGGTGTGGCCATGGGCGGTGCTTGCGGGGAGCGTGTCGGTGGCGGCGGCCCCGGTCGCGTGGCGGTGGATGCAGGGGCGGGCGGGCCAGGGGGATGCCGAGTAGAAGCCCGTGAACCTGTCAGGGAACGCGTGCAGCGGCGTCGTGGGGGTCGCGACGAGGGGAGAGGCATCCGTGGGGATCGAGTCCCGCCAAGGCACTAAACAGTCGTACAGCAAAATCTCATTAGAGACCACATCGATGACGACTGGGCCGGCGGGAGGCCTTGGAACGGTTGAGGCTACCGTTCAGGCTCGGAGGCGTTACGATATGAACCAAGACTCGTACATGGGAAGGACGTTGGTCATCGTGGCGGCCGTCGCCATGATCGCAGCGTTCAGCCCCCTAGCTAGCACGCAAGCAAGCAGCGCGCCCGCGTCCGCCATGGAGGCTGCGGACACGATCGTGTTCGATCAACCAACAGACCACCCCGGAAGTGAGGGCGAGGCCGTCTGCACCTCGGAGGATGCAAGCACGGTCACGTCCATCGATGCCAGCGGCCCGGGACTGCGCGACAACGCGTACTGTACCACCGGGAGCCACGACCCCGGCTTCTACTCGATCACGCACGGCCCGCATCTGGACGTGATGGAGGACTCGGACTTCACGGGCGTCGTCGAATCGATCATCCAGTACGATGGCGGCGAGCGACGCTGGGCCTGCTCCTTCGACGCGGGCACCTGGACCGGCTGCGAGGGCGCCGGCTCCTGGCCCGGCGAGGCCGTCGAGTTCTGCCACGACGTGTGGGCCTACGAGACCGCAGGCGAGACGAGCGAGCCGCTGGTCAGCGGGTTCCAGGCCGATTGCCCCTTCGGGGACCTTGGCCTGGGCATCAGCTCCAACACGCAGCCCGCCGGGGACGGGATCCCCAGCGAGGCATGGTCCGCGTACGTGGTCCACGGCTGAACCCGACCCCACACCGGGGGTTTGCCCCCCGTCTTCTTTTTCTTCTCAGCTTCCCTCAGCGACGGTTGGGGCCCGTTGGAGGGCGATGGCTTTACCTTGCCTTCGGTTGGTGCGGAGTACCAAGGAGGAGGTTGGTGGTGGATCGAACGGTCCTGGCGAGCCTGGTGCTCGTGGCGGCTCTCGCGTGGACGGTGCCGGCGCTGGCCAGCGAGGAGGGCGACGTGGAAGATACGGGCCTGATCGGCCAGGCTGGCGGCGCGCTGGCGGGCATCACGGGTCCCGTCGAGCACATCGTGGCGCCGACGAGCGGGGCGCCCGCGTTCGTGCTCGAGGGGGCCACGTTGACGGTGGAGCTGGACCGGTTGCCCCAGGAGCCGTTCGAGGACCCGCTTGAGCAGGTGCACCTGGTCCCCTCGTTCGGGGACGGGGACCCGATCGTGCTGGAGGTGGACAAGGTCCCCGACGAGCAGCGCGCCTCGGGCCTGTGGGAGGGCCCGTACGAGCGGGAGGTGTTCAAGGTCCCGCTCGAGGTGCCGGAGGATGCGCTCGCGGATCGGGGCGCGAAGCAGCTCTTCGACGTGGTCGTGCCCGGGTTCGACGAGCAACCGCGCGCGGTGAGCGTGTACGAGGCCTGGCCGAGGACGCCGGAGATCGTGATCGTGGCGGACCCGTCCACGACGGACCCGCGGGCGCTGGGCGATGGGATCGAGCAAAGCACGGGCGTGGACCCGCTCGCGGTGCCTCCGGGCTCGCCGGAGGATGTGCGCGCGGACCCGGACCTTGAAGCGTTGAACACGGCGCTGAACCGGACCTTGGGCGTGGACGTTCTCGGCTTGAACGCGGACCTGCAGGACCGCTGGCGGGCCTACCAGGATGCCATCGCGCAGATCAACGAGAAGGACCCGGACCTGGTGCTCTTCACGGGGGATCTGACCTTCGGCTGGGGCCCGGACACGTACCGCGCCGAGTACGAGGAAGCCTGGGCGCTCTTGAACGGGGGCCCGAACGCGTACGGCGCCGCGTACGAGGGCCTGCGCGTGCCCACCGTCTTGGCGCCGGGCAACCACGACGGGTACGCGCAGTTCGGCACGGATGGTCTCGAGTACTGGGAGGCCTACTTCGGGCCGCCTGCCTTCTCCACGAGCTTCTCGAACGTGACGATCGTGAGCCTGAACACGTACGACTGGACAGAGCTGGACCGCGTGGGCGCCTCGTACGCGGTCAGCGCCTGGGGCGGGCAGGTGCGCGAGGATCAACTGGCTTGGCTGCGCGGGACCCTCTGCCAGGCACAAGGCGGCACCGTCGTCCAGGACGCATCCCGGATCGCGGACACCGCGTGCGAGGACGTGCCCGAGGACCCGGAAGGCCGCATCGTGACGTTCGCGCATCACAGCCCCAGCTGGGAGCAGGACCGCTTCAACGAGACCACGCAACAAGGCCTCCCCTGGGGAGACCTTGCGGACCAGGCCCGCGGCGTGCCCGTGCTCGAGCAGATCGCCCGCGGCGTGGTCGCGTACTCGACCACGGGCCAGGGCTGGAGCGGCGAGCACCGGCTCGAGACGCGGCAGACGCTTCGCGAGTTCGGCGTGGACGTGCACTTCGCGGGCCACACGCACGAGGACCGCGTGGCTCGCGACACGGGCGACGGGTCCATCGTGGAGACGCCCCAGCACCATCGGGAGGGGTTGGATGTGACCAAGCTTCACCTGGTGCACCCGGACAACACGGCCGAGGTGCCCGACCAGGGCAAGGCCCGCGCGTGGCTTCTCGGCGAGGACCCCCGCGGGGACGCTCAGGAACCGGGCCCGGTGTACATCGACACGACCACGACCGCCGCGGAGACCGCCCTCTACCTCGGGACCCGCGGCGTGACCTGGCACGAGAGCCCCGCCGCGTTCGACGACGCCAACGCGCGGGGCATCCCGCCCTTCGAGACCGGGCACGCGATGCCCGCGTGGATGCTGGAGTGCGTCGCGAACGATCCGGACCGGTGGAACGCGGACCACGCGGAGCTGGGACTTTTCAGCACCCCCACGTACGCGCCCGGGGACCCGGGCGCGTGCTGAACCCTGGGCTCGCGTCGTCCCGGTCGGCGGCGGCGAAAACGTTACACGTCCCTAAACGCCTGCTTACTGCAACGCGGGAATCATCCGCCCCTTGGGAGGACCCACGGTGAGACGCCACAGCGAGACCGGTGCAGAGGCAACGCGCCAGCCAGCCAACAGGATCCCGGCAGACGGATCCCGGGCGGGCAGGAGCCTGTTGCGATGGGGTGCTTTCCTGACGGTCGCAACCCTGCTCCTGGTGGCCGGCATGGCGGCTGCAAGCGCAAGCCAGGGCGCGAACGAGGAAGAGGACGCCGGCGAGGCGCTACGTTACGTGGTCGGCCTTGAGGAGGGCCCCGGCCAGGCGAGCGTCGACTCCCACCAGGAGGGCGACGCGTTCCACGGCGCCGTCGTGATCGACCGGTCCCCCGAGCTCGGGTTCCTCGTGGTCGAAGCCGAGCAAGGGGACGGGTTCGAGGACCGCGCCCGCGAGGACCCGGACGTCCGGTACGTGGAAGAGGACCCGGTCAAGGACCTTCTCCTCCAGTACGAGCCCGATGATCCCCTCTGGGACGAGGCGGGCCTGTACGGGGCCCGCCAGGTGAACGCGGACCACGTCTGGCCCGACGGGTTCGGCACGGACCAGGCGAGCGTGTGCGTGGTCGACACGGGCGTCCGGTACACGCACGAGGACCTGGCAGGGGAGCGCTGGCTGGGCGGGTACGATTTCGCGAACGACGACGAGGACCCCCTGGACGACCAGGGCCACGGGACGCACGTGGCCGGCACCGCTGCGGCCTGGATCGACAACGGGGCCGGCATCGCCGGCATCGGGAACGTGGGCCTCTACGGGGTCAAGGTGCTCAACCAGCACGGCAGCGGATACTGGAGCGACGTAGCCCAAGGCATCAGCTGGTGCGCCGACAACGCGGGCGAAGGCACGGTCATCAACCTCAGCCTGGGCGGGCTCGGATCCAACACCGCCGTCGAGGAAGCCCTCGAGGACGCCTGGGAGAAGGGAGCGCTCGTGGTCGCCGCGGCCGGGAACGACGGGCCCTGCTCGGATTGCATCTCGTTCCCCGCGCGGCACCCGCTCACCGTGACCGTCACGTGCACCACGAGCTCGGAGTCCCTTTGCTGGTTCTCCTCCACCGGCGACCAAGCCGACCTCGCCGCTCCCGGCAACGACGTCCTCAGCACGTGCTACGGGAACGACAACTCCTACTGCGAGAAGCGCGGAACCAGCATGAGCAGCCCCCACGTCAGCGGCGTCGCCGCGCTCGCCTGGAGCCAAGCCCCCTGCATGACCGCGGAAGGGCTCCGCGACGCGCTCAACGAGACCGCCACGGACTTGGGCGACGACGGATGGGACCCCGAGTTCGGGCACGGGCGGGTGGACGCGCACGCGCTCGTCGACGAGACCACCTGCGACCCGCTCACGGCTACACCGGGGCCGGACCCGGGCCAGATCACGCTCGAGTGGACGCTGGTCGGGTTCGAAGCCGCCGCTGCGACGACCGTCGAGGAGTTCCAGATCCACCGCGCCGACGCCCCCGAGGCCGACCTCGAGCACGTCGACACGGTCCCCGGCGACACGTTCACGTACACCGACACGAACCTTGGCGACGGCGAGACGTGGCACTACAAGGTGCTCGCCGTCACGCAGGAGACGACGCTCGAAAGCAACCTCGCCAACGCGACCACGTTCGACGTGCCCGAAGCCCCGCACGAGGTCACCGCCTCAACAGGGCCCGAGCAAGGCGAGATCACGATCCAATGGCACCCGAAGACGGTCGAGCACACGGAGGCCCTCGCGTCCACCGGGGACCCCGGCGCGAACGGGACGCTTCTCACGTTCACGAACCAGACCGGCCTTGCGCCCCTCGAGGTCTCCTACCGGTACTGCTACTTCGCCGACACGAACGGCGACCCCGCGTACATCGACACGCGCATCGATGGGGCGCTCGTCGACAGCTTCGGGTTCCACGAACCCTACACCGGGGACGGAGGCTGCGACCGACACGACCCCTCCACGTACGCCACGCGCACCTTCACCGTCCCCTCGACGGACCTGGACGACGAGGTCCGGTTCGAGTTCACGAACGGGGACTGGCGCATCCACGTGGCCCAGGTCCGCGTGGACGGGCTCATCGACCCCGACCCGCCCCTCGACGACGGGGGCACGCCCGTGACCAGCTACCGCGTCTACGAGGTCCAAGACGACGGGCAAACCGTGCTCACGGAAGAGACCCCGAGCAACAAGATCACGCAGACCGGCCTGCCAGATGGATCCTCTCACACCTACCGCGTCGCCGCCGTCAACGACGTAGGCGAAGGCCCCCCCAGCAGCCCCGTCCAGAACCGCACGTACGCACCCCCGCACGCGCCAGATACGCTCGAGGCCGCCCCGCAACCCTTCGGGCCCCTGGGCACGGCCATCCAGCTCGAATGGTCCCCCGCTCCCGAGCCCCCCTGGGCGCCCGTGGACGCCTACGCCATCTACCGGGGCACCGCGCCGCAAAGCATCGACACGCTCATCGCCCAAGTCCCCGCCGAAGAGCACGCGTACACCGACACGACGCCGCTCACGGATGCCCCCCGCAACTACTACTACGCCGTCCACGGGGTCAACCTCGTCGACGAAGGCGCGCCCAGCCCCCCCGCCTGCACCGCCCGCGGCCCCACCGAGCAAACCCTCGCCAACGCTGTGGACCCCTGCTTCGAGGACGGCCTCGCCGACACCTCCCGCATCCCCACCACGCACCTGGAAACGCTCTACCAAGAGGGCTTCAACGCCGGGAAGGCCCCCGGGTGGGAGAAAAGCAGCTTCAGCGAGGACCTCTGGCGCGTGGGACACGACTGCATCGCCCCGTTCGAGGGCACGCACCACCTGATCTTCGCGCAGCGCTCCCCCGCCTGCGACTACGACATCGGCCACGCCGTCGGCTGGATCCAATCCCCCGTCGTGGACGCAAGCCGGCACGAGGCGCTCGTGCTCGAGTTCGCGCACTTCTACGAGGTCGAGCCCTCGCCCGTGCAAACCGACGTGCTTCAAGTGCAAGCCAGCGACGACGGAGGCGACACCTGGAGCACGGTCGAGACCTGGGACAGCCGATCGCACACGAACGCTGCCTACTACCACGAGCGCCTGGACGTCTCCTCCTGGGCCAGCGAGGAGTTCA
>CAZOQA010000068.1:0-10056 GCA_964581775.1 uncultured Thermoplasmatales archaeon | reverse complement strand
GACCTTCAAAAAAGAAGCCTCCCCGAGTCGTGGATCCTCGGCGTCCTCCTCTGCCGAGGGGATACCCCCGATCGGCTCGCAACTTGGGCCCACCAAGCCGACATCGACACCACGCGTGTACACTTTTACCTCCACCCTCGACGAAACCTTAGAAGAAAACGAAGACGACGCTTAAAACGGTGCGAACAGGGACGACGAAGCCAACAAGAGCGGGGAAGCAGAACAACCCAGCCTCCTCTCGAAGGTCCTCTTCTTCTTGCCCGATATCCGGCCCAGGTTGCTAGGGCACGCTCACGTCGGTCGCGGTCAAAAACGTGTGATCCTCGCCCGCGAACACGAGCGCATCCAAGCCCGGATCGAACACCAACGGGCCGTACGCGTCCACCTTGCGCTCGACCGTGAACGTGTACGCGCCGCCGGGCTCGCCCAGGAAGCTGAAAAAGTCCCCGGCCGAGCCGGACCCGGCGGGCCCGTCCCACCCGATCGCGGAGCTCCCGCAGCTTTCCTCGATGCCCAAGCTTTTGACAAGCTCCGTGCAGAACGGAGCCACCGTGGTGGGCGTTAGGCAGGGAAGAGACCCGATGCAGGCGACCTTCACGGTGGACAGGGAGAAGAAGCCGAAAAGCTCCCCCTCGACCACGGTCGAGTAGGGCACATCCAGCATGGCTTTGGCACCGAAGACTTGCCCGCCCTCGGAATGTTGGACTTGCGCGTTCACGGCGCCCCCCTCGAGTTCGGGGTCGCCGACGACGTGCGCGGGCCCCTTGTTGGCGTGCGCCGTGGCTTCGCCCGTGGACTGCACGGTGAGCTCGGTGCTCGAGAGGCCTCCCATCCATCCCACCCACCGGTGCTCGCCCGGTTGGGCGTCCTCCTCGGTGAGCACCAAGCAAAGCAGCGGGCACGCCTGAGAGTCCGCGTGGGTCACGGCTTCGATGTCCACGTCCTCCGAGAGCGCGCTCGGGTCCCCGTCGGTGACCACGGAGGGCTCCGTGAGGGCCTCGGCAGGCTCACCCTCTAGGACGGTGCGGTCCGGGGACAGGTGCCACGTGAACGCGATCATGAACACGGGCTCGGCGCCCTCGAAGAAGGTGACCCCCATGGAGAGCTCGGACGCGGTCACGGGGCCGGTTCCCACGATGTCCGCGCGGATATCGCCCGGCGTTTCCTGGTCCACGAGGATCCCCCAGCCGGTGTTCCCGTCCCCCTGGTCTGTCAAGAGCACCTCCTGCGAGTCCACGGCCTGCCCTACGGGGAGGGCAAGCAGGGCGATCGACAACAACGCGGCCACGGCGACGGGGAACGGGGGATCCTTGCGCCTCATGCTTCCAAGCCTCCATCAAGCCGTCTAGTCCACGAACGCGGTGACCTGGCACTCGATCGAGCCCTCGGGGTTGTCCACCCAGCCCGGCGCTCCCGGGCCCGGAGCGCCCGGGTCCTGGCTTGTCGGGATCGTCCCGATCGTGGAGACGGGGTACGCGTAGCACTCGTGCGTGAACGCCTGCCCGATGGGCCAATCGCTGCCGTCGGAGAACTCGCAATCCAACCCCGTCGTCCCAGGGGCGGGCTCGCCGTCCACGAACGTGTACGTGCACTGCCACTGGTGCGTGGACCCGTCCTCGCCGATCAGGTTGGACTGGAAGTCCCCGAACACGGTGCCGGTGGGGAAGCTGAACCCATGCACCAAGCCAACGGGCGCATCGTACGAGCCCGTGCTGCACGCGTTCTCCACCACGTCGAACACGCACGAGCCCTCCTGACGGTCGAGATCCGGGCTCGCCGCTGGGGCGTGCTCTTGCACGAGGATCTCGCCCTCGTGCGTGATGCCCACGAACAAGCCAACGTTCTCGTCCTCTGACGCATCGGCCAGGGCCCCCGAGGCCCCCACCGACGCGAGCGCAACCGCCGCCACGATCACGATCCAAGCTCTCATCCCTGCGACACCTCACGGTGGAGCTCGAGAAGCCGCCAACCCAGCAAAGGGGTGTCAACCTCCCAACCGTGCCACCGCGGTGTCTTTGAACGGCTTGGGCGTTAAAATATGCTTCTACCAGGGTTGGGCCTTCACGAGAGCTGCTCGTACCGGAGAACCCTTAAATAGGATGTATAACAAGTCTGTTATCCATGGGTGACGTGGTCGTCGAAGGTAAAATCCTGCGCTGGGGCAACTCGTACGGGATCCGGATCAAGAAGGCCGATCTCGAGCGGGAGGACCTCGATCTTGGAGAAGAGGTCGCCGTGCGCATCGAGAAGAAAGGCGACAAAGTAGACCTCTCTCACTTCCCCACCTTCTCGGGCGGCCGGTCCGATGTCTCCGAACGCCACGACGAGTACTTGGCACGAGGCCTCCAAGAGGAGCTAGAAGGCCATCAAACAGAAGGCGATGAAGCATGAGGATCGCCGACACCAGCGCCTTGTACCCCCTCTTCGATGACGACGACCAACACCACGAAGCCGCCCGGGGAGCTTTCGAGATGAACGCTCCCCTGAGGATCCCGCGAGAAATCCTGGTCGAGACCATCAACCTCATCGAGTACCGGTTCGGTACCGACCCCGCGCACACCGCCCTCGACCATCTTCTCTCCCCGCCGCACATCTCCATCGCCGACGCTGTCCCCCTAGACGGCATACAGGAGGCCTACCAGGAAGCCCACGGCGAGCTAAGCCTCGCAGACGCCGTCGTCGTCCAAACCTGCCGCGTTCACGGAGCAAAACCCCTCAGCTACGACGACGCCATAAACCGGCGGATCTCCTAACTTGGACCCTGAGCCCCTACGGCAGCCACGACGCGAACGGGACCCCCGTCGCCGCCTCCAACAACGCCAAGAACACCACGATGGACAACGGGATCCACGCGAGAGCCATCGCCGTCAAGAACACCCCGAACCCGCCCACGCTCAACGCCGTGCCCATCGCGCCCGAATCCGACACGATGAAATCCTCATCCCCCGGCCTGATGAACACGCGATCCTCCCCCGGGGCCGCCTCCACGCTCTTAGCCATCCGACGCTTCCCATGCACGAACACCTCGTCCCCCGGCTCGATGCGCCCCTCGTTCTCCCGATACGGGAGATCCTCCTCGTCCTGCATCACGCCCCCCTTGCGCACCGGCGATTGCGTGATGGAGATCTCCGCGCCCGAAGGGTCCACCGCGACCCGACCCGTCTTGTCCTCCACCACGAACGGCACCGCGTCCGAGCCCCGATCCACCGTCCTCCACGACACCTGCTTGGTCCCCTCGCTGTCCGTCGACTCCTCCCGCCTCTCCCGATGCCACGACTGCGCCACCGCCGGCCGATCCGAGAACCTCCCCGACAACGTCTCCCCCAACGCGCGCGCCGTCCCCTGAACCTCCACCACGCCCTGCTCAGCCGCCACCTCGCCCGCGCCCACCGGCTCCGTCGAGAACAACCGATACCCCTTCCTCACGCGCCCCACGCCCAGCATCAACACCCACGGGCCAGCCACGACCGCCGCCCCCACCATCAAAAGCACCACCCACCCGACCGGCGAATCGAACGGGATCTGCTCCGCGTTCACCGCATCCGCGATCCTACCCAACACTCCCAAACCGACCGACCCAAGCACCATACCGGATCAACCATCGACCCGAACGAGACAACAAGGCTGTTTCGCAATCCCCGGACGCCCTACCAGAAGAGCTCGAACCCCGGACGGCCTCCAAGACCCCACGTCACGACGCCCGCGCATCCACCGCATCCTGGGCCCCCTCCCTCCCGCCAGGCTCGACCGGGACACCCTGCAACGGCTCCTCGCCATCCCCCTGCTCATCCTCCTGCTCCTCGTCCTCCCCCTTCGCCTCGTCCTCCTGCTCCTTCTCCCGGATCTGCCCAAGCTCCTCCAGCATCTCCCGATGCTGACCCACCGAGATGCCCAGCTTCTCCCGCAACGCACGAAGCGTCTGAGCATCCTCCGCGTCCACCAGACCATCCGCGAGCACGCCCTCCAACGCCGCACGGTAGATCTCCTCGCTACGCTCCCGCTTGTACCCCTCATCGTCCACCACGTCCGGGAACACGCGCGCCGCCAACCGCTTGCCCGTGTCGCTAAGCGGGATCGACGCGCACGCCGTCACGAGCGTCGCCACCACGCCCGGCATCGGTAACGAGGCCAACACCGGGACCTGCTCGAAGAACCCCGCCAAGTACCCCGTCAACATCGCCCGCACCCCCGTGAACACCACGAACCCCAACCCCAACGCGGACGAGATCGCCACGCTCCGCTTGGCCTTCAGCTCGATCCCGAACAGCTGGAACCGCACGCCCGCGTACGCGATCAACGCCAACGCGACCAGATCCCACACGACGTGAAACGCGCCCACCGGGTCCTCCATCACGCCCGCCACGGCCACGCCCGACGCCGCCGCCCCCGTCAACCCCGACGCCACCAAAACCCCCAGGATCACGCGCGCCCAGAACCTGCGATCCTCCCCTGTCGCCGGCGTCGTGAACCGAGAGATCCACACCCCGAACGCGACCAACACGACCAGCGGAACCCCGCTGACCAACAACGAGAACACGCCCACCTCGCCCACGCCATGGAACTCCAACCCCAACGACAGCTTCGCCACGTTGTCCACGGCATGGTACCCCCCCTCCACCCCGAACGCCGCCGCCAACAACCCCAACCGAGCCCGCTGCATCGGCAAATCGGTCCGCATCGCCTTCTGGCCCAACAAGACCACGACCGCGGCGAAGCCCACGAACACGAGCAAGAACACCGCAGACGCCCACGACGTCATGCGGGCGCCCGAAGCATCCAGCCAGAACCCCGCATCCCACAACCCCGCCGCGACCAACGCAACGCCCGGAAGCGCGCCCGCAAGGCCCACCGTCCAAGCGCTGCGACCCGCAGAGCCCTCCAACAACAAGGGCGCGCACAGGAACACGATCGGGCCCCACAAAAGCCACACCGGGACCAGAAGCCGGAACGTGGGCGCGACCAGGGACGGGTCTGTTGTCGTGAACAAGAGGACAGAAAGCCCCGTCGCGATGGCCTGCTGGAGCATCAGCACGAAAAGCGCGGCGTTGCTTCGCTTGCTGACCCCCGCCCGCAACAGGATCCCCGCCAGGGCAAGCGCCCCGACGGTGTACACGATCCACAATGAGGAGACCAGCGTGATGTCCACGGGGGCCATCGTCTAGGCTATGACCTCCCCAAGAGCCCCCAGGCCCAGCCCCCGCGAACGCTCACAGGAAGACCGCGACGAACCGCCGGGTGGAAGCCTCGAAGCGGACGCCTCGCCGCGTGGAGAACCGCGGGGCTCCCCGGAACCCCTCGTGCCTCTCACGCGACCATGAGCGCCCATAAGCCTTCCATCCTGGCGGCGACGGACGAGCCCTCGCCATCCGGCCATAACCGCCTCCAATCTTCACTATTTCGGCTGCAACGCCGAGAGCCCTGACCGAAGACGCACCCGCCAAAGAACGCGCGCCCCCGACCTGGCGCCTCCAGGCTCTCCACGACCCGCCTTGCAGCCTCGTTCCCATCGCAAAGCAAGGCCCCTTCCCCGCGCACGGCACGAGAGACCCGCCAGGACACGCTAACGGACCCCCCGAACCCCTAAGCCAACCGTTTTAACCCAGAGCTCCTTGGGACCCCACCGATGGCGGCCCGGGACCCCCAGCGAGACCAACGCTCCTCTCCCCCGCCCGAGCCCGAGTACGAGGAGATCACGCTCGCCGACATCGTGCAGGTCCTCCACCGGCGCAAGATCGTGCTCATCAGCATCTTCCTCGTCACGATCCTCGCCGGCATCGCCGTCACCGCGTTCAGCGAACCCGAGTACGAAAGCGAAGCCACCATGATCCCCCTGGAACACCAGGACATCATCCACAACTGGCTGGCCTCGCGCAACAGCGCCGAGCTCGTCGTCGACCGCGTCGGCGACCCCGTCACCAGCCAACTCTACCCCGACCGCTGGAACGAGCAACAAGGCGCCTGGGAAGACGAGCCCCCCACCAGCGAGCAAGCCGCCGCCCGCCTGGTCCAACACGTCACCGTCACCGAGCAAGAAGACCGCTTCCTCCGGTTGACCGTCACCTTCAACGACCCCCAACTCACCCAAACCGTCGCAAGCGCCTACCTCGAAACGCTCGACGACTTACGAGCCCACCTCGAAGACATCACCCGCCAGGAAGCCTTCGACCGATACTACGACGGCACCAACGAGCAACAAGCCCAAAACCGCGCCGAAACCACCGCGCAACAGAAAGACTACTGGATCATGCTCGACCGGCCCCTCACCGGGGACCAAACAAGCCCCAACCCCACCCTCAACATCGCGCTCGCCGCCACGCTGGGCATCATGCTCGGCATCTTCAGCGCATTCCTGCTCGAATGGGTCCAAAACTACCGCACCGAGATGCGCAACGTGGACGTGCCAAGCGACGAGCAAGGACCCGACGAGACGCAACCCACCGCCGACGCCAGCCAACCCTAGCCCCCGAGCCCTCCCCCCCCTGGCGCCTACGCGCCCGACCGGCGCTTCGCCCACGCCCCCAACAACGACGACACCACCAGCGCAGCCGCCGCCACCAACACCACCTGCGCCCGAGGCGCGATGTCCGACGCGAACAACGACGGCCCAAACGGCGCCCACACCAACAGCACCAGCACCGCGAACACGCCCCCCACGACGACCACGCCCCCCCGCCACGGGACAGCCCCCCCCAACCGCACGAACACCGGCACCGCGGACACGATCGCCAACACCGCCCCCACCAACGCCTGCTGCGACGCGAAGGTCTCCACGCCCACGCCCACGCTCACCACCACCGGCGCCGCCAGCAACGACGCCACGCCCACGCGCGGACCCGCAAAGCCGCCCGCCACGAACAACGCCGCCCCCGCCACGAGGCTCCACCAGGCTCCCCCAAGCAACAGCGCGACCCCGCACGCAAGCCCCCCCACGCCCACGACGAGGCCACGCCTCACCGCGTCCACGCCATCACCTCCTCCACCGCATCCTGCTCCCCCCCCGGGAACAACGAGAAAAGCGGCGCATCGTACGCCCGGATCTCCCGACGGAGGGTCTCCCGGTTCGAGAACGCCTCCTCGATCCCCTCCAACACGCGCCCCGTCGCCTCCCGACGCACGTAATGATGCGCCCCCGTCGCCGGCGCCACCAACGCCACATCGTGCCCCCTGCGGCTTAACCGCTTCACCGCCACGCGCGCCCGCTCAGGAGCCCACTCCGCATCCAGCACCGCGACCACGATGCTCGGATCCCGCACCGACTCGTTCACCAACGCAAGCGCCGACTCCAACGGCGTCGCGGACGGAGCCGGCCCCCGCACGAACGGGGAAAGCGCCCGAAGGAACGCCCGCTCCTGCCCCGAAACGCGCCCCTCCGCCCCCGCCCGAGACGGCACCGTCTCAACCTCCAACGTCCCCGACAACGACGACAAGCTCTCCAGCACGTCCACGATGCGACGATCGCCCCCCGTCGACGCCCGCACGATGCCCGACTCGTCGAACGCGACCACGCGACACTCAACGCCCGCCCCCTCCGCGGCCGCCGCCAACCCCAACGCGACCCTCGACGCGCTGGCAAGCTTCGAGACCCGGCGCTTGAACCGCATCGACGTGGTCGCATCCAACAACACCACCACCGGCCTGGGACCCGCCCGTTCCCGCTCGCGCACCATCAACTCGTCCCGACGCTGGCTCGTGCGCGCCCAATCGATGTCGCGAGCCCGATCCCCCGGACGGTACTCGCGGATCTTCTCCACCTCCGGGATCCGATCGTGCCCATGCCTCGAGGACGCCAGCTCCTCGATCGGGGACGATCTGCCCGCCTGGCGACCCGCCTCCACAAACCCCCGCTCCGGAGCCACGCGAACCGTGCCCACGCACGCATGCTCCCGCACCGTCTCCACCATCCCCCACGGGTCCGACAGGGACACGCGCACCCGCTCGAACCGAGCCCGCCCCGGCTCCTCCGCCAGCACGACCGCGCGCGAGGAGGCCGCCCCAGCAGAAGGCGGCGAGGAGGAGGCCTCGAGCACGCGAAGCCCCGAAGGCACCACATCCTCCACGCTCAGCCGAGGCTCGTTCTCGGCTCGCACGTGCACGCGAGCCTCGAAGCTCTCGTCCAAGCTCACGCGCTCCGGGAGATCCCGCTCGATCGACAACGCGGCCCCCGTCACGGCCCCCCGAGCCCCCTCCACGAACCCGAGCAAGACCACGCCCACCAGCGCGGGGGCCAGGGACCCGAGAAGGAACCCCAACAGGATCGACACCCACGCCGTGCCCTGGACGATCACGCCCAACGCGGTGCTCGAGGCCACGGGTCAACCCCCGCGGGTCTCCCCGGGGTCCCGGTCGGCCTCGTCGGGTTCGACGGGGACCTCGATCCGGTCCAGGACCTCCGAGAGCACATCGTCGGGGTCCACGTCCTGCACCTCGGCGTCCGCGGTCAACAGGATCCGGTGGCGGATCACGGGCCGCGCCATGGCTTGCACGTCATCCGGGAGCGCGAAGGCGCGCGCTTGCAGGGCCGCGTAGGCTCGACTGGCTTGCAGAAGGTGCTCGCTGGCTCGCGGGCTTGCGCCCAGCTCGATGAGCTCGTGCTCGCGCGTGGCCTCCACGATGTCCAACAGGTAATCGCGCACGTCCGGGTGCACGCGCACGCTCTTCGTGGCCCGTTGGAGCGTACGGGCGAGGTCGGGGAGCGGGTCGGGCGGTTGGACGGTGCCCAGCTTGCCGTCGAGCATGTGGGCTTCCGTGTCCCGGTCGGGGTACCCCAGGCGCGTGTGCAGCATGAACCGGTCGAGCTCGGCTTCGGGGAGCGGGTAGACGCCCTCGACCTCGATGGGGTTCTTGGTGGCGACCACGAGGAACGGGTCGGGGACCTTGTGCGTCTCGTCTTCGATGGTGACCTGCCCTTCTTGCATGACTTCCAGAAGGGCGGCTTGCGTCCTGGGCGGGGTGCGGTTGATCTCGTCGGCGAGGAGAACGTTCGTGAACACGGGGCCCTGGCGCAGCTTGAAGGATTGATCTTGCTGGTCGAAGAACGTGTGGCCGGTCAGATCCGTGGGCATCAAGTCGGGGGTCAGTTGCACGCGGGAGAAGGAGAGCCCGGTCACGTCCGCGAACGTGTTGGCCAGCGTGGTCTTGCCAAGCCCCGGGATGCCCTCGAGGAGGATGTGGCCTCGGGCGCCAAGCGCGATCAGGAGCAGCGTGATGGCTTCCTGTTGACCGCTGACGACTTGCCCGATGCGGGCTCGGGCCTCCTCGATCAAGCCTCGAACCTCGGCTGCATCCTCCAGCCAAGCCCCTTCCGGGGGTCCTTGCTCGGGAACCATGCCACCTTCCACGCGTCCACCCGTCACAGTCCCACCTTCAATCTAAGTCTTCTCCTTGGGCCCCCGGGGGCTGCTCGACCGGCAGCTCGGCCAACACGCGCGCCTGGGCGCCTGAGGCCTGCCCGCCGTCTCCAGAAGGCCGCGCATGGGAGCCAACGCGCGTCAGCCGGAACCGGAAGGCCCCCCACAAGAACGTTGCCACGGCGAGGCCGACGAGCACGATGCTCAACCACGCGGGCACGCCCCCGGAGAGCACGGTCGCAAGGCCCACCGGGTCCGCGGGGGCCCTGTGTCCCTCCTCGACGATGAGCACGCGCTCGCCCTGCCCAGCCCACGCCACGAGCGCAGCGGCCAGACCCGGGTTCGCGGAGGCCATCTCCCCCGTGAACGCGTCCGCGTCCCCCAGGACGAGAAGCTCGCCCTCTCCCACGCTGGTCACGGCCGCAGCAGCGAAGGTCCCATGCGGCTCGCCCAGCCCCGCCTGCCCGTCCCGGTCCTGGTCCAACCAGGCCGGTTGGGGGCTCACCAACACGGGCTCGGCGCGAGCGTTCCCCCACGCGTCGACGTCCTCGCCCGCGCCCGGCACCGTGACCACGCTTGGACGGTCCAGCGCGACCTCCCCGGGCAGGCCCGCAACAGCGCCCGTGGACAACGCCACCGGGAACCGGGGCGAGCGATCGTACACGGGCGTCACGTAGGGGACCCCCGTGATCTCCACGCCCACGTCCAA
>CAZOQA010000067.1:0-10337 GCA_964581775.1 uncultured Thermoplasmatales archaeon | reverse complement strand
GCCGGGAACACGCTAAGCTTCCTTCAGAACATCTACCACGGGTTCGGGGAGGACGGGCGCGCCGTCGTGGAGAACCTGTTCGACCAGATCCGGGAAGGCCGCATCGGGACGGTCGGATACGAGGAAGGCCCCCGTCGCTAAATCACGCGACCGTGCCCCGGTTTCTCCTTGTCCAGCTCGCGCAGGACACCCTCGACCTCCCCCGAGCGAACCGGCTTGTGCAACACCTCGAACGCGCCCGCGCTTTTCACCTCCAAGACCAAGTCGTTGTCCGGCGGTAGGCCCGTGACGACGATCACGCGCGTTCTCGGATCCTGCCCGAGCACCGCTTTCGTAGCCTCTCGCCCGTCCATGCCGGGCATGTTCAGGTCCATGAAAAGCACCTCCGGGTCCTGCTCCTCGAAGGCGCCAAGAGCCGTCTCAGCCTCGTCGAACGTCTCGATGTCGCGCTCCCGGACCCCGTTCTGCATGAGCGCGTCCTTGATCATAAGCTGGACCGCAGGCGCATCGTCCACGATGAAATACTGCCGAGTCATGCACACACCGGCTCCAGGAGGCCGAAGACCCCTCCCCCGGGCTCCGTATACGAAGCTTTGCATGATGGGCCTTCGCCCCCCCCCTCGCGGAACTTACGTGCTGACCGGGCTGGGCGTCGCGTCCACCTGCTTGCGGTCCTTCGGGTACACGATGGCCGCCTTGAGCACGCCCGCAGCCCCCGTCAAGACGGCAGCCGTGACGAACAGCTCCGGGAAGCCCACGAACTCGACCACGACGCCCGCCACGAGCCCGCCCACGGCCAACCCGAACGCGGACGCGATGCGATAGAACCCGTTCAACTCGCCCCGCTCCCGGATCGCCATCTCGCGAAGCAACGCAGCCGGCCCGGTGGCCTGCAACGCGCCGAAGGTCAACCCCACGAGCACGAGCACGCCCGCCACGGCCAGCGTCGACCGGAAGAACGGGAGGGCAAGCGCCGCGAACGCCAACCCGCGAAGGCCCAACGCGCTCAGCTGCGTGGTCCGGAACCCGATCCGATCCCCCGCGGAGCCCATGGGAGCGAACGCGGCCGCCGCGACCGCGCTGTGCACGATGAACACCAAGAACACGACCATCTCGCTGGACCCAAGCGCGACCACGTACAACGGCAACAGCACCATCACGCTGCCCGTGGCCAAGAAGTGCATGAACACGGCGCCCAGGTACGTCCACGCGCGCGTCTCCGCGTTCGAGCGCTCGCGCTTTGCGCTGGCACCCCCCCACGTGAACGCGCGCGAGCGCACCGGCATCATGAGCGGGTCGAGCAGGTTGCTCAAGAACCGATGCACGTCCTCGCGGAGAAGATGCGAGAGCGACTCGCGGATGAGCACGAACGCCAAAAGGCTGGAGAGCACCGCGAAGACGCCCACGATGATGAGCACGGGTTGCAACGGGAGCCCGATCCCATCCCAGAGCAACCCCGCCGCCACCAACAGGCCCAACGTGTACCCGATCCCGCCGACCGCCGTGAAGCGTCCAAGCTTGGAGCCCAGCTGCTCGAGGCGGGTCTGGTCGGCGATGAGCGCGCCGCCGACGCTCATGATGCCCGCCAACGCGAAGCCCATCAAGGCCCGCCAGGCGACCAGCGCTTCGAAGTGGGGAGCCATCCCGATCCCGATGACGCTGCCCGCGCCCAGGAACAAGGAGAGCACCAGGAACGCCTTGCGCTTGCGGGTTTGATCGCTCGTGCGCCCCCACACGTACCCCCCCAGCATCGTGAACATGGAGAACAAGAACTCCATGAACCCGATGGCGAGCGCGGAGCCCCCCAGCAAGGCCCCGACCAACGGGAGCGCGGGCGCGGCGGCCCCCTCAGCCATCTTGAACGGGAGAAGCGCCCGGATCCAAGAGTTCTGTTGGGACGAGCTGGAGGTGCTTGGGGCCACGAAACAACTGTTGGCGCACGAGCCGTACAAAAAGGAGCAACGGAGTTCCCGTTCGGGACAACCCGCACGGCCCCGAACCGAGCGCATGCGCCCGGGGAAGCTGGACTGGAAGGAGCTAGAGCCTCTATCCTTCCATCCTGTCCCCGCTAGGACGGGTCTGACAAGGCCTAGCGCGGACGTCGCGGTTGGGGGCGAGGATGCGCAACCTTGACCGACGAAGCTGGCCTGGAAGGATGCAGAGCGTCTATCCTTCCAACGCGCCTGGACCCCGCGGGCCTTGACAAGGCATCGCGCGGACCGCTAGCGCGTACCACGCCTCGGCTTGCCAAGGACCGTCCGGTGGCAAGAACGGAGGCCAGAAAGGGTCTCGAAGGGATCCGGGGGTCCTGGGCACGCGACCGGTTCAGACCGGACAGGACCGGGGCCTTGCTCCCCCACCGAACAGGGTTCTGTCGGTCTTGTTCTCTGGAGGGCTCGGGGACGGGCTCGAGGGGATTCGAACCCCTGACCTGCCGGTTAAGAGCCGGCCGCTCCACCTAGCTAAGCTACGAGCCCAACAGGGGCCCGCCAGACCAGTTCCCCTACTTGGACGCTTCGCCTTGCGCGGGTCTCACAGGAGAAGCTGCGTGAACCCGACGATGGCCATCGAGGTGACCATCGTGATCGCGACGACCCACACGAGCAGCTTGTTCCAATCCATCGTGACCCCTTAGGACGCATCCACGCTCAAAAAGGTTCCCTGTCCATCCCTTCTCCACGGCCCGATGACGGTCCGGGGCGCAGCTGACACGCCCCGGGCCGGCTGCGGGCCCCGCAAAGGCCCCCGGGGGGTTCGGGGGTCAGGTCGGCTTGAGCTTGCCGAGCACGGGCTCGAAGACGCGGCCGCGCTCCATGAGCGCGTTCATCGCTTCCTCGACCTCCTCCTCGGTCAGCCCGGCCTCCCCCGCGCGGTCCACGATCTCCTCCCAGGGCGCCCCGTCGCCCTCGTCGATCGCTTCGACCAGGTCGAACACGGCGCCCTCCGGGTCCGGGTGCCCCTCGGCGTCCTCCCCCTCCTCGTCTTGGCCTTGGGGGGGCTCGTCGGGTTCGACGGGCTCGTCGGGTTCCTCCTCGTCGGCGGCTTCGGGCTCGGGCGACGGGTCGCCTTGCCCCGCGCGCACGATCTGCGGCTCGGGCGGGTCCGGCAGCAGGTACCCCAGCGCGTCCGAGACCAGGGACAGGTACGAGGCCAGGTCCACCTGCCCGTACGCGTCTAGGGCTTCCAGGATGCCCTCGTGCAACCGGGCGGGCACGCCGGCGTCCTCGAGCGTGGCCTGCGTCAACCGGTCCTCGATCCCGTACGCGGCGTTGAGCGCGTCCACGCGGTCGGCGGTCTGTTCGGCCGCTTCGAGGATCCACGTGTCGCGTTCCGCGCTCGTGACCGGGTGGATCGTCTCGGGGCGGATGCTCGTGTACACGGTGCCCTCTTCCGGGCTGTAGGTGCGAGCTTTGCCGACCACGGCCACGATGCTGGGGGCCTCCAGGTTCTCGAGCACCTCGAGGGCTTCGGGCTGGTAGCGGCCCGCGTACACGTGGAAGACGCCCGTGGGGTCCGTGATCTGGGCCCGGCGCATGGACCCGTCCTCGCCGGCGGGCTCGTTGGAGGTCAACACGCCCACCGCGAGCAACCGGTTGACGCGGCCCCCCAGCGGCGTGATCACGTACGAGGGGGCCCGCTCGCCCTCGCCGCGCGTCTCGTGCGTGGCATCGTTGAACTCGGCCGCGAACACGCGCCATGCGGGCTCCCGTTGGCGCGGTCCATCGTCCTCTTGCTCGTCCTGGGGCTCGTCCTCGGTTTGCTGGTTCGCCATCATGCGGGGACCTCCTCTCCAAGCGCGTGCACGCGCTCGATCAACGCCTCGACCTCGTCCTCGACCTCGTCCTCCTCGGGCTCGACCACGGCAACCTCCTTGGGCACGAGCGTGGTCCCGTAGTCGTCGTGCGTGGCGTTCCCGTCCACGCGCACCGGTTTCATCAGAAGGGCCTCGCGGATCTCGTCGAGCACGACCTCGCGCGTGCCTTCCTCTTTGGCCTTCTCTTGGCAGGCTTCCAGCGTCGTCTCCAAGACGCGCTCCGTGATGGAACGGTCCAGGACGAGCATCACGGCGCCGGTCCCGTCGTCGATGACGCCCTTCACGCGCAGGTCCGGGACGCCCTCGACGGGCCCGTGGATGCGGCACTCTGCGTCCTGGAGCACGCGCCGGCACTCGGGGCATCGAAGGATCAGCCCGGACCCGTCGCGCAGGTCCACGAGCGTGCCTTGAACGCGCACGCCCAGGGCGCCTTGGGCTTCGATGAGCTCGTGCACCGTGACCGGGCGGGTGCGGTCGAGCTCGCTGGCGGGGGCAACCGCGTCGTCCTCTTGCAGGGTGAGGGTCGCGTTGTCGCCGAAGTTGAGCTGGGGGAGCCCGCGGAAGCTGCGCACGTACGCGTTCTGGATGCGCACGACGTCTCCTGCGGAGAAGGGGGGTTGCTCCCAGGCGGTGTAGGGGATGCGCCCGGTCTCGTCGGCGATCTCGCCCTCCCAGAGGGTCCGCTCGCCGTCGTCCGTGTTGATGGTCCGCTGGTCCATGTCCAGCACGCGCCCGGTCACGTCCACGCTGGAGTCCCCAGGCGCAAGCTCGTGGACGGTGCGCTCCGTGGTGACGGGGGCGGGGCCTTCGACGTCGGCGAGCTCGTCGGCGCTGGGCACGGCGTCGTCGGTTTGCTGCGTGACGCGTGCGTTCTCGCCGAAGTTGAGTTGGGGCATGCCTCGGAAGGTTCGCACGTACGCGTTCTGGATGCGCACGGCGTCGCCTTCCTCGATGCCGTGATCGTGCCAGGCGGTGTAGGGGATGCGGCCGGTCTCGTCGGCCAGTTGGCCTTCCCAGAGCGTGGTCTCGTCGCCTTGCACGGTGACCTCGCGGGCGCTTTTGGAGAGCACGCGGGCCTCGACGGCGACGCTGCGGTCGCCGTCTTCGAGCTCGCCGACGGTCTTCTCGGTGGCTCGGTCGGCGGCGCTTGGGACCTCGATGTTCTCGTCGGTGGGGTCCACGGTCGCGTAGTCGCCGATGTTGACCTGGGGTTCGTCTTGCCACTCGGTGACGTAGGCGTTCTCGATGCGGACCACGCTGCCCTCTTCGAGGCCCACGTCGCGCCAGGCGGTGTAGGCGACCGCGCCGGTCTCGTCGCCGAGCATGCCGCTCCAGATGGTCTTCTCTTCGCCGCGGGCGGTGATCTCGCGTTCGTTCACGGAGAGCACCTTCGCGGTCACGTTCACGCTCTCGTCCCTCGGGGTGACCTCGTCGAGGGCCTTGTCCACGGGGTCCTCGGGCGAGGTGCTGGCGGTCGTGCCGGTGGCGAGGGATTGCTCGATGTCTTTCTTCGCCTGGTGAAGCGGGACGCCGTGGTCAAGGTAGCGTTGGAGCTCCTCTCGGATCTCCTCGGCGGGCACGTCGTCGAGCTTCCGGGCGAGTTCGTCGATGGTGGAAGCTAGCTCGTCGGATGGCAAGGGGGCCACCTCCACGCCCGGTAGGGCGCTTCACGTATCAAAACATGCACAGGCACACCGAAACTAACGTCCGGTGGGACCGGTGGTTCCCGTGGGCCCCGTCGAGCCCCTGGAAGGCGTCACTTCTTGCCTTCCTTCATCAGGTCGACCAGGTCCCAGTACGTCCCGCATTCCTTGCACTTGTACTTGTTGTTGAGGATGGGGACGACCTGCCGCTCCTCGCAGTCAGGGCAAACTTCCGGCATAGGACACCTCGGTGCACGCACCGTAACCGTGCTTGTCTGTAAAACCCTTGCTTCCTGCACCACGCCCCGAAGGGGACCGATGCCCCTACCGGTACCCCCACACGCCCACGCGTCCCGCCTCCACCAACTCCAACGTTTGACCCTCGACCTCGCGGCACCACCACGCCTCCACGATCACCTTCGACGCGGCCGAACCGACCGAGACGCCCGTGACCGTGACGGTTGCGAGCGCGAAGACGCCGTACGGGTCCACAAGCGAGAACGGCGGCAACGCGAACCAGGCCCCGATCAAGCACGCCGCGTTCAACGCGACCAACGCACCCACCCACGCATGCCCCAAGCGGAACCGTTTGGCCCCGGCCCGGTGCGCCGTCTCCGGCATGCTGCCCGCGCCCACGGCCGCCCGCATCCACGCCTGCCACCCGTCCCGCAACGAGGCCGCCCACGACCGGATCTGCCTCCACCCGACCAATCCCCCCAAAAGCACCCCCGCCGTGAGGGCCCCCGCGTACGCGAGGACGAACGAGCCCCACCGCTCCACGCTGACCAGCTCCGCCACGACGCCGCCTAGAAGGGCCGCGGTGCTCAAGCCCGCCAAGGCGGCAAGGGCGTGGCGCTGGTGATGCTTGGCATGATCTAAGAAATCCTTCGAGACGCCGGAGGGCATGATCCCATCCCACACCGTCCACGGTCCACGTCCCGGGAAAGCGTTCCGGTTTGCGTCCGGACCTCGCCGCGGGCCGCCGGCCCCCTCAGGCCCCGTCCTCGATGCCCGCGGTCAGCTCCCCCGCCAACCGGCCAAGCGCCCCCGCCTGCTCGCCCGCGAGGACCTTCTCCACGAACGCGCTGCCCACCACGACCCCGTCCGCGCCCGCCCCGACCAAGCGCCCCGCCTGCTCGCCCGAGGAGATGCCGAAACCCACGCACGCCGGGACCCCGGCCTCTTCGGCGAGGGGGGCCACGCGCTGGACGACATCGAGCGTCTGCTTGGCCAACGCGTCCTGGGCGCCCGTGGTGCCAAAGCGCCCCACCACGTACAAGAACCCGCGCGTGGCCCGCGCGATGCGACGGACCCGCACTTCACCGGTGGCGGGCGAGGCCAGGAAGACTTGATCCAGATCCTCCCCGAAGGCCTCTTGGACCGGGCCCGCCGCCTCGGGCGGCACATCCGCCAGGATCGCCCCGTCCACGCCGGCCTCGCGAAGCCGATCCGCGAACACATCGTACCCCATGCGGTGCGCGATGTTCGCGTACGTCATCACGACGAGCGGCACCCCCGGGTGCTCCTCGCGCAGAAGGCTGCACGCGTCGATCACGTCCCCCGGCGTCACGCCGGCCTCGAGGGCTTGCGTGACAGCCTGCTGGATCGTGGGACCGTCCGCGATGGGGTCGCTGAACGGGATGCCCACCTCGAGCACGTCCACGCCCCCCTCGATCAAGGCGTCCGCGTTCTCCAAGAATGCATCCCGGGACGGGTGGCAACCCACCAAGTACGCCACCAACGCGGCCTCGTCGAACGCGCCCTCCAACCGCGTCACGCCAGATCCCCCCCGAACCGGTCCCTCAACGTGTCCACGTCCTTGTCCCCGCGCCCGGAAAGCGTCACGACGACCACGTCCTCCTCGTCCACCTGGTCCGCCAACTCCTCCAGGTAGGCAAGAGCGTGGGCCGACTCCAACGCCGGCAGGATCCCCTCCAAGCGACAAAGCCGCCGCGCCGCCTGCAACGCCTGATCGTCCGTGACCGTCACGTACTCCGCCCGCCCCGCGTCCTTGTAATGCGCATGCTCGGGCCCCACGCCCGGGTAATCCAACCCCGCGCTGACCGAATGCGGCTCCGTCACCTGGCCATGCTCGTCCTGCAACAGGTACGACAACGCCCCGTGCAACACGCCCGGGTCCCCCCGCGCCAAGCTGGCAGCGTGCTCGCCATCGTCCTTGCCCGTGCCCCCCGCTTCTACCCCGATCAACCGCGTCGCATCGTGCCGAAGCGGGTAGAACGTGCCCATCGCGTTCGACCCCCCGCCCACGCACGCCACCGCGACATCCGGCACCTGGCCCTCCCGCATAAGGCACTGCTCGCGCAGCTCGTCCCCGATCACGCGCTGATAATCCCTGACCACGCGCGGGTACGGGTCCGGGCCCACCACGCTGCCCAAGCAATAGTGCACGGTGTCCACGTGCTCGACCCACGACCGAAGCGCCTCGTTCACCGCATCCTTCAACGTGCCCGCCCCCGACGCGACCGGTTCCACGCGCGCCCCCATCAAGCGCATCCGGAACACGTTCAACGCCTGACGTTCCACGTCCACCTCCCCCATGAACACGGTCACATCCAACCCCAACGCGGCGCCCGCCATCGCCGTCGCGACGCCATGCTGGCCCGCGCCCGTCTCCGCGATCAACCGCGTTTTCCCCATCCGGCGCGCCAAAAGCGCCTGCCCCATCACATTGTTGAACTTGTGCGCCCCCCCATGCACCAGATCCTCCCGCTTCAACAACACGCGCGCCCCCACGCGATCGCTCAACCCCGGGCAATGCGTAAGCGGCGTCGGGCGACCCCCGTACGTCTCGAACAGATCGGACAACCGCTGCTGGAACGCGTCATCCTTCTTCGCCTCATCGTGCGCGCGGGCCAGCTCCTCGAGCGCCGGGACCACCGTCTCCGGCACGAAGCGGCCCCCGAACGCCTCGAAGAACCCCTCCCGCGGCTCGTCCACCACGCGGCGCGTCACGCCAACGCACCCCGCGCCGCTCGAACGAGCGCGCCCATCTTCGCCGCATCGTTGTCGCCGTGGGTCTCGATGCCGCTGGAGACATCCACGCAGAACGGCTCCACCGCCCGTACCGCGTCCCCGACGTTCCCCGGCGTCAACCCCCCCGCGAGCACGACGCGCCTTGCGCCGACCGCCTCGGCGACGGCGCGGGCAAGAGCCCAATCCACACGCTCTCCATGGCCCCCGTACCCTCCCCGGAGCGCGTCCAGCACGACCCGATCGCACACCTCCAACGCGTCCTCGACGCGCTGGATGCTCCCGGCCTCATCCGAAGCCAGCGCAAGGCCCCGCCACACCTCGACGGAGCTCCTCGCGCCTTCAAGGGCCTCGCGCGTCACGTTTCCCGTGGCCTGCACCACGCTAGGGGCGGCTTCGTCCAGCGCCTGCGCGAGGGCCTCGCCGTCGTCGGTGGCCGAGACGATCACCGGCTTGAGCCCAGCCTCGCCGGCGTGCTGGGCCAAGCTTCGGGCTTGGTCAGCAGACAGGTTCCGGTGGCTTTCGGGGGCGTGCACGACGAAGCCTGCGTAGTCGGCGTCGGCCTTCGCTGCGGCCTCGACATCGCTCGTGCTCGTCAACCCGCAAAGCTTGATGCAGGTCACGCGGGGTCCTCCTTGAGGGATGCGACGAAGGCTGCGGGGTCGTCCGCGCTCATGGCGGCCGAGCCGACGAGGACGCCGTGCGCGCCGGCGTCGAGCGCGCGTTGGACGTCCGAGGCGTCTTGGATGCCGCTTAGGTGCAGCACGGGCCGGTCGACGCGCGCGTCGTCGAGGACGCGGCGGGTCCTTTCGGGGTCGTGGTCGAGCGTGTCCAGGTCGCGCTGGTTGATGCCGATCGCGTCCGCGCCGGCTTTGCGCGCGGTCTCGTATTGTTCGCGCGTGTCGACCTCGACGAGGGCTTCCAGGCCGGTCTCGTGGGCTGCGTGGACGAGCTCGTGGACCGTGTGCTCGGTGTGGCCTTCTTGGGAGAGGCGCGCGATGATGAGCACGGCGCTTGCGCCCCAGGCGCGGGCGGCGTGGATTTGCTCTTCATCGATCAGGAAGTCCTTCATGAGCAGCGGCAGGCCTGTGGAGCGGGCGTGTTGGAGGTGTTCGAGGTCGCCGTCGAAGTGGTCGGGGTCGGTGAGGATGCTGATGGCGTCTGCGCCGCCGGCGGCGTAGGCGCGTGCTTGGGGGCCGGGTTGGGCGTTCCATCGGGCTCCGTCGGGGCGGGCGGGTTTGACCTCGGCGACGACGGCGGGCGCGTCGGGGGCGTGGAGGGCGTGGGCCAGGCTGGGGGGGTCGGTTTGCAGGAGCGCGCCGGGGCGGCGTCGGTAGTAGCCGTCCTCGAGGCGGGTGTGGGCGGCGTCGACGAGGCGCTCGAGGTACACCCTTAGACCTCGTTGCTGACCTGGACGTAGCGCTCAAGCACCTCGAGGGGTTTGCCGCTTTCGAGCACGCGTCGGGCTTCCGCCACGCCGGCGGCGGGGTCTTCGGCTTCGTCGGCTCCGTAGAGGGCGACGCCAGCTTCGGCGATCACCATCTCGGTGCGGGGGCCTTCCTCGCCGGCGAGGATGCTTCGCATGACGTCGGCGGCTTGGTCGGGGGGCACGCCTTTGACCTGTTTGACGTCGGCGCTTTCGACGCCGAGCTCGCTGGGGGTGAGATGCCCGGTGGTGACGTCGCCGTCTTGCACGTGCGCGTACCGGGTGGGGCCGACGATGCTGACCTCGTCGAACCCGGGCGCGCCGTGGGCGACGACGCCTTCGATCCCGACCAGGCGCATCGTCTCGGCGACCTCGCGCACGAGCTGGGGGCGGCCGACGCCGATGAGTTGGTGCGTGGGTTTGCTGGGGTTGGTGAGGGGGCCAAGGATGTTGAACACGGTGG
>CAZOQA010000066.1:0-10433 GCA_964581775.1 uncultured Thermoplasmatales archaeon | reverse complement strand
AGCCTGGGCGTCCGTTGCACCTACTGCAACAAGAAGGTCTTCTACAAGGAGCGCCCCACGGTCGCCAAGAAGCTCGAGGCCAAGTAAGGCTGGCGACGCAGCACACCCTGCCCTTCTCAAAGGGCGCCCCGTGATGACCCAGCCCTAGCACCCGCGGTCGAGAGCGGCTCATCGTCCGGAACGATCGAGGCCGTCCACTCGCGGAGGGCCGTTGCTGGAGGTGGTTGGAAGGATTCCCTTGCGTCGAAACCCTTTTCCCTCCCACGCGGATGGTTGCGGCGTGTCGATGACGCTCGAGGTCACCGTGGATGGAGACGCCGAGGACGTGGATGTCCTCGCCCAGGCGCTCTCCCCCGAGCACGAGGACGGGTTCCCCGGCGTGTCCACGCGGCTCGAGCAAGGAACCGACCCGGCGCTCCGGCTCGTTGTCCAAGGAGACGACGTGCCCAGCGTGCGCGCAGCCATGAACGCGCACCTCTCATGGATGAGGACCGTCGAGGACGTCCTCTCCGTGGACCCCGAGCCCGCGCCCGACGAGGTGCCCTAACCATGCAAGGCGATGTCCCCCCGCAGGTCCAGAACCAGCTCCGCCAGTACCAGGAAACGCAGCAGAAGCTCCAGTCCCTGCTCAACCAGAAGCAGCAGATGGACATGCAGGTGCAAGAGCTCGAGCGGACCGTCGACGCGCTCGACGAGTTGGGCGAGGGCACGCCCGTGTACCGCAACGTGGGCCGCGTGCTCGTCCAGGTCGAAGAACCCGAGGACCTCCAAGGCGAGCTCGAGGAAGAGAAGGAGACGCTCGAGGTGCGCCTGGAGAGCGTGGAGCGACAGGAAGAGGGCCTCCGAGACCGGCTAGAGACCCTGCAAGAGACGCTTCAAAACATGCTCGGTGAAGGGGCTCAAGGCCCCGCGTAAGCCGTCGACAGGCCGCGTCTCGACCATTTCGGGGAACAATCGAAAGGGATTAAGTACCCCCCCCAGGATTGCCTGCTCGTTTAGGTGATTCCGGGATGGGGACCCCAACGAGATGGATATGTCTTCCGCTGGTTCTGATGGTCATCGTCGTGGGCGCGGCCCACGTAGCCGCCCAGGACCGCACCGCCAGCCCTGACGAGATCTGGAGCTTCGAACCCGACAACGGGGCCGCCGTCAACGACATCGCGATCTCCCAGGACGGCGACCTGGTCGGGGCCGCGCTCGACGAAGGACCCCGTCTTGGGGCCGACGAAGGCGAGGTATGCGCGTGGTTCCTCGCCGATGACGACGACGATCCCCGCTCCCCCTGGAACTCCTGCGCCTCCACCAGCGCCGGGTTCCTCTCCGACCAGAGCATGAACACGATCGCGGTGCAACCCCGCTCCGACACCGACGACGCGTTCGTCGCCGCCAGCGGGGACCAAGCCGTGCACGTGTGGTCGCTGAGCGCCGGAACCGGGTCCGACCAGACCGCCACGTACGAGAACGCGGACGACGAACCCAGCGGCGACGTCGAGGACCTCACCTTCCTCTCCGAGACCCAGCTTCTGGCCTGGCACGCCGACGAGCTCTCCCTGCTCGAACACGACGGCGGCACCCAGTTCAACGAAGCCGAGAACGGACGATGGAGTCCCGACGACGGCAACCTCGTCGACGTGGCCATCTCCGGAGACAGGGAACGCATCCTCGCCCTCAGCGCGGACACGAGCGTCAGCACCGCGGACCTGCACCTGTACGTGATCGAGGTCAGCGACGACGGCGCGCTCGAGCTCAACGCGCACGAGACGCAAAGCGACCGCGGGGAAGACGGCCTCATCGCCACCGACGACACGGGCGAGTTCGCCGTTTTGGGCACCGACGCAGGCTGGGTCTTCTACTACCAGATCCAGCCCGCCGACGACGAGGACGCCGAGCACGACCTCGCGTTCTCCCCCAGCCCCTACAGCGCCGAGACCGCCCCCGTCGCGGCCCTGGGCATGGGCACGCACGGGATCCACTTCGCCGTGGGCGACACCGACGGCGACGTCACCTTCTTCGAGCAGACCACCGTCGAGGAAGACGGGCCCCGCGCCTCTCCCCTGGGGACCGTGGACGTCCGCAGCTCGCCCTCCAAGGTCTCGTTCGTGGACGAGGGCCACCAGATCTACGTGATCGCGGAAGGGCTCTACGCGTTCCACGCCAACCAGTTCGAGCAAGAGCGCCTTAGCCCCCTGTGGACGATGCCCGGGTACGGCCAAGCCGAGATCGCGCAAGACGGGCAACGCTTGATCGCCACCGACGGGTCCACCGTGGACACCTACCGGCAAAGCTACGCCGCCAATGTGAGCCTCGAGGGCCCCGACGAGATCCAGCCCGGGCAAGCCAGCACCTTCACCGTGACGATCGCCAACGCCGGCAGCCTCTTCGACACGTACCAGTTGGAGGTCACGGGCCTGCCTACTGCATGGACCACCAGCTTCAACCTCACCGAGGTCCCCCTGCTCCCCGGCGAGCAAACCCAAGCCGCCGTCAACCTGACCCCCCACGCCCAACAAACCCCCGAGGACGTCACCTTCACCGTCGAAGCCCGAAGCCAAGCTGCCCCCACGGAGACGACGGCCGGGCAGGGCTCGTTCACCGTGGCCGTTCAAGAGATCCGACGCGCAGCGATCTCCGTACCCTCCGAGCGCATGGAGGTCCAGCAGGGCGAAGCCGCGACCCTGGAAGCCACGCTCGAGAACGCCGGGAACACCGACACGACCCTCGAGTTGAACGTTCAGCAGGCCGACGACTGGTCCGTGCTCATCGAGGACGAGCCCGGATCCGCCGCCGAGGTCGACCTTGAGGCCGGCGAACAAGCCACGCTCAACGTGACCCTCGAGGTCCCCACGGACGCGGCGCAAGGATCCACGAACGAGATCACGCTCGACGCGCAACCCACCGGTCAGGGAGACGGGGACGAAGCACAGATCACCCTCATCGTGGACCCCACCTACTCAGCCTCCCTCAGTGGGCCCGAAGACACCCTCAACGTGGAACCCGGGGACGAAGAAACGTTCACCGTCACCGTCCAGAACAGCGGCAACACGGACGACTCCTACGCGCTGATCCCCTACAGCAACGCCACCAACCCCGAGCACCTCTGGCGGGTCTCCCTGGACCCCACGAACCTCGACGTGGACGCCGAAGGGTCCAGCACGGTGGACGTGAGCGTGACGGTTCCCGCGGGCGCCGAACGCCAGGAAGCCACGGACGTCACGCTCGTGCTCCGCTCCACCACCACGGGGGACAAGCTCGACGAGGACACGTACACCCTCGAAGTGCCTGAAGAGACAGAGGACGCGCCGCTTCCCTTCGTCGCCCCCCTTGCCCTGATCGCCGTCGCCCTGGCGCGCCGGAGGCAACGCTGATGCGGGGCCTTGGACCCGCCACCGCTGTTGCGATCGTCGCAATCGTCGCCTTCGCGGCGCCAGCGGCCGCGCAGGAGCTCGACGAGGCGGACTGGTCCCCCGAGGAACTGGAGGGAGCCCCCGCGGACGCGGGCTTCCTCGCGGGCGGGTTCATCGCGGTCGGCGTCTCGGACACCGGAGCCGTCCTGATCGGAGAGGGTCCCTGCGAGATCTCCGAGGCAGACCTCTACCTGGTCACGTTCCCCGACGGGGACGGGTGCGTCGACGCCGTGGACGCCACCGACCGAGACGGCGTGCAGGCTCTGGCCACCGCCGAGCGGTACCCCCGGGTCTTCATCGCGCCCGAGGAGGGCTCCAGCGGCCCCGACCTGATCGCGTACGACGTCGAAGACGGGAACCTCACACACGCGTTTGAGCGCAGCCTAAGCGGCTTCGTGACGCTCCTCGATGCGAACCCGCAAGGTGACCGCGCCGTGACCGTCTCCCAGGACGGGGACGACCCCGAGACCGCCACGCACCGGTTGAACGCGTACCTTGAAGATGGCACGCGAGAACGCTCCTACCAGGTCGGCGAGATCCCCCTGGCGCTGGACCTCTCCCACAACGCGCGCTACGCGGCCGTCGGCGGGGAAGCCACGCAAGACGACGACACCGCTGGGTGGGTGCACGTGTTCGATCTCACCCGCAGCGCCCAAGCGAACCCGGTCGTGGAGCACGTGATCCCCGGCGGGCAAGGCAAGACCGTGAACAGCACAGCCGTCACGAACCAAGGCGCCGCGTACGCGGGCAGCCTCGACGGGACCGTCACCCGCGTGACCCCGCAAGGCAACCATACCTCGCTCGACCTGGGCGACGGGGCCGCCAGCGTGGACACGAACCGCGACGGGAGCCTCGTGGCAGCCGCCAGCGGGGACACCGTCTCCAGGTTGACCCTGGACGAGGAGCTGTCCACGCGATGGGTCAACCAGACGGGCGCGTTCGTGGACCGCGTCATCGTGCGCAGCCCGTACGTTGTCGCCCTGGCAGACCAAGCCCACGTCCACCACCGCGACGGGCAAGGCCTGTGGGAGATCCCCACCGGCCCCGTCGTCGCCGCCAACCGGACCGGGCTCGGGTGGACGACCGCCACGCAAGGCTCCACCGGCACCGGGCCGGCTGCCTCCCCCACCAGCAACGTGCAAGCCTGGCAGGTTCCCCGCAGCGCGACCGTGACCGCCTCCGAGGACGTCCCCATCATCTCCCCGGGAGGCTCCGGGCACGTGAACCTCACCGTCGAGAACACCGGCACCGCCGTGCTGCAAGGATCCCTCGAGGACCGCCGAAGCCCCCTGGATGTCCGCTTCGCGCCCGAAGACATCACCCTGCTTCCCGGCGAGAACCGCACCTTGCAAGCCACCGTGGACGTGCCCCGCAACCAACGGGCCGGCCTCGTCGACGTGCCCGTCGAGTTCGTCTCGGCCCCCCGCGTCGACGCGAACGCTACGCTCACCGTGGACGTCGGCCGGAGCACGCAGCTCGACCTCCGCCTCGAACCCGGCTCTCTGGCCGAGCGCAGCGTCGTGCAAGGCCAGAACGTCACCGTGCACCTGCTCCTCGACAACCGAGGCAACACGGACACCACGGCCACGCTCAGCACGCACCAGTCCCCCACGGAAGGCGACCGCTGGTCCGTGAACCTCTCCGACCGAGACGTCACCGTGCCCGAGGGGTCCACCACGAGCCTTCGCCTCGACACGACCGTCCCCCCTGACGCCGAAGACGGGACCGTCAACCAGATCATCGTCCGCGCCAGCACCGAGACCGCCTCCACCGCGGTCAGCCTCCAGTTCACCGTGAACCCCTTCGAAGCCGTCGAACTCTCCCCCGACCGCGTCACCAAGACCCTGGCACCCGGCACGACCACGGCGTACACGTTCACCGTCACGAACCTGGGAAGCATCCCCACGAACGTCACGATCGGGGCCAGCGAGATCGACGACCAAGGCACCCTGCTCGGCCCCGGCGCCTGGGGCATCGCCCTCGACCGCTCCATCCACCCCCTCGACCCCCAGGAAGAGGGTGAGATCACGCTGGAGCTGACCGCTCCCACGAACGCGACGGACGCCGAGGACCGATCCATCCGCGTGCAAGTGCTCGCGACGACAGATCAAGGCGAACGCGCCACGTCGGTCGCGTTCGGCGTCGCAGACCCCTCCCTGGCCGACGACGAAGACGACGACACCAACCAGGATCAGACACCGTTCCCAAGCCTTCTCGTTCCAGCCAGCCTCCTGGCCGCGCTCCTGCTCCACCGGAGGACATACCATGGCAACCTTTAAGTCGGAACACGCTCCCGGCCGTGTGCTTGCCGGGCCGATGATTCGATCGCGCCCCCCTTCGACGAGGTGACCCCACGCATGCGCCACGCTCGCACCGCAACCCTCTTCCTGACGGTCGCCGTCGCCATCACCGCCGCGCTCTTCCTAGCTTCGGCGGCGACCGCGCAAGGCAACGAGGCCCAAGATCCGGACGTACCCGTCCCTTACACGCCCTCCAACATCGGAGAGGTGCCCCTGTACTTCTGGGTCTCCGGTTACGGGACCGGGGACTGCGACCCCCATAGCGACGAGCCCAGCCAGGTCGGCGATCCCACGCCGTTCTGTTCCGCGCGTCTGGAGCGACCCCAATCCTCCTCCGGCACGGCCGAGCGCGAGAGCTTCGCCGTGGGCGGCGAGGACACCGAGCGTGAGTCGGCCCGCTTCGTGATGGACACGCAAGCCGCTCACCCAGACGACGTCGGAGGCGACGCGGACATCCGCGGGCAAGGCGCCTACTTCCCGTTCACGATCCGCGCCGGCACCAACGCGATCGTGTACGACTTCGCCTACAACGCCAACGCGGGATGCTCCTCCACCACAGGCGGGGAACCCCTGCAATTCACCATGCGCCTGATCCGAGCCGACGGCGCCACCGTGCCCGGGTACGAGGGCGGCATCAGCAACGAGGAGGTCATCCAGCGGTCCTCAGCCACCCACGAGGCTTGCGGGCACACGGGCACAGGGACCCAGACCGGTTCCAACCGCGTCACGGTCGGCGTCGACCTTGACCAACCCATCCAAGTGGACGAAGGCGAGACGCTCGTCGTCGAGATCTTCGCGGACTCCGAAGGCGGCATGCTCACCGGGCCAAGCGAATGGACGATTCTCTTCCAGCGCGAAGGGTACGCCTCCGGCGTGCAGCTTCGCACCAGCGACGTGGTCGAGCGGGCCATCTGGGCCGCGGACGACACGGGCACGCAGCAGACCGTCTTCGACCCGAACGCGCCCGAGGACGAACGCCTCATGACCGGGTACACGGCGCTTCGCAGCCCCTTCGGGCCCGTCGCGCTTGACGACGTGAACCTCTCCGGAACCGTCGAGAACCCGGACGGGATCCCCATGAACCTGCACCCGGACCACGAAGAGGAGACGCAGCTGAGCGTCGACTTCGAGTCCATCGACGTGGAGGAACCCCACGATGGCGCCAAGCAGGTGTACCGGTTCTCTGAGATCGACGATCAGCTCGTCTGGAGCTTCGACCCCGACCAGGAGGACTTCCTGCAGGGGCCCCACACCGTGACCTCGTACGGCACCGTCACGTTCGGGGACCAATCGCGGTCGCTGGATTACGGGACCACGGTGTCGATGGGCGAGTTCCCCTTCCTCCTCGAGATGTTCCCCGAGGACGCCAGCACGCACAGCATGGTGGCTGGCACCAGCACCACGTTCCTCGTGACGCTCGAGAACCAGGGCCCCGCAGAGGAGACGTTCCAGATGGACACGGAGTTCCGGTTCAGCGAAGGCGGTGCCCCTTGGAGCGTGGACGTGCGAGGCGTCAACGGGGACGACCAGATCACCCTGGGTTCCGAGGAGTCCGCGATCCTGCGCGTGACCGTGACCCCGCCCAGCGAGGCCACGGTGGGGGACGCGGCGCGCGTCGCCTTGGACGCTGAGAGCCTGGCCTCCGGGAACGTGGAGACCCAGACGCTTGAAGCCTCCATCACGGATCGCACCACGCGCGATGTGGACGTGATCGTTCTCCGGGACGACCCCTACCAGGTGGGCGTGGACCGGACCAGCCAGATCGACGTGTTCCTCTGGAACAAGGGTACCGCGGTCGACTCCCTGAGGGCAAGCTTCGTGGACGGGTCCTTCGACCCGGACGATCCAGACATCTTCGATGCCAGCTTCCCCCAGCGCACGTTCGACAACGTGGCCCCCGGCGACTTCGCGCGCGTCCCCGTGGACGTGACGACGACCGGCCAGGTGGACGCGGGCGACGAGCTGGAGTTCTCCGTGGAGGGCGCCAGCGTGAACGATGCCAGCGCCGAAGGCCAGGAGGCCATCACGGTCGTCGTGGACGCCGTGCGCGAGTTCAGCGTGACCGGCCTGATCGGGGACAATGACAAGGCTACAAGCAGCGTCCGCTTCGGCAAGTACAACATCTCTGATACGCACTCCGACGCTCCCTCGGGGTACAACTGCGAGAACGCGCCCCCCACCGGGTCCGAGCCGTCCGAGGCCTACCAGCGCGACTGCCTGGACCACTCCAACTACACCTACCACGTGTTCGAGCTGGAGAACCGTGGGGACCTGGAGGAGACGTTCGACCTGTCCACGTTCGGCGACTCCTACATCTACGAGACGGACGATTGCTCCGGCGCCATCCAAGACCGGTTGGACCTGGACGAGGGCGTCGCGCTCGTCGGCAACATGGACGTGGACGATCCAGGCTCCGAGGAGTCCATCTCGCAACTCACGGTGGCTCCCGGGGAGACGAAACCGTTCTTCCTGCGGGTCGAGTACGACGGGTACGAAGCCTACTGGGCAAGCGCGGACTCGGGCCCGCTGTCCACCGTTTGCAGCTGGGACGGGCACGAGACCAACGTTCGCGTAAGCCTCGAGGAGGCGGGCCTGTCCAGCACGTTGCCCGCCGAGACCCGCGTCTACGCGGAGCACCCCTCCGAGGACATGCCGGACGAGGCGCAAGCCCGCCTGGCCCTCCAGGACAGCTTCCAGCGGCAAGACACCCTCACGCAACTGCCCGACCACTTCCCCGTCGAGCCGGGGCGAACCACCACGATCAACTTCACCGTCTCCCTCCAATCCGGCCACTACGACCCGGTCGTGCTGGAGACCATCGCCGGCGCGGAGTCGCTACGCGACGACGGGTGGGAGATCGAGCTCGTGCCCGTGGACGCCACGGGCACCGAGCAGGGCGAAGGGGAGTTCTTGTTCCCCAGCGACGCCCGAGGCGCCCCCTTCGAGGAAGTCACCGGCGCCCACCTCCGAGCCGCCCTCCAAGTGACCGTACCCGAGGAGGGCCTCCAAGAGGGCCAACGCGAGACCATCACGCTTCAAGCCGCCAGCGACTTCGACCCCTCCGTCTCGGACAACCTGCAGATCGGGATGCAGGTCGGATCCGAGTTCGCGTTCGACGCCTCGCCCGTGCCCGAAACGGGCGAGCTCTCCGCGGTGCAAGGAGGCCAAGTCGCGTTCGCGGTCGACATCACGAACACGGGCGCAAGCCGAGACACCTACCACGTGGAGGCCACGGGCTCGCCGGCCACGTACGACGACGTCACGGCGCGCCCCTCGAGCGTGAGCATCACGCCCGGCACCACGAAGACGGTCAGCGTGGTCGTGGACGTGCCGCCCGGCGCGGACGCGCCCGCCGCCATCGAGACGCTCGTGACCGCGGACGCGGGCGACCCCAACGAGGAACCCATCCTCGAGCAGACCCTCCAGCTGTCCGTGGACGTCGAAACCCAGGGCACGCTGTCCCTGGAGGGCCCCGAGGAGGAGGCCACGCTTGGACCCGGTGGTGAAACCGCCCTCTCGTTCACCCTCGTCAACGACGCGAACCAGGAGCGCGAGGTCCAGCTGACTGAACTAGTCGCGCCCGAGGGCTTCGAGACGACGCTCTCGCAAGGCGCCCAAACCCTGACCCTGGAAGCGGACGACGAAGAGACGTTCACGTACCTGGTCGAGGCGCCCGAGGACATCCTGGAAGGAAGCGTGTTCCCGTTCACGCTCCGAGCCGAGGACACCGACGCCTCCGAGCTCGAGGACGCCGCCACAGGCGTCGGGTTCGCAGGCGTGATCGGCGAGACCATGGTCGACGTTGTCGTGGAGGAAGGCGACCTCGTCGTCCAGCGCGGCCAGAACGAGACGTTCACGCTCCGCGTCGAGAACCCCGGCAGCACGCCCGCCGTGTTCAACCTGGCCGCCTCGTTCGAGACGGGCGGCTGGACCGCCACCGTGCGCGACGAGGACGGCGACCGGTTGACCGGGGACGCGGTCGAGGTGGCCGAGAGAAGCTTCGAGCGCGTGCTCCTCGAGGTCCGCGCTCCGGACGAGGTGCCCGAGGGCCACGTCGAATCCATCGTGTTCTCCGCGACGGCCGAAGGCGACCGGGACACCACCGCTTCCACCACGCTGGAAGCCGCCATCCACGACCACGCGGTCAGCCTCCTCGTGGAAGGCGCCCGCTCCCAGGATGCAGCCCCCGCCCAGAACGTCGAGTACCGCGTCACGGTCGTCAACGAGGGCAACGGGGACGACCAGATCGAGCTCTCCTTCGAAGGGCCCGAGATGGCCGAGCCTCCCTGGGGGACCACCAGCCAGCTGGAAGACGACACCACGCCCGTGTTGGAACCCGGCGAGCGCCTGGAGAACGTGACCGTGATCGTGCGCACCCCCGGCCCCGACGACCGTCCCGTGCCCGTGGACGGGGAAGCCACCGTGATCCGCGCCACCAGCGCGGGCGCCAGCCCCACAGGCGGCTCCCCCACGGACACGGCCACGGTGGAGACGAACCTGGTCCGCTACCAGCCCCTGGACATCAACGACGACGGCGTGCTCCAGATGGGCGTGGACTTCAACCGGGACGCCAGCGACGGGTTCGAGGCATTCTACGACCCCACCGCCGTGCTCATCGAGCGCGGCGAGGTCGACGAGGACGCGGTCAGCCCCGTGGAAGGCGTAGCCGCCCTCGACGGCGACGGGGACCAGCGCACCGAGCACATCGTCGACACGACCGGGGACGGGA
>CAZOQA010000065.1:7992-10865 GCA_964581775.1 uncultured Thermoplasmatales archaeon | reverse complement strand
GCGCCCCTCACTGACGCGCTTCAAGACCTTCCCACGGAGGCCAGCCCCAAAGCCCCCGCCTCCACGCCCCACCACGACGCCCTCCCCAACAACCTCGACCACGCCCTCGGCCTGATCTACGACGCCGCGCAAACCCCCAAGACCGACTCCACCACGCCCGAGCGAAGCCTCGCCGACTGGCACCTCCACCGCGCGCTTGCCATGGACCAAGCGCTCCCCACGCTCGAGACCTGGCGCCACGTGCTCGACCAAAGCCCCATCGACACCCGCGCCACGCACGACCCCATGCAAAACGCGGGCGACGCGCTCCAACGACTCGAGAACGTTCCCAACCAAGACCCCACCGTGACCGACCTGCTCGCCTTCAGCACGCAAGCTGAACCCCCAAGCCAACCCTACCCATCCGAGCCCGACCCGGTGCGAGCCCTCGAGCGCCTCTACGCGGTCCACGGAGAAACCCCCGATCCCGGCTGGGAACACGACGCCCGAGACGCCCTCGAACGCCTTGACCCCGATGCGCAGCGAGGCGTCGCGATCCTCATCTACGCCACCGCTCAAGCCACGCACAAGGTTCACCAAGCCCTCCAAGACGTGCCCGCCTCCGACCAGCAACGCATCCACGAGAACCTCGACACGCTCGAGGCCTTCCTCGCCGGCCAGCCCGTCCCCCCCCGCGAGCAGGCCCTCGCCCGAGACCTCCTCGACTCCGCCTCGAACGCGAACCCTGCCCTCCTCCAAGAGGCAAGCCTCCTCCTTGCCCAAGCCACCGACGAAGCGCTCCCCCTCCTTCCCACCCCTGCGCAACCCGCCAGCTCGCACGACGATGTGCCTCCCCCCGACGAGGATGAACCCGACACGGGTCAGGCCTGGCCCGAGTGCGAGGACACGAGCCTCTCCAACTGCGAGGAAGGCCTCTACTTCCAAGGCCCCCAAAACCTCGTGCTCATCGGCACCCCGGAAGACAACGACCACACCCTCACCCAACCCGCCGCCGTCCTCATCGAGACCGGCGGCGACGACGCGTACCACGGCCCCGTCGCCACGTCCGAGCCCCCTTTCGCCCTCGTAAGCCTCGCCCTGGACATAGAAGGAGACGACACCTACACGGCGGAACGGGAAAGCCAAGGCGCCGGCATCCTCGGGGTTGGCCTCCTCGTCGACGCCGCCGGCAACAACGAATACCGGATCGACGCCCGGGGCCAAGGCTATGCAGCCCTCGGCGTCGGAGCCCTTGTCGATTTGGAAGGAGACGACGCCTATCAAGGCGGCACGAACGTGCAAGGCACCATCCTTCCGGCGTTCTGGGGCACGGGGCTCCTGGCCGACGCGGACGGCGATGACGATTACGACGCTCACAGCGGTATCGGCCGCAACCTAGGCGGCACGTTCCTCGACATCGCCGGGAAAGACACGTACCGAACGCTCACGCCCGCGCAAGGCGTCCCCCTTACCCAACCGCTCGACAGCGAGTACGTCGTGGACGCCGTCTATGACGACCGGCGCGACAACGCCCTCTGGGTCGACGGTGAACACGCTTGGGACGCCGGGTTCGGGCTCGACGTTGACATCGACGAGGACGAGGTCTCCCAGGAACCGGATCCCAACGAGCTACCCCCCATCGTCCAGGTCCTTATCGGGACCGAAGACCCGGAGCAGTACTTGGAGCCCACGGAGAAGGGGCTGGAGGACGACGATGGGTCCGGGAACCCGAACGCGACGCATGAGGCCACGGGTCACGACCCCGACGACGAGGGCTCGGCTCCCTCGTCGCTCCCTCAGCACCTTCCCGGACCGGCGCCAAGCGAGGCCCGGGACCTGTACCAAGAGCTTCGAGACCATCACTCTGAGGAGGAACCCTCGAACGGTCTCATCCTCGACGTGCGCATGCCCTACCCCGACCGGGTGCAGGCCACGCCGGGCTGTTTCCCGTTGCTGAACCTTTTCTCGGTGCAGCCAGGGGGAGAGGTTTGCGCCGCTGCAGAGGGGCCTGGTGATGGTCGGTTAGTCCAATCTGATGGGCGCGTTGAGGTCCCGATGGTGGGAGCAGATGGCCTGTCCAGCCAAGTTGGCGAGGATGCTTCGACGGAGGAAAAGGCGTTCGTCGACGTCCGTTCGTCGTTCGGCGTGTTCGCGCTCGGCGACGTGGTGAACAGCACGTTCGAGCTCCCCTACCTTTTGTCCGTGGACCTGGGGGGGGACTCCGTGTACGAGCAGGGAGCTGGAGGGGCCATACCGGTCGAGCGTGGGGAGGACGAGGACGACGCCCAGGGCCGAACCGTTCTTCCCCTCACCCACTTGGGCTTGGAGGGGAACAACACCTACCTGGGGGGCGATCTGGCCCAAGGGGCCGGAGGGGGTTTGCTCGTGGATCTCGCCGGGGACGATGCGTACGTGGGGCAAGACTTCACCCAGGGCGCCCTCGGAGGCGTGCTCTTCGATGCAGCCGGGAACGATACGTTCCTTGCCCGAGATCTCAGTCAAGGCGCCTCCCTACCGTATGATCTTCTTTCGAGAACCCAGACGATTAATTTCATCGTGGAGCAAGAGGTGGATCGACGCATCCCGGACATCCGCTCCGAGGGTCCATCCCTTCTTTTCTCAGGGGGAGGGAACGATACCTTCCATGCCGGATCCATGTCTCAAGGGTACGCGAACAGCGTCCCCTTCTGGTCCGAGGAACGGCACCCCTTCGAGAAAAGCAACAGCTCAAAAGTCATCGCCCAGCTGATCAACCTCGACGGGGACGACCGGTACAACGCGTCCGGGCTAAGCCAAGCCGTGGCGGGGCCAGGCGGTTACGCCGTGCTCGCGGATCGCGCGGGCAACGATGCGTACGTGACGGACGAGCCTATGACGCAAGCGGCACCGGACAC
>CAZOQA010000065.1:6029-7892 GCA_964581775.1 uncultured Thermoplasmatales archaeon | reverse complement strand
GTCCCCAACGCGGGGTTGGCGATCGGGGGCACCGAGGACGTTCGCTACGAGCAAGAGTACATCCTGAGCGTCGATCTGGGCGGCCAGAACACGTACGAGAACAACGCAGGCGGCCCCATCCTTGCCCCGATGGCGACAGAGAAGTCCGCGGGCAGTACGGTCTCCGGCCCGGATCTCGCTGACGATGTCGAGGGCATCAAGGATGCTCCCGTCTTCGAGCACCCGGTCACGGCCGTGTTCGACGCTGGCCTGCAAGGTTCCACGTTCAACGCTACGCGGGATCTGTCGCAAGCCGCCTCGTTCATGACGGTGGGCGTGGTCGCGACCGCTGGCGGACACAACACGTTCACCGTGCCCGTCCAAGAACGAGACGTGATCGATGCTCCCGTGGCCGCGTCCCAGCCCGTGGACGGGGTCGACCGGCCCGTGGAAGGGGTGGAACAGGCGAACGTCACCTGGCGAAACGATGGACCGCGAGGCTTGACGCACGAGGGAACGGTCTCCACGTGGCACGATGGGGACCGGTGGTACCTGAGAGCGTTCGTGCCCGATGACACGTTGGACGACAACGAGGAGGCCCCCGTGGATCGGTTCCGGGTCCTGTTCGCGGACAACGCCACCGATCCCCAAGCCTTCGACCGCATGATCCTCAAGCCCGGACAAGCCGGCTCCCTCACGCCCCAACACTGGGATGCCGACGAGGGGGCATGGGTCCCCGACGATAACGTGAAGCCCGTCGGGTCGGACGCGAGCGTCCGGTACACCGGCGAGGGATGGTTCGTGGAGATGGCGCGCCCCATGGGCTCGGTGATGGAACGAACCGTCACCTTGGATGGAGGGGACTCGCTCACGTTCCACTTCTGTCAGAAGACCACCGTCGAGGGCTGGCCCGCGGACGACGTCACGGTCGAGGATCACGGTCGAACCGTCACGCTCCACGCCTCGGGCGAGGACGCCGAGAGCGACGTGCTCTTCTCGGCGACGACGCCTACGCTGCGCGAGCGCTTGGACGACGACGGGAACCGGGTCCCTGACGGTGACTGCCGCTCGCCGGTGGAACCCGACGAGGATGCCTCGGTGGACCTCGAAAACGAGGACGTTCATCCCGCCCACGGCAACGTTTCCGCCCTCGCGATCGAGTTCGTGGACGCCAGCACCAACACGAAGTGGACCTACCCCTCGACCGCGACCACGACGGACGGGGGCGACCGGTTCCTAACGGACGCCTCGTTGGGCCCCGAGTCGACCACGTGGCAAGCCGTGCTCCCCGAGAGCTCCACGCCCGAAGCGTCCACGTTCCACGCGGGCCCCTCCGTGGTGCAAGGAGCCTCGGTGGGGGGCGTCTCCGTGCTCGCCAGCGCATCCCAAGGCTCAGGGCACGACACGTATCAAGCCCTCGAGTACGCGCAAGGGTTCGGCGCGCTGCGAGGGATCGGGCTGCTCGTGGACGCGGCCGGGCCCGACACGTACGAAGCCCACGAGTGGGCGCAGGGAGCCGCACGCGGCCTCGACCCCGACCTCTCGGGACTGAACGATGTCCCCTACGGGCTGCTCGTGGACGCGGCCGGCAACGACGTGTACCAGGCTGGGTCCCAGGCGCAAGGGTACGGGGATCTCACGTTCCCAAACGGGGACGTCCAGCTCGGATATCTCGTCGACCTGGACGGGTACGATCGCTACGACTACGGCGGGTCGAGGTCCGTCGTGACGCCGGTATCCCCCGTTTCGACCAGGGCCGCTTGCTCGCTGACCGACCTTGGCCTCTCGTCGCAGAGTGAGCTGACCAACCTCTCGTCGCAGGGGGAGACGACGTGCGCGTTGATCTTGGATGGAAGCGGGGTGGAAGATCTCGACGGGGAGCAT
>CAZOQA010000065.1:0-5929 GCA_964581775.1 uncultured Thermoplasmatales archaeon | reverse complement strand
AGCGTGACCAAAAGCACCTCGTGCGAGCCGATGGTTCCCGAGCCGGGGGATGAGGTGTCGTGTCGTGCGTGGGTGGACGTGGACGGGGACCGGGAAGTGGACGAAACCCACAACGTCACCGTGCCCGAGTCGGGGGATGCGGGGGATGGGTACGCTCTGTTCATCGAGCCCGAGACCACGGAATCTTTCGCCCCGGTCCTCTCCGAGAACGACGAAGAAGAGATCTCGTTCACCTTCTACGCGTACGATTACGAGAACGCGACCCGAGTCGAGGTGGACGACGAGCAGACGACGCTTGCTTTCGCCCTGATGAACGAGACGGTTCTCGCCTCGGGCGAGTTTGACCCCACCGAGCCCGTATGCGACCAGCAAGTGGCCTTCTGTGCCGACGGGACGGCGGAGGATACCCCCATCTTCGAACTGGACGGGGAGAATGTCACGGTCGGGGTTCACACCGGAGAACACGACATCGAGCCTGGGGCCTACGCGGCCTGGGCGTTCATCGAGGCGGACGAGAGCCGAACCTGGGTCTCCCACCCCGCCCCTGGTCAGGAGGATGAGGAGGAGATCCGCATCCAACCGACCAGCGGGTACCACAGCATCGTCAAGAACCTCATCCAGGATCCACAGCCCGTCGAAGCCCTCGACTACCTCGACTACCACTTCACGCCCCTCATCCTTCCCCACGACCCGCCCGACCCGCCCAGCGACGAGGACGGATCCTCGGACAGGGACCAACGATGGGACCGCTGCCCAGCCGGCACCTGCATCCACCACACGAAAAGCGGCGATCCCAACCCCTCCAAGGCCCCTGCCCCCTCGACCTCGAACTCACGCGGACCCTCCTGCGATCTGTCCATCTGCGACGAGGAGCTCCAGCCCGTTCCCACCTCCAGCCACGAGCCCTCCATCGACCCGCCACGCGATGCCGACGCGGGAGCCTCCACGCACCCCCCAACGTACACATCCTACGCCCACAACGACGAAGCATGGACCACGAACGAAGAAAGCAGCGAGCCCGGCCAAACAAGCGGCCTGGATGTCCCCCTGATGGCCCCCGCGCATGAGCACGCCCACCGAACCTGCGCAGACGAACCCTGCCTGAACATCACGAGCCTCGACCTCAAACCCGTCCACCAGGGCCTTTGCCGCAACGAAGCCCCCTACCACGACTCCGCCTTCCCCCACACCCAAGACACGAACCTCCCCGTCGTCAACGGCACCGTCTGCATCGACGTCACCCTCAACGCGCCCCAACAAAGCACGTACAGGCCGGAACGGCTTGAACTCCTGCGCGCTTACCACCCCGCCGACCGCTCCCAACCCTGCAGCCCCACGACCGACACCGCGCAAGAGTGCATCATCGAACGCGAACGCACCCTCCCCTTCACAAACCGGCTCCACGCGCCCGACGCCGACGACACCCACCGCACCTTCCGCGTCCAGCTCGACACCACCCAACACTCCGACGGGCACGAAGAATGGCTCCTGCTCGCATACGGAAGCCCCACCAGCGCGCCCGAGCGCGTCCCCCTCGTCGTCGACCAAGCCAACACCACCGTCATCCTCGACAACGCGCCCCGCGTCTCCAGCGCTCAACTCGTCGACCCCCTCTTTAGCCCAGACCCGGCGCTCGGAACGCCCGGGCTCCCGCTCCTCGCCCACCTTCCTCACCACAACCCCCGCGTCCAAACCGACGCAGTGACAGACCCCCACCTTGCACCCAACGAGACCGGCGTCGACTCCGGGGATGTCCTCTACTTCAGACCGGGCTCAGAGGATAATGTCGAGGCGGACGATGTCCGGTTGACCTCGTACAGCCCCCTGCACCCCGCTGGGAAGCAGGTCCAAGACGGGGATCGGGACCTCGGGTCGAGCCTCATCGAGCTTAGCGACGCCACGGTCTCCGTCTGCACGATCGACTCGCAAGACTCCGTCGTCGTGAACATCACGCAAACGGGAGGCTGTGAGGACCTTCGTTCAGGCGCCAATGACCTCCGCCTTACCCGCATCGGGGAACACGAGGGAGGCACCCTCATCCACGAGGACGAAGCCGGGCACGACCTCGACCTCGCCCCCTTCTTCAATGGCTCCCCGGTCGTCAAAGAACTCGACGATACGCTTTACTTGGTCGATGATAATCACGAAAGCCTCGAAGAGGGCCAGATCCGTCTCACCGGGGATGACGCGTTCACTCTCGTCGAGACCCCCAACGAGATCGAGTTCGAGGAGTCCCTTGGTTCCTTCGAGGCGGGTAACCTCGCGTTCCTGCCAAGGGGCGACAACGCTACGCTCGTTGCGACGTTCGCCTCGCCCGCTGGCGATACTGAGACGTTCGAAGTTCCCCTCGACGCGGTCGACGTGACCGAAGGAACACGCGACGGCGCCCTCGAGAACCCCAGCCCCGGAGCCACCGTCCGCTTCGAGGACACTCAACTGTTGCGAGCCACGTGGACCCCCGACACTGAACCCTGCCAGGGGGACGAAGACCCCGAAGAGTGCAAAAGCGGCCCCCTGAACGTGACGATCACCGCCAACGACGACCCGCTCGTGTACCGCGGCGACGGGGATCCTAGGACGCGCGAAAGCGACCCCGTCCACGTCGGCACCGCGCACCTGGACGCCACGCTCCCGCAAACGGACGTGCTGCTTCCCGAGTACGTCGGCTCGCCGCTTATCAACCCGCGCACCGGCACGTTTCAGGTCCCCTGGGAGACCGACCCTGGCCTCAACGGGACCCCCATCGAGCAGCTGCGCGTGTTCACCTCCCCCGGCGGCGACTCCCGCAACCTCGACGACTGGGAGCAAACCGCCGTCGTCAACACGACCGACCGAACCCACATCTCCTACCTGCCCCTGCCCGGCGAAGACACGTACGCGTTCGCCACCGTCGCCCTCGACCAAGCCGGCAATGTCGAAGGCGTCGAAGAGAAGAACTTCTGGCCCCACGGCCGATGCGCAAACGACGACGAACGGACCCCATGGCCCCCAGGCGATAACGGGCAAACGCCCTGGCCCGACCCCAGCCAGCACTGCTTCAACGACGAAGCCACGGCCACGAAGGCCGCCTTCCTCGCCGGCCTCGAAGAAACCGACGCCACCGAGATCACGCTCGACCGCCACGCCCCCGCCCTGCTCGATCACGCCTTCTCGCTCGACGGGGACGAGGACGCGTTCACGCCCGTCCAGATCGACCGACGCGCCTCGCCCGGCTTCGCCGCCGGCGACCCCGTCCAAGCCCACGCGTGCCTCGAACCGCTTGGACCCGCCCCCGTCGACACCGTACGACTCGCCTTCACCGGTCAAAACGACAACGGCACCACCGTTCAGCAACGCTACCCCCTCACCCACCAAGGCGACGACTGCTACGCCACCGAAGACCTCCCCGCATGGACCACCGACCCCGAGAACATCCAAGAAGGCTTCTGGAGCGTAAGCCTCGACGCCCTCGACGCCGCCGGGAACCAAGGCTCCGTGCTCATCGGGACCTACTACCTCGACCAAACCGGCCCCCAGCTCGACCAAGGCGGCCTCCACCTCCCCCCCGGGCAAACCGCACTCTCCCCCACGCAACGCCTCACCGCCGACGCCCACTACGACGACCCCACCGGCATCACGCACGCCACCCTCGACTCGCCCCAACTCAACCACACAAGCCCCCAACCCCGCCCAGTCGACCCCCCAGGCCCCCGCACCGGGCGCCACACCCTCGACCCCCCCCACCCCGCGGGGACCGGCCCCCCCTACGAGTTATACCGCGTCGTCGGGTACGCGCTACACACCCACCACGCCAACATCACCATCGACACGAGCACCACGCGCCTCGACGACGAACCCCACCTCGTCAACGTCACCCTCACCGAGCAAGACCCCACGCCCCGCTCCCACCGACCCGACGGGTTCACGCTCGCCTTCAACACGACCACGCCCGCCCGCCACCAAGTCCTCGCCGGACCCAGCGCCGCCGAGCTCTCCCCCGTGCACCTCTACGAAGGCCCCTTCACGACCCAACACACCGCGAACGTGACCGGGCTTGCCCCCGGCACCGAGTACGTGCTCCAAGTCCGCGCCTTCGCCCCCGGCGGCATCGACGACGAAAGCGACACGCTCCGCGTCAAAACCGACGCCCCCTACACGCTCGACATCGACGCTCCCGCCAAGAACGACACGCTCCCCCCCGACGCGACGATCACCTGGACCGCCCACCTCCACGACGACGCCAGCCTCCCCACCGACGCCCTCACCGTGCACGCCCACGCGCGAGAGAACCCCGACCGCGCCTGGCGCCTCGCCGGAGCCCAACAAGCAACCCTCGGCACCCACACGCTCGGCCTCGACCTCACACGCTTCGCCTCCACGAACACGCTTGAGATCCGCCTCACCGCCATGGCCGACGGCGCCCACACCACCGCGCACGCCACCAACCTCACCCTCGACAAGCACGGCCCCACCACCGGACTCGTCACTCCCGAGAACGGCTGGACCAACCAAACCACGCCCACCCTCACCGTGAACCTCCACGACGCGCTCGGCGAGCTCCCCCCCGACCCCCTGGAAGGCGCCTGGATCGACGGCACCCCCGCCGAGCACGAAACCAACGCCACGCACGGCCTCGCCCACGTTCAACCCACCCACCCCCTCCACGAAGGCCCCCACCAACTCACCGTGCACGCCACGGACGCCACCGGCAACACGCAACAAACCACGATCCCCTTCCACGTCGACACCACCCCACCCACGCTCACGCACCACGACGAGCTCTGGGCCAGCCCCGGATCAAACCTCACGCTCACCCCCGACGCGCGCGACGAAGGCCACCTCGCCAACCTCACCGCGCACCTCGCCGACGCCACGCACCCGATCCCCACCACCAACCCCCCCCAAACCGCCACCCTCCCCGTCCCCGACCGGATCGACGACAACGCGAACCTCACCCTCACCGCCACCGACGCCGCCGGCAACCAACAAACCACCACGATCACGCTCCGCGTCGACGCCACGCCCCCCCAAGGCGTCAGCCTCGACGCGCACCCCCGCCCCGCCAGCGCCACCATCACCGCCACCGCTCAAGAACCCATCCACCTCACCGTCAACGCCCACGACGAACGCTACCACGCCGGACCCGCCACCAACACCACGCTCACCATCCCCGGCCTCACCCCCCACCGAACCCACACCCTCGACGTCACCATCGCCGACCGCGCCAACAACACGCTCCACCGCACCATCGACATCATGCCCCGTCCCGACGTGCTCCCCCCCACCGAGCCCACGAACCTCACCGCGCACGCCCACCCCAACGCCACCGTGCACCTCGACTGGGAACCCGCCCGCGACGACGGCGGCATCCACGCCTACCACATCGAACGCGCCCCCGCCGACACCCAAGACTGGGCCCCGCTCGACACCACACAAGCCACGCGCTACACGGACGACGCCGCCGAAACCGGAACGCCCTACCTCTACCGCGTCACCGCGCACGACCACGCCGACAACCAAGGGCCCCCCGCCCAAACCCCCCCCATCACGCCCACCACCGCGCCACGGCTCACCGACGGCGGCGTCACGCCCCAAGAAGGCAACCCCGGCGACGAGTACACCTTCCACGTCACCTACCACGACCCCCAAGGCCAGCCCGCCCACCGCGTCGACCTCGTCCTCAACGACGCCCGCATCCCCATGACGCCCACCAGCAACGACGCGACCACCGGCATCCAATACGAAGCCACCGTGCCCCTGGACGCGGAAGACCTCGACGGCCCCCACGAGCACCGCTTCGAAGCCTATCCCGACCAAGCAGGCCAGGCGCCGCTCTTGCACCCACAACAAGGCTCACACGAGGGCCCCCTCGTCACGGTGGGGCTCGACGGGGACACGAACGAGACCCCCACCGGTTCTCTCCTCGTCCCGGCGCTGACGCTGGGCCTCG
>CAZOQA010000064.1:0-11033 GCA_964581775.1 uncultured Thermoplasmatales archaeon | reverse complement strand
GGGGGCCCAGGGCGTCCTCGGCGGCGGTGGCGGTGGTGGTTTGGGAGGCGCCGGGGCCTGTGCTGGCGAGGAGGAGCGCGAGCACGGCTGCAGCCAAGGCGCCTGCGAGGATGGCCCAACGGGTCTTCATGGTCGCCTCCCGGTCGGGGTCATGGAGGCCGTATGAGCGTTTAACCGTTCGCCCCTCACGCGATTGGACAACGGGGTCACTCGAGCAAGCTCTTCCCCGATTCTGCACATACCCTTCTGGGGTCCAGGGAGGGAAAACTGGTCAGTCTGGACGACTTTCCTCCTAGTGTGTCTCGGGATCTTTCTGGAAGGTCTACGTGCTCTCTGGTGAAACCGAAGGCTTCTTTGCGTCGCCTGCGCCCTTGAGCGCGTGAGCGTCCGAGAGGACCGAACGGTGTCGGTTTCTCCCGCGAAGGCCTTGGCGGCGCTGGCCACCTCCGGTGAGAACCTCGGCTATACCGTTCTGGACGTGCGCCCCAAGAGCGGGCTGCTCCTGATGGCGTCCTCGTGGAAGCTCACCGGTCTCAGCTTGGGGTTCATCTCCACGGCTCGGATCCAAGGGAAGGCTCGAGGATCCTCGTTGTCCGTGGATGTGACGCCTCGGCTGGGGTTCTGGTCGACCCCGAAGGCCCGCAACGAGCTCGACGCGCTGCTCCAGGAGTTCCAAACGGTCCTGGATGCCCCGCGAGCCAGGATCCGAGGCCCCAAGAAGAAGCGCCCGGGGGAGCGCCCGCTCGGGTTCCTTCCTGAGATCCTTGCTTCGGTCTGGGCGGTCCTCTCCATCATGGTCTACGGCTTGATGATCGGGGGATGGGGATGGGTCCCGGCGCTGGCGGGAGCTGCTGGGAGTGGGTTGCTGTTCGCGTCCAGGAGCGATGCCTGGTGGAACTGGCTCGTCACGGGGCTCGGGGTCCTCTCGCTTCCTTTCGGCGCGATCGGCTTCATCGCGCGGCGGCTCTCGCTGGTCACCGTGTACTGGGAGGCGCTCCTCCGGCGAGAAGAAGGTGAGGGCCCGCCAACATGAAGGCCATACGTTGACCCCCATCACAACGTCCTGGGGTCGCCTTGATGAGTGGGGGTGGGAGGAGCGTTTTTCTGACGAGGGCCCCTGAGGAGGGCCGATGGACGTCGAACAGGTCGCCTTCCTCGCCAGCGGATGGTCGCTCGCGTCCACGGATGCGCACGCCACCTCGATCGCCCTGGCCAACGACGAGGAAACCGTCCTCGTCGACGCAGGCGGCCAAGCCACCCGAGGCCTCGTCGCGACGGTCGGGACCGAGAACCTCGATCACGTCTACCTCACCCACGAGCACCCCGACCACACCTACGCCCTGCCCGGCCTGATCCACCACCTCCGGTTCGAGGACGAGCGTGGCCCCCTTACGATCCACGGTCCCGCCCCTGCGCTCGAGAACGTGCGCGGGGCGATCGAGGCGCTCGGCGTGACCTGCCCCTTCGAGCTCAACTGGGAACCCCTCGAGGTCACCGAGGGCACGGATGACCGGGCCCGTTGGGGGCCCACCGAGCACAGCGTCCCGACCCTCGCGTACAGGTTCGGAGACGTGGTCGTCTGCGGAGACACGGGCCCCAGCGAGGCCGTGGTCGAGCTTGCTCAAGAGGCGAGCCTCTTGGTCCACGAGGCTACCCACACGGACCCGGAGAAGACGCATCCGACCGGGCACTCGACACCAGAGGATGCAGGCCACGCAGCCCGCAAGGCCCGCGTGGGCGCTCTGGCGTTGATCCACATCTACCCCTCGATCGAGAAGGAGGAAGCGCGACGGCGAGCCGGGTTCGACCCCGTGTTCGCCCCAGTGGACGGGGACGTGCTGGTCCGCGAGAATCAAAGCTGGACCCAGGGCTGAGCAAAACCCCAGCAAAACGGGGGACCAGTTACCACATAATGGGGGTCAAGGAGGAGCCATTATGGTGGTATGGAACCACCTCCATGTCACTGGTGGATCGAACGGGCCTCTGGGAGCCACGCTGTAGAATGGACAAAGATGAGCGTCCGTCGGGGCCCGCGTCTAGCTGGTTGCGCATCGGAGACCGGTGGATCTGATGTCCGGATTCACCTTAACAGGCCATGCTGAACTGGAAAATGGGCTCCAAGAAGGTCCCCCCATGCCGACGTTGTGCACATAGCCTACACCCTGTACGCCATAAATGTGGACCCGGAACACCTCGGAGATGGGTGAGAATTGGGCCAAATCGGGCACCCACGGGTAGGCGTGAAGCATACGCCGATCAGGCTCCCCTTCTTAAAAGCCGGGAGGGGCGTACGGGTCGACCTTCACAGAATGCCACGGAGAAAACAAGCTAGGTAGGTCACCTAGCCAGTGTACACTAGCAGCCATCAAAGAAAGGTGGTTTGTGGCCTGTCTACCCTACCCTTCGCATGCACAGGAGGGGTGAAAACGAGGATCCCGGTTTTCTCCCGCTCACACGCCAGGATTCGGCCCCATTCTGAGGTCAAGCGCAGGAGCCCCACCTACTCTATAACGAGGAGCATTGATTCTATCAAGGTGGCCAAGAAGGAACCTTGACGATAGCAAGGGATCCCCGTCTAGTAGCGGGCGGGGTCGGTTTTCATGAACTCGCGGAGCAGGCACGTGGCGTAGCTTCCCTTGGGAAGGAAGAACTCCAAGCGCACGAAGACGCCGTGCTCGTCCTCGTCCGTGGCGACCTCAAGCTCGTCCAGCGGGCACCACATGGCGCGCCGGGTACCCCCCATCGAGATCTTGGGGAGCTCCAGGATCCTGAACGCATCCGGGGACAGGTCTTCCTCCTGCAGGAGGCCGGCCTCGATGGTTCCCTGGAGGCCAGAGGCGAGCTCGGACTCGTACCCGGGCAGGGCCGCGGTGGGGAAGCCTTTGCCGGATCGGGTGGCCTCGATGCAGGGGCGAAGGTTCCGTTCGGTGACGGGGATCGAGCGGTCGGGGTCGGGGACGCCGTCCTCGTCGGCGGGGTGGAGCAGGTCCCCGACCTCGGCGATCTTCGGGTGAGCTTCCTGGGCGCGCTGGGATACGGCCTGGTTGAACAGCCAGCTCTGGTACGCGGCCACGAACATGCGTGTCAGGTTCAGAGGGAGCTGGGTGAGGGCGCCTGCGTGATCGCCGGGCTGCTCGTCGAGGTGCGCGAGCATGTCGTGCTCGTAGTCGAAGCGTCGTGGGATCTTCTGGATGGCTTGCTCGACGTCCCGGGTCTCCCAGAGCCGTTCGCGGTCTTCTTGCACCTCGGGCGGATCGAACCGCGTGGGGTACGCGATGTAGGTCCACACGGCGTCCTCGAGGGTCCCCTGGACGAGCTCGCGTCCGACCAGGTGCGTGACGGGTCGAACGCTTCCGAACCGTTGGGGTCCAAAGTAGTTGAGAAACCCGCCTTCCTCGAGGAGCGTGTCTTGGATCTCTTCGACGCGTTCGGCCACGGAGACCCGGTCCACCTCGAAGCCGCGGATCTTCACGCGGAACCGGTTGCCTGCATGCTCGCCCAGTTTGGGCGCGCGGTCTACGCGATGCGTCTCGAGCACCTCGACCCCCTCGAGGTCCAGAGCGTTGACCTGCTCCTCGGCCGCTGCCAAGGCGAGGTTCTGGACGGTGACGGCCCGCTTGTCCTTGGTGCCGGTGAAGTAGATCGATCGCCGGGGGATGCCAAGGCGCTTGGCCAGCTCGCGGATCAACCGGTTGGTCTCCCAGTTCCGGGCCCGGACCCGCGCCAGCGTGTACTTGCCCGCTGCTTGCGCCTTCGCGATGGGAGCGGAGTCCTCGTGGACCTCGAAGTCCTCTGGCCGCGTTCGCAGTTTGCCTTCGATGCCTGGCGTGTCGGTCAGGTAGCAGGACATGCCCAGCTCGTCCTCGAGCTGGGGCGTTTTTTGGTTGGGTTCGAGCTGGGGTCCCGATGCCCGGTTGGCGGGCATCGGTTCAAAGGGCGGCGATGACGTCGTCCTCGAACTGGTCGTAGTCCTTGCGAAGGCTGTTGGCGGCGTTCTTGAGCGCCGTCTCGGGTCGTCGCCCTTCGCTCGTGCGGATCACGAGCCGGGGCTCGTCGAGGACGGGGTGGTCTTGGAGGACGGCCGCGGTTTCGACCTTGTCGTCGTCGAGCAGCCGTTCTTTGAGCACTTGGAGGGCGGTGCGTCGCTCTCCGGTGAACTCCAGGTCCAGGAACCGGTTGTCGTGTTCGTGGACCACGAATTCGATCTCGGTCATGGTCAGTCACCTCCACCGGGGGAGTACTTGGGACGGGGGGGGAAGTCGATGTTGTGTTCGCGGTGGGCTTCCTTGCGCTCGTCCATGAGCTCCTGGGTGTTCTCGGGGGGCATCAGGTTCCCTGTGCCGTAGTCGGCGGCGAGCGTGGCCCGGGATTTCCAGTCGCAGTTGGGGCAGACGAGGCCGTGCCCTTTGGTCTCCATGACGGTCCGACAACGGGGGCATCGGGCCAACAGGACGCCTAGGTCATCGTCCTTGGTCAACAGCTGGATGGAGGGCTCGGCTTCGATGACGCGCCCTCGTACGATGTCGCCGATGCGGAAGGCGTCCTCGATCTGGTCGAGGTAGTCGTGGGAGATCTTCGAGATGTGGAGCGTGCCTCGGGCCTCGTTCGTCGGGTCCCGGTCGGGTTGCGAGGCTTCCGCGACGACCTCCACGCTGGCGAAGCTTTTGCGAAGGGAGACCACGCGCCCGATGATGATGTCGCCTTCTTGGATTTCCAGCGGCGTCGTCGTGCGGGGGTAGACCTCGGCCACGAACTCCTCGGGGTCGAGGTGCGCTTCCCCGATCCAGGACGCGTAGACCTTCCCGTCTTCTTCATAGGTCCCTTCCCCGGGGAGGAACTGTTCTGCAACGCCGAGTTCGTCACCGGGGAAGACGAGCTCCGAATCACCCATGGGTACCCCAGGGACGGACATCCGCTGTTTAAGGTTTTCGGGGGTCCCACCGAGGATCGTCGACGTCTGAGCGCACATGGAACGGCCCTCGAAGGAGAGGGTGACGGGGACGATGTTTGGGGGAACGGCGTGGAAGAGGTACCCTCCTTTCCACCTGTGTGTATTCCTGGAGAACAAAAGGGGGACAGAGGCTCTTGGAATCTTTCCACCAAGAGTCTAACGAGGAGGCAGCCGTGGCCATCGGGGGCCCGGGAGGAAAGTGCGAAGGGCGGGTTCAACGGACGCTGTACAAGGAGGAGGTCTCCGTGATCGGGGGGCCGGTTTGACCGCCCTAGAGGGTCGTGTCTCCGGGATCCGGCGTCGGTGCCCTTCCAGGATTCTTCCTGTGTTAACTCCCTTGTTGCGTTTCCCAGCGTTTCACGACGACGTTGATGTCCTTTTCCGGGTTCTCATGGAAGAAGAATTGCGCTTTGAGCGGGAAGTTGAACCCGAACGTGTTCGTGACGGTGCCGCCAAGCTCCTCGATCTTGTCGTCCACCCACGTGCTCGTGGTCGCCATGTGGAAGGTGTAGCAGACCTTCCCTGCCTCGGCGGCGGCCTCGAGGAAGGGACGGTCCGCGTTGCGATCCTGGGCCCCGAAGGGGGGGTTGCACAGGACCGTGTCCCCTTGGTAATCGCCCATCTCGGAGACATCGCGCACCTCGAACGTGGCTTGGCTGACGCCGATCTCGCGCGCCGCCTCGCGGGCCAGGTTCACGGCCTCCTCGTCGATGTCGAACCCGTACACGGGCATGGCGCCCAAAAGCCCCGCCCCGATGCCCAGGATGCCGGTCCCGCACGCGAAGTCGAGCACCATGCACCCGCCGATGTCGCCCAGGTGGTAGGCCTCGAACAGCAGATCCGTCGCGATGGGGGCCGGCGTGGCGACCTGCTCGAGCTTGGGATCCGGGTCCGGGATCTCCGGGACCTTGCTAAGAGCTTGCTCGATGGTCTTCCGACGTGTCCCCATCGAGGACGCCTAGGCCCTCCTGGGATAAAGGGGCCACGCTGGAAGCGTCAGTGGATCTCGGGCCCCGACGGGGTCTTGCCCTCGCCCTCGTCCCCGTCGCCCTTGAACTGGATGTCCGGCAGCGGGATGGGGGGCGGCAGGTTCAGATCGCGCGCCAGTTGCACGGCCTCCGGGACGCACGTGCGCATCACGGCCGTGTGCACCTGGCTGGCCACGTCCTGGGGCATCCGGTTGGAGGCCTCCCACGTGGCCTCGAGCTCCTGCGCATCGCCCTGGTACTGCGCGGAGCCTTCCAGCTTGATGATGCCCAAGCCGCCGTAGGAGGCCGTGTAGCGGAAGTCCACGGTGGCCTTCTCATCGTCCACGGGGTGAACCATGGTCACGGTCGAGTTGTGATCGATGCGGACCTGCTCCGGGTTGGATTCCTCAGAGTCCCGGAAGCGCTGCGCTTCGATGGAGCTGATGTTCACCGCGCGGACGGGCATCGAAGGACCGTTACCTCCAGGCCTTCATAACCCTTGGCCCAAGGCCACCCCGACCCGCAAGCCCTTGCGCGCACGGTCCCGAACCCGCTCGGTCAAGAAAGCGCGTCCTTGACCTTCTCCCCGATCCGGGAGAAGACGCCCTTCTTCGTGTCCAGGTCCTGCATCGCGGCCAACGCTTCCCAGTGCTCGCGGTGCTCGCCCCGCGCCTTCTCCGGCAGGGAGACGTCCAGGTTCACGTACAAGTCCCCCCGCCGGCCCCCGCCCACCGTGGGCAAGCCCTCCCCCTCGAGCTGCACCACGTCGCCCGGCTGGCTGCCCGACGGGATCTCGATCTCCACGTCCCCGTCCAACCCCGGCAGCGTGGCGTGCCCGCCCAGCACGGCCACGGGCGCGGGCACGTCCAGGTTCGCGACCACGTTCGTGCCGCGCCGTTCCAAGTGCTCAGGCAAGCGAACGGTCACGACGGCGTACGCATCCCCGCGAAGGCCCTCCCGGTGCGCGTGACCCTGGTTGCGAAGCCGCAACCGCATGCCGTCCTCGACGCCCGGCGGCACGTCCACGACCAGCGTCTTCGTCTCCTTGGTGAGCCCCTTCCCGTTGCACGCCGAGCACGGGTCCGTGACGCGTGAGCCGCGCCCGTTGCACGAGGGGCACTGGCCGACCTGCGTGAACACGCCCATGGGCGTGCGCTGGGACCGGCGCACCTGGCCTGAGCCCTGGCAGTCGGGGCAGCGCTCGCGCGACCCGTCCGGGCCCGCTCCGCTTCCCTTGCACGCCTGGCAGGGTTCCAAGCGCTCGACGCGGGCCTCGCGCTGGGTGCCCTCGATCAGCTCGTGGGCGTCCACGGTCAACCGCAGCACGAGGTCCTCGCCTCGAGCTTGCCGTCGCCCACGGCGGCCGCCGAACCCTCCCCCGAACAGCTCGGAGAACAACCCGCCCAGGTCCAGGCCCATCTCGCCGAACACGTCCTGGAAGTCGGCCTGCTGGAACCACTGCGATTGGTCCCCGTACTGGCCTTCGACGCCGGCGTGCCCGAACCGGTCGTACGTTTGGCGCTTGTCCGGGTCCGAGAGCACGGCGTAGGCTTCGCTGATCCGCTTGAACGTCTCCTCCGCGTCCGGATCGTCGCTTCGATCCGGGTGGTGCTTCATCGCCTGCTTCCGGTACGCCTTCTTGATCTGGTCCTGAGAGGCGTCCTGGTCCACGCCGAGCACGTCGTAGTAGTCCTGCGGCACCGGCTCACCATCCTCCCCGGGACGGTTTCAACGTTGCGGCTTGACGGTGCAGGACGCGCTGGCGTCGGGTCGGCTTCGGGCTCATTCCTCGTCCTTGACCTCGTACTCGACGTCGACGCTGTCCTCGCCGTCGCCCTCCTTGGTCTTGAACGTGGACGCGTCCTCGTCGTCCACGCGGGCGCCCTGGGCGGGGCCCGCGCCGGCGCCGGGGGAGGCTCCCATGCCGCCCATGCCCGCTCCAGGGGCGCCGGCTCCGGGTTGGGCTTGTTGGCCGTAGACGTGCTTGCCGATCTCGGCGAGGGCCTCGTGCAGGTCCTCGGTGAGGGTCTCGAGCTCGTCGGGGTCGATCTCGTCGCCGCCGAGGGCGGATTCGAGCTCCCCGATGGCTTCGCGCACGCTGGCTTCGGCCTCGGCGGGCACCTCGTCGATCTCCTCGAGGGTGCGCTCGGCGGCTTCGATGGCTTGTTCGGCCTCGTTGCGGGCGTCGATGCGGCGGGCGCGCTTCTCGTCTTCCTCCTCGAACGTCTCGGCTTCTTCCCGCATCTGGTCGATCTCGTCGTCGTCGAGGCGGTTGGCGTCCGTGATGGTGATCGATTGCTCGTTCCCGGTGCCTTTGTCCTCGGCGCTGACCTGCATGATGCCGTCCTTGTCGATCTCGAAGGTGACCTCGATCTGGGGGGTGCCCTTGGGGGCGGGGGGGATGCCGTCGAGCATGAAGTTGCCAAGGTGCTTGTTCTCTCGAGCGATGGGGCGTTCGCCTTGGAAGACCTGGATGTCGACCTGGGTCTGGTTGTTCTCGGCGGTGGTGAACACCTTGGATTGCTCGGTGGGGATCGTGGTGTTGCGGTCGATGAGCGGCGTGAAGCGGCCGCCGAGCGTCTCGATGCCCAGCGTCAGCGGCGTGACGTCGAGCAGGAGCAGATCGTCGGCCTCGCCCGTGATCACGCCGGCTTGGATGGCGGCGCCGAGCGCGACGGCTTCGTCGGGGTTGACCTCGAGGCTGGGGTCTTGCCCGCTGATCTTCCCGGCGATGTCTTGCACGGCGGGGGTCCGGGTCATGCCGCCGACCATGATGATGTCGTCGAGGTCGCTGGCGTCGACGCCGGCGTCGGTCATAGCCTGCTGGGTGGGGCTTTCGAGGCGTTCGAGCAGGTCCCGGGTGAGCCGTTCGAACTGGGCGCGCGTGATCTCAGCGTCGAGGTGCACGGGGTCGCCGTCTTGTTGGCCCAAAAAGGGGATGGAGATCTGCGTGCTCTTCTTGCTGGAGAGCTCCTTTTTGGCTTTCTCGGCGGCGTCGCGGAGCCGTTGCAGGATCTGGCGGTCGCCGCTTGCGTCGAACCCTTGCTCGTCTTGCAGGTGCTCGACCAGGTGCTCCATCAACCGCTCGTCCCAGTCGTCGCCGCCGAGGTCGTTGTCGCCGCTTGTGGCTTTGACCTCGAAGGTCCCGATTTCGGGGTCCGTCTCGAGGATGGAGACGTCGAAGGTGCCGCCGCCGAGGTCGAACACCATGATGGTCTTCTCCTCTTCGTCGCGGTACCCGTACGCGAGCGCGGCCGCGGTGGGCTCGTTGATGATGCGCAGCACGTCGAGGCCGGCGATCTTCCCGGCGTCCTTGGTGGCTTGGCGTTGCGCGTCGGTGAAGTAGGCGGGGCAGGTGATCACGGCTTCGTCGATGTCCTCTCCGAGCCGGTCCTCGGCGTCGCGTTTGAGCTTCTGGAGCACGAACGCGCTGATCTGTTGGGGCGTGTAGGTGTCCTCGCCCATCGAGAACGCGTGGTCCGACCCCATCTTGCGCTTGGCGCTGGAGACGGTGTCGGTCGGGTTCATGACCTGCTGGCGCTTGGCGGGTTCTCCGACGAGCAGCTCGTCGTCCTTGTAGGCCACGCAGGAGGGCGTGGTCCGTTCGCCCTCGCTGTTGACGAGGATCTCCGGATCGTCGCCTTCCATGATGGCCATCGCGCTGTTCGTGGTCCCGAGATCGATGCCGAGTACTTTGCCCATCGTCGGCCTCCAGGGTAGCGCGGCTTAAGCCAGGGCTTCTATAAAACTTTCAGGGTCTTGGGGGGTCGCACGCGTCCCCGGCGTCACGCCTCGTCCCCGATCTCGAAGAGCACCGCGTCGCCCTCCACCGCGTCGCCCTCCTCGGCGTGCACGCGCAGCACCGTCCCCGACCGGGGCGCCTCGATGGTGCTTTGCATCTTCATGGCCTCGAGCACGCCCAGGGCCTGCTCTGCGTCCACATGGTCGCCCTCCTCGACGTGCACCTCGAGCAGCGTGCCCGGCATGGGCGCGGCCACGCGGCCCTCGCCCTCGACGAGGGTCTCGTGCTCGCCCGGCGCGCCGCCGGGCTCGAACGAGGCGATCCGGAACCGGGTCGGCTCGCCGTCCACGAGGGCCTGATCGTGCTCGGGCAGCGCCACGCGCACGGGCCGGGACCCGTTCGCGTCCAAGCGCACAAGCGTCGCGTCCGCGTCGCGGTCGAGCTGGGCCTCGTAACGGTGCCCGTCGACCTCGAGCTCGACGGTGTCCTCGGTGCGGGTCAGGTAGACCTCGTGCTCCCGGTCGCGGTCCTCGCCCTCGACGCGAACGGTCACCCTCATGCCCGATCCCCCTCCCGGCGGGGGGGCCGGGCGTGGCGGTGATGGGTGACCCCGATCCCGCCCCGGGCCCCGTGCGCGAGGCTGGCGGCGATGGCGGCGGCTTTCCGCCGGGAGGCCTCCTCGAGGCGCTGGCCTTCGCGTTCGAGCTCCTGCACGAGCCCCGTCTGTTCGAGGAAGCCCGTGTGCATGCGGCCCTCGAGGAAGGCGTCTTCGGACAGGATGCGCCGGTGCAGGGGCAGGTTCGTGGTGCACCCGATCTCGTACGAGGCCACCGCGTTCGAGAGCCGATCGATCGCGCGCCGGCGCGTGGGCGCCCAGGCGATCAGCTTGCTCAACAGGGAGTCGTACTCGGCGGGCACGGTGAACCCCGCGTGCACGCCCGATTCCACGCGCAGGCCCTCGCCCTGGGGCGCATCGTGCTTCGTGACCGTGCCGAAGCGGGGCATGAACCCGTCGTAGGGGTCCTCCGCGTTCACGCGCAGCTCGATGGCGTGACCGTCGAGCGTGAGGTCGTCCTGGTCCACGTCCAGGCTCTTGCCGGCCGCGATGCGTAGCTGGGCTCGCACGAGGTCCACGCCGGTGACCATCTCCGTGACGGGGTGCTCGACCTGCAAGCGCGTGTTCATCTCGTTGAAGAAGAACTCGCCGTCCTTGTACAGGAACTCGAGCGTGCCCGCGTTCTCGTAGTCGCCGGCCTGGGCCAAGCGCACCGCCATGCGGCCAAGCGCCTCGCGGTCCTTGGCGTCCAACGCGGGGCTGGGGGCCTCCTCGACGAGCTTCTGGTGCCGGCGCTGGATCGAGCACTCGCGCTCG
>CAZOQA010000063.1:0-11111 GCA_964581775.1 uncultured Thermoplasmatales archaeon | reverse complement strand
GCGCCATGATGAGCCTGATCTTCCTCATCATGCTCAGCCTGATGACCATCATCCTGATGAACATCCCCGCCGTGCTGCTCATGCTCGGCGTCGCCGGCGTCGCGATCCTCCTGCACGGCGGCTTCCTCGTCCTCGCCAGGATGCGCACCCCCCCCGACCCCATCTGGGCCTCCAACTCGCAAGAGTCCCCCCTCGCGCCCAAGCTCAAGATCACCGTGCCCCTGGCCATCCTCGGCGTCTGCGCCGCCGGCGGGCTCGTGTTCACGCTCACCACCTGGCCCAACCCCATCCGCATCGCGGCCACCATGACGCCCCTTTTCCTCCCCGGGTGGCTGGCCACGCGCGTCGAGACCACCGTGAAACGACGCGACGACAACTACCCCGGCTTCATGCGCTCGCTAGGCAGCTCCACCGCCGCCCGCGGTGGGGACGAACGAGCCGTGCTCAACCACCTTCGCCACCACGACTTCGGCCCCCTTTCCGACAACATCCGCGACTTGTTCACGCGCCTGCAAGTCCGCGTGGACGACGAGAAAGCCTGGGAGTACTTCACCAGCGAAGCCGGGTCCCGCCTGGTCGAACGCTTCACGCAGATGTACGACGAAGCCGTCGAGGAGGGCGGCAAACCCGACGACGTCGGGCGCATCATCAGCGAGAACATGGTGCAGATCATCGGGCTCAGGAAGCTGCGCTACCAGCAAGCCAGCACGTTCCGGGGCGTCGTCTTCGGCATCGCCGTGGGCGCCGCGTTCGCCCTGTTCATCGGGCTGGGCGTCCTCTACATGCTCACGGGTCTGTTCACCGGCATCGGGGAGGAGATGCAAGGCGCTCCCGTGGGCATCCCGACGCTCATCTACACGGGCGGCATCGACATCACGCTGCTTCGCGGCATCGGGCTCGGGCTTTTGTTCGTGAACGCGGCCCTGGCGTCGGTCCTGATCCGCGTGGTCGACGGGGGCACGCACGCTCGGGACTTGCAGGATTTCACGCTCTTGCTTTGGGTGAGCAACGTGACCGCGTGGGGCTCCTGGAAGATGGTGACCGCGTTCGGCGGCGCCGGCGCCATCTCCTAGCCGCGGGACTCGCGGAACCCCGGCGTCCCCATCTGGTGCAAGTCCCGGCTGGTGCTCGCCACGGTCTCCTTGAGCTCCTCGTGGTACGCTACGAGCCGGTCCTCGAGCTCCTCGTGCTGGCGCGCGAGGATCTGCACGGCCGAAAGCGCAGCGTTGAACGATTTGCCCGCGTCCACGGCCACGATGGGCGCGCCCGTGGGCATCCCGATGACGCTGTCCACGCTTTTCTCCTGCACCGGCACCCCAATCACGGGCAACGGGTACGCGATGCTGGCCGTCATGTTGGGAAGGTCCGCGCTTTTCCCCCCGGCGCCGGCGATGAGGACCTCCAAGCCCCGGTCCCGGGCCGTGCTCGCGTACGCGTACATCAGCTCGGGGGTGCGGTGCGCGCTGACGACGTACGTCTCGAACGTGAACCGCGCATCCGGCGCATCCTCCACGCTCGTGAGCTCCTCGAAGCCCAAGCTCGTAAGCGCGTCGTAGGCCCCCTTGCTTCCCGTCTTGGAGCCCATCATGACGTCCAGGTCGCTGTCCGAGCCCATGATGATGCCCACGTCCGGCGACTCCTCGGGCGCCCGCTCACGCCGAGCCTCGGCTTCAAGCTGCTCGATGAGGGCGTCCAGCGTCTGCGAGCCCGTCATGCGCGCGGCTCACGCGGGTTCAGGGTTAAAGCAGGTCGGGTTCTCGCCACGGGGCCTTACGCGAACGTGACCGCGTCCTCGAGCTCGCGCGCGGTGGCCAACAACGCGTCCCGGTCCGCGTTCTGCGGCCCGCGGAGCGTCACGTGCCCCATCTTTCGAAGCGGGCGCGCTTTGCGCTTGCCGTACCAGTGCAGCGAGGCCCGATTCGTGGACAGGATCTTCTCGACGCCCTCCAACCGGGCCGGGCGCTCCCGGTCCCCGTCCGCGAGCAGGTTCGCCGTCACGGTGGGCGCCACGAGCTCGGTGCTCCCCAACGGGAGCCCCAGGACGGCTCGCACGTGCTGCTCGAACTGGGAGACCCCGGCCCCCTCGATGGTCCAGTGCCCGCTGTTGTGCGGGCGCGGCGCGATCTCGTTCAACAGGATCTCGCCGTCCGCCTCGAACATCTCGATCCCGAACACGCCTCGCCCCTGCATCATGTCGAGCACGTCGAAGGCGACCTCGCGCGCCTTCTCGAGCATGGCCTTGGAGGTGCGCGCGGGCGTCACGGACTCGCGCAGGATCTCCTCCTCGTGGATCGTCTCCGTGACCGGGAACGCATCCCGTTCCCCTTGGCCCTTGCATCCCATCACGGCCAGCTCGCGATCGTAGTCGACGAACGCTTCCAGCATCGCATCCCCCCCCACAGCTTCGAAGGCTTGCTCGGCGTCCGAGCGGTCCCGGATGAGCACGTTGCCTCGCCCGTCGTACGCATCGCGGCGCGCCTTGAGCATCGCGGGCGTCCCGAACTCGTCCAGCGCCTCGTGCACCTCGTCGAGCGTGTCCACGCGCTCGAACGGGGGCACCGGCACGCCCGCGTCCCTCAAACGCGTTTTCTGCACGAGCTTGTCCTCGATCAACCCCAGCGTCTTGGGGTCGGGGTGCACGGGCGTGCCCGTGGCCTCGCGGACCTCCTCGAGCAGGTGCGGGTCGGCCAGCTCGATCTCGAACGTGAGCACGTCCGAGCGCTCGGCCACCTCCAGCAACGCGTCCCGGTCGTCGAAGGGGGCCACGATCTGCTCGCTCACCACCGGCCAGGCGGGCGCGCGGGGCGTGGGGTCCACGACGATCACGTCCACGCCCAGGGGCGCCGCGGATTCGCCCATCATGCGGCCCAGTTGACCGCCTCCGATGACGCCGAGGGTGGGCCCGGGCGAGGCAAGCTGCATGCCGCCCGAGTCCCGCACCATGCGTATTAACGTTGCTCCTGCGGGGAGGCCTCTCGCGACGAAACGGCCCCGCGTGGCGGTCCCCTCGCCGGTTGGGCGAACCTCAACGGGGGCCCGCTTCGAGCCGCGCCTCGTGCTCCAGAAGCCACCGCTTGATGCTCGCCCCCGCCTCGGGCTCACCCATGAAGCCCCCCAAGCCCGTCGCCCCGACCACGCGATGACACGGGACCACCAACGGGACCGGGTTCTGCGCCAAGGCCTGACCCACGGCGCGAGCCGCGCCCGGTCGACCGACGCGTTCGGCCAGATCCCCGTACGTGACCGTCCGGCCCGCCGGCACCCGACCCGCCGCGCCCAACACCTCCTCCTGGAACGCGGACACCTCCACGCGGACGGGCACGTCCACGCCGCCCGCGCGCGCCCCCAGGTACGCCTCGAACGCCTCGGCAAGCCCCGCAGGGAACCCCCCCGGGACCGCGTCCTCCCGGGCGTCCTGCGAGAGCTCCACGCGGCGTGCGCGCGCCTGATCGTCCACGCTCACCGCCACGTGCCCGAACGGGGCCTCGAACACCGCTCGCATCCCCCCCGCAACGCGCCCAGGGGGCCTAACCGTTCCGGGTCGAAGCCTCGCCCGTGGGAACGGCCACCGTCAACACGGCCCCGCCCACGCGCGCCGAGCACGCCTCGAAGACGCCCTCCGGCGTCCGCACCCGCACCGCTCCCTGGCCCGGCTCGATCGAAAGATCCTCGAACGGCACGCTCAGGCCCGTGCCCAGCGCCTTGCTCACCGCCTCCTTCACGGTCCACGCCCTCGTCGCGGCCGCGCTGTCCCCCTCCTCCTGCTCCCGGATCCACGCGATCTCCTCGCTCGAGAACGCATCCTGCAACCACGCCTTCTCCCGGTCGCGCACCTGCTCCACGTCCACGCCCACGCGCTCGAGCTCCCCATGCGAGCACGCCGCCGCCACGCCCGCCCCGTGCGTCACGCTCACCGCGCCCTCCCGCGTCGAAGGCACCGGTTGACCCGAAGGGAGCTTCTCCACCCCCACGCTGGACCCGTGCGTCTCCTCCAAGGCGCGCTGGGCCGCCTTGCGGCCCGCCCGCGCCTCCGCGTCCTTCTTGGCGCGCGGGTCCCGCGGGTCGTGCGGGCCCACGGTGGTCGCCTTCACGGTCACGCCCGTCTTGCCGGACAGCTCCACGCTGGCGTCCGTGAGCCGGCGCATCGCGTCCGCGTCCACCAACCGCACGCCGCGCGCGTTCAACACGACGCCCTCCCCCCCTCGCACCGTCACATCCCACGTGGACCCCACCGCGTCCTCCTGGACACGCCGCGCCACCACGCTGGCCCCCCCGCGGGCCGGGTCGGGCCCGCGCTCGAGGGCCTCCACGCCCACGGGCAACGCGTGCTCGTCGCCCGCGGCGACGCCCGCAGCCTGCATGCCCGCCTCGAGCGCCAGAAGCCACGGCGCCGCGCCGCCCCCGCTCACGTCCGCGCGGGCCCTGACCGCGTCGGGGGCCACGCGCGCGCTCTCGAGCACCTGGAACGTTGGCCCGTGGAAGAGCGCCTCGTACAGCTCGTCCTGGTCGATCGGTTCGCCGTCCTCGGCCAGATCGGGGGCCAGCGTCTTGGCGCCGGGGCCGGGGTCCAGGCGCGCGGTGGCGTGCACCGTGTCCTGCGTGAGGGTGCGGCCCGTGTCCTCCTCGAGGACGACGCGCGCCGTCGTGGGCTCGGTCACCCACAGGGGCCGCTCGAAGCGCACGCGCGAGAGGCCTTGAACGCGGCGCCCGTCTGCGCGGGCGGCCTCCGCGATGCTTTCGAGGTGGCGCACGCCGGGCATGAGCGCTCGCCCGTTGATGCTGTGATCGGTCAGCCAGGCTTCCTCGCCGGTGAGGGACAGGTGCGCGCCCTCGCGCGTGGGGGAGACCTCGGTGGTGGCCTCGAGGTTCGCGATGGCGAACGTGCCGCTGGTGCCGGCCCACTGGGTGAAAAGGCGCGCGCCCTCGTCCGGGTCCAGGAAGGCGACCTCGCGCTCTTCGAGCACGGTGCGGATCGTCTCGTCGTCGGCCATGCCGCCCAATGCGTCCCACGCGGTCCAGTGCAACACGGTGCCGCCTGCGGGGGCGATGAGGGCCTCGAGCGTGCCGTTGGCGAGCGCGTAGTCGGCTTGGCCGAGGTTCCCGGTGACGCCGGCGATGCTGCCGAAGGCGACGTGGTGCGCCTCCGGGAGCCGATCGGTGAGCACGCGCACCGGCGTGAGCTTCACGTCCAGAACGGACTGCATGCCCTCGCGGGTCTTGTCCTGGAAGGCGCGCGAGTCGTCCACGCCGGCCCCGTGCACGACCAACCGCGGAGGCTCCCAGGCTCGCGTGACGTCCTCGACCCACGCGTCCAGTTGCTCCGCGTCGGTCGCGTCGACGCGATCGTAGCGCACATCGGCCACGTCGTCCAGGCGCTGGTAGGCGTGCCAGCGGCGCGCGCGCTTGATGCGCGCTTGCACGCGTTTTTCGACCTCTGCTGGCCGCACCGGGTCCTGGCCCTTCTTGGCTTCGTCGAGCAGCTCGTCGCGAAGGCGGGCGATGTCGTCCTCGTCCTCGGGGTCCACCGTGGGCTCCTCGAGGGGGCTTCGGCCGGCCAGCGCGATGCGCACGGTCTGCTCTTGGGCCAACCGTTCCAGGCTGGGGAGCACGGCTGCGCCGAGCCCGCCGGGGGCCAGCACGACGGCCTCGTGGGCCAGCTCCACGGGAGCGGGCTCGCCCGTGCCCGCCAGGCGCCGGGCCCGCCGCCGGTCGGGGGAAAGGTCCACGCTGTCGTCGGTGTCGAGTAGGACCTCGCGCGCGATGCGCTCTTCGGGCGTGCCCGGGTGGAGGGTGATGGCTCGCGTGGGCCAGCCTTCCTGCGTGAGCGTGCCGGCCAGCGCGGGCAGGCCGTGCGTGGCGCCCTCGGCGTGGGCGGCGAGCACGATGCGCGTGCCCTCGGGGATCTCTTGCAGGCGCTCGAGCATGTTCCCAAGCGGGTCGGGGTCTGCCTCGAGCGTGCCGACGCCGACGAGGACGAGGTCGGCTTCGCTGACGAAGTCGACCCGCTGGGCGCCCTCGTCGACCAGGTGCTCTCCTAGCGTCTCGGGCAGGGTGCCTTTCAGCTGGACGCGCGTGCCCTTGGGGAGGGGGTCCGCGGCGGGCGCGGGGGCATCCTGGAGGCTGAGCACGCGGATCTCGCGGCGCGAGCCGCCGTCCGGTTCGTCCGCGGGGGGCGCGCCCGGCTGGCTTTCAGCGGGACCCGTGCCCGTGCCCAGGTGTTCGGCCAGCAGCGTGCTGGCTTGGCGGAGCGTGGGCACGTCGCTGAGGCTTAACCCCTCGATGGGGGGGATCTCCAGCTCGGTGCGGGCTTGGCTGAGGACCTCGGCTTGTTTGACGGTGTCGACGCCGAGGTCGGCTTCGAGGTCCATCTGGGGCTCGATGACGTCCTCGGGGTACCCGGTCTTCTTGCTCACCAGCTCCGTGAGAAGCGCCTCGACCTCGTCGAGCGTGACGCCGTCCGCGGGGGCGTCCTCGCCGGGGTGGGTCTCGGGGGAAGGTTCGGGGGGTGCGGTCTCGTCGTCAGCGTCCGTCGTCGCCTGGGCGTTCTGTTGGGAATCGGGAGCGGGGGTAGCGTCGCCGTCGAGGTGTTCGGCCAGCAGCGTGCTGGCTTGGCGGAGCGTGGGCACGTCGCTGAGGCTTAACCCCTCGATGGGGGGGATCTCCAGCTCGGTGCGGGCTTGGCTGAGGACCTCGGCTTGTTTGACGGTGTCGACGCCGAGGTCGGCTTCGAGGTCCATCTGGGGCTCGATGACGTCCTCGGGGTACCCGGTCTTCTTGCTCACCAATTCCGTGAGGAGCGCTTCAACCTCTTCCAGGCTGACCCCCGTGGACGCCGCTTGGGCTTGCTGGGGGGGTGTCGTGGCCTCCTCCTCGTCCTGGTTGGGCGCGTGCTCCACGCGGGCGGGCTCCTCAGGGGAGGCCGGGTCCGCGTCGGCCGGGTCGGAGCGCGCGGGGGAGGAGCTGGAGGTTCGGGGGGTGGCGGGGGCGGCTTGGACCGTCGTCTCGGTCTTGGAGGGGACCGCGCGAAGGCAGCGGGCCTTCCGGGCGGCCTCGAACCCGTCCCCCACGGTCCGTTCCAGCCACGCGTGGAAGGCTTGCTCGTCCACGGCGCCGGGTTCGCTGGCGAACCGGTGGTACACGGTCACGGCGACTTGGCTCCCGAACCCGGCCGCGAACCGCATCGAGACGCTCCGGTCCGTGGGGCTGCCCGTGCTGAACGTGAGGTCCTGGAAGTCCGGGTCCACGCGCTCCAGGTTCGCCACGGGCGGGGCTTGCCGGGCCCGAAGCAGCTCGACGGCGACGGCGTCCTCGATGCCGGCGCCCATTGCGTGCCCCGTCAGGCCCTTCGTGTTCGTGACGAGGACGTCTCGGGCTGCATCGCCCAGGGCAGCGCGCAACGCGCGCACCTCGGCTTCCGCGCTGCCGCCTCGGGCGGGCGTGGCGGGCTCGTGGCTGACGAACACGAGATCCTCCGCCAGCTCCTCGGGGGCCAGGCCCAACCGGTCGGAGGCCTCGCGCACGACCGTGTCCACCTCTTCGGCCACGTGATCGGGCTCCAGGCGGGCCCCGTGGTAGGCGCTGTTGGCCACGTGCGCGTGCACGATCTCGGCCAGCGGCGTGATGCCCCGCTCGCGCGCGGCGTCCTCGGTCTCCACGACGAGGCCCACGGCGCCGCTGCCGACGAGCATGCCGTGCCGGCGCTCGTCGAAGGGCAACGCGGCTTCGTCCACGTTCTGGCTCGTGCTGGCGGCGCCCGCGGCCAGGAACCCGCTGCCGATCCAGGGTAGAAGCTGGCGGTTGCCTGCCACGTCGGCGCCGACCACGATCACGCGCTCGCAGCGGCCTTGCTCGATCCAGTCCTTGGCCATCGCGATGGCGCTGGTCGTGCTCGCGCAGGCAGCGTTGACCTGCACGTTGGGGCCGCGGGCTTGGATCAGTTGCGCGATCTGCGCGTGCCCCATGGCGAGCGTGCGGAACAGGAAATCCCGCGGGAACCCGTCCTCGGACCCGTCCTGGGGGGGCGCGGCGTGCCCGTTGGCGGCCTTGCGCGGCGGCGCGCCGGGCACGTCGCCGTCCGTGTGCTCGACCAGGAGGTCCAGGGCTTGTTTGCGGAGCGTGCGGTCCTCCAGGTGGGGCACGAGATCGGCTAGGAACGCGGTCAACCGGTCCTCGCCGCCCTCGGCGGGGGCTTGCGGGGTGGCTTGCCGGGCGTGCATGCGTTCGAGGATCTCGACGAGGCTGGCGTGCCCGGGGAAGGCGCTGGCCAGGATTACGCCGGTTCCTTCCTGCAGGGGCTCGGGCAGGATCCATCCGTCCGTGAGCGTCGTGCCGGTGCTGGTCTCCTTGGCGTCCGGGACGAGCGGGATGCTCGCGTCCGTGAGGGCCTCCAGCGCGGCGGCCACGCCCAACCGGCTCGTGGGGTCCGCGCTTTCAAGCCAGTCCTCGTCGGCCTCGTACGCGCCAAGGTCCACCTCGGGCACGCGCCCGGCCAGTTGCACGACCTCGTCCTGGGTCTGGATGTCCTCCATGCGGGGCCCGGTGTCGTCGTCCTTGACCAACCGCGTCACGCCCATGCCCACCATGGCTTCCCGTTGAGCCTCGGGCACGCGTGCGATGCGGTTTTCTCCTTCCAGGAGGCCCTTGAGGGCCTCGGGCGAGAACGGGTCCGCGTTCTCGGGGTCGGGGCTGGGCAGGCCCACGCTTACGCCGCTGACAACGACCTTGGGCCGTTGTCCTGGCGCGCGGGTCCCGTTCGTTGCTTCCCGGGGGCGCGTGGCGGTGCGGTGCGGCGTCGGGGACGGGGCTTGACCCGTGACCTCGACGGTGCCATCGGGGGCCTCGTCGTCGGCGGGGACCGCGGTGGGAACCGCGTCCGGGGTGGGCATCTTGAGGTGCCCGTGGGCGGCCAGGGCGAGCATGGCGACCTCGAGCGTGTCCTTGGCGCCCTCGCGCGGGTGCGCGGTGGGCACGCTCATGGTCTCGGGCAGGTTCTCCCGGGCCAGCCCCGTGAGGATGGGCTTGGGCCCCGTCTCGACGACGAGGTCCACGCCGTGCTCCTTGAACGCGTCCATGGTGTCCATCCAGCGCACGGGGCTTTGGACCTGCTCGGCCAGCGTGTCCCGGATCGCGTCCGGGTCCTCCGGGTAGGGTTCGGCCGTCGTGTTCGCGATGACGGGGATCTCGGGCGGGTCCACGGGGATGCGCTCGAGGACCTTGCGAAGCGGGTCCGTGGCGGGCGCCACGATGGGGCTGTGGAAGGCCGCGCTCACGGGCAGTTGGCTGGCCTTGATGCCCTGCTCGCTGGCGCGCTCTTGGATGGTCTCGATGGCGCTCGTGGTGCCGGCGAGCACGGTTTGCTCGGGCCCGTTCAGGTTCGCCGGCCACGCCTCCAACCCCTCGATGAGGCCGCGGGCCTCGTCCGGGCCGGCGCGCACGGCGACGAGGCCGCCGGGGTCGTCGACCTCCTCCTCGGCCACGTCCGCCATCTCCTCGCCCCGGGCGCTCACAGCCAGCAAGGCATCCTCGAACTCGAGCACGCCCGCGGCGACGAGCGCGGCGTACTCGCCCAGGCTGTGCCCGGCCACGATGTCGGGCTCGACGCCGTGCTCTTCGAGCACGCGAAGGATCGCGACGTCGCACGTGAGCACGGCCGGCTGGCAGACCTCCGTGGGCGTCAACGCTTGTTGGCCTTCCTCGCCTTCAAGCTGCAGGATCTCGCTCAGGGGTTGCCCGATGAGCGGAGCCAGCACCTGGTCGGCTTCCTCGAGCACGTCCCGCGCGGCGGGGTGCTCGTCTGCCAGGTCCAGGATCATGCCGGGGTACTGGCTTCCTTGGCCCGGGAAGACCAACCCGAGTTCGCCCTTCTCGCCCATCGCGATCGCGAGGCCCTTCCTCAACGCGAGCCCCGGCGGGAGCTCGCCTTGAAGGAGCTTCTCGGCGTCCTCCCGGTCGGCGTCCTCGTGCACCGCGACGCGGAGGGGATCCGCCTCGTCGAACGTCCATTCCGAGCGCGGCGTCTCGAGGGCCTTCTCCATGTCCTCGGGAGCGTCCCCGCTGACGCGGTGAAGGGGCAGGCCCGCGTGGGGAGGCGTGCCTGCGGGGGCTGTGGGGGGGCTTTTGAGGATGATGTGGCTGTTGGTGCCGCCGAACCCGAACGCGCTCACGCCGGCCCGGATGGTGCCCTCGGGGAGCGTGCGGGGCTCGTCCGCGACGCGAAGGGACGTGGTTTCCCAGTCCAACCGGCTGGTGGGCTCCTCGACGGGCGTAGGGGGCAGGCGGCGGCGGTGGATGGCTAGCGCGGCCTTGAGCAGGCCCGCGGCGCCGGCTGCGCTCTTCAGGTGCCCGATGTTGGCTTTCACGCTGCCCAGGTGGATCTCGCCCTCGTGGTCCTCGAGGAACTCGGCCAGCGTGGAGGCTTCCGTGGGGTCCCCCACGGGCGTGCCGGTGCCGTGGGCTTCGATGAACGCGACGCCTTCCGGGTCGGTGCCTGCGTCCTGCCAGGCTCGCTCGATCGCGCGGGCTTGACCTTCGGGGTTGGGCGCCGTGATGCCTTTCCCGGCTCCGTCCGAGCTGGAGCCGACGCCGTCGATCACGGCGTACACTTGGTCCCCGTCCTGGATCGCGTCCGTGAGGCGTTTGAGCACAAGGATGCCGCAGCCTTCCCCCATGACGAACCCGCTTGCGCGCTCGTCGAACGGGAAGCTGCCTTCCCGGCTGAGCGCGCCGATGGCGCTGAACTTCGTGTACGCGGCCGGGTGCATGCTGCGGTCCACGCCGCCCGTGATGGCCACGTCCACCGCGCCGGCTCTGAGCTGGCGGACGGCCTCTTCGGCGGCTGCGAGGCTGGAGGCGCACGCGGTGTCCACGGTGCGCGCGGGGCCCCCGATGTCGAACAGGTTGCACACGCGGCTTGCGATCACGTTGGACAGCTCGCCCGGCATCGTGTCCTCCGTGATGGGCTTGTAGTTGTCCAGCATGTCCTCGAGCTCGCGCACGGCGTCCGGGTCGGCGCCGGCCCGTTCGAGGTGGGCCTTGGCTTCGCGAAGCGCCACGCGGCGGTCGCTCCAGTTGCGCTCCTCGCCGCCTTGCGCGTTGCCGAGGATCACGGCCCA
>CAZOQA010000062.1:0-11707 GCA_964581775.1 uncultured Thermoplasmatales archaeon | reverse complement strand
GATCCACATCCTCGAAACCATGGACCCCGTCGACTTCCTCCAGTTCCGCGACCGCCTGGCGCCCGCCAGCGGGTTCCAAAGCGTCCAATTCCGAGAGCTCGAGTTCGCCTGCGGGCTCGAAGACGAAACCTACCTCACGTTCCTCGACGACGATGCAGCCACCCGCCTGAAAGACCGCCTCAAACGACCCAGCCTGCGAGACGAGTACTACGCCATGCTCGCCCGCATGGACGACGCCATCCCCGCCACCCTCGACCCCGCCGCCATCCCCGACGACGAGGAGCCCCCCCAGCCCGTCGTCCAAGCGCTCAAACGCCTCTACGAGGACCCCGACGCGCAGCACCGGCTCTACCTGCTCACAGAAGCCCTCATCAGCCTCGACGAGCAACTTGGCCTCTGGCGGGAGCACCACGTCCGCGTCGTCGAGCGCATCATCGGCCACAAACGCGGCACCGGCGGCTCCAGCGGCGTCGACTACCTCAAATCCACCACCGACAAGCGAGCCTTCCCCCACCTGTGGAAGATCCGCACCTACCTCGACGGCGACAAGGTGGACCCCCAGCGTTAGCCCGGGCGAACGTTCCTAAAGGGAGCAAGCGTTGCCTACCACGTGCCCGCGGCACCGCTCCGAGACAGGTTCCCCCTCCTTGAGGACGTCACCTACCTAGCCAGCCACTCCCTCGGCGCCGTCCCCGAAAGCGCCCGGGAAGCCCTCAACGAGTACCACGACGCGTGGGCCACCAAGGGGATCCAAGCCTGGGACGGCCCCTGGTGGGAGGCCGTCGAGCGCTTCAACGAGCAGATCGAAGCGGTCCTCAACGCGCCCCCCGGCACCGTGGCGCCCATGACGAACGTCACCCGCGCCATCGCGGGCTTCACAAGCGCTCTCTCCCCCGAGGGGGGCCGCGACACCATCCTCATGACCGACCTCGAGTTCACCACCAGCTACCCCTTGATCCGGGGGCTCGAAGAGATCGGGTTCAACGTGGAGATCGTGGAAAGCCAAGACGGCATCACGGTGGACCCGGCCCGCATCGCCGAGGCCATCACGAACGACACGCTCCTCGTGCACACCTGCCACGTGTACTTCCGCTCCGGCGCGCTGCAGGACATCCGGGCCATCACGGAGGCCGCGCACGACGAGGGCGCCTACATGCTCGCCGACGGGTACCAGAGCGTGGGCACCGTGCCCACGGACGTGCAGGGTATGGGCGTGGACGCGTTCGTGGGCGGGAGCCACAAGTGGCTCTGCGGAGGGCCCGGTGCCGGGTACTTGTACGTGGCAGAGGACCTCGCTGAGGACTTGGACCCGCGTTTGCGGGGTTGGTTCGGGTTGGAGGACCCGTTCGCGTACGAGGATGTCCAAGACCGGGGCCAGCCGGCCTCGGGGGCGCGCAGGTTCCTTGGGGGCACGCCCAACGTGCCGGGCTTGTACGCGGCTCGCGAGGGGGTCAAGGCCGTTCGGGAGGTGGGGCCTGAGCGCATCCGGGAGCGCTCGCTGAGCTTGACCAATCGGGTCCTGGTGCATGCGGATGCGCAGGACCTGACGGTGCGCACGCCGCGCGATGAGGAGGATCGGGGCGGGATGGTGTGCGTCGACTTCGAGGGGAGCCAGAAAGCTGCGGAGGCTCTCAAAGATCAGGGGTTCTTGGTGGACTGGCGCCCCGACTGCGGGATCCGAATCTCTCCGCACTTCTACAACACGGAGGCCGAGGTGGACCGGCTCTTCCAGGCCCTCATCAAGATCCGGTGAGGGGTGGGAGCGGGTCGTCGAACTCGGGCGGGTCGAAGATCTCCCACGTGGCCAGCTCGATCGTTCCTCCGGTGTCTTGCTCGTAGTTTGCGAGCGAGTTGGAGAGGTTGGAGACCCCGTTCCCGCCGGGGGGCACGATGCCGAGGGTTTGCATGGTGCCGACGGTGGCGCCGTCGGCCGTGACGACGGGGCTCCCGGAGTCGCCCCAGATGGAGGAGCCGGTGAAGAGCGTCTGCGTGGTGGACTCGCTGCTGGAGGTCACGACGCCAGGACGGGGGTCGAGGATCATGAGGTCCTGGCCGCCGTCCCGCATGTCGGAGTTCCCGTACGTGTACACCTCGGTGCCCTCGGCGGGCGGGTCCTCGAGCTCGGTGGGACCGCCCCAGACGAGCATGGAGGGGTGCGCGTCGTCGTGGTGGTCCTTCGGGATCTCGACGAGGGCGAAATCGTCGGCCCAGCCGTCGTCTTGGCTCCCCTTGTTGGGGCAGGTGAGCAGGTTCTCGCTGGCGCCCCAGCTGCAGTAGGCCAGCGTGCCGGTGACGCGGTCGTTGGCGAGGCCGACGTCGTCGCCGAGGTCGGTGTCCGTGATGCAGTGCGCGGCCGTGCCCATGTAGAGGTTCTCGTAGTCGGGCGTTGCGAAGAGGAAGTTCCCTGTGCAGGATCCGCTTGCGATGTTGACGCCGGGGCGGATGGGAGCGTCGTCCTTGTCGGGCCAGGAGGGTTCAGCGGGGGCTTGGGTCGGGGCGGGGACGAGCGTGGGCGCGTCGGGGACCTGCTGGGGGTCCTCAAGGCGGAGGGTGAGCGTAAGCGTGAAGTCCACCGGCTCTTGGTTGATCTCGGTCTGTTGGACGCGAGCCGTCCACGCGTCGCCCTCTTGGCCGAGCGCGGGTACGCTGCAGGTGGCTTCGGCGTCGCTTGAGGCCGAGCAGAGCGTGGCCACGTTCTCCTTGTCAAGGGTGAAGGAGAGGGGGGCGTCTCCCATCGCGGTGAGGGTCGCGTGTGCGGTGAACGCCTCCTGGCTGGGGACCTCGAAGCTCGAGGCGATGGCGGGGGCGTTGGCCAGGTTCTCGTTGGCGGGGGCTTGGTCGCTCCAGGCGAACACGATCCGCTCGGGGGTGGCCTCCTGGACGTTGGCGTTGTCCATGTCCAGGTCGAGCGGCGCGCTGGAGGCGTCGGGTTGGTTGGTGGCGTCGAGCGCGTCGTCGGCCGCGATGCATCCTGCGAGGGCGAGCACGAGGGTGAGCGCGGCGAGGAGGAAGCCCCGGTTCATCGAGCGTGGAGTGCGCGGGGGGTTTCTTAGCCTTTGTTGCCAGGGCGTTGAACTACAACAGGAACCGGGGGATCACCGCCGCGGCGGCGCCCACGAGGATGCCTGCCAGGGCCACGATCGCGATCTTGGTGGGTCCGAGCACCTTGAACACGCTTTGGCCCCCGCCCGCTCCCGCGATGGGGGGACCGCTTGGGGGTCCATCTCCAGGCATCTGTGCAAGGCTTCCCGTTCTTCCCCCTTAAACGGCACGGTGAAGGCTCAGCTCCTGCGCACGCTCGCGGTGGCCAGTGCGAGCGCAGCCAGGCTCATCAGGCCAAGCACGAGCACCGCTTGCACCATCTGGGAGAGGGTCCCCACGTCGAGCACGACGTAGTTCATGCCCTCAAGCAGGTAGGTCAGCGGCATCGCTCGCGCGGCCACCTCCAGGTAGAACGGGAGCGCCTCCACGGGGACGAAGACGCCTCCCAGGATGACCTGCGGGGCGATCACGACGGGCATGAACTGGAGCACCTGGAACTCGTTGCGCGCGAACAGGGACACGAGGATGCCAAGGCCCAGCGCGGACAAGGCGCCAAGCAGCTCGAGCGCGAAGAACAGGCCCACACCATGCTCGAAGGCCACGTCCAAGAACACGAGCCCCGCCCCGAGCAAGACAAGCGCCTGCACGGAGGCCAACACGCCGAACCCCAACAGGTACCCGCTGACCAGGCCCGAGCGCGAAACGGGCGTAGCCAACAAGCGCTCCAACGTCCCGCTTTGCCGCTCGCGCAAGAAGCTGATCGCGGTGAGGATGTAGGTGAGGAAGAACACGAAGAAGCCCAACAGGATCGGGCCTGAGGCCTCCACGTTGAACCGGGACGGGTCCGCCACGTCGAAGACCTCTCCGAACAGCCAGATGATGAACACGGGCGCCACGAACACGAGCAACAACGTCCGCCGGTCGCCCCGCAAGCCCACGAGCACGCGCCGAGCCACCGCCCACGACCCCCTCATGAAGAGGCCCCCTGCGTTAGCAAGGCCAAGAACGCATCCTCCAAATCCCTCGTGCCGGTCGTTTCAAGCAACCCTCGCGGCGAGTCCTGAGCGAGGAGGCGACCGTCTCGCAGGAAGGCGACGTGATCGCAGCGGTCGGCTTCGCCCAGATAGTGCGTGGAGATCAGGATCAGCGCGCCGCCTTCACGAAGGGCTCGGAACCGTTCCCACATCGCGACGCGCAGCTGCGGGTCCAGCCCTACGGTGGGCTCGTCGAGGAAGGCGATCTCGGGGTCGTTGACGAGGGCGCATGCCACGCTGACGCGCCGGCGCATGCCACCCGAGAGGGTGCGAACGCGGTCGCCCGCGCGGGAGGCGAGCTCGACGGAGGCGAGGGCCTGCTCGACGGCCTCGCCTCGAGCCCCGGGGGGGTCCGTGATGCGGGCGAAGAAGTCCACGTTCTGTTCAACGGTGAGGTCTTCGTAGAGCGCTTCCCGCTGAGGCATGTACCCGACTCGGGGGGTTCCCTCTTGGAGGACATCGCGGGGGGTTTGTGCGGCCAGGCTGACGGTCCCATCCGTGGGGGCGGTCAGACCCAGAAGGCAGCGGATGAGGGTCGTCTTCCCGCTTCCGTTGGGACCGACGAGGCCCACGATGTCGGGGGCGCTGCAGGAGAGCGTGATCCCTTGGAGAGCTGGGGTGTCATCGTAGCGTTTGGTGAGCTGGGTGGCTTGGGCGGTCAGCGGCTGCCCTGCCCGCATGGGGTCGCCGATGCGGGGCGCGCTGAAAGGGGCTTCGATTGGCGCGTGGAGGTTAGCGGAGGTAGCTTGCTCCGTTCACGTCGAGCACGGCGCCGGTGGCGAACTCGGCTTCGTCGCTTGCGAGGTAGGCGACGGCGGCGGCGATCTCGTCGGGGCGTGCGACGCGGTCGAGGGGGCTTTGGTTGCGGATCTCGTCGCCGCGGTCGCTTTCGAGGATCTCCTGGACCATGGGGGTTTGGACGAAGCTGGGCGCGACGGCGGCGACCTGGATGCCGTGGGGGGCAAGTTTGACGGCGAGGCTCTGGGTGAGTTGCTTGAGGCCTGCTTTGCTGGCGCCGTAGGCGGGGGCGTTGGGTTCGCCGCGGAAGGCTCCGCGGGATCCGATGTTGATGATGGCGCCTCCGGTTTGTTCGCGCATGACGTGGGCGGCGAGGAAGGAGAGGTGCGCGGGGGCTTCCAGGTTGAGGGTGAGGGTGCGGTCCCAGGCGTCCTTCCAGCGTTCGTAGGGGATCTCGTCGAGGTCGTGTTCGACGAAGCGTCCTGCGTTGTTGACGAGGAGGTCCAGGTGGCCCATGGCGTGCACGGTGGCGTCGAGCAGCCGTTCGGGTCCGTCGGGGTCCATCAGGTCCGCTTGGAGGGCGTGGTGGCCGTCCCCTGGGAGCTCTTCGACGAGCTCGTCGGCGTCTTGTTCGCGGCTATGCGTGTGGACGGCGACGTTGGCGCCTTCCTGGGCGAGGCGTTCGGCGATGGCTGTTCCGATGCCTCCGGTGGCTCCCGTCACGAGGGCCGATTGCCGTTCGAACCGCATCGGCGGGTGAAGGTGCGTCTCGGTTCTTGACCCCCCAGGGAACTGTAACAGCTATAACAGAAATATCTGTAACAACCGTCATCACGATGACAGCTATTTCTGTTATCGCGGATACTACTATTATAACTATAATAATACGGAGGGCGGTTCCGTGGGTTACAAACCCTAGCAGACGCCATCACGGCTCCCGTGCTCCGTGCGATCCCCACGAGCCTCGCCGCGGTCGCCTTGATCCTCCTGGCAGGATGCACGGCCGGCACGTCGGCCGTCCCCCAAGGTGCCATCGCGTTCGACACCCTCGACCACGGCGTCGACAGCGATATCGAACAAGAGCACACGGAGACCATCACGACGCCCTCCCAGTGGGCCGAGCTGCACCAGGACCACGCAACCGACGAGGATCCACCGCCCGTCGACTTCGACCAGAGCATGGTCCTGGCCATCTTCAAAGGCGAAAGCCCGAACGCCTGCCACGGGGCCGAGATCACGAACGTGACCGGCATCGGCGAGGATCAGATCCTCGTCGAGGGCGAGTTCTACGAGGTGGACCAACCGGCCTGCGCCCAGGTCGTCACGTACCCCTTCCACATCGTCCAGATCGACCGCTACGATGCGCAGGTCGAATACGACATCGAGCAGACGGTCCGCGAGGGAGAGCAGCAGGAGGACAACGCGGACGATCAAGAGGATGAGAACGGGGACCAGGAGGGTCCACCCGAGGGATCGATGACGTTCGACACCGTCGACAGGGGCCATGACAGCGGCATCGAGGACGAGCGAACCCGAACGGTGCGAACGCAGGCGGCCTGGGACGAACTCTACCAGGAGCACGCCCCCGAGGAGCAGCCACCAGAGGTGGACTTCGAGGAGCGCATGGTGTTCGCCATCTTCAAGGGCGAAAGCCCGAACACGTGCCACGGGGCTGAGATCACGGACCTCGTCGGCACGGACGCGGACTCGATCCGCGTCGAGGGCGAGTTCTACGAGGTCAGCGGCGCGTGCGCGGAGATGATCGTCTACCCCTTCCACATCGTCGAGGCCGACCGGTACGATGTGGACGTCGCGTACGACATCGAGCAGACCGAGCGTTCCTCCCACGAGGGATGATCCCGGTCAGCGGCGAAGCGCGTAGCGGATCGTCTCCATCAAGCCCTTGTCCTTGACCACGTCCCAGGCCACCGAGCCGGGCGTCGCCTCGTAGAACCTGTCCCCGTGCTCTTCGAGGGCCTCCTCGTCCACCGCGATCCCCAGCCCAGGCTCGTCCGGGACCTCGAAGCGCCCGTCTTCGTCCAACTCGAGAGGTTCCTCAAGGCCCCCGTCGCGGACCTCGGGCGACCAACCGGGCGGGTCGAAGGGCCACTCGAGGGGGCCCTGGAACCCCGACGCGGCGAGCACGTGCGCGTTGTAGGCCAGCCCGATCCCGTTCGTCCACGTGTGCGGCGCGAACCCCAGGCCCTCCTCGCGGCACCTCTTGGCCACCTCCAGGCTCGTCTTGGACCCCCCACACAAGACCGCGTCCGGCTGGTACTTGTCCAAGCACCCGTGCTCGAAGAGCGGTCGGAAGGCGTGCGTGTCCCCGAGGAGCTCGCCCCCCGCGACGGGGGTCTCGATGCTGGAGCGCAGCTTGGCCATGCCTTCCACGTCGTGCATATCCAGGGGCTCTTCCAGCCAGGCGACCTCGTGCTCGTCGCAGGCCTTCCCGAACCGACGGGCCCGATCCAGCTCCCAGCGGGGCGCGGGCCCCGTGGCCGTGACCAGCCAGCCCTGGTTCGCGTCCACCGCGATCCGGACCCCGTGATCGTCGGCGGCCTCGCGCGCGGCCTCCAGCATGGCGAGATCGTCCTCAAGGGTGGCCTCGTGGGCGCGAAGCTTGACGGTGTCGACGCCCAGGCTTGCCCCCTTGCGGACCTGCTCGGCGGCGTTCTCGCGAGTCGTCGTCTCCCCGGTGGATGCGTACGCGGGGACCTTCCCGGGAGACCCGCCGAGAAGCTCGCACGCGGGTTTGCCTTCGAGCGTGCCCCAGAGGTCCAGGAACGCGGCTTCGATCCAGGGGTTGCGCCAGCCCAGGAAGGAGGCTTGACGAAGGCGCGAGCGGACCGTGTCGATGTCGTCGGCTTGAAGCCCGATCAGGTACGGGCCGATCAGGTCCCCGAGGCCCTCGCGTTCCCTGCCCAGGGCGGGCCCGGCCGCGATCCCGGTCTCGCCGTCGCGCGTGGACACCCGCAGGAGCGTGTAGCGGTTGTCGGTCTGGGGGTAGGCGGGAAGCCACGCGGGGTGGAAGGTCTCCTTGCAGGGGACGGAGACGTGGAAGAGTTCGACGCGGTGGACCTTCATCCGGACCCCGAGGGGTGCCAGGGCTTATCAATGCCCGGCCGTGGATGGGTCGAACAGGCTCGCCACGTTCTCCTCCCACGCGCCCGCTTTCTCCAAGAGCTCCTCGCGGTCCCGTTCCCCGTCCGCGTTCACGAGGTACACGCGGCCCGCGGGGCCCCCGTACGCGTTGTTCATGTCGTACACGACCCCGAGGATGTCCGCCTCATCCGGGACCTCCTCCCGGTCGAGCAGGAAGTCGACCTGGGCGTTCACGTTCGCCTCGACAAGCTTGTCTCGGACCTGGCCTCGAGGCTCGTCCTCGCGGACGAGGCCCTCTTGGAAGGCCTCCTCGACGACGGGGACAAGCGGTTCGATGCTGGATCGGATCCCGGGAAGCTCCGGGAGCGTGCCCTCGTGGGCGTCCAGGGCCGCGTCGATCGCGCCGCAGCCCGTGTGTCCGACGACCACGACGGTTCGGGTCTCGGTCGCGTGCAGCGGGTAGGCCAGGCTCCCGGCGACGACGCGCTCGCCCTTTACCACGTCCCAGGCCTGGTTCCCGATGTTCCCGACGGAGAACAACCACCCTGGCTCGTCGACGCTCCACATGCCCTCCTGGGAGACGCGGGAGTCCGAGCAGCACACGGAGACGACGGGCGGCCGTTGCTTCTTGGGCAGGTGCTCGTGGCCGGCTTTCGCGAGGCGTTCGACGTGTCGGTGGTTGCTCTCAAGCAACTCGTCCAGGGACGCTCGGGGCATCGGGCCGCCCAGGGCTTTGCTCCTCGAAAAGGTCTCGCCCGGTCATAGATGAATGATGTGCCAGCCCTCCTCGTCGAGCCTTCGCGCCAAGAACTTCCGGTGGCAGTCCTCCACGTGTTTTTCCATGCACATCACGGCCGTGGGCGCCTCGTGGGCCAGATCGGTCAGCTCCTCGAGCGCGGCCTCGTGCTCTTCCAGGTGCGAGAGGTAGGCCCCCTCGAAGTCCTCAAGCTCCCTCTGATCGAGGGCGTCCCGCATGGGCTTGGGCACCCCGAGGTCTCCCAGATGCACGTAGTCGATGCCCGCATCCTCCAGGTGCTCTTCGAGGGGGGCCTTCGTGAACCCCGGTTTGCGGCTCCAGGGGTTGTCCCGTACGTCGGCGACGCGTTGGACGCCCTCCCGCTCCAGCAGGTCGATGAACGCGTCGATGGTCCTGCCCTCGTACCCGATCGTGAAGACGCGCGCCTCGTCGCCGATGCGGGCCTGCGGCATCGCCTCATGCAGGCCTCGGCTGCCCCTTGAGGGTGACCCCGGGCGAAGTCAGCTCTTCGTGAGCAACCCCAAGCTCACGCCGGCCAAGGCTTTGGCCAGGTTCCCGGTGGACGCATCGTCGAAGGTGAGCTGGTTGAGCGTCCAGAGCGCCATCCCCGCGTAGGCACCGGCCGCTGCGGCGGCGGCGGTCTGCTCCTGGACCCGCTCGTACGTGTCGTCGTCGAGTTGTGCGCGAAGCGTCTGGTTGAGGGTCGCATCGATCATGCTCCCGGCTTGCAGGGCTTTGCCCATGAGAGGGCATCGGGAGGCGGCGTTTGTGAGGCTCTCGTCGACGTGGACGTGGCGTGTATCGTGTCGTGGCATCCTCATCCCGGCGCGACGATGAGCGGCCCTCGACACGGCGGTTCCCGCGAACCGTTCGACCGAGCAGCGAACGGGACGGGGGCCGGAACGCCCAACAAGCAAGCGTCCTCTGCGCGGAGCGATGAGCGGGGACCTGGACGCGTACCAGGAGGAGATCGAGACCTTCGTCGAGGAACGAGACTGGGAACAGTTCCACACCCCCAAGGACCTGGCCGTGGGCCTCGTCACGGAGGCCAGCGAGCTCTTGGAGCTGTTCCGGTTCCTGAGAGAAGACGACGTCGAAGCCCGCCTCGAAGACCCCGCCTTCCAAGAGCGCATCGAGGACGAGCTCGGCGACGCCCTGTTCTTTCTGGTGCGCTTCGCGCAACGGCTCGACATCGACCTCGTCGACGCTGGACGCACCAAGCTCGAGAAAAGCCAAGAGAAGTACCCCGCCGACGAGTACCGCGGGGACAACTGGAAGGTCCTCGACGAAGACCCCTCAACTTCCTAACCCAGGCATAGCCTAGCAACCACCATGTCGACCGGGCTCGAGGGCCCCCGCGCCACGCTCAACGAGGTCAAATGGCGCTACGACGCGCTCGAGGACGCCACCCTCTACTACGAGCACCGAGGCGCGCCCGACGACACGGCCACCGCCTCCGGCACAGACATCGTGGAGCTTGGGCGATCCTTCATCACGCTGCACCGCGGCACCGACGAGGTCCAGATCCCCTACCACCGCGTCTTCAAGATCGACCTGGGCGACGACGAGGTCTTCCACCGCGACGACCTCTAAGCGCGGCTACTTCATGATCAACGCCAAAAGAAGGTACAACAGCACGCCAGGGACGATGCCCGTGAAGATCGTGAAGACGACGTAGATGATGCGCACCCACGTCGGGTTCCACCCGAACCGTTCCGCGACTCCGCCCAACGTCCCGCTGACCACCTGATCGTAGCGGGTCTTCGACCAGCGCGCCATCGGGTCCCCTCACGAAGCTTCTCAAACAAAAGCGCGCCGCTCCCGCGGCCCCCTAGGCCTCCAAACGGGTCTGCTGGACCTCCGGAGCCAGATCCCCCTCCTCCGGGGCAAGAAGCCACAGCAGAAGGTACGCCACGAACCCAATTCCCACGCTCATGATCGTGACCAGCACCCAGGCTACGCGAACCAGCGTCGGATCCACGTCCAAGTACTCCCCCAGTCCTCCGCACACGCCGGCGAACACACGGTTCGACCTTGAGCGCGTGTACCGCCTGGGTGGGGCCTCGTCCTCGCTCATAGGGCACGCCTAGATTCTCCCTCAAGATGAGTCTTCGCGTCCAATCGTCGGTGTCACGTTTCAAGGATCCAGCCACTTTCTTGATAAGGCGCCCAAGCGACCAGGATCCGATGGCCGACCCTGGCCCTGCCCGATGCGACCGTTGCGGTTCCGCCCTCCCTTCCAGCATCCCGGAAGCGCTAGGCGGGGCAGGCTCGTGGACGCTTTGTCTGGCCTGCGCACATCCCGCTTTCCGGGTCAGCGAGGGTTAGGCGTCTGCACTCGGCTGTCCCTTGAGGGCCTCGAGGACCTCCTGCGCGTGGCCTTCGGGGTCCACATCCGTCCAAGCCTTCGCCACGGTCCCGTCCTCGTCGATGAGGAACGTCGTCCTCTCGTTCCCGTAGAACTCGTTCCCGAACATCTTCTTCTTCACCCACACGCCGAACGCGTCGGCGATGGCACCGTCCTCGTCCACGAGCAGGGGGAAGTTGAGATCGTGCTTGTCCTTGAACGACCGGTGGCTCTTGGCGTCGTCGTCGCTGACGCCGAGGACGGGCACGTCCAGCTCCTCGAAGCTCGGCATGGCGTCGCGGAAGGCGTGCGCCTCGGTGGTGCATCCGGGCGTGTCGTCCCGCGGGTAGAAGTAGAGGACGAAGGGGCGGCCCTTGAGCTCGTCCAGCGACCACGTTCGTCCTGTCTCGTCCTCGGCCTCGAAGCGGGGCGCGTCATCGCCTGGCTCAAGGTGCGTCATGACGTCGCGAGTGCGACGGGGGGCTAAATAAGCTAGGAGAAAGCGGTTCAGGTGAGCGAGGTGGGGTCGAGGAGGCCTCGCTCGGAGAGCTGTTGGCCCAGCTCTCTCATGCGGACGTACGTTCGAATCTGTTGCTCAAGCTCTGGCTCCAGGTTGTCGGGCACTTGCAAGAACACGGCGTGCTCATCCATCGGGCATCCCATCCATGCAGGTTTCCCTGCACGGGA
>CAZOQA010000061.1:0-11739 GCA_964581775.1 uncultured Thermoplasmatales archaeon | reverse complement strand
TCCGCGATCACGTCCCGCAGCACCTCGCTGGCCCCCTCGTAGATGCGAAGCGCCCGAACCTCCCGGTACAACCGCTCCGGCACGCCCCCCTTCAAGACGCCGCGGCCCCCGTGCACCTGCACGCACGCGTCCGCGATCTCCTGCGCGGTCTCCGTCGCGAACACCTTCGCCTTGGCCGCCTCCTCCGTGACCCGATCCGCGCCCCTGTCCTTCCGCCAGGCCGCACGGTACGTCAAAAGCCGGGCCGCATCCAACCGCGTCGACGCATCCGCCAGCATCCAGGACAAGCCCTGGAACGAGGCCAACGGCGCATCGAACTGCTCCCTCGACGAGGCGTGATCCACCGCCTCGTCCACCCCCCTCCACGCGAACCCGCACGCCGCCGCCGCGACCGTCACCCGCATCCGATCCAACGTCGCCAACGCGAGCGCGAACCCCCGCCCCGGCTCCCCCAAAAGCGCCCCCTGGCTTACGCGCACCCCGTCCAGACGCACCTCCCCCAACGGGTGCGCCGCCATCGGCTCCTGCCTTTCGAAGCTCAACCCCGCCGCATCCCCCGGGACGAGGAACGCGGAGACGCCCCGGGACCCAGCCTCCGGGTCCGTGCGCGCGAACAGCACGTACGCGTCCGCCAGGCCCGCGTTGCTGATCAACGTCTTGCGACCGGACAGGCTCCACCCGTCCCTCTCGCGCGTGGCGCGCGTGGCCAGGCTGGCCGCATCGCTGCCCGCCTGCGGCTCCGTCATCGCGAACCCCAGGATCGCCTCCCCCGTGGCCGCGTCCGGCAACCAGGCTCGCTGTTGCTCGCTCGTGCCCGCCAAGAGGATTGGGACCGCCCCCAGGCCTTGCAGGGCAAGCATGGCATCGGCCAACCCGCTCCCGTACGCGATGCCCTCGCGAAGCGCCACCAACGAGCGCACCTCCGGAAGCTCGTCGCCCCCCTTGGGATCCGGGACGACGTGATCCAAAAGCCCCTCGCGGCCCAACGTCCGCACCGCGTCCCTTGCGCACGCGTCGATGGCTCCCTCGCGTTCCGCTTTCTCGTCCAAGCGCTCGAGCTTGGACACCGCGACGTCTTGCGCCTCCTCGCGGACGCGCATGTGACGATCCTCCAGAAGCGGCGCGCCCGGCCCGTTGCTTGCTTGCATGCGCCTCACCGGGTCACTCGAAGCGGGGATCGCGGTCTTCCATGAACGCCCTGTAGGCCTCCTCGAAGTCCGGATGCTGCATGCAAGCGGCCTGCTTGTCGGCGTCCCACGTCAGGGCCTCGTCCAGGCTCATGCCCGCTTGCGCATCCAGGGCCTTCTTGGTCACGGCCATGCCCTGGCGGGGACCGCTGGCCAGGTGCCGAGCCATCTCGTACGCGGTCTTCTCCAAGTCGTCCCCGCTCACGACGCGGTTGTACAACCCGATGTCTTGGGCCTGCGTGGCATCCAGGGGCTCGCCCAGGAGCAAAAGCTCGCTGGCGTGGCCCAGGCCCACCAACCGCTGCAGCAGGTGGCAGGCTCCCATATCGGCCCCGCTTAGCCCCGTCTTCGTGAACAGGAAGCTGATCGTCGCCTCCGGGACGGCCACGCGGATGTCGGATGCGATGGCAAGCGCCGCGCCTGCCCCGGCGACGGTGCCGTTGAGCGCGGCCACGATGGGTTGCGGGCACGCGCGCATGTTGCGCACGACATCGCACGTGAGCGTGGTGAAGGCTTCAAGCTCGTCTTGCTCCATCTCGAGCAGGGGGCCGATGATCTCCTCGACGTCGCCCCCGCTGCAGAACCCCCTGCCGGAGCCCGTGAGCAGGACGCTTCCGGCCTCCTCGTCGTTTGCGAGTTGCGCGAACACGTCTCGCAGGGCTTCGTACGTGTCGAACGTGAGCGCGTTCAACCGCTCCGGGCGGGCAAGGCGGACCCTCGCGACGCCGTCGCCTACATCGTACTCGAGGCCCTCGGGGAGGTCCTCGGGCGCTTCCCAGCTTCCTTCCGGCTTGAACTCGTGCACCGTCGTCATGGGTTCTCCTCCGTATCGTGATCGGGGGTGACCGCGGTGGCCTTGACCTCCACCAGGGCCTCCGGGTCGAAAAGCTCGTCCACGCCGACAAGAGCCATCGCAGGGTACCGCTTGCCCATCGTGTTCCGCCAGGCCTCCCCCAGCTCGTCCAGTTTCGCGCGGTACGTGTCCACGCGCGTCGTGTACACCGTCATGTCCACGACGTCCTCGGGCCCGGCGCCGGCCTCCTTGAGCACCGCGCGCACGTTCTCCAGCGCCTTCTTGAACTGAGGCACCAGGCCTCCCGGGATGACCTCCAGGTCGCCGTCGTCGGTGGCCTCGGCGCCGATCTGGCCCGCCACGAACACGAACCCGCGCGCCTGGACGCCGGGGCTGTACCCTTTGCCGGGGCCCAGATCTGGCGGTTGGATCGTGCGGGGCGTCACCACTGGACCTTGCCCCCGTCGATCGTGAGGGCTTGCCCGTGGATGCCCCGGGAGGACTCCTGGCACAGGTTCAGGATCTGGGCGGCCACCTCGTCGGCCGTGATGAACCGCTCCTGCGGGCTCATCTTCTGCAACCGCTGGCGCGCCTCGTCCAGGCTCATGCCCGTCGTCTCCGCGATGCGTTCGACGTTCTGGCGGGTCATCTCCGTGTTCACGTACCCGGGACACACCGCGTTCACCGTCACGCCGCGGTCCGGGAACTCCTGCGCCACGCTCCGGGTCAACCCGAGCATGCCGTGCTTGGACACCGCGTACGCGGCCGTGTACGGGGCGCCCACCTTCCCGGCGACGCTGGCAACGTTCACGACGCGGCCCCATCCCTCCTCCAGCATGGCGGGCAGGGCCCGTTTGGTGCACCGGAAAGCGCCCATCACGTTGACCTCCCAGTACCGCTGCATGTCCTCCTCGCTCGTGTCCAGGAACGGGATGCCCCGGGCCAGGCCCGCGTTGTTCACGAGCACGCCTGGGGCGCCCAGCTCCTCCCGGACGGACCGGTACGCTTGCTGAACCTCGTCCGGGCGGGTCACATCGCACGGGACCGCCAGGGCCTCGACGCCCTCTTCTTGGCAGGCCTGCGCGGTCGCCTGGAGCTGTTTCTCGGTGCGCGCGCTCACGGCCACATCGTGATCGTCCTCGGCGAGCGCGAGCGCGGTCTTTGCTCCGATGCCGCGGCCGCCCCCGGTCACCCAAGCGGTCGACTTGCTTCCCGCCACGGGCCCGCAACGGCGCGTCGGTTCAAAAGCGTGGCGGGGCCCCCGCACATGCCCTTCGACCCCGTCCTCGACCGAATCCATTTAAGACAAAGCGCTGCATCCCCGCGACCACCAGGTGGCCCGCGTTGGTCGATGACACGTCCACCGACGACCTCGACGAGGAGATCAAGCAGCTTGAGGAAGAGCTCGCCTCCCTCGAAGAAGACGAAGAGGAGGAACCGGAGAAGGAGAAAGGCTCGGGGCTCAAGGACCGTGTCCCCTTCCTCGGTGGATCCGAGACCGAAGAGGAGCCCCAAACGGAGCCAGACGAGGCCAATCAGGCCGAGGAGGCCTCCGCCGGCGACGAGGACGGGGGCCCCGTCGACCGCCTTCTGGGGCGCTTCCGAGGCTCCGAGCAAGAAGAAGAGGCTCCCGACGAGGAGCCCAGCGCGGACGCCGACGAGGACCCAGCGGACAGCTTGGAGGGCGAGACCGCCGTCGAGACAGCGCCTCCCGAAGAGGAAACGCGCCGGGAGCAGGACGAGACCGAAGAAGCCCAGGCCGCGGCTCCCGCCGGCGCGCTCGCCCAAGACCCCCCGGGGGCCAGCGAGGAGACCGAACCCCGCACAGGCCCCCCCGAAGAGAACCTGACCGCGGACGAGAAACGCGAAAGCCCCCGATGGGAACGCACCGAGGACGGGTGGCGAAGACGAGAGTCCGACGAGGCCCTCGAGGACGACGAGACACCCGCCACGGCCCAGGAACGCCCCGAAGAACCCGAACAACCCCCTGAGGAGGACCCTGAGCCCCGGTCCCTGCTTGCCCGCTTCCAAGGAGGCTCCCCCGAGGACGAGGACCCCGAAGGGCCGCCGCCCGAGGCGCCCCCCGAGGACGAAGACGACGACCGCAGCCCCCTCATCCTGGCCGCCTGGGTCCTGCTAGCCCTCCTCGGCATCGCGATCCTCGCCGCCGGCGCGTACTGGCTTCTCGGAGAGACAGGCGAAGACGTCACCGCCAACCTCGAAAGCGACGCCCTCGACGAAGACGGGACCCTCATCGCCGCCACCGGGACCCCCATCGCGTTCGACGCCTCCGGCTCCAACGGGCCGGTCGACGCGTACGAGTGGGACTTCGGGGACGGCGAAACCACCACCACGCAAGAACCCACCGCCACGCACACCTACGACGAACGCGGCACCTACACCGTCACCATCACCGTCAGCGGAGACGGCTCCAGCGACGACGCCACCCGCGAGGTGCGCGTCGTCGACGCGCCCACCGCCGACGCCACCATCCTGCTCGACGGAGACCCCGTCGCCGAGCCCGGCACCGTCGGGAACAACCCGTTCCTCGGCGACACCGTGACCCTCGACGGGACCGCCAGCACCGCCGACGAGGACCAACAGATCACCACGTACGAGTGGGACATCGCCGGCGACGGCACCCCCGACGAGACCGGCCAGGAGGCCACCACGAGCTTCGACGAGCCGGGCGCCTGGGAGATCACGCTCACCGTCACCGACGACCTCGGCAACACCGACAGCGAAACCGTAACCGTGCACGTCGGAGACCAGCACACGTTCGACGAAACGATGCCCACGCCCGGCCTCGAGGACGCCGAGGGGCAATCCCAGCGCCACAACACCTCGGCCACCCTCGCCCGCGGAGCAGCACCCGTCCAGCTCGAGGCCACGCTCACGTACGGCGGCGACGGGGACGTCGCCCTGCAGGCCGACCTGGACCTCTCCGTCGAAACCCCCGCCGGGACCGTGTACGAGGCGGAGGACGACGAGGGAGACGGCGAGGAGACGCTCACCGTGACAGGCGGCGAGATCGACAGCCTTGGCGAATGGTCCTGGATCGTAACCCGCGACGCGCAAGGCGGGTTGACGGGAAGCGCCAGCGAGGTCGACTACCAGCTCGACGTCGAGATCGTGTACTGACGCGCTCCTAGGGACGGGCGCTGGGGGTGACCTTGATAGGGCAAAAGCCCGTCCCCGCGCCGATGAGCGAGGAGCCGCGCTGGGCCGAGATCTGGACCCACCCCCTCCTGGGGCTTTCGCTCCTGGTCGTGGGGTTGGCTCTTGGCAGCTGGACGCCTGCAGCCCTCGCGGGGATCATCGGCAGCGTCCAGGGCGGCGTGGAGTGGACGATCGGGCTTCTTGTCCGGTTGGCTCCGTGGATCATCCTGTTCTCGGTCCTGCCCGCTCTCTTGGACCTGTTCGACACGAGCGGCGGGAAAGCGCCGGCGGTCGTGATCGGGCTCTTCGCCGCTTCGAGCATCGTGGCGGGCGTGTTCGCGCTGATCGTGTCCGGCATCATCTTCCAGCTTCCCCTGGAGGGGGGAGGTGTCGGGTTGGCCCAGGCGGTCGCGCAGAACGTGGGCGAGATCGGGTTAAGCCCCGTGATCTTGGCCGTGTTCTGGGCGTTCGGCGGCGCGGGCCTGGTGCACGGGCTGATCGTGCTCGACCGGGCCACGGGTGACGAGGGCGTCTTCTCGGGCGTCCTTGGGTCCCTCGGGTACGTCGCGACGCAGACGCGTCGGATCTTCCGGTTGATCTTCGTGAAGGTCGTGGAGGGGCTGGGGGGGCTCATGGAGTACGCGTTGCCCGTGATCTTGTTCTCCATCGGAACGTTCGTCCCCGTGAGCGTCGACGACGTCGCGCAGGAGGCGGGCGCCGCCGCGGTCGAGTTCAACGCGCTGGCGTGGTACTTCGGGACGGCGGCCCTCATCGCCGTCGTCACGCTCGTGTTCCTGGTGCTGGTCGCGCTTTTGGCCTTGCGGTTGACGAACCGGTCCGTGAAGAAGGCCTTCCGCGAGTACGTGGTCCCCGTGTACCTGTTCGCGTGGTCCTCCGCGTCGAGCGCGGCCACGATCCCGCTGAACCTCGAGATGGCGGACCAGGGCCTGGACGCGCGCGAGGGGACGCGCGGGTTCGTGATCCCCCTGGGCGCGACCATCAACCTGGACGGGACCCTCATCGCGACGATGCTCATCACGCCCGTCGTCGCGGCGGCCGTGGGCATCGAGCTCACGTTCGGGCAGCTGGCCGCGACGCTCGTGCCCTTGTTGTTCCTCACCGTGGGGGCGCCCGGGATCCCGGCCGGCATGAGCATCCTGGCCCCGCCCGTGCTCGCGGCCGTGCTGGGGCTTCAAGGCGCCACCGCGGACGCGTTCGTGGCGGTCTGGTTCGCGTTCAGCCTGGGCATCACGGACCAGTTCCGCACCGCCGTGAACAGCGTCAACAACGGGTTCTTGACGCTCATCGCGGAGCGCATCCTGTACGGGCCCGAGCCCGAGATCCACCTCGAGGAGATCGAGCACCCCGCCCCCCAGCAAGCCCCGCAAGCCTGACCGTCCCCGGTAACCTCTTGCGTGCTGGCCAGCATGCCCGGGGCGTGACCGTCACCGTCCGAGAGGCCAAGGCCGAGGATGTGAACGAGATCCTGGACCTCTGGCGGGGCTTCGTGGACTTCCTGTCGCCCCGGGACGAGCGCTACGAGGCCCGCGAGGGGGCCTTCGAGAAGTGGCGAAGCTACTTCCTGAACCGCATGGTGGACAGCGAGCACGCGGCCGTGTTCGTCGCCGAGGCCGACGGGGCCCTCGTGGGCGCCGTCGAGGCCCGCATCACGGGCGGGCACCCCGTGTTCAAGGTCTCCAAGCACGGCCGCCTGTACGGGCACTTCGTGCACGAGGACCACCGGGGCCAGGGCATCGGAGCCGAGCTCGTCGAGCACGCCGAGGACTGGTTCGAAGCCAAGGGCCTTCCCTACTACCGCGTCAGCGTGCTCAGCTGGCTCCCCGACGTGAAGGACGCCTACGAGGAGCAGGGCATGGAGCACGCCGAGTGGGTCATGGAAAAGCACCTGGACGCATGATGCATCCAGCCGCGAGGGACGAACCCTCCTGCCTGGCGTCAGGGGTTCACGCCTAGGCACCCGATGCCCAGGCCCACGTCCTGCGACCCGCATCCTGGATCGTCGGCCGAGTTCGAGGCGCTGCCGGCCCCGCTGACGGCCACGCACCCGACCCCGACGCCCGCGATGCCCACGCCGCACGAGAACGCGCCCGCCTCGTTGCTCGCCTGGCCGGTCCCGCTCACGGCGATGCACCCGGACCCGGCTCCGCTTCCTCCGTGCCCGCACGAGAACCCGCCCGCCTCGTTGCTGGCCTCACCGGTCCCGCTCACGGCCACGCAGCCCGCGCCGGCGGCGATGAACGCATACCCGCACGAGTTGTCCCCCGCCCTGTTCTCCGCATCCCCCGTGCCGCTGACCGCGATGCACGCGGCCTCTGGAGCCAACGAACCGTACCCGCACGAGCGGTCCGCGGCCGCGTTGGAGGCATCCCCGGTGCCGCTTACGGTCACGCACGCGCTCGTCCCGCGGCACGAGGTCCCAGAAGCGTCCCCGGCGAGGCTGACGCTTAGCACCGTGCCACAGGAATCATCCTCTAGTTGCACGTCCGCCTCGTCGCAGTCCTCCTGCTGCTGAGAGGTGGGGGCGGCCTCTTCTGCCGCGTCGAGGAGATCCGACGCGGGCCCCGTAAGGGGCGTGGGGGCGATGCGGAGGATCTTGTTCACGTCGGCCGCGTACATGGCCCCGTCGGGCCCGAACGTGACGTCCGTGGGCAGGTTGAGCCCCTCCACGAACCCCATCATGTCCGTGGCGTCCCCCTCGTCGTCGAGCGCGACCTCGGTGACCTGGTGACCGGTGTTGTGCAGGCTGGGCTGCTCGAGGGTCTTCTCGAGCGACTGGATGGGGTCGAAGGGCCCGCATTCCCCGATGAAGGCGCTTTGCAGCTTGTCCTGGGGGAACGTGAAGTCGGGGTAGCCCTCCTCGGCGGGCGTGGGGAAGTCGATCCCCGTCGCGCACACGTGCCATCCCAAAAGCCCGTCCGCGGGGGGGCTCCGTTCGCAGTCGAAGTCCTCGTGGGGGGAGCCCTCCCAGAGCCCGATCTCGATCCCGTCCGTGGCGCCTGCTTGGCCTTGGCTCACGCAGAACGGGTACCCGTGGTGGGTGTCCGGGTGAACCTGCTGGAAGGTGTCCTGGCTGTTCGCGGGCACGTTGGCCCCGTTGGTGCCGGTGTAAAGCTGGCCTTCGAAGGGGACGTGCTCGGGGGCCCACGCGAGGCTGTAGATGTTGCGGAAGCCGAACGCGAACACGTCGACCTTCTCCAGGAAGTCCTGGTTGAGCTCGTGGTCCAAGAGGTCCTCGTCCGCGATGCGGTCCCCGTCCTCGTCCTCCCAGTGCAGGATCGCGGGGGTCTGCGGTGGGACCTCTCCCGTGTCCACGTTCAGGAAGGCTCCCGTGATGGGGAAGATGTCCGTGTGCCCGGTGCCGGTCCCGTTCCCGCTGTCGTTGGGGTTCCCCAGGGGAAGGTAGAGCCGGTCGTCGGGGCCGAACTTGATCTGGTTGACGTGGTGTTGACCCGACGGCAAGCGGTCCACGATGGGGGCCCGGTCCCCGGTCTGGGGGTCGACCTGGTACACGATGGACAGCGGCCGGTCGGCGACGTCGTCCTGGTAGCTGTCGCTGACGTACAGGTTGTCGTCGTCATCGAAGGCGATCCCGATGGGTTGGTTGAAGCCGTCCGCGATCACGGCCCGGTCCACGACGAGGGGGCCCGCGGGCGTCCACTCGAGGGACAGGTGCGTGATGCTTCCCGTAAGGTCCGCGTAGTAGAGGTCCTTGGAGGCTTGCTCCCCGGGATCTTCCACGCTTACGTCGTGGTGGAAGATCACCTCGGTCGGGCCCGTGACGGCCGTAAGCGGGTGAGCCGCGAACCCCTTGACGACCTGGGGAACGTACGTGCCTTCGACCTCGTCCTCGCTCCCGGTGACCGGGGTCCCGCCTGCGGCCAGCGGGAGCGTCACCGTGATCATCGTCGCGGCCACCAAGAGGGCCACCGCGCGCCTGCCTGCCTCGTTTCGCCTCATGACCGCGGACAGGGCCCAGGCAGCTCTTGAACCCCGGTCAACCAGCTCGTTGAGCCGGACGCGACGCTTGGAACCAAGGATAATAAACCCCCAAACGTGCCTGGGGGCGCGTCATGCCCGGCCCGGGCGTCCGCATGCCCAGCGCTGCCAGCTCCCCTCAAGCGCTCAAGGACGTCATCCGAGACCGGTTGACCTCCACGCGTGAGGCCACGGTCTCGCTCCTTGCCCGCTGCTTGGACAAGCACCTGTTCGAGCAACCGGAACCCGTGATGGGCGTGATGGCCTGGGACCTTGGCCACCTGGCCCTCTTCGAGCACCGCTGGCTCGTAGAAGCCCTCGGCGCGGACCCCCTGGACGATGAGATGGCCCGCTTGTTCGACCCGGAGGTCCACCCGCGAAGCCACCGAGGCGAGCTCGAGCTTCCCTCCCGCAAGCGCCTGCGCGCTCTGCTCTCGCAGGTTCGCCGGGAGGCGCTTGAGGGCCTCGAGGAGACCGATCTGGACACGGACGAGGGCCTCGTACGGGACGGGTTCGTGCATGACATGGTCATCCGCCACGAAGACCAGCACCGCGAGAACATGCTCATCACGCTGGCCCTTTTCCCGCCGGAGGAATGTCCCAAGCTTCCGCGCCAAGCCACGCCCGCGCCCGCTGCGGACGTGGATGGTATGGTCCACGTGCCCGAGACCACCTTCCCGCTGGGCCAAGACCGCAAGGTCGGCACGTACGACAACGAGTGGCCCCGGCACGAGGTCGACCTGGACGCGTTCTGGATCGACGCTGCGCCCGTCACGAACCACGAGTACGCGCGCTTCATCGAAGACGGCGGGTACGAGCAAGACCAGCACTGGACCCAGGAAGGATGGATGATCCGCCAAGCCCTGGACCTTGAACACCCCAAGAGCTGGACGCGCCAAGCAGACACGTGGCTCGTGCGCGAGGGCCACGAGCTCGTCCCGATGGACCCGCGAAAGCCGGTCGTCCACGTCAGCTACCACGAAGCCCGCGCGTACGCGCACTGGGCCGGCAAACGGTTGCCCACGGAGGCCGAATGGGAAGCCGCCGCAAGCCTCGACCCTCGAACGGGACGCAAGCACCGGTTCCCCTGGGGCCAGGACGCGTGGACGCCCCAGAAAGCCAACCTCGCCCAACGAACCCTGGCGCCCGCGCCCGTGGGCGCCTACCCCCAGGGCGTCTCCCCCGTCGGGTGCCACCAGATGATCGGGGACGTCTGGGAGTGGACCCAGACCCCGTTCACCGCGTACCCCGGGTTCGAGGCCTACCCCTACGAGGCCTACTCCAAGCCCCACTTCGACCACGGGTTCCACGTGCTCCGCGGCGGCAGCTGGGCCACGGACCCCTCCTGTGCCCACGCCACGTTCCGCAACTGGCACCAAGCCGACCACCAGCACATCTTCGCCGGGTTCCGCTGCGCAAGGACGGCCTGAACCGTGTCCGAGCAGCGCTTCGACACCGCGTTCGCCCAGGACGTGCACGAGGGCCTCACCGGCACCCCGAAGAAGATCCCCGCCAAGTGGCTCTACGACGAGCAAGGCTCCCGCCTGTTCGAGGAGATCACCAAGCAACCCGAGTACTACCTCACCGACAAAGAGCGAAGCATCTTCCAAGACCACGCGCACGAGATCCTCGACGCGTGCCAACCCCCCGTAAGCCTCGTCGAGCTCGGCGCCGGAAGCGCCGATAAGACCCGGAAGATCCTCGACGCGCTCATCCAACGACAAGGCCACGCCACGTACTGGCCGGTCGACATCAGCCAAGAAGCCCTCGAGATGGCTCAGGCCCGCTTCCAGGACACCGACGGGGTCAGGGTGCACCCCGTGCAAGCCACGTACGCGGCCGCCCTCGACGAAGCCACCGACCCCCGCGAGAAAGCCCGCCTGATCGCCTTCATCGGATCCAGCATCGGGAACATGACGCCCCCCGCGCAACGCCGCCTCCTCTCCAACCTACAAGACGCCATGACGCCGGACGACCGGCTCCTGCTCGGGACCGACCTGCTCAAGGACGAATCCATCCTCTTGCCCGCCTACGACGACGAAGCCGGTGTCACCGCACGCTTCACCCTGAACCTCTTCCGCCGCATCAACCGCGAACTCGACGCCGACTTCGACCTCGACGCGCTCGCCCACCGACCCACCTTCGACCCCGACAAGAACGCCATCGTCACGTACGCCGAAAGCCTCCAAGACCAAACCATCACCCTCCAAGATCTCGAAGCCACCCTCCACCTCGACGAAGGCGACCGCATCCACATCGAAGACAGCTACAAGTACACGCCCGAGATGATCCAACGCCTCGCCGACGACGCCCGCCTTACCCGCCTCGAGACGTTCACCGACCCCGACGACTGGTTCGCCGTGCACGTGCTCGCCCCCATCTAAGGCGCTACGCGGGCGACCACTGCCCCGTCAACACCAACACCGGCTCCACGCCCCCCAAAACACCCTCCTCCCGCAACGCCCGCGCCCCCGCAAGCGCCGTCGCCGACGAAGGCTCCGCCAACACGCCCCCCGCGTGAAGGTCCCCCATCGCCTCCCGCGTAGCCTCCTCGCCCACGCTCACCGCGACCCCCCCCGACGCCTCCACCGCCTCCACGATCTG
>CAZOQA010000060.1:0-11844 GCA_964581775.1 uncultured Thermoplasmatales archaeon | reverse complement strand
TACACGCAGATCGCCGACGAGGTCGACACCAGCGAGACCACCGTCCGAAGCCGCGTCCACGACATGGTCGAGGACGGAACCATCAAGCAGTTCACGGTCCGCGTGCGCGGCGCGAACGTTCGAGCCCTCGTCGAGGTCGAAGTCGAGACCAACGCGCAAAGCGGGCCCGTCGCCGACGACATCCACACGCTCCCCGGCGTCGAGGAGGTCTGGGAGCTCACCGGCGACTGGGACATCATGGCGCTGGTCAACGTCGACAGCACCGAGGAGCTCAACCAGGTCGTCGACGCCATCCGAGACACCGACCCCACGCTTCAAACCCGCACGCGCGTCATCCTCAGCGAACGATACCCCAACGGGACAGGAGGCACCCCCTCATGACCACGACCACGCAAACCCAACGACGAACCCCCCGATGCCCCGAGTGCACAGACGAGATCCCCCTCGACGACCCGCTCCTGGGCGAGCTCATCGACTGCCCCGCGTGCGGCTCCGAGCTCGAGGTCCGCGGCCTGGACCCCCTCGAGGTCGCCCCCGCGCCCGAGATCGAGGAGGACTGGGGCGAATGAACCCGCCCCACCCCGACCCCCACGGCTCCCGAGACGACGGCGCCCCGCGGCCGACCGGCGAACGGTGCGAAAAACGTGGACCCAGCCACCCCCCCGCGTGAGCTCGAGCTCCTCGACACGACGCTTCGGGAAGGCGAACAAACCCCCGGCGTCGTCATCGACCACCAAGACAAGCTCGACATCGCGCGCCAGCTCGACGCGTTCGGCATCGACTGGATCGAGGTCGGCCACCCCGCCGTCAGCGACCGCATCCACGACCACGCCACCGCCCTCTGCGACGAAGGGCTGACCGCACGCACGCTCGCTCACGCGCGCGCCCTGCCGGACGACATCGAAGCGGCAGCCGCCTGCAACGCCGACGCCGTCGGCATCTTCTTCAGCGTCAGCGACGAAGCCCTCGAACAACGCTTCCGCCGCAACGAAGACGACGCCATCGACCTCATCGTCGACGCGATCGACCTCGCCAACGACCACGGCCTCACCGTCCGCTACACGCCCGAAGACACCGTCCGCACCCCCCTGAGCACCGTGGAGCGCGTCGCCACCGCCGCCACCGACGCCGGCGCCGACCGCATCAGCATCGCCGACACCACCGGCTGGTGCACCCCCGACAGCATCCAACGCATCACGCACCGCCTCCACGACGCGCTCGATGCGCCCCTGCACGTGCACTGCCACGACGACCTGGGCCTCGCCGTCGCGAACGCGCTCGCCGCCACCCACGCCGGCGCCCGCACCGTGGACGTCGCCGTCAACGGCATCGGGGAACGCTGCGGTATCACGCCGCTTGCCCCCTTCATCGTCGCCGTCGACCGCAGCCACGGCACCGACCACGGGTACCGCCTCGATCGGCTGCCCCGCATCGCCGAGACCGTCGCCGACGCCACCGGGATCCCCACCCACCCCCTGGCCCCCATCACCGGCGACAACGCGTTCGCCCACAACGCCGGCCTCCACGTCGCCGCCGTGCTCCAAGACCCCGCCCACTACGAAAGCATCCCCGCCGAACGCGTCGGCCGCACCCGACGCATCGCGCTGGACCCCATGAGCGGACACGCCGCCGCCCGCCACCGCCTCGAAGCCGCCGGCATCGACCCCACGCCCCCGCTCGTCGACCGCGTGCTCCGCGTCATCAAAGCCCTGGGCACCAGCGAGCTCGACGACGACGAGCTCACCCGCCTCGTCGACACCATCCGCCTCGCCCGCGACGACCCCCACCCCGAAGCCCCCCTCCAGGAGGCCCCCCCATGACGCACGACCCCACCCAAGGAACCCTCGCAGAACAACTCCTCGACGCCCCCCAAGGCACGCACGTCACGCGCGAGGTCGACCTCGTCTACAGCCACGACGCGACCACGCCCCTTGCCATCGACGCGTACCACGAGCTCTTCGACCCCCTCGACCGCGATCCGCGGATCCGCCACCCCGACCGCGTCGCCATCGTGTTCGACCACGCCTACCCACCCCCCACCGCCACGTACGCCGAACACCAACAACGCATCCGCCGCTTCATAGACGAGGCCAGCATCGAGCACTTCTACGCCGGCGACGGCATCTGCCACCTCGTCCTCCCCGAGAACGGGCACATCGACCACGGCGACATCGTGCTCGGCGCCGACAGCCACACCTGCAACAACGGGCCGCTTGGCTGCTTCGCCACCGGCGTCGGCAGCACGGACGTCGCCATCGCCTGGGCCACCGGCGCCACCTGGTTCCGCGTGCCCGAGACGCTGCGCGTGAACCTCACCGGCACCCTCCAAGCACCCGCCACGGCCAAGGACGCCGTGCTCGAGCTTGCAGACCGCATCGGGCCAAGCGGCGCCACGTACCTCGCCGTCGAGTTCGGCGGGCCCGGCTGGCACAACCTCGGCATGGACGCCCGCTTCACGCTCGCCAACATGGTCGTCGACATGGGCGCCAAGACCGCCACGTGCGAGACCGATGAGACCACCGACGCCTGGCTCGAACGCCACGGCGCCACGCCAGGGCCCCACCTTCGTCCTGGACCCCAAGCCACGTACACGGACGAGATCACGATCGACCTCGGCGAGACCGAACCCCTCGTCAGCGGCCCCCACAAGCTCGAAGCCCTCCACCCCGCGCGCGAGCTCGACGGCCTCGAGATCGACCGCGTCGTCATCGGATCCTGCACCAACGCGCGCGTCGACGACCTCGCCCACGCCGCACGCATCCTCGAAGGCTCCACCGTCAACGTGGAGACCCTCATCGTGCCCGGCAGCACGCACGTCCAGCACCAAGCCCGAGACGAAGGCCACCTCGACGTGCTCGAAGACGCCGGCTGCACCGTGCTCGCCAGCGGGTGCGGGCCCTGCCTGGGACGCCACCAAGGCGTGCTCGCGCCCGGGCAACGGTGCCTGACCACGCACAACCGAAACCCGCCCGGCCGCATGGGCAGCCCCGACGCCGAGATCTACCTCGCCTCGCCCACCGTCGCCGCCGCCAGCGCACAAGCCGGGCACGTCACCCCGCCCCGGCACGCCCCGCTCATCGGAGGTGAAGCCTGATGGCCCGCGCCTGGGTGTTCGACGACAACGTCAGCACCGACACGATCACGCCCGGCCGCTACAACGTGACCACGGACCCCGACGAGCTCGCGCAAGCCGCCTTCCGCGAGCACCGGCCCCCGTTCCGGCACGAGGTCCAACCCGGCGACGTCGTCGTGGCCGGCGAGAACTTCGGGTGCGGATCCTCGCGCGAGAGCGCCCCCCGCGCGCTGCTCTACAGCGACGTGGCTGCGGTCGTCGCGGAAAGCTTCGCCCGCATCTTCTACCGCAACGCCGTGAACGTCGGCCTTCCCGTGCACGTGGCCCCCGACGTCTCGACCATCATCCAGGATGGGGACGAGGTGACGCTGGACCGGGAAGCCAACCGCTTGTACGCGCCCGGCGGGGACGTGCGCCTGGAGGACGCCAGCGGGCTTCTCGCAGAGATCACGGAAGCCGGCGGCATCCTCGAGTACGTGCGCGAACGGGGGGTCCAGCTTTGAGGCTGCTCGTCCTGGAAGGCGACGGGATCGGGCCGCAAGTCACGCGCTCGGCGCTTGAAGCCCTCGAGCGCTTGATCCCCAGCGCGGAGACCGTTCGCGGCACGGCCGGGCGAGGCGCGCTCGAGGAGCACGGCATCCCGCTTGCGCCCGAGACAAGGCGCCTCGTCGAGGAGGACCGCGTCGACGGGGTCCTGTTCGGGGCCACCGAGACGCGGCCCGGCGAGGAAAGCGCCGTGCTCGCCCTACGCAACGCCGCTCAAGCCTGCCTTAGCATCCGGCCCGCCCGCTCGCCCCCCACGCGGGACGAGAGCGTGGACGTGACCGTGATGCGCGAGCTCACCGAGGGCCTCTACGTGCAACAAGAGACCCGGGAAGGAGCCCACGCCCTCGCCGAGCGACCCACGAGCAAGCCAGCCGTGGAACGCTTCGCCCGGATGGCCCTGACCCGAGCCGACCCGCAAGCGCCCATCATCGTCGCGCACAAGGCCACCGTGCTCCCCCAGACCGACGGCCTGTTCCTGGACACCGTCCAACGCGTCGCAGACGAGACCGGCACCCGTGTCGAGGACCGGCTCGTGGACGCGCTCGCGCACGACCTCGCCCAAGACCCCACCACGCCAGCCACCATCCTCGCGCCCAACCTCTACGGGGACATCCTCAGCGACGTGACGGCAGGCCTGGCCGGCGGGCTCGGCCTCGCCGGGTCCCTCACCCTCGGCGACGGGCCCCCCATCGCCGAACCCGTGCACGGCACCGCGCCCGACCTCGCCGGCACCGGCGACGCCAACCCCACCGCCATGCTCCAAAGCCTAGCGCTCCTGTTGCACGAGCTCGGCCGCACCGCTCAAGCCCGCACGCTGCAAAGCGCCCTCGACGCCGCCCACCAAGACCCCACGACACGGACCCCGGACCTGGGCGGCACCGCCACCACGCAACAAGCCACGCACGCGATCGTCTCCCACCTGGAGGTCCCCGCATGACCCGCATCGCGCTCATCTACACGCGCCTACGAGCCGAAGAGAAGCTGCTGCTCGACGCCGCAGACGACGCCGACGTCCACATCGAGACCGTCTGGGACGAAGAGCTCACCCTCGACGCCCACCACGCCCCCGACTGGGCCCACGACGTGGACCTCGCGCTCGTGCGCACCCTCTCGCTCAACCGCGCCCTCGCCATCGCTCAAGCCCTCGAACACCACGGCCTCCCCACCGTGAACGACGCGCGAACGCTTGCCCGCTGCGGCGACAAGTGGACCACCACGCTCGCGCTCGCCCACCACGACGTGCCCACCCCCCGAACCCGGCTCGCCACGCGCAAAGACGCCGCCCTCGACGCCGCCGACGAGATCGGGTACCCCCTCGTCACCAAGCCCACGCAAGGCTCCTGGGCGCGCGGGCTCGCGCTCGCCACCGACGAACACGCCCTCGCCGGCGTCCTCGAACAACGCGAAACCTACGCCGGGCCCCAACACCAACAACACTACCTGCAAGAGCACATCGACAAGCCCGACCGCGACATCCGCGCGTTCGTCATCGGCAACCAGGTCGCCTGCGCCATCCACCGCGAAACCGACCACTGGATCACGAACACCGCCCAAGGCGCAACCGCCACGAGCCGCCCCCTCGACGGCGAGCTCGAACGCACCTGCCTCGACGCCGCCGACGCGCTGACCCCCCACCACCCCCCCGCCGGGCGCCTGCTCGCCGTCGACCTCATGGAGACCCCCGACGGGCTCACCGTGCACGAGGTCAACGCGACCATGGAGTTCAGAAACAGCATCGAACCCACCGGCGTCGACATCCCCCACCGCATCCTCCAACACCTCGCCCACCCCCCGGAGGTGCCCGCATGACAGAGACCCTCGAAGCCGGCGTGCTCGGCGCCACCGGCGCCACCGGCGGCGAACTGTTGCGCCTGATCGACGCGCACCCCCGCCTCGAGCCCGCCTGGGCCAGCTCCCGACGCCAAGACGGCGTCCCCGTCGACCGCGTGCACCCCCACCTTCCCCGCCTGACCGACCTGCGCTTCGAAGACCCCACAGAGATCCCCCAGCTGGACGTGCTCTTCTGCGCGACCCCCCACGGGACCACCATGAAGCGCGCCGACCAACTCGCCCAACGAGCACGCACCGTCGTCGACCTCTCCAGCGACTACCGCCTCGACGACGCCAACGCGTACGAAACCACGTACGGGTCCCCCCACCCCGACCCCGAGCGCTTGCCCACCGCCGCGTACGGGCTGCCCGAGATCCAGCGCGATCCCCTGCGCGAAGCCGAATGGATCGCAGCTCCCGGCTGCATCGCCACCGCCTCCCAGCTCGCGCTTGCCCCCCTCGTGCGTGAAGACCTTCTCGGCGACGGGCCCGTCGTCATCGACGCGAAGATCGGCAGCACCGCCGGCGGAGCCGAGGGAGGCCGGTGGAGCGCGCACGCGGCCCGCGCCAACACGGTGCGACCCTACGCGCCCGCAGGGCACCGGCACGAAGCCGAGATCCAACAGAACCTCTTCCCCGAAGCCAAGCAGCGCCTCTGGATGAGCGCGCACGCCGTCGACATGCCCCGAGGCATCCTCGCCACCGCGCACGCGCCCCTCAGCGAGGACGTCGACCCGCGCGGGCTTCGCCGCGCCGCGCTCGGGACCTACCAGCAGGAGGCGTTCGTGGACGTGCTCGCGGGTCGGGCGAGGCCGGGCGGAGTCCCGGAGCCGCGGTTCGTGGTGGGCACGAACCGGGCCCAGGTGGCCCTGGTGCCTCGGGACGATGGGGGGTGCGTGGCGCTTTGCGCCATCGACAACCTGGGCAAGGGGGCTGCGGGGAGCGCGGTGCAGTCGTTGAACGTGCGGAGGGGCTGGCCGGAGACGTTGGGCTTGGAGCATCAGGTGGGGTTCCCATGACGGGGGGGCCGGTCGTCGTGAAGGTGGGCGGCTCGATCGCTGCCCGTGCGGGCCCCGTGCTCGACGATATCTCCGAGGCCGATGGCGTGGTGCTTGTGCACGGGTTCGGTCCGCAAACGGACGAGGTGTGCCGGGAGCGGGGCATCGAGCCGCGCACGATCCGGTCGCCCAGCGGCGTCGCGTCGCGGTTCACGGACGAGCCCGTGCTGGAGGCGATGCGGGAGGCGGCCGAGCGGGTCCGGGGGGGCCTCGTCGAGGGGCTCGTGGAGCGCGGCGTGGAGGCGGTGGGCTTGGGCGGGGACGAGCGGTTGGTGAGGGCCCAGGCGAAGCCGGCGCTGAGGCATGAGCGGGAGGATGGGCGCGTCGTGTTGGTGCGTGGGAACCGTTCGGGGCGCGTCCGAAGCGTCGACGTGGCGCCGGTTCGGGAGGCGTTGGAGGCGGGTCGCGTGCCGGTGGTGTCGCCGTTGGCGGAGGACGAGGGGGGTCCGGTGAGCGTGGATGCGGATCGGGCGGCGGCTGCGTGGGCGGGGGGGTTGGGGGCTAGCGTGCTGGTGTTGTTGACGGACGTGCCGGGCGTGTTGGAGGATCCGTTGGAGGCGTCGTCGCGGATCGAGCGGGTCCGCGCGGGCGAGGTGGAGGCGTTGGTGGGTGAGGAGGTCACGGGGGGCATGGTGCGTAAGGTGGTGGCGGCGCGTGAGGCGGTCGAGGCGGGGTGTTCGCGCGTGGTCGTGGCAAGCGGCGTGCGGGAGGCGCCGGTGGGGGCCGCGTTGGAGGGGGAGGGGACGGAGGTGGTCGCGTGAGTCGCCCGGTGGAGGTCCGTCGGGGGCTTGGCGTGTTCCCGTTCCGGGGGTTAAAGCTGGTGGAGGGGGAGGGTTCGTGGGTGGTGGATGCGAGCGGGCGGCGGTTCTTGGATGCGGGGGGAGCCAGTTACGGGACGGGCAACGTGGGGCATGCTCACCCGCGCGTGGTCAAGGCGGTGCGCGAGGCCTCTGAGGGGCTTTTGCATACCAGCCAGGTGTTCGCGAACCCGCATCGGTCGCGCTTGGTGGCGGACCTTGCGTCGCGGGTGGGACAGTGGGCGGGGCGCGTGTTCTTGTCGAACAGCGGCGCGGAGGCGGTGGAGGCGGCTATCAAGACGGCGATGGTGCGCTCGGGGGGTTCGAGGTTGGTCGCGTTCGAGGGGGGGTTCCATGGTCGCACGTTGGGCGCGTTGTCGGCCACGCACAAGCCTGCGTACCGGGACCCGTTCGGGGAGCGGTTGGGGGAGACGACGTTCGTCCCGTTCGGGGACGTGGACGCGTTGCGGGGCGCACTCGGGGAGGACGTGGCCGCGGTCTTGGTGGAACCGGTGCAGGGGGAGGCGGGCGTGCGCGTGCCGCCTGATGGGTTCTTGCAGGATGTCGTGGAGGCCTCGCGCGAGGCGGGCGTGTGGAGCATCGTGGACGAGGTGCAAACGGGGGTGGGTCGAACGGGCCACGACCTGGCGGTGCATCGGGAGGGCGTGGAGCCGGATTGCGTGTGCCTGGCGAAGAGCTTGGCGGCGGGGTTGCCGTTGGGTGCGACGGTGTTCAACCGTCGCCGACGGGGGCTTGGCAAGGGGTTGCACGGGTCCACGTTCGGGGGGTCCCCGGCTGCGTGCCGCGTGGCGTCGGCCGTGCTGGAGGTGCTGGAGGAGCAGCGCCTGTCCGAGAGGGCGCGCGAGCGGGGGCGCGCGTTGCGGGAGGCCGTGGAGGGGTTGGGGGACCCGCTCGTGCGGGAGGTGCGGGGTCGGGGGTTGATGATCGGCGTGGAGCTGGAGGTGGCTTGCACGCCCGTGTTGAAGCAGATGCAGGCCGAGGGCGTGCTCGCGTTGCCGGGCGGCGAGGACGCGGTGCGCTTTTTGCCGCCGCTTTGCTTGTCGCCCGAGGAGGTGGATCGGATCGTGGAGGCCTTGGCGGGCGCGCTGGAGCGCGTGGGGTCGTCGGCGAAGGCTCGGGCGGGAGAGGCGACGCGATGACGCGCGAGGACGCGTCGTCGCTTCTGGAGGAGCTGGTTCGGGCCCCGAGCCCGAGCGGGAGCGAGGAGGAGGCGTGCCGCGTGCTCGAGCAGACGCTCGAGGCGTGGGAGGTGTCGGTGTCGCGGGACGAGGCGGGCAACGTCGTGGCGCGGCACGATCCGGGCCAGGGCCCGCGCGTGGTCCTGTTGGGCCACATCGACACGGTGCCGGGCGAGTGGCCGGTGCGGTGGGAGGAGGATGTGCTGCACGGGCGCGGCGCGGTGGATGCGAAGGGGCCGCTGGTGGCGCACGCGCTGGCGCTCAGGTCGCTTCGCGAGGCGGGCCTCCCGGCGCGCGTGATGCTCGTCGCAGCGGTGGGGGAGGAAGCGCAAAGCCGGGGCGCTCGGCACCTCGTGGAGACGGTCGATGAGCCGGATGCGCTCGTGATCGCGGAGCCCACCGGCGGGGCCTCGATCGGGCTCGGGTACAAGGGCCGCGTGCTGGCCACGGTGGAGGCGTCGGTGGAGCCCTCGCACCCGGGCGAGCCGTCCGCGACGGCGTCGGAGCTGGTGATCGAGGCGGTGGAGGCGTTGACGCGGTGGACGGGCAACCCGGAGCGGGAGGTGGGGTTCGAGGAGGCGACGCTTCGCGTCGTCGGTCTGGAGTCGGGGCGCGATGCGGGCGAGGAGCGGGCCAGGGCGCGGCTTGATCTGCGCGTGCCGGGCAAGCCTCCGTCGAGGCGGGCCCTGGCTGAGCCTCTCCCCACGGGGGTGGAGCTTCGCGTCGAGGAGGCGTTGCCCGCTGTGCGAGCGGACGCGAAGAACCCGGTCGCGACGGGGCTTCGAGGCGCGCTGACGCGGGCGGGCAAGCGGGCGCGTGCGAGCGTGAAGACGGGCACCAGCGATTGGAACGTGGTCTCGCGGGCGTGGTCGTGCCCGGGCGCGGCGTATGGGCCGGGGGATCCCAGCTTGGATCATACGCCCGACGAGCGCGTCAGCGTGGACGACATCGTGGAGGCCTCGCGGGTGCTGGCGGACGGTGTCGAGCGCGCGGTGGAGGCGCTGAGCAGGCAGACGTAGCCTCGGCTGGTGGCAAGGAAGGGTGCTCCCCGGCGAAAGAACAGGGCCGGGGGCCCTGCCCGCGTAACGGAGGAAGGAGGTTGGGGGGTTGGAGAGGAGGCTTGGGGGGTGCGTTACGCGAGCATCCCCCGACAAAGACGGCTCGTATAAGTACGTTTCCCTGCCGTGGGGGGTTGGCCTGAGACGCGTTGGCTCGGCATGAAAGCCTCTGGGAGCAAGCCGTGAGAGACGCTTCGATGTGCTTATGCCCCAGAACAGGGATCCTGGGCCGGGCTGAGCCTTGTGATCCGACCCGTTTCGCACGAGAGGGTATGGCGCGGGACCCGGGCCTTGTACCTGGGAGCTGGAGCCTTGTTCCTGGTCAACATCGCTCTTGGCGTTCTGAACGTGTTCACGGAGGGCGGGATCCCCCGGGGCCAGGTGTTGGCTCATCTGCACGCTGGCTCGATCGGGTGGATCACCCTGAGCGTGATCGCGACCGCTTTCTGGGCGTTCACCGGTCGAAGGGCGGTCTCCGATTCGTACGCGCGGGGGGCCTCCTGGCTGGCGTGGATCGCGCTCGTCGTGGTCGCCGGCTACATCGCATCGTTCTACGCGGCGTTCTCCGGCGCGGGCCCCTTCTGGCTGATGCCCCTGTTCGGCGTGCCCACCGCGCTCGTCATCTGGGCCGCGTTCGCGTACACGCTGGTCGAGATGCGCCACCAGGCCAGGGTGACCACGGTCCACCTTCTCCTCTCCGGGGGCCTCTTCGTCGCCTCCCTCGCGGCCACCATGGGCGTCCTCCAGGGCTTGACGTACGCGACGAACCTGTTCCCCTACCCAAGCGGCCCAGGCGTGGACCCGATCGGCGCCCACGCCGGCCCGATGGACATGTACCTGGCCCTCGTCCTGGCCGCGCTCGTGGAGTTCTTCGTGCGCCCCGACGACGACGCACGGTGGAGCGGCTGGGGCATGGCGCAGATGGGGCTCGGCGTCGCGGGCGGCGTCGCCATCCTCGCGGCGCTGTACACGGGCTTGGAGCCGTTGATTCCTCTCGCGACGGTCGCGTTCCTTTCAAGCGTCGCGATCTACCTAGTCCGCATGGGGTGGCGCCCGTTCACCCGGAACCCGTTCCGCAGCGGGCGCTCGGCGGCCGTGGCGTGGGGCGGGCTCGCGTTCCCGGTGTACATCGCGATGTTCGTAGGCCTCGTGTTCTTGTACTTCGTCCCCGGCCGAGCGTTGCCGCACGCCCTGGGCGTCGCCTTCACGCACGTCACGTTCGTCGGAGCGGCCACGAACCTGATCTTGGCCGCGCACTCCGGGTACACGCCGGGACGCGGGGGCTTGTCTCGGGTGGAGGCGGTGGGCGTGTGGGTGCTCAACCTGGGCCTTGTCGCGTTCATCGCGGGCGAGTTCTTGGCCCAGAGACCGGACGGGGCGCTCATCATGGCCTTGGGCGTCCTGTTGGCCTTGGGCGCCGTCGCGTGGCGCATGATCGAGGCGGCTCCACCGGCCCGGGAGGCGGCCTAGCGGGCGCTGGCTCGGCCGGGGTGCGTCAGCGCAAGAACTCGGTCTCGTGGTTGCGTCCCTTGGCGAGGATGTCGTGCTCGCGGCAGTAGAACGTGGCGCCAGCGCGCGCGTACGTGGTCCCGTTGGGTCGTTTCCTGTACAGCGGCGCCATGGCTTGGTCGCACTCTGGGCATCGTGGACGCGGCTTGTTCGGCATCGAACCCCTTCGATGTCACGAAGACATGGGACGTCAAAAGGTTACTCTTTTCCGACCGCTCCGTTCGAACGAACGCGCCGGCGTCAAAGGGTGATTCCCATGTAGGGACCGGCCCGTTCGTACCCGAGCTTGCGGTAGTACTCGTGGGTCCCGATCCCGCTGGTCACGAGGAGCCCGTCGTAGCCTTCCTCCTTGGCGATCGCTTCCGCACGCCGCATCAACCGGGTCCCGTGGCCTTGGTGTTGGAGGGTGTCTTGGCGGTCGGTCTCGCCTTCGAGGGGCACCTCGGCGCCGACGACCTTGAGCTCGCGCACGATGGCGTGGTCGTCCAGCTCGTCCCGGTGGGCGTGGGTCGAGGGAAGGCGCAAGCGGGCGTAGCCTGCGATGGCGTCCTGGCCGGGGTCCTCGACGCCGAGGAAGATCTCTTGCCCGCCGGAGGCCTCGTAGCGGCGCGTGGTCTCCTCCAAGTCGAGCGGGTCCGTGGCTTTCCGGGGCGCCTCTCGGCACCTCAAGCACCGGCAGGGGTCCTCCATGGTCTCCCAGGCGATCTGGCGCAGGTTCGTCTTGAGCACGCCGTCCGCGATCTCGTGCGTGGGGATGTCGCGCTCGACGCGCTG
>CAZOQA010000059.1:0-11874 GCA_964581775.1 uncultured Thermoplasmatales archaeon | reverse complement strand
AACCCGGATCGCCCGGGGAGCCCGTCCATGACAAATCGCCGATTGCAGAGCTGCGTACTTCAACGTTTGCGTCGCGGGCCCCCGGCCAAGCGGGGCATCTTACGCGACCTGGTCCAAGACCTCGCGCGCGGCCGGGTTGTCGTCCGTCATCAACACGAAGGTGCCCTGCTTGCCATACGTGGTGCCAAAACACCCCTCGATGTTGATGCCCGCCTTCGCCAAGCGCTGACACACGTCCGCGAGGGCGGTTCGATCGTTGGACAAGGTGAGCACCTGGACATCCTCTGCGGAGCCGGAGAACCCGGCCTCACTGAGGATGCGCAAGGCTTTCTGGCCATCGCGGACAAGGAACTGCGCCTCTCCTTGCCGTCCCTTGGGGAGCAGGTTCACGCCGTCCACTTGGACGCCCCGCTCCGCGAGGACCATGGTCAACTTGGCAAGCGCACCTGGTTCGTCAGGGATGACCGCTCGGATCACGTCCGGCATCGCGACCGTCCCCGCTATGCAGGGCGCGGACCATAAGCGTGGGGGGCGATGGGCCTTCCCCGCCCGTGGCCTTTCAGGCCTCCTCGAGCGCGGAGGAGAGATCCTGGACGAGGTCTTCAGGGTTCTCGACGCCGCAGGAGACGCGGATCAGCCCGTCGCGGATCCCGGCTTGTTCCCGTTCGTGCGTGCTCAAGGGTGCATGCGTCATCGAGGCCGGGTGCTGGATCAGGGTCTCCGTCCCGCCCAGCGAGACGCCCAGAAGGCACACGTCGGTCGCCTCGAGCAGGCGCTTGCCCGCTTCGAGGCCGCCCTCGACCTCGAAGCTCAGGATCCCCCCGTACCCTGTCATCTGGCGCGTGGCGGTCTCGTGACCGGGGTGGTGCTCCAGGCTGGGGTGGTGCACGGCTTGCACGCGGGCGTGGTCGTCGAGGAACGAGGCAAGGCGGTTGGCGTTCTCGTTCTGGCGCTCGACGCGAAGCCCGAGCGTCTTCAGGCCCCGGTGCACGAGGAACGCGTCGTGGGGGGCAAGCGTGGGACCGAGCTTCTTGTACGTGCCCCAGAGAGCCTCGATCGTGGCCTCGTCGGAGACAAGGGCGCCTCCGGTGACATCGCTGTGGCCGCCCAGCGCCTTCGTGGCGCTGTGGAGGACCACGTCGGCCCCGTGGTCGAGGGGGGTCTGGTTGACGGGCGAGGCGAACGTGTTGTCCACGAGCACGGGCACGTCGTGCTCGTGTGCGTGTTGGCTGATGGCTTGGATGTCGGCCACGCGGAGCAGGGGGTTGCTGGGGGTTTCGAGGTACACGGCGGAGGTCTCGGGCGTGATCGCGTCTTGGAACGCGTCCGTGTCTTGGGCGTCCTCGGTCACGGTGTCGACGCCGTAGTCGGCGAGCAGCCCCGTGAGGAGCTCTTGCGTCGCGCTGTAGAGGTTGGTTTGCGTGACGATGCGTTGACCGTCCTCGCGGGCGTAGTGTAGTAGGGCGGTGCTGATCGCGCCCATGCCGGAGCCCGTGGCGAGGGCTGCTTGCGCGTTCTCGAGCGTCGCGAGGGCGTCCTCGAGGCGTCGCACGGTGGGGTTGCCCCAGCGGGTGTAGAAGGAGCTTGGAGCGGTGGCCTTCGCGTACCGGGCGCCTTCGTCTGCGCTTTCGAGCCTCCAGGTGGCGTGCTGGTGGATGGACAGGCCCAGTCCTTTGTCGTCGTCCCCGCGCGTGGCTTCCAGGATGCGCGTGTCGCGTCCTTTCGTCATCGCCCTGGAGGCCTCCTGTCGAGGCGGGTCCGGGTGGGGGGCTCTTCGTAGCGGTCGAGCACCTTGTCCACGCGTTCGTCGAGGGCGTCGTCCCGGTCGGTTTGAGCGTCATCGCCGGGCGGGGGGCTTGGCATCGCGGTGGGGAGGGGTGAACGCGTCGCGGGGGGCGTGGGCGCGGGCGTGGTCAGCGGGGGGGTGCGGGCCGCGGTGGCTCGGTCGGGCGGGGGGTTCCAGGCGGTGGAGGTGGGTTCGGGGCGCGCGGGGAGGCGTTGTTCGGTGCCGGGCGGGGCGGGGGGTTGGAGGTTCGGGTCAGCGTGGAGACTCTCTTGGGGGGGGCGGGGGGGATCGGGCGGGGTGGGCTCGGGCGACGCGTCGAGGGGATCGGCTTCGGGTTCGTCGTCGGGTTCTTCGGGGGGTTCGGGGCCTTGGGGGGGGTCGGGGGGTTCCTCGCTGTCTTCGTCGTCGCCTTCCTCGGCCTCGTCTGTGCTTCGGAGGCGGTCCGTCAGCCGGCTGAACAGGCCCGTGTTTTCGCTGTCCGGGTCCTGGCTTTCGTCCGGCTCGGGGGTCTCTTGCTCCTCCTGTTCGGGGTCCTCGTCGCTGGGGGAGGTGAAGCGGTTCTGGAGGCGGGCCATCAGGCCTTGATCGGTGTCTTCATCGTCGTCGGTCACGGGGGAATCCTCCTGCGTGGCGGTCGGGGGCGTGGGGACGGGCGCGGGATGGGAGGGCCCGCGCGTGGCGGACGGGGGGGCCGCGAGCATCGGGCGGGGGGGTTTCTTGGCCACGGGCGGCGTGCGGGGCGGGGCGGTGGTGTGGGCGGGGGGCGGTTTCACGGCCGGCGCGGGGGCGGGGTCGGGGTCTTCGGGCTCGGTCTCGGGGGCGGGGCCGAAGCGGAGCACCTTGAACGTGCCGGGCCTCGAGGGGGGGCGTGCGTCGAGGTGGGGAACGAGCGCGGGAAGGGGCGTGTCGCGGGGCGGCGTGGGGGGAGGGGTGCCGGGGCGGGGGGTCCAGTCGGGTGCGCGGCGCATCCTGATCTCAGGCAGACGGGCTAGGCCGGACCCGAGCGTGTCGAGGACGTCGTCGGCGCGGGCGCGTACGCCGCCTAACAGGCGCTTGGCTTTCGGGATCCAGCTCCCCCGCGGGCGAGGCGTGGAGCCGGTCCCGTCGATCGGGGCTACGGGGGGGCGCCGAAGCGGCGGGGGACCCGCGCGGGCGAGCATGCTCTCGCGGCCCGGGGGAGGCGTTTGCTGGGCCTCGTCGGGGGGGGTTTCGTCGACGCGCTGGAACTCGACGACGGGGCGTCGGTGGGGGGCGCGGGTGCGGATGCGCGTGCCCCCGTGGGGCGTCGGCTCGACCTCGTCCGGGTCTGCCATCAGGCCCTCTACCGCCTCGACCAGGAAAAGGCTTGCGCGGTCAAGGCGCCATCTGCTCGACGGCCCGGAGCCCCTCCTCCAGGTCCTGGGGCGTGGCGTCGTGGCGTTGCACGTCCCGGAAGAACGCCTCCAGGAGCGCGTGCTCGCATCCGGCCTTCCACGAGGCCTGTAAGAGGGCCTCGAGGTCCGCCTGACCCGCCCCGGGGACGAGGTGGTCCACGATGCCGTGCTCGGTCGTGGCCCAGTCCATCAGATGCAACACGTCGAACCGGTCCCCGAGGCGCTCGGTCCAGGCCTCGGTCTCGCCGGTGGCCCCGTCCGTCCCGGCTTCCTCGGCAAGCACCGCGTGGCCGGGATCGTAGCAGAACCCGACGCCTGGGAGCTGGGAGAGGAACCCATCGACCTCCCCGGGCGTGCCCAGGGGCGTGGTCGTGTTCTCCACGACGACGTCGACGCTTCCCGCGCTCGAGCTGAGCGCGCGCAGGCTCGCGTGGGCCTGCTTGAGGCCCTGGTCGACCGCGCCGCGGTCCGGGAACGTGGAGAACGCTCGGGCGTCCACGTGGAACACGATGTAGGAGGCTTGGGCGGCTCGGGCCAGATCCAGGCACTCCTGTGCGACCTCGCGGGCCGCCTTGGCGAGCCCCTCGCGCGGGTGGGCAAGCGCCTGGTCGCGCCAGGGCCCGTGGAAGGCCACCTCCACGCCCGCCTCTTCGGCGACGCGTGCCACCTCTGCCCCGTCGAGGTCCCCCGGCCAGGGAGCATCCAGCGAGATCTCCACGAAGTCCGCACCCATCCGGGCCGCCTCTTGGACCCCCTCCTGGGGGCTCCCCGAACCGATCCACCACGGGATCCCGATCTGCACGAGCCCACCGTACAAGCCGCGCCTACAAAGACCCTGGCCGAGGGGAAGATTCGTGCCAGCGCGAGGAAGAAACCTTAAAGAGGGCCGTGGTGTTCGGGCGGAGGGAGGAGCAGACTCGTGAACCGCGTCGACGGGGTCATCTTGGGCATCGGTGCGATCGTCCTCATCGCGTCCATCATGGGCGTCGTCTTCTACGAGGACGACGCTCAGCGAGGCTTCACCATCACCTGGGGCGAAGGCGAGGAGCGCTCCCTGGACGAGATCACGGACAGCGTGGGCTCCGGCGAACACTCCTACGAGGCAGACGTGGACGGCGAGGTCCTTCACTCCGTCACGTTCTCTGTCTCCGTGAACGTGCAGAACAGCCCCGTCACCGAGGACACCGTCGCCGTCACCGCGACGGGTCCGCAAGGCCAGACCGCCGAGTGCGACTTCGCGATTGCTGGCACAAGCGAGGCGGGCTCCTGCGATGCGGTCGCTCAAGTCAACGAGGAGCCCGACATCAACGAGCGGCAGGCCGCCGACTCGGAGCAAGCCCAGCAGGGCGCGCTCGAGGAGGCCGCCAGCGATGAAGGCGTGGGGACCTGGGAGCTCACGGTCAACATCGACGAGGGCACCGAGCTCACGAGCCCATCCTACGAGATCACCGTCTCGCCGTCCGTGACGGAATGGGACGCCCTCGCCGAGCGCCCTGGCATCGACACGCCCCGCTAGGCTGCCTCTGCCGAGGAGCCAACGGTTTTGAACACGGGGGCTCGTGAGGCGGCGTGGAGCTTCGCCGCGATTTGGGACCCATCGCAGCGACGAGCGTCGTCGTCGGGTCCATGATCGGGTCGGGCATCTTCTTCGGCCCCCAGATCGTGGCGTGGCAGTTCGCCACGACCGGGATCGAGCCCACGCCCACGCTCGTGCTCAGCGTGTGGGCCGTGGCCGGGTTCCTGGTCCTGCTTGGCGCGCTCACGTTCGCCGAGCTCGCGACCGCGATGCCCGAAAGCGGCGGGCAGTACGCGTACCTTCGCGAGGCGTACGGGAACGGGCTTGCGTTCCTGCAGGGGTGGTCGAGCTTCTTCATCGGGAAAGCCGCTTCCATCAGCGCGCTCGCCGTCGCGTTCGGGAGCCTCCTCAGCGAGCTCGAGGGCGGCGCGTACGTCTCGCCGGGCCTGGACGTGCAACTGGTCGCGATCGCGCTGATCGTCTCCCTTACGCTTGTCAACTACGTGGGCGTCAGGTTCGGCGGGTGGGTGCAAAGCGTGACCACGATCCTCAAGGTCGCAGCGCTCGTGGGCTTGGGCATCGCGGCGTTGCTGTTGCCGGTGCGGGGCTCGCTTCCCCCCTCGGCACCCGTCGAGGGGTCCGGGAGCTTCCTGGCGGCGTTCGGGCTCGCTCTTGTGCCGGCGTTGTGGGCGTACGACGGCTGGTACAACAGCACGCAGGTCGCCGAGGAGGTCGACGACCCGGACACGAACCTGCCCTTGTCCCTGGTGGGGGGCACGATCGTGGTCATGATCGTGTACATGGTCGTCAACTACGGGTACGTGTCCGTGCTCACGGGGGAGGGGTTGGCGGGGATCCAGGAGACCGTGGGCGACGTGGGCGCCTCCCAGGCGGCGAACTCGCCCGCGGGGTTGGCCGCCGAGCTCGTGGGCGGGATCCGGTTCTCGAACGTGATCCTCGCCGGCGTGCTCATCTCCATCCTGGGCACGTGCAACGCGGTGATCCTCACGGGCCCCCGCATCCCGTTCGCGATGGCGCGGGACAGGATCTTCTTCGAGTCCTTCGTGACCGTGCACGAGGACTTCGCCACCCCGACCACGGCGCTCGTCGTGCAGGGCGTCTGGTCCATCGCGCTCGTGTTCTTCCTGCAGACCTTCCAGAACCTGATCACGCTCGTCATCTTCGCGACGTGGCTGTTCGTGGGCCTGGCCGGTCTGGCCGTGATCACGCTCCGCCGAGACCGGCCCGGGATGAGGCGCCCGTACAAGGTCCCACTTTACCCGTGGGTCCCGGTCGCGTTCGTGGCGTTGGCGTTCGTGTTCACGGCGAACCTCGTCTGGGAGGACCCCCGCGGGAGCCTCATCGGGGCGTTGATCATCCTGGCCGGGTTGCCGATGTACTGGGTGGCCCGGGACCCCGGCACAGGACGCGAGTTCGACGTGGAAGAGATCGACGAGTGACGCCCACGACCCGGGTCAGGGAAGCTCCCGGCTCCCCAGCCCCGCCAGCCCCTCCGTGCCTTCCAAGCCCTCCAGGGCGCGCGTCCACACCTCCGGGTCCTCCAGGTCCACCTTGAGACCCAGCTTGCCCGCCAGGCCGCCCTGATCCAACGCGAGCGCCTGGAAGCGCTCCCCGAACCCGCCCCCGCCCGGCACGACCAGCTGCTTCACATCCAGCAGGCGATCCATCCCCCGCGCCCGCTCCACCACGCCCAGGTGCATCAAGAGCCGATCCTGGCCCCCGAAAGCCGCCACCTCGAGGCCCAGCGCATCCGCGATGCCCATCACGCGCGAGAAGTCCACGTCCGCCGTGATGTCCACCTGGCCCGGGTCCTCAAGCACCTCGGCGTGCTCGTGGTCCCTGTACCCGCGAAGCGTGCCCCGTCCCCGGCTTCCCCACACGTCCCCGAAGCGGCCCCCGTAATCGAAGAACACGGCCACGCCCGGGTCCAGCGTCGCGGCCACGGAGGCGACAAGCTCCTGGACCCCATGCGCGAACTCGTAACGACCGTCCTCCGGGAGCCGATCCAGCACGGGCTCGGCGGCCTGCAAGAGCTCCTCCCCAGCCGGGCGCCACGCCTCCACGAACCCCTCCTCGTCGACGTCCACGTGCAAAGCCTCGAACCCGTCCGCGGTCCTGCGCAGCACGTCCACGGGCAGCGCGTCGAGCACCTCGTTGGCGAACACGAACGAGCGCCCGGGCTCGACGGGTTCCAAATCCCCGACCACGCGCGGCCGATGCCCCGTCGCCTCCTCGACCCGGTCCGCCACGGCGTCCCGCCGCTGAGGGAACGGTTCCACGAGGACCACGTCCAACCGCTCCCGCGTCGCCTCCTCGAGCGATCCGAGGATGTCGGCCACGAGCCGGCCCGAACCCGGGCCCAGCTCGATCAAGCGGCTTCCCGCTTCCGCGAACCGCTCCACCGGCTTGGCCAGCGTGGCCCCCATCAAGGGGCCCGTATCCGGAGCGGTCGCGAAGTCCCCCTCGCGTCCCGTCGTGAACGAGGGGTCCGCGTAGTAGCCCTCCTCGGGGTCGTACAGGGCGGTGTTCATGAACCGGGAGAACGGGAGGGGCCCCTCGGTCCGGATGGCCTCCGCGAGGCGGTCGGCAAGGTGGGCAGGCACGGTCCCCGACACCGAGCCCGCCATCTTAAGGCCCCCGGGTCCTGCAGGCCCTAAGGCGGTTCGCCCGTGCGCAACCCTTTAGCCTTCGACGAGCCTGGGTTGCGCGATGTCGGCCGACCCCTCGCCCGAGGAGGACACCCACCAGACGCCCTCGTGGATCACGGTGCCCCGCGTGAGCACCCCCGAAGACGCGGACGTCGACTACCTCGAAAAGCTGGGGTACCCCGGGGAGCCCCCGTACACGCGAGGCGTCTACGCGAGCATGTACCGGGGCCGGTTGTGGACGATGCGCCAGTACGCCGGGTTCGGATCGGCCAAGCAGACCAACCAGCGCTTCAAACAGCTGCTCGACCAAGGCATGACGGGGCTCTCCTGCGCGTTCGACCTGCCCACGCAGATCGGGTACGACTCGGACGAGGGCATCGCCCAGGGCGAGGTCGGCAAGGTCGGCGTCGCCATCGACAGCATCGAAGACATGCACACGCTCTTCGACGGCATCCCGTTGAGCGATGTGACCACGAGCATGACCATCAACGCGCCCGCGGCCGTGCTCCTCGCCATGTACATCGCCGTGGCGCGCCGGCAAGGCGTCGACGAGCACGAGCTCGGCGGCACCGTGCAAAACGACATCCTCAAAGAGTACATCGCGCGCGGCACCTACATCTACCCGCCCGAGCAGTCCCTTCGCCTCACGGCGGATCTGATCGAGTACTGCAGCCAGAACGTGCCCAAGTGGAACACGATCAGCATCAGCGGGTACCACATCCGCGAGGCGGGCGCCACCGCGGTGCAAGAGCTCGCGTTCACGCTCGCGAACGCGCGCACGTACGTCCGAACCGTGCTCGACCGGGGCCTGGACGTGGACAGCTTCGCCCCGCGGTTGTCCTTCTTCTTCAACGGGTTCAGCGACCTGTTCGAGGAGGCCGCCAAGTTCCGCGCAGCCCGGCGCATGTGGTCCACCATCATGGAGGACGAGTTCGAAGCCGAGGACCCCAAGAGCCTGCGCCTTCGCTTCCACACGCAGACCGCCGGCTCCTCCCTGACCGCGCAACAGCCCATGAACAACGTGGTGCGAACCACCCTCGAGGCCCTTGCGGCCGTGCTCGGGGGCACGCAGTCGCTTCACACGAACGCGTGGGATGAAGCGCTGGGGCTGCCCACGGAGCGCTCGGCGCGCGTGGCGCTTCGCACCCAGCAGATCATCGCCCACGAGAGCGGCGTGCCCAACACGATCGACCCGCTCGCCGGGAGCTACCACGTGGAATGGTTGACGGGCGAGCTCGAGGAGCAGGCCTGGGAGTACCTGGACCGCATCGACGATTTGGGCGGGATGCAGCGAGCCATCGAGCAGGGGTGGGTGCAGCGAGAGGTGCAGGATAGCGCGTGGAAGCGCCAAAAGGCCGTCGAGGACGGGGACGAGATCGTGGTGGGCGTGAACGCGTTCGAGGGGGCCGAGGGGAACAACGAGGACGTGCTCGAGATCCCCGAGGAGTTGGAGGAGGAGCAGGTCGAGCGCGTGACCCGGGTGCGCCAGGAGCGCGACGAGGGCCGCGCCCAGGCGGCGTTGGACGACCTCGAGCAGGCCGCGTTGGGCGAGGAGAACCTGATGCCGTTCATCCTGGACGCGGTCGAGGCGCAGGCGACGACGGGCGAGGTGTGCGATGCGATGCGCAGGGCCTGGGGCGAGTACCAGGACCCGGCCGGGATGTGACGCCGGCGCGGTTACCCTGGTTCGAGCACGGTGATTTCAGCTGTGGGCATCGTGGTGTGGAAGTCGCAGTAGTACTCGTACGTGCCAGGGTCGAGGTCCTCGGGGATGGTGATGTTGTACGTGTCACCGGGCCCGATGGAGCCGGAGTCTCCCAGCGCGTCTTCGTCTTCGAACGTGACGGTGTGGCTGATCTCGTCCGTGTTGGTCCACGTGATCGTGTCCCCGGGCCGGACGTCGATCTCGTCGGGGTCGTACCCGGTCGCGATGGTCTGGATGTCGACCTCGTGCTCTTGGGGTTCGGTCGTGATCTCGAACGTGACCTCCTCAGACCAGTGGTGCGAGCCGGCGTTGAGGGCGTACGCGCGAGCGTGGTAGGTGCCCTCTTCGCTCACGTTGAGGGTGGCGTTGTAGGAGCCGGGGACGGCAGCGTCCTCGATCGTGGGGGAGTGGTTGGTGTACCCGCCGGGCGTGGGTTCTTCGCGGCTTTCGGGGCCCCAGTAGACGGTCGTCTCGTCGGCTTCGTCGGGGGCGCCTTCGAGGCTCCATTCGAACGTGAGGTCTCCGTCGGGTGGCGCTTGCTCGGTGTGGTCGTCGAGCGTGACGCGGACGGTCGTGTCGACGGTCTCGTCGTCGTCGCTGATGGTGACTTGGACCTCCTCGGCCCAGATGTGCTCTTCGTCCGCGATGGCGTGCGCGACGAAGTGGTACGTGCCGGCCTCGTCGAGGGTGACCTCCGTGTCGAAGGTGCCGGGAATGGTTGCGGGCTCTTGGGCCCCGGTGGTGTTCCCGTAGTCGGCGGGCGATTCGGGGTCTTCGACGGATTCGTTGGCCCAGTGCACGGCGGTGTGGGGGATCTGGGAGTCGGGCCCGTCCACGGTCCAGGACATCTGGATGGATGCGCCGGCGGCCCGGTCCTGGGGGGGTTGGTCCCAGGCGATGGTGTACGCGGCGTCGTCGGCGGGGCCGAGCAGTTGCGCGCAGCCCGTCAGGGGGGCAGCCAGGAGGAGCAACGCGAGGAGGAGGGTCCGCGTCATGTCAGGCTGCATCAAGCGACGTGGGGTACTTGAATACCGCGCAACCGATCGGTGGAACCGACGGGTGGGGGGTCAGCGTTGGCCGATGGAGGCGAAGAGCACGTGCACGCGCTGGTCGGGGGTAAGCGCTTGGAGGCTGCGGGCTCCTTCGTCTCCGTGTTCCAGGCGCGCAAGCGCATCGAGGACCGTGTCGATCTTCTCCATCTTGTCGTCCTCGAAGCCTGCTCCGGGGGTGCGAGCGTGGATGGTGGCTCCCTTGTCGGCCTTCCGGAGGTAGGACCCGAACGTGTCGACGTCCACGAGCTCGTTAAGAAGGGCCTTGCGTTCGTCCTCGGGCAGGCCCTCCAGCTGGGATTGTACGGCTTGCACGTCGAGCGGGTGCTCGTCGCGGGCGATGTCGAAGAGGCCCACGAGGGCTTCGTCGAGGGGGTCAGCGGGCCCAGGGAGAGGATCGTTCATGCGGCACCCCTCCTTGACCCTGGCTTGTGCCTTAAACGCTTGTACGGGCGGGGCGGGGTGCGCGGGGTTCAAGATTGACGGGGCCTGTTCGGGGCACGATGCTGGATCGGATTGATCACGTGGGCGTGGCCGTCCGGGAAGACGAGCTTGATCGGGCGCGCGGCGTGCTCGAGGACGTGCTGGGCGCGGGCGCGCCTCGCGAGGAGACGGTGGAGGACCAGGGCGTGCGCACGCTCATCTACGAGGTGGGGGATGCGAAGGTGGAGCTTCTGGTTCCCTTGGGCGACGAGGGGCCTTTGGCGGGGTTCCTGGAGTCCCGGGGCTCGGGGCTTCACCACTTAGCGTTCGAGGTGGAGGACGTGCAGGAGGCGATCGGGCTCGTGGCTGGTGAGGGGGTGGACGTGATCGACGAGGAGCCTCGGGGCGGCGTGGAGGGGTCCTTGATCTCGTTCCTTCATCCGAAGAGCACGTTCGGGACGCTTCTGGAGCTCGTGGAGTTCCCGGAGGAGTGACGGGTCAGGTCCGGGGTCGGTACTGGTCCAGGTAGAGCACGGGTTCTTGGAAGCTGAACGCGAGGCCCTGGCGCTCGTAGGAGAGCTCCTCGATGCCGTGGTACTCCAGCTCCACGATGCGGCCGCGCGCTTGACCGGGCTCGACGCTGTACCCGTACTTCATGGCGACCGCTTCGAAGATCTCGAACTTGCTCGTGTTCGCCTCGATGCCCGCCCAGTCCCCGTTCTCGGTGCGGGGGGGCCCGCTCGTGATCAGGTGGTTGTACAGGGGCCGGTTGCGGGAGCGCACGTGCTTGAGCCGGTCCAGGTTGTACAACTCGTTGACCTGATCGGTGAGGTACCGGTTGACCTCGTCCTTGCTGAGCCCAGAGAGGCTGGCGATCTTGCGCAGGGTGTGCTTTTCGCCCTCGCGGTCCAGCTCTTCGACGGCGTCGATGAGCTTGAGACAATCCAGCTCGTACTTCTCGACCGCGTTCGATAGCTCCTGCTGGGACGCCTCGTCGAGCGAGTCCTCGAGTCGGGTCCCGTTCACCGACGCCATCACCCCAACAAGGGGGCCCTTTGACGGATAAACATTCCTGCCCCTCCCGGGAGGCGCTCGTTTCACGCGCGTCGCCAAACCCCCCATAAAGGGGGGGTGGGGGAGGGCTCAAGCGGTGACCCCATGCGACGACTCATCATCGGTTCCCTGCTCGCGCTAAGCCTGTTGGCCGCCCCCGGTCTTGCCCAAAGCGACGGCTTCGCCGCCCTCACCGGCGACGGTGGTGGCGAGGCGGCGGGTGAGGCCGACGGCAGCTACTACGTCGACGCCAGCGGCGCCACCGACGCCGCGGCCGACCACCACGACGACGTGCAAGCC
>CAZOQA010000058.1:0-12072 GCA_964581775.1 uncultured Thermoplasmatales archaeon | reverse complement strand
GTGGAGCACCTGATTCGTAATCAGGAGGTCCGGGGTTCGAATCCCCGAGGCGGCTTAGGAGGGTAGTTCACAAGCCCATACAAGAGGGTTTGTCGGTCCCCATCTCCTCCTGGAGGCTACTTCCCGAATGGCTGGGCATCTGGATCGAGGCTAGCTCAAGGCCAGCCCGATCTGGGCGACCGTCGCCAGCGAGAGCACGATCGTAGCCCCGGCGAGGAACCGAGTCCATCGTTGGAGGCTCTCCGTCGCCTCAGCTTGGGACTGCGCGGCTTGGGCCTGGACCATCGCCGCTTCAGTCTGCTCCCTTGCGGCGTCTGCTTGTGCGATCCCTGCGACGGTCTCGGCGACCGTCCTGACGCGTTCGAGGTGGCGGGGGACGCTCGACACCTCCACGCCGTCCACTCTCTCCCGCCATTCTTCGTACTCCGCCCTCACGAACGCCAGTTCCTCCTCGAGGTCCATGGGACGGGAGCGAGGGATGCCGTCTTCACGTTGGGGGTGGCAGGCTGACCGCCTCCTCGAGCACCGACCCAGAAGACCCCGTATTCTGCCTCATGACGAGCAAACCTCGCGAGGTCTCCAGCCCGTCATCACGCTGCCCGGCAAGAGTGTCGCCGGCCCCAATCAGGACTGCGGCGAGCCGTGGGGGTTCAAGGCTTGCCAGGCCGCGTTTTCACCGCTGGTTTCCAACTACCACCGCGCTCGTTCCTGAGCGACAGGATCTAATAGTTTCACACCACCTCTGGAAGGCTTTAGGTCAAAGCCCGGAATTGGCGAGATTGTATGGCACGACGACGGATCGTCTGTACGGAACAGGAACCCGTCGGTCAACCGCACGACGCCCATATCGAGGCGGTAGGTGTAGGGGATGACCCAACAAGCGCAGACGAGCAGTTGACCGTGGGCGAAGTCTACCGAGCAATGGACCGGGGAGACACCTTCTACACGAAGAGCAGAAAGACGGGCAAAGAAGCAGAGGTCCACAAGTACGAATGCGGTCATTGTGGGAAGAAGACGCTCCGATCCGACGCCGACGCTACTGAGGACAACAACCTCGATAACCTCAGGGAATGCAACTGGCGATAGCAGACTGTCATCAGACCAGGTGGGACCGACGACTCGACCGAGAACTGGTTGGGGTTGTGGATGCGGAGATCAGCCTCAATCTGTGTCTGGTCCTCGTGGACGGAATCGAAGACGGTCATCCCGACATAGCCACCGACCGCGACTCCCCCGACAAGGAGGAGGACCATGCCTACCCAGCTCCATGATCCCATCGGACCGTCTGAGGATTGTGGGTCGTGAAAACGGCCCCCGGCCCGCCGGGCGGGCCTCCCGCCCGGCGACCGGGCCTCGTCCAACCAGGACGGGATGACATTGCCGATACGCCAGTAAATATCCAGGGGTCAAACCCTGGTCGCGGGCGAGACGGCTCTCTCGGACGCCAGCGTCCATCCTTTGAGCTAGGGTTAGCCTCCCACCAGCTCCGTGCGCCGCTTCCAACACAAGATCAGGCCCAGCAGGATAACCAATCCGTCAAGCAGATAGCGATCCTCGTTGACCTCCCGTCCAGATTCTCGGCGAGCGCCCTCAGTGAACTCGCCAAATATACAGTAATCGGACATGTTCGCACTAGTTCTATCTGTGCCCACATGAATGGATATCTGGGGTGTTAATTCATGGGAACCCTGAAACACGTTCGACTCTTTGCAACTATAGGGATACTGATTATGGCTGCCTCCGGCCTAGCCGCTGCCTCTGCTACGGTCGGATCCATCGACTCGATAACTCTCGAGGAGAATCCAGAGGAGAGAGACGGATGCACTATTGATGGCGTGGGGTCAGATAGCGATCCACCCATCGAGGACATCCTTTCTTCTGAGATTCGAACATCTCAGACAGACGCATGCAACCTCGCTGAAGATTTCAAGGAGCAGGACCCAGCCCAGATCGTGCAAACCCTCGCCTCTCAGTCCGGGGGTCCTCCAAGCGTATCGGCTCCTCCCCAGCTGACAGCCCCCGAAGCCTTGGCCGCCCTGATGGGAACGCAGGACGATGTCACCGACGAGGACATCCAGGAAGCCCAAGAGGACCTCGACAATCTCCCAGAGTCCCTCCAGGAACCCCTTGGGCATATCCTCTCCGCCGTCGTCGAAGCCTACGATCTACGGCAACAAGCCTTCCAGGACCTCTCCGAGGACGAGATGGAGACCCTGCGCACCCATCATCCACGGCTTACCCTCTCGGCGAAGGGAGAGAGCACCACCCCCCAGAAGCCGACGATCTCCGTCGAGGCTCAGGCCCAGGACGCCTCCTTCGAATACACGGACTCGGACGCGTCCCCGACCGTCGACCAAGAACGGATCCAAGAACTCAGCCAGCGAGTCGACACGGCGCACCTCATCCAAGCTGAAGCGATGCTATTGGACACAATCCACCAGCAACTCCCGACGCTTGAGGAACTCAACGAGGATCCCGGTGCAAGCCCCTCCTCGCACCAGCCGACCCTCGCTGTGCCGCCCTTCCTCGCCGTCGACCTCAACGGACCCACCACCTACCACACGAACTACTGGGTCAGCATTGACCTCATCGGCGACGATACATACCGGAACAACGCCGGCGGTACCTTCATCGACACCGATGTCGAGACGTTCACCGCGCCCGTCTCCGTGGCGATCGATATAGACGGCAACGATGAGTACACCCGGACGGTGACCACCAACCCCGCTGGCCTGCTCGGCCCGGTCCTGGCGATCCAAGGCGCAGGCTTCTTGGGCGTCGGCGCGCTCGTGGACACCGCCGGCTCGGACGACTACACGGCCAGCCTCACCGTAACCCCCTCGTCGGGAAGCCAACCGGACGCCTCCTTCAACCCGTTCGTCGCCGCTCACGGAGGCGGCTCGCTTGGGGCTGGGGCCCTCGTGGACACCGCCGGAGGCAACCAATACGAAGCAGTCGCCAAGACAAGCGGAGGTGACGCGTTCGTCACGGCGCAAGGAGGAGGCCTCATGGGGCTGGGACTCCTCTACGGAAATCTCGGACACACCACGTACACCGCGGACGCGACCTCGAACCCGCATGTCGTCCAGAGCACGTCCAACTTCCAGCAGTCCGTGATCGGGCTGGGGCAAACCATCGCTCAAGGAGCTGGAGCGCTGGGCGGGTACGGGGGTCACGTGGATGTCAGTGGTCCTGACACCTACGCGGGAACGAGCTCGGGCGGTTCCGCCGTAACGGAAACCCAAGGAGCCGGTGAGGCCGGTGTCGGCGTGCTGGTCGACGGTACCGGCGGCGACAACTTGCTAGCGCAGGCAGATGTCACGCCCGAGCTGAACGCCTGGCTCAACTTCACCTGCCCGAGCGGGTTCATCTGCAACCTGGGCCTCGACGTGAACGTCAACATGGGCGATGCCGTCACCTACGCCCACGGCCAAGGCCGTCTGGCGGGCCTGGGTGTGCTCCTCAACAATGGGGCCATCCAAGGGTCCACCCATACCGCCGAGGCCGTGAACGAGCCCTCCGGGACCGGCACCATCAACTGTAGCGGAGGTGGCTCGTGCTCTGGCGAGGTGACGGTGGACGTGACGGGTGGGGACGCCGTCACGCAAGCACAAGGTGCCGGAGACACGGGAGCAGCTGGAGCCCTGTTCGGATCGGCGCTTTCCGATGTGTACGAGCTTGACGCGATGAGTGGCGCAACCGCGATCGCCGACATCAACGGCGCGAGCGTCAGCGTTTGCGAGGCGTCTGCTGTCACTGGCAACGCTGATCTCCTAGGCCAGGGTGGAAGCCTCTTCAGCGTCCTGGGAGCGATGATCGAACCCGCCGGAGATGACACGTATGCCGCATCCCAGGCGATAGGGACCCTAGTGGCTCAGGAATGCGGCAGTGGTGGATCCGTCGTCCCGGGGTTCCTGTCCTGGACAGGCCAAGCGGCCGGTGAACCCATCATCAACCTGGGACCCGCCAACCCCGCCGGCGACCCAGGCATCCTCCTAGACACCGGAGGAACGGACACGTACAGCGCGACGCTGGGCACCAACGCTGCCAACAACGCCTGCTGGACGAACTCCCCGCCAGGGATCACCACCTTCGACACGGCCATCGGGATCGGGATCGACACGACTCCCGGCAACGTCCCAGCTGGATGCTTGCCGATACCGCCGAACTGAGCGTCCTACACCGGCCCCAGGACACGGCTCCACCCTGCGTGAGTCCGCTAGCGGCGCGAGCCGCCACGCGTCGGGGAGGATGGCGGCCTCACCGGGCTCCATCCTCCCGCCCCCCTCGGGCTACGAACCCCTCTCGAGAAAAACGTCGAGCACCGAACGCTCCCCGATGCCGAAATAGGGGGCCCAGGAAGAAATTCTGATCACGGTGAAGCCATCTGAAGCGGACGAAGAAGAGATCACGCTGCAAGCCACGGTCGTCGAGAACCCTCGGGAAACCGACAACCCAACGGAGGCCGAGCAGCCGGCAACGGCACAGGAAGAGAACTCCTCTGCGGAACAGCAAGCAGAGCGGAGCTAGCAGCCGTGAGAGCCCCGAGGAGACGGGTCACCCGCAGGCCCGCTCGATCACCTGGATCTTCCTGGGGTCCTCCAGCTCGCCGTCGACGGGGCTTGCTTGCTTCATGCGCCACAGCGTGAGCGTCTCGACCGGGACCGCGGTGAGGGCTTGAGCCTTGTCGCAGGCCCAGTCGGCGTAGCTTCGCGAGATGATGCCAGGGTCTCCGCTCCCGGATTGGCGCACGGTCTCCATGAACTTGCGGTGGCGGAACGTCTCGTAGGCGTCCGCCGCGTCCGGGGGCGGTTCGAAGTCCACGGGGCCACCGTCGAGGGCGTCCATGGTGCCACCGTCGGCAAGGTGCGCTTCGGGGACGTACCAGCTGTACGATTGCGAGGGGTTGGGAGCGTAGAGACTCCAGCTTTGCTGGTCGAGGTGGCTGTTCTCGATCCCTGGGACGTGAGAGTCCGTGACGGCGGCCGCGCTGAACACGAGGATCCAGCACAGCACCACGAGACCTGCGAGGCTCAACGTCACGCGAGCGTACGAGCGAACGTACGAGGCGGCGAACCCGTGACCTGCCTCTCGGAGACGATCGAGGATGCGCTGCTCGAGGGGGGGTTTGCTAAGAGGGCCAAGCCGCCTCCGTGAGGGGACCGTATCCTTCCAGCCCCGTGGGATGGCTCCTTCAAGGGCGTCCCAGAACCAAGCGGCGAGGAACGGGACGACGCAGGCAGCGAGCACGAACGGGAAAAGCCCGACAGAGAGGGTCAGCGCCATGCCCGCGAAGGCGCCCATGTAGGCGAGCGCGGCCACGGTGCGGAGCCGACCGGTGGGGAGAAGGAGGAACAGGACCGAGCCGGACAGGAGCACGACCCACCCGTAGTTGAGCACGGTGAGCAGGGACGAGGACCCGGCGAGGACATTGCCCAGGTGCACGGTCATGACGTCGTTGAGCAGCGCGATCTCCAGCGCTTGGCCCGAGAACCAGGTGTCGCCGCGGTGTTTCTCGATCGCGTTCGTGGTGAACACGACGATCGGTTGGACGAGCAGCGCCGCGGTCCCGAAGCTTGCCACGCGGTCGCGAGCGGAGCCGCGACGAAGCGCGTCGATCGACCATCGCTCGCCCAGCGGAGCGACCAGGCTCACGAGCAGGATCACGCGCAGGAGGATGTCCCCGCCGTTGAGCACGGCGGGGTTGCGCGCGTGCAGGGACATCAGAAGCGCGAACGAGATGAGGCCGACCAGGCGGGTCCGGTACCCGAGCGCGAACGCGAGCGCGAGCAGGCCGGCGATCACGAAGAGGAGGGCCTGGAACCAGGCGGCCCCCGACAGCGCGTGCAGCGAGAGGCCCTGGTATTGGGCGTAGGACCCCTCGAATGCAGCCAGCGGGTACATGCCTTGGTCCGTGTAGAAGAGCGTCAGGTCCCCGGCGCGGTGGACGAGGTCCGCGATGAGGATCGCCCCCAGCGCGATGCGCAGCGCGGCGAGGGCGCGCGTGTCCACGGTGACGCGTGCTCGGATGAAGGCGAGGGCGGGGGACAGGCGGTCCCGGAGTTGCTCGTACGCCGCGAGAAGGCGGTTCTCCGCGGGTTGCTCTCCTTGGGTGTCCATCGTTCGCGCCCGCCTGGCGTCTAGGATGCATCGTGGAGAGGAGAGTATGTACCTTTCGAGGCTGTCAGGTCGACCTCGAACGGTCGTTGGTGTGGCAAAGAAGGGAAGGCTGGGCCCGAGGGGCAGGCCCGGCTAGGAGCGATCCGTGGGAGCCAAGCGGTCGGGGTTAGCTCCGTCGGGTCACGGCGTACGCGCCGAGCCCGAGCACGCTGGCGGCGCCGACGGCGAGCATGCTTTCGAACACGGGGATCGCGGTGAGCATCACCGTCTCGCAGGGCTCGGTCTCTTGCCCGTTGAACGTGGCGGTCACCTGGTAGCTGTACGTGGTGCCCTCGGTCACGTTCGTGTCGTCGTACATGGTCGTGTTGGTGTCCACGGACGCGATCACCGAGAAGTTCCCATCGCTCGTGGCGCGGTACACGTTGTACCCGGTGGCGTTCTCGAGCTCGGTCCACGTGAGCTGGTTCGTGGGACCCTCGAGCGCGGTCCCGGTCACGGTGGGGTGGCATTCGGGTTCAGGCGGAGTCTCGCAGTCCGCCTCCGTGTTCTCGAAGTACTCACCGGCCCCGGGGTTGTCGAACGGGGCAGGCGGCTTCGGGTCGTTGGGGTCGTGGTTGTTGCCGCTTTTGACCCAGATGGCGACGATGGTCTCGTTCTCGCGGTGGGTCCACTCCTTGATGTCCTCCTCCTCGAAGCGGTCCTCGTGCTTGTGCGCGATCCGCTCGTCACCGCGGGGGCAGAGTTCGACGATCACGTTCGAGATGTCCTTGCTGCTGGTAACGTTGAACCCCATACCGTCTTCGTGCCACTCGACCTCCACGTCCGCGTCCCCCGGGATGGAGGGCGGACCGGGGTTGTGGCCGGGGTTGTGGGTCGCCGCGGCCAACCCGGACATGCCGAGCAGGGTCGCGAACGTCACGATCAGGACCAGCTTCGTCCCGAATCCGGATAGCTTGCGCTGGTTGCTTCTGGCTTTCATCTTCATGGCTAGCATCTCCTGACGGGCTGTTCCCCCGTCTTAGGCCCCTCCTGGAGTCGGGGTACTTGAACGAACAGGGACGAAACCGAGAGCTTGCTAGCAGCTCCCGCGCATGTTCCCATCGCGCCCCGCCCGGCGCGCACACGGACAACGCTTAACCCCCGGACCCGGCTGCTGGCCCCTGGATGGGCTCCGACCGACCGCGCTACATCGCGTTCGACCCGCCCCGGCCGCGCCCCTCGCGGCACGCGCTCAACGAGGCCATCGGTCCCCCCTCCTGGCGGTTGACCGTGTACACGAGCGGGCTGGGCATCCTCCGTGTGCCGCACACCGACGCCGAGGAGGCCCGCAAAGCCCTCGAGGAGGCCGGCGCAGATCCCCTCACGACCAGCGGGACGATCCGAGCCGCCAAGGACCGCGCAAGCAAGGACCCCTGATGACGTGCGCATCCCTCAGCGGATGCGTGACAAGCCCCACGTATTTATACCGAACCTCCTATCCGCCGCGTAGCGAGCGTGCACACCGAACCGACCCATCCTCCCCGGACGAAGCCAAGGAACGCTTGTCCCGGGAGCCGAACGCGGAGCTCACGTCCTCGCATCACGGAGTGGTAGGATGCAACCAGCTCAGATGTACGATCGAGCCATCACGGTCTTCTCCCCCGACGGGCGCCTGTTCCAGGTGGAGTACGCCCGAGAAGCGGTCAAACGAGGCACCACGACCGTCGGCGTACGCTACGGCAACGGCGTGGTCCTCATCGTGGACAAACGCATAAGCAGCGACCTCGTCGACCCCGAATCGATCGAGAAGATCTTCCGGATCGACGACCACCTCGGCTGCGCCACCAGCGGCCTCGTCGCCGACGCGCGCGTGCTCGTCGACCGAGCCCGCATGGACAGCCAACTCAACCGCCTCACCTACGACGAGGACATCACCGTGGAGACGCTCGTCAAGAAGACCTGCGACTTCAAACAGAACTACACCCAGTACGGCGGCGTGCGGCCCTTCGGAACCGCGCTGTTGATCGCGGGCGTCGACCACACCGGTCCCCACCTGTACGAGACGGACCCCAGCGGCGCGCTGATGGCGTACAAAGCAAGCGCCATTGGAGCCGGCCGCGGCGACGTGATGGACCACTTCGAACGCAACTTCGAAGACGGCCTCAGCGAGGAGGACGCCACCACGCTGGGCCTGGCCGGGCTCGACCACGGCACCGATAGCGACTTGGACCCCGCAAGCATCGAGATCGGGGTCGTGGACGCTGCGGACGCCTTCCGCAAGTTCGACCGCTCCCAGGTTGAAGACGCGGTGGACCGAGCCAGAGCCGCGTGAGGTGAGAACCATGGTCAGCCTCGACGACGCCGTGATCGCCCGCCTGGACACGCACGGCCACACGTTCGAGGTGCTCGTCGACCCCGACCGCGCCCAAGAGGTCCGCGACGACCCGGACAACAAGACCATCCAAGCCCAGGACCTCGCCGCCGACCAGATCTTCAAGGACGCCAACAAAGGCGACAAGATGGGCGACGAGGCCATCCAGGAGGCCTTCGACACGACGGACGTGGTCAACGTCGCCCACCGCATCGTGACGGAAGGCGACATCCAGCTCACCACCGAGCAACGACGCGAGATGCGGGAGAAGAAACGCAAAGCCATCGTGAACTACCTCACCCGCCACTCGCTGAACCCCCAATCTGGGAACCCCCACCCCCCCACGCGCATCGAGAACGCGATGGAGAACGTGCGCTTCCACGCGGACCCCTTCCGGTCCACGCAGGAGCAAGCCGAAGAGCTGCTCGACAAGCTCCGCCCCATCATCCCCATCAAGATCGAGCAGGTCAAGGTGCACGTCCGGATCCCCGCCGAGCACGCCGGCGCCGCCTACGGGGTCGTCAAGAGCAACGGGAACCTCGTCAAGGACGAATGGCAAAGCGACGGGTCCTGGGAGGGCACCGTGGCGATCCCCGCCGGCATGCAGACCGACTTCTACGACAAGCTCAACGAACGGACGAAAGGGAACGTAGAGACGCGACTGGAACGAAGCTGATTCGAACTCGAACGGTGATTCACATTGACAACAGATAACATCGTCGTGCCCGGTGACCTGCTCGCCGAAGAGGGCGAGCTCAAGGCCGGGCAACACACGTACAAAGACGGAGACAGCGTGTACGCGCTCCGGTTAGGCCTGAGACGAGAAAGCCGCGGCCACGTCGACGTGGTCCCCCTCTCCGGGAAACGCTACGACCCCCAGCGGGGTGACTTGATCATCGGGACCATCGTCGAGGCCAAGCCCTCGATCTGGTTTTTGGACATCAACGGCCCCAGCGAGGTCGGCATGCATGTCAACGAGGTACCCTGGCGCGTCGACTTCGGCGAGACCACCAAGTACCTCGACATCGGGGACACCGCCCTCTTGAAGGTGTACCACATCGACGAGCAACGGGAACCCCAGATCACGATGAAGGACCGCACCTGCCGCAAGCTGGAAGGGGGCATGACGATCACGGTCCCCCCCAGCAAGGTGCCCCGCATCATCGGCCGCCGCGGCAGCATGATCAAGACCATCAAGAACAACACGGACTGCCGCGTGTTCGTGGGCAAGAACGGCGTCGTCTGGTTCGACGGCGAACCCGAAGAAGCCAACCGCGTCCTCAGCGCCATCCGCATGATCGTGGACGAAGCCCACACGAGCGGGCTGACCGAGCGCGTCGAGGACCACCTCACCAGCCAGAACTGAAGCTTACACAGTGATACCATGGGCAAGAAGCCTGACGATTTGCAACTGATCAACAAGGAAGGGTTGCGCATCACGAAGCGCGACCCCGTCACGGACGAATACGAGTACGGGCGAGGCAAGGACGAGCTGCGCCCGATCCGCATCGAAGCCGGCGTGCTCAACCGCGCCGACGGTTCCTCCTACCTAGAGTGGGGACAAAACCGCGTGCTGGCCGCCGTGTTCGGCCCCCGCGAGTGCCACCCCCGCCGGGACCAAGACCCCAGCCAAGCCGTCATCCGTGCCGAGTACAACATGGCCGCGTTCAGCGTGCCCGACCGCAAGCACCCTGCTCCCTCCCGACGCGACAAGGAGATCAGCAAGGTCACCAGCGAAGCGCTGGAACCCGTCATCCTCACGCAACTGTACCCCGGCGCCGCGATCGACGTGTACGTCGAGATCATCGAGGCCGAAGCCGGCACGCGCGCCGCGGGCCTCACCGCAGCCAGCGTGGCCCTCGCCGATGCAGGCATCCCCATGAAGGGGCTCGTGGCCTCCTGCGCCTCCGGCAAGGTCGACGGCGACATCGTCGTCGACGTGAACCGGGAAGAGGACTTCTATGGGGACGCGGACGTCCCCATCGCGGTCGTGCCCAAGACGGGCGAGATCGTGCTCCTGCAGATGGACGGCGATTTGAGCCAGGACGAGTTCAACGAAGCCATCGACAAAGCCTACAACGCGTGCTACGACGTGCACGAGATCCAGAAGCAAGCCCTCGTGGCCCGCTACGACGAGGACGCCAAAGGCCCCGCTGGCGCCGGGAACAACGGGGGGGTGGCCTAAATGGCGGACGAGGTCGTCTCCGAGATCCAGCGCGAGTACCTCAAGGACCTCGCCGAGCAAGGGCGCCGGTTCGACGGTCGCGACTTCGACGAGTACCGCGACATCGAGATCGAGACCGACCTGATCCGCCCCGCCGAGGGCAGCGCCCGCGTCCAACTGGGCGACACGGAGGTCTACTGCGGCGTCAAGATGCAGCTCGGGGACCCCTACTCGGATAGCCCCAACCAAGGCGTGATCACGACCAGCGCCGAGCTGAACCCGATCGCTGCGCCCGACTTCGAAAGCGGACCCCCGCGCGGACCCACCATCGAGGTCGCGCGCGTGATCGACCGCGGCATCCGGGAAAGCGACGCGCTTCCCCTCGAGGATCTGGTCATCGAGCCCGGGGAGAAGTGCTGGGTCGTCTACCTGGACGTGCACGTCGTCGACTTCGACGGGAACCTGTTCGACGCCGGCTCCCTGGGCCTGCTGGCCGCGCTCAAGACCGCCAACGTGCCCTGGCACAATGTCGAGGACGGGCGCGAGCCCGAGCCCCTAGAGGTCCAGCACGAACCCATCATGACCACCGCGGCCAAGGTCGGCGGGGAGCTGTTGTTCGATCCCACGGCCATGGAGGAGACGGTCGCGCGACCGCGCATGAGCGTAAGCGTGGACGAGAACGGCCGCGTGCGCGCCGCGCAGAAGGGCCTCTCGGGCGGGTTCACCCCCGAGGAGGTCAAAAGCGTTATCAACCAGAGCCGTGTCAAGGCGGATGAGCTGCGAGCGGTCCTTCGGGACCACCTCAAGCATTCGTGAGCGGTTGAACCATGACGCGAGGAAGCGAGAAAGCGCACCGGGCCGGGCGCTTCGGCGCCCGGTACGGGACGAGCATCCGCCGACGCGTGGCCAACATCGAGCGCGTCCAGTTCCAAAAGCACCGGTGCCCCCAGTGCCTGACGGGCGAGATCGACCGCGAGTCCACCAGCATCTGGGAGTGCCGCAAGTGCGGGCACAAGTTCGCCGGCGGCGCCTATATCCCTCGCACCGAAGCCTTCGGGAAGGCGCAAGCCCCCGAAGAGCAGCTCGAGGCCGTGAGCGAGGAGTTCGAGGAGGAACTTGAGTCCGAGCCGGAGCCCACGCCCACGGCAACCGAGACGGCGACGGCTGAGACCGAGGAACGCGCCCCCGAGGAGCGTCCCGAGGAAGAGGAAGCCGAGGAAGAACCGGAACCCGAGGCCGAGGAAGACGAACAGGCCGACGAGGCCGAGGACGAGGAGCCCGAACAAGAGCCGGGACCGCGCGACATCGGAGAACTCTTCGAGGACTGATTTCACCATGTACACATGCGGCGGTTGCGGACGAAGCGTCGAGTTCGACACGGGTAGCCTGGGCGTCCGTTGCACCTACTGCAACAAGAAGGTCTTCTACAAGGAGCGCC
>CAZOQA010000057.1:0-12234 GCA_964581775.1 uncultured Thermoplasmatales archaeon | reverse complement strand
GCTTCCGTGACGACGCGCTCGTCGGGGTCGCCTTGGTCGGGCACGGGGGAGAAGTCGAGGCTCTTCGTAAGGTCGCTTCGGCCGCCCATCTCGAGCTCGAGGGCGGTGAGGGCGTGCTTTTCGCGGGCCTGCTCGACGGTGCGGTGTCCGAGCACGATATCGTGAGCCAGGTTGAGGGCGAGCACGTTCATGGCTTCCGCGTCGCAGCGGGAGGAGAGCTCGCCCTTGGTGCGCTCGATCCGGAGGCTGCCGTTGAACCGGAGCAGGTCGCCTGTCCTCTCGGGGGGTACGCGGTAGTCGATGGTTTGCTCGAGCCGGTCGTCGTGGCCCGCGGGGAACGCGTGCGGGGTCCCGTCGCGGTGGAGCACGGTGCGCTTCCAGGGCCCGTTCCCGTGCCAGACGAGGCGGGATCGGAGCACCTCGTCGGGGGGCCCGTAGCGGTCGATCAAGTCGTCCGCGAGGTCCCGGGCCGGGGTGGGCCAGTCGTCGAGCGTCTCGTAGAGCTTGCCGGGATCGGAGGCGTGGCGCGTCACGGGGTTCACCGTCCTTGGTTCTGGACGCGGCGGCGGGCTCGTTCGCGCATCTCGTCCGTGGCGAGGGGCTCGTCCGGGTCGGAGGGGTCCGCGCTGGGAGCTTGCGCCCTCAGCGTATCGGTGTCCTCGGGGGAGGCTCCCATCGTGGCTTTCAGGGCCGTGAGCGCGTGCTCGTGCCGGGCTTCCTCGACGCCCTTCTCGCCCGTGGCGATGTCGTGGGCCAGGTTGAGGGCGAGCACGTTCATCTCCTCCCGGTCGCACCGGGCGGAAAGCTCGCCCCTCGTGCGGTGGATCATGATGCTTCCGTCGTAGCGCGTGATCTCGCTGGCTTTCTCGGGTGGGACCGGGTAGTCGATGACCTGTTCCAGGTGGTCGGTGTGTTTCTTGGGGAACCTGTGCGGGACGCCTTCGCGGGACAGCTCGGTGCGCTTCCAGGGCCCGTTCCCGTGCCAGATCAACCGCCCGGTGGCGGCCTCGTCCGGGAGGCCGTAGTCGTCGATGACGTCCCGGGCGCTCTTGCGCGGTTCCCTGGGCCAGTCGTCGAGGATCGCGTCCACGTCCTCGCTGCGCGGTGCTCGCGTCGCCATAAGGCAGACCTCGAAGCGCAAGGACCGGCTCCAAGGGGCTTGAAGGCCGGCTCGAATCTAGCATGTTCAGACCAGATGCGGCAGATCGGACGCGAAGCTCGGGTACGCGTAGGGGACCTGGCTCAACGCGTCCGCGGGGATCTTCTCCCGGATGGCAAGCGCGAACAGGTTGATCGTCTCCGGGGCCCCCTTGCCTAACAGGTGAGCCCCCAAGATCGCTCCCGAGTCCTCCTCCACGAGCACCTTGGACGCGGCCGGCTCGTGCTCCAAGCGCGCGTGCGAGAACCAATCCCCCATCACCTGCTCATGCGTCTCGAAGGAGACATCCTCCTCGGTGGCTTCCTGCTCGCTTAACCCGACGCGCGCCACAGGCGGGATCGTGAACACGACGCTCACCGTGCCACGGTACTCGGGGCTTTTCTGCTCCCCGTCCAGCATGTTCGACGCGCTCACGCTTCCCTCCACGCCCGCCACGGGCGTAAGCGGCCACCCGGGCGTGGCCGCGCAATCGCCCGCCGCGTACACGCGCTCGTTCGAGACGCTTCGAAGATGCTCGTCCACGATCACCCCCTCGTTGGAATGCTCGACGCTCCCCGCGCCCAAGTCCAAGTCCTCGATCTCGGGCACGCGCCCGGCCCCGTGCACGACCCGGTCGCACCCGTACGAGGCGCCATCTTCCACGTGGACCCGGCGCCCCTCCCCGTCCTCCTCGACCGCCTCAACGGGCGCACCCGTCTGCACCGTGATGCCGGCATCCTGGCTGGCCTCGACCAGGCGCTCGACCAGGTCCGGGTCGAAGTGCTTGAGCACGTCCTCGCCCCGGTTCAAGATCGTCACCGTGGACCCCGAGCGGGCGGCGATGTGGGCCAGCTCGAAGCTCACGTACCCGCCCCCGATGAACACGATCTCCTCGGGCAGCGTCTCCCAGTCCAGCACCTCATCGCTCGTGGAAACCAGCTCCTCGCCGGGCATCTGCAACGGCCGGGGTTTGGCGCCCGTCGCGACGAGCACGCGCTCGGCCGTGACCTCCTGGCCGTCCACCTCGAGCGTGTCCTCGTCGAGGAACCGTGCGCGACCGTGCAGCGTCTCGATGCCCGCCTGGTGGTAGCTTCGCTCCTGGTCCTTGGGGACAGGGCGCGTGAAGGAGCGCTTGAACGCCATCAGGTCCTGCCAGTCGATGCTGGCCCCGTCGGTCCGGACCCCGTTGCCCTGCAACCGTTGAGCATCGTCGAGCACGTCCACGGCCGTGAAGAGCACCTTCTTCGGGTCGCACCCGCGCAGCGCGCACGTTCCCCCGTACGGGCGCGAGTCGACGACGCCGACGTCCCATCCTGCCTCAGCGGCTTTGAACGCGGCCGAGTTCGCGGCCACGCCCGTCCCGACGATGATAAGATCGTGATCGCGAGCCATGCAGCATCAGGCCCGCAAGGCCCTCCCGGTGCAAGTGGTGCCGATAGCGGCGACTGGCTGCCCGAAGCGAGCGCTACGAGGTCTCCTCGAGACGCATGGCGGCCAGCACGAGGCCCAGGTGGGAGAGCGCTTGCGGGTGGTTTCCAAGCAGCTCGCGCGAGATGGGGTCGGCCTCCTCGGAGAGAAGCCCTAATGGGCCGGCTGTGTTGGCGGCGTGCTCGAACGCGCGAACGGCCTCCTCGCGTCTGCCTTGAGCGGCGAGCATCTCGGTCAGCCAGAAGGATGCGACCAGGAACGCTCCCTCGGTCCCGCGGAGCCGATCGTCCACCATGTAGCGGTGGCAAAGGCCGTGGATGACGAGATCCTCCAAGACCCGGTCCACGGTGCCCCGCATCCGCTCATCGTCCGCCTCCAGGATCCCCAAGAGGGGAAGCAGAAGATTGGAGGCGTCCGCATCCGACCGGTCCGTGGTCTGCGTGAACGATCCGTACGCCTCGTCGTAGCCCTCCTCCAGGAGGAACGAGCGCACCCTCTCCCGTTCCCGGCGCCACTCCTCGAGGGGGGCTTGGAACCCGTACCGCTCAGCGATCTGGATGCCGTGGTCCAACCCGACCCACGCCATCGCTTTCCCGTACACATAATCGTGCAGATCGCCCCGCAGCTCCCACAGGCCCGAGTCGGGCTTCTCCCAGTTCTCCGCGATCCAGTCCACGAGCCGGCGCGTGGCTTTCCACGTATCGTGCGCGTCGTCCGCGTCGAACACCTCGGGCGCCCGGTGCAGGCAGGCGATGATCTCGCCGAGCGTGTCCAGTTGATGCTGCTTGGCGGCCTCGTTGCCGACGCGAACGGGCGAGGAGCGCCGGTACCCTTCCAAGTGGTCAAGCGCTTGCTCGGCCACATCGCGGTCCCCGTCGACCCGGTAGAGCATCTTCACATCGTCCGGGGCGTCCCGGCGCAGGATGCGGGCCAGCCAGGTCCGGTACCGTTCGGCCTCCTTTTGGTAGCCTGCAGATTCGAGCGCCATCACGATGTGGTACCCGTCGCGCAGCCACGCGAACCGGTAGTCCCAGTTGCGGTCCCCGCCGGGCCGCTCGGGGAGCGACGTGGTCGGGGCCGCCACGAACGCGCCCGAGGGCGCGTGCTGGAGAAGCTTGAGCGTGAGCAAGCTTCGGTGCACCTCTTCTCGGTAGGCGCCCTCGTACGTGGATCGGTCCAGCCACCCTCGCCAGTGCTCCTTCGTGTCCTCGAGGGCCGTGTCCGCGTACCCGAGAGGGTCTCCTACGAGGTCGGGCTCGCCCATGGGGTCGTGGTCGAGCACGAACGCGTGCCGGTCGCCTTCTTCGAGGCGAACCGTCGATCGCGCGATACCATCCTCGCCCTGTCCTCGGAGGTCCACCGTCGTCGATAACCCGAGCGCTTGTTCGCGGTCCCCGGTCGGTTCCGCGAGGATCGCTCCGGGTTCACGTCCTTCGCTGAGGCGGCACGCGCTTCGTGCGTAGTCGGGTTTGGGCTCGAAGACGAGCGTCACATCCACGGTCCCTTGGTGTGTCTCCAGCAGATGCACGAGGCGGCCCGGAGCTCCATGATCGGGGTCCATCTGCACGTGCGGCATGAACGAGGTCATCGTGACCTTCGTGTCGGAGGTGGTGAAGGTCGAGCCGAGCACGTTCGTTCCGGGGAGGTACCCGGTCTCGGTCCCGTGCCGCACGGGCAGCCCCAGGGCGAAGCGTCCTCCTTTTCGGCGGTCGAGCAGCCGCGCGAACACGCTGGGAGCATCGAACCGCTCGGGGCACCACCAGTCCACGCTGCCTCCCGCTGAGACCAGGGCCGCGCTGACGCCGTCTCCGACGAGGCCGTATCGGCTGAGGGCTGGGTAGTCGAAAGCTGGCAGCTCTCGGACCCTCCCGGCCTCCTGGCCATCCTGGGGGGCGGATCCGGCCACGCTAGGCGCCTTGGGCTTGGAAGTGCTGGAGCGCCCCGTCCACCGTGATGGTCTCCCCTTGGATGTAGTCCGCGTCGCTGCTGGCCAGGAACACGGCCGCGGGCGCGATCTCTTCAGGCTCGGCGGCTCGCTTGACCGGGATGGATTCTTCTTGCTTTCTGCGGGCCTCGGGGTCCTGTTTGGCTTCCTCGTTGAACGGTGTCAGCACCATGCCGGGGGCGATGTTGTTCGCGTGCACGTTCTCCGTAGCGAGCTCGAGCGCCAGCGTGCGTGTGAGGTTCCGGAGGCCTCCTTTGGAGACGTCGTAGGCGGAGGCACCTGCTCGGGGCACCTCGTCGTGGATGCTCGTGATGTTGATGATGTCCCCTCGCTCGTCGAGGCCCTCCATGCCTTGGAGGAACTCTCGGCAGCAGTAGAAGGGCCCGTACAGGTTCGTCTTGATCGCGTTGTCCCACGTTTCGTCGTCCATGTCCTTGACGGGAACGCCGGAGGCATCCACGCCTGCGTTGTTGACGAGGATCGTGGGTTCCCCCAGATCTTCTCGCACCTGCTCGAAGACGCGTTGGACATCGTCCGGGTCCCTGTGGTCCAGGCGCGCAACCGTCGCCCGGCGTCCGCGGTCCTCGATCTCTTCGAGGGTCTTCTGGGCCCCCTCCTCGTCCGAGTGATAGGTGACGCCCACGTCGGCGCCCTCCTCGGCGAACAGGGTGGCGATGGCTTGCCCGATGCCAGAGTCCGAGCCGGTCACGATCGCCACGCGGCCCTCTAAGCGCTGTGGCATGAGGGGGCCTTTCTTTCTCACGCCGATAAACGTTGGTTCGAACTGCATATGTTCGGATCGCGGTCGCGCCGGGGCTCGAACATCCTAGCGTCGACCGGGGAACCAACGCGCCGGCTCGCGTTTGCCGACGCGATGCCTTCCGAGGACGAGCACGAGGTCGGGATCGTCGGCATGGGCTCGATGGGGTCCAACCTCGCGCTGCAAGGCGTCGAGAAGGACCTTCGCGTGATCGGGAAGTCCCGTAGCGAGAAGCCGAGCCTGGAGAAGAAGGGCGTCGAGGTGGTGCAGGACTACAAGGTCCTTGCGGATCGGTTGTCGCCGCCTCGGTTCGTGTACCTGGCGCTCCCCGCCGGGCCCGTGGTGGACGAGCAGCTCGACGAGCTTGTCCCCCACCTGGAAGAAGGGGACGTGATCGCGGACGGTGGCAACTCGTTCTGGCAGGACAGCGTGGACCGCGAGAAGCGGCTCAGGGAGGAGGGCATCCTGTTCCTGGACGCGGGGACGAGCGGCGGCGTGGACGGGGCCCGCCACGGGGCCGCGTTCATGGTCGGGGGCCGCGAGGAGGGCATCCGCGTGGCACGGCCCGTGCTCGAGCGGTTGTCCGTGGAGGGTGGGTTCCTTCACACGGGTCCTCCGGGCAGCGGGCATTTCGTGAAGCTCGTGCACAACGGGATCGAGTTCGGGATGCTGCAAGCCATCGCGGAGGGCGCCGAGCTCTTGGACGCCAGCGCGTACGATCTGGACCTGGCGGAGGTCTTCGAGCACTGGACCCACGGGACCGTGATCCGCAGCTGGCTGGTCGAGCTGATGGCCCAGGGGCTCAAGGAGCACGACTTGGACGCGATCGAGAACTTCGTGGAGGACACCGGCGAGGTGAACTGGTTGGCCATGTGGGCGCTCAAGCAGGAGGTCCCCATCCCGGTGATCACGATGGCCACGATGGAGCTTCTGAAATCCCGCGGGCACCAGGACCAGGCCTACCGGTCCATCGCGTTGATGCGGCACGGGTTCGGGGATCACCCGTTCGGGCCGGACGAGGACATCGAGACCAAGCGAGAGGACTCCCGCGTGGGCCCCCTCTAAGCGGACACGCTGAGGGGGTCAGAGGTCAAGGGTGGGAGGTCCGGCGCCTCAAGGCTGCTACGACGAGCAGGACCGAGAGGCCCAAAGCGACGGGCACGGAGGAGACGCTCGCGAGGCCGGAGCCCTCGACGGGGTCGAACTGCGCGAGCACGCCCGCGGTCGAGGGGGCCGCGTCCCCTCCCAGCGGGTGCGTGGAAGAGGGAAGGATGTCGATCGTTACGCTTCGCTGGACCCGCTCCTGGATCCGGGAGGGGTCCTCGAAGCTCACGTCGACCCTCAGCGTGCCCGCCTCACCTGCCTTGAGCACCAGCTCGTCGGGGTCGAACTCGACCACGACGTCGTCGGGCGCCTCGGCCGCTTTGGCGTCGAAGCGCGTTTCGCCGTTGCTGAAGTTGTTAATCATGATCTCGAACGTGGCGACCTCGTCGGCGCGAGCGTCCTGGATGGAGGAATCGACGCGGCGGTCGTAGTTGTCGAAGTACCCGGGCGTGGCCGTGGCGTTCGCGACGAAGGGGCCATACGTTCGCGCCTCGCCGACCGGGGGCTCCTTCTGGACGGTCATCTCGAGACGGATCGGCACCTCTTCGAACGCGGGCGCGTCCTGCGTGAACACGACGCTGACTTGGAACGTGTCCTCGTACACTGGACCCTCGCTCGGGCAGTCCCCCGCCTCGGTGGTCCACGAGGCGGAGGCGGGGCTCACGACCGCTTCCACGTACCTCGGTTCGTTGGCCGTGGTGATCTCTGCGGTCGTCACGGTTTCAGGGGTTTCGAGCGCATCGCAGCCGATCCCGATCATCATCTCGATCGTCCCGGGGCTGGAAAGCGGGACGATCGGCTCCTCGAGAGTCTGGTCCTCGAAGCTCACCGGCGGCGGCTGCTCCAGCGGGTTCCCGGGCTCTTGAGCGCTGGCGGCCCCCGCGATCGCGAGAGCGACCAGGATCAACCCCACCGCGAACGTCCCACGCCAACGCATGCTAGGTCATCGCGCGGCTCCGGCTTAGGGGTTCCGGTACGGACGTTTGAACGAGGGCATCTTCCAGCTAGCGTTTGCTTCCGGGCTTGTTTTACGTCTCAGACGTGATGCGTAGAGCCCCCGATGGCGTGTCCGCTGCTTTCTGAGGTGAGATCCCGCCGGGCCGTTCACCCTCGGCGGCCGATCGCGCACGTGTACGACGCCTCGTACATGGATTCGCCCAACTGGGACATCGGCCGTCCCCAGCAGGCGTTCGTGGACCTGGAGGAGGCGGGTCTTGTCGAGGGGCCCGTGCTGGATGTGGGCTGCGGGACGGGGGAGCTTTCCCTGTTCCTGGCTCAGCGCGGTCACGCGGTGCTGGGCGTCGATGTGTCGCCGCTTGCCATCGAGAAGGCCCGCGACAAGGCTCGTTGGCGCAGGATCGAGGCGAGCTTCCTGGTGCTGGATGCGCTTCAGTTGTCCCGCCTTCGGGGGGCGGGGGTTTCCTTCCGCACCGTGGTGGACTCGGCCATGTTCCACATCTTCCGGGACCGGGAGCGGGATCGGTTCCTCTTCCAGATGGACAGCGTCGTGGAGTCGGGGGGGCTGTACGCGGTGTTGGGGGATGCTCCTCGGGGTCGCGGGCACGGGGGCATCACGCCCAGCGAGGTCAAGCGGCGCTTGGATCGCGTGGGCGGCTGGGACATCGCGTTCGCGAGGGAGACCGTGTTCGAGCGGCGCGGGAGCCGAAACAGGGCGTACTTCATCGGGGCTCGTAAGCGCTGAGTCAGTGCATGAGGCCTCCCACTGGGACGTCTTGGTCGGGGACAACGAGCGCGGGGTGGCCGTGCTCGTCGGGGACGCCCACGGTGAGGGCTTGACTCTCGAAGCCGGCGATCGTGACGGTTCCAAGGTTCGTGGCGCATAGGACTTGGCGGCCGAGGAGGTCTCCGGGGTCGTAGTTGTACCCGAGCTGCGCGCACGAGCGGATCTCTTCGTCACCGAGGTCCACGGTGAGCTTCATCATCTGGGGCTTGCGGGTCTCCGGGAAGTCCTCGGCGTGCGTGATGCGTCCGACCTGGATGCGGACATCGAACGGGGGTTCCGTCATCCCGGACCGTAGCGCGGACCACACGGTTGGTGGTTTCGATGGGTCACGGCGGGGGGCCAGACACGGAGCGGCCCCCCGCCGCTTCGGGCGGCAAAACGGGCGAGCACTCCTCACGGAGCACATCTTGAGGCGGTCTTCTTCCTCGTGATTACCTAGCACGTCCCTCCCCCTTGAACCTTCACCCGGACCCGGCGGGTTTTCACCGTTCGGGCGGGGGGCCTCGGTGGGCGCTGATCCCTTGGGTGAGGTGCCGCCAGTGGACGAGGATCTCGCTGGCGACCGTCCAGACGCTCAAGCGCTCCTCGTGGATGGACCAGGCTTCGTCTGCGAGGTCCTCCACGGGGCTTCGGTAGTCGCCGCGTGGGAAGCCTCCGAGGACGACGGTGACGTCGTCGTGCTCGCCGGCCAGGTACGGGATCCGGTCGGCGGGTTGCGTGGGCTCGCCATCGGGGGTGAGGGCGATGATGCGGTCGGGGTCCTGCTCCTGGAGGGTCGCGGGGAGGGGTTTGCGGGGGGTGAGCGTGAGGAGGTCGCGGTCCGCGGGGCCCACGGCGCCCTCTTGGAAGAGGGTCTCGATGAGGCCTTTGAAGCGGGGGTAGGCTCGCATGATGCGGGTGCCAGCGTCGATGTGGATCGTCTCGTGGTTGCGCGTGTGGACGAGGGTCCTGAGGCCGCCTTCGAGATTGAGCGCGGAGTCGAGGGCCGTGACCAGGAACAGGTGAACCAGGTCAGGGCGTCCGCGTCGGCGGTGCTGGTCGAGCTCGGCGTCTTGCATCGCGTGGTGGTGGATGTTCGCGTCCAAGAGCGTCTGAGTGGGTTTCTTGTCCCTTCGTCGGGCTGGCGTCGTGACTTGGGGGTGGTCGCGGATCTCGTCCGGCACGAGCTCGAGCTCGGCGTCCGCGAGGATGAGAGTGAGCACGGCCGGGGAGCTGGACGGGGGGCCTTGAGGCTACCGGGTGGGCGGGTCGGCGATGCGTGAGGGGGCTTCCTGGTCGGGGCCCTGGAGGGTCTCGTCTCGGAGCTGGTTGGCGTGTTTTCGGGTGTCCCAGGCGACGACGCGCTGGATGAGGGGTTCAAGCAGGCGCGCGATCCACGAGAGGGGGCCCTTCAGGTCCACGTCGGCGTCGAGGACGAGGCGGGTCCCGTCGGGGTCGAAGGCGTGCTCGAACCGGTAGCGGGCCTCGAACCGCGCGTACGTGTTCTCTCCCACCACGCGCACCGTGTTGCCGCGGGCTCGAGCCAACGCGTGCTCGGTGAAGATGCGAACGCCCAGCCATTCGACGTGATCGGTGAGCTCGAACCCGTGCTCGTCCGCGTGAAGCACGTGCCGCTCGGCGCCGGGCACGAACGCGTGGTCGCTTCGTCCCTCGCGGACGTCTAACCACCAGGATATGCCTCGCTGGGGGGTCAGGCCCTCGACGGTCTCGTCGGTGCTCACGCGCACACGTGCTCGTACGTTAGCCTTCCCTGAAAACCTCGGCCCGGGAGCGGGGCTCCGAGAGGCGGGCCTTGATGCGCTGGATGCGACCTCGGAGCGTGGACGCGTCCAGGATCTGGTCGTCTGCGGCGACATCGAGAAGGTCCTGGGTCCCGCGCTCGGCGCGCTGTGTGATCTCGTCCTCGCCGAGATCGCAGACCGGGTCGAGGGTCCCGGCCGCTTCGAGCAGGTCCAGAGCGTGCGTGAGCACGAGGACGGCAGCTGGGACGGTTCGAGCGGGGCCAATCTCCTCGGGGTACGCGTCCGCGAGCACCTCTTCGGGCCGGCTGCGCGTTTGGGGTTCCACGGGGACGCGGCCGGGGCACCGTGAAGAGACCGTCAGCTCGGGCCCGTCCTCGCCGGGCACCACGATCAGAGGGTAGGCTTGGCAAACCAGAGGTCGCTCTTCGTAGATGGTGCAGCCTTGGCCGGGGTCGTAGTTCGGGCAGATGGCCTCGTCGAGCTCGTAGGCGAGCCCGATCAGGCCATCTCGGGGCTCGTCGGCAGCCACGAGCAGGGGGGAGAGCTTCCCGCGGGGGAACGGGGTGGCCTCCCAGGCGAACACGCGAAGACCCCCGGGTCGGGGGAGCCGATGGATGCGCGGGTCGTGGGCCAGCGCCCTCGGGGGGTCGGGGTCCTTGTCCCAGGCCTCCCTGAGGCGGGTGCAGCAGGCGCCGCACCGGTGGCAGGCGAAGGATGTCTCGCTGCTGGCGTGTCCCCGGCCCATGGTGTCCCATGTCATGCTTTGGGGATGAAGGTAGCGCTCGATACGCCACGCGTTCGCCCAGGAGAACCTATTAGGCGCCTTTCGGGGCTTCTCGGCCGTGCGGCTCGTGCGGCTCTTGCTCGTCCTCGTCGCCCTCGTCGCCCTTGCGGGATGCCCCAGCGGGGACGGCGGGGATGGAGCGTACGGCCAGGAGACCCCCATGAACATCCAAAGCAACGCGTTCGAGGACCAGGCCCCCATCCCGGAGGCCCACACGTGCGAAGGCGCCGACGAAAGCCCGCCCCTGTACGTCGAGGACGTCCCCAGCCAAGCCCGCTCGCTGGCCCTGATCGTGGACGACCCGGACGCCGGGGCCACGCCCTGGGTGCATTGGCTGATCTGGAACGTGCCCGCCCAAGAAGACAAGATCCCGCAAGGCTACCCGCCCAGCGGGGACGCTGCCGCGTTCGACGAGGCCCGTCAAGGCACCAACAGCTTCTCCAGCGACAACCAGCGCTACCGGGGCCCCTGCCCCCCACCTGGAGACGGCGAACACCGCTACCGGTTCACCGTGGTCGCGCTCGAGCGGACCCTGGGCTTGGAGGAAGGTGCCCAGCGGGAGGCGCTCGAGGACGCCATGGAAGACAACGTGATCGAAGAGGACCAGCTCACGGGGGTTTACGAGCGAGTACAGGCCTAAGGTCCTCGTGGACTTCGACCTCGTCAGCCGCGTCTACGATCTCCTTCCCATCCCCACGCACCCCCGCCCGATCGGCGAGCGCATGCAAGACCGCGAGGGACCCACCGTGGACCTCGGCGGTGGCACCGGCCGCTTCACCCGGACGATGCACCCGCCCAAAGCGAGGCCCATCGTGACCGATCCAAGCCGGGGCATGCTCGCGAAGGCCCGCGCCCGCGATCTGCGAACCGTTCAGGGCGTCGGGCAAGCCCTCCCCTTCCACGAGGACAGCCTTGCCGCCGTCACCATCACGGAAGCCTTCCACCACTTCACCCCCCACCACGAAGCCGTGCTCGACCAGATCCAACGCGCGCTCCGGCACGACGGCGTGCTCCTCGTCGAGGAGATCGACCCCACCCGCTGGCTGGGGCGCCTCATCGAGCTCGGCGAGCACCTGGTCGGGTTCGACAGCATCTTCTACCCGCCCGACGAGCTCGAGGACATGGCCCGCGCCCGGTTCGACACCGTCCACCGAGACGAGACGAGCCGGTTCACCTACCTCATCGAAGCCCGAGGCCCCCTCCCGCTGGAAGGGCAAAGGGCTTACCCATCCTCCAAGTAATGCACAAGTATGTCCGACGGGCCCGAGCAGCCCAGCGCCTACGGGGAGGGGGACCTCACCTACGAAGACTACCTCCGCGTACAGGACCTGCTGGACCTCCAGCACCCCCAATCCGAGCCCGCCCACCACGACGAGATGCTGTTCATCATCATCCACCAAGCCTACGAGCTCTGGTTCAAGCTGCTCCTCCACGAGGTCGACACCGCCCGCGACCACATGCGAGACGGCAACCCCCTCCGAGCGCGCCACTTCCTCCAACGCGTCGTCGACATCATGGAGCTGCTCACCCAACAGATCCACATCCTCGAAACCATGGACCCCGTCGACTTCCTCCAGTTCCGCGACCGC
>CAZOQA010000056.1:0-12305 GCA_964581775.1 uncultured Thermoplasmatales archaeon | reverse complement strand
GACGATCAGGCGTCCGATCCTACGCGGGGACCCCGTCCACATGGCATCGGGACGGAGATCCTCGCGTCGTCGTTCGGGGAGAGAAGATAGGGTGCACGCTGGGCATGGTGCGCATGATGGCGCGCCAACGCTCAGCGTTCACGGTCCTCCTCGAGTCACCGCTTACCCTTAACGGTTGCGGCAGGGGCGTTTGAAGGTGCGATCCCGGGCCAGGCAAACGGTTAGCACGCTGGAACCGAATGGAAACGGCCGTTCAGCCCCTCTGAGAAGGATCCAGGCAGGGCGCGGGAGGCTCTAACTGGGAAGTCCCCCCCCCAGATCCTCCCTGGGACAGGACAAGCCCCCTTTCGACGGGTCCATCGTCAAGCCCCCCGGATCGGATGCCGGGCCCAGAAGGACGCGAGGGCTCCAGCCAGGGCTTCCGGGTCCTCGATCTGGGGAAGGTGCGTCACGCCTGCGAGGATGACCCCCTGGGCCTGGGGCAACCAAGCCAACAAGGCCTCGTGGGTCTCGCCGAACCGGGGCCAAAGCTCGTTGCTCTTGCCGCCCAACATGGAAACCGCCGGCTGCGTGATGCGCGCGGCATCGTCCTCCTCGAAGGCCCAGTCCAAGAGGCCTGGAAGCTCGTGGCGAAACGTCGACGGGGCATCGTTGACGGCCGCCTCGAACGCGTCTGGAAGCCGTTCGTCGAGCAGGGATCGATAGCCCGGGCAGCGGGCCTTTAGCGCCGCGTCGAGGGCCTCCGCTGCGCGTTCCTCCTTGAACCGCCGGCTGGCCTCGATCAGGGACCGACGATAGGCCGGACCGGTTTCGCCCACCATCAGGGCAGGTTCGATGAGCGCCAGCGAGCGGACGCTCTCGGGCGCATCCAGCACCATCTGCAAAGCGACGCAGCCACCGTACGAGTGCCCGACGACGTGGGTTTGATCGATCCCCAGCCTGGAGAGCAGCTGGATGGCGTCGGCGGCCTGCTGGGCTACCGAGGTGATCCCCCGGGTGGGACTGCTGCCGTGGTAACCTCGACGGGCGTACGTGATCAGCCGGTGCTCATCCGGGACGAGCTGCTCGACCACCGGCTCGAACAGGTCTGCGACGAAAGCTCCGTGGACGGTGAGCACGGGATCGCCCGAGCCGCGGCTGTCGTAGCGAAGCGCGAGCCCGTCGGGAGCCTTCATCGTGGGCACGTGATATCCCCGCCTTGGCAGGGATGGGCTGGCTGACTACTTGGTCTTGCTGGGCGGCCTCCTTGAGCCGTTCCCCGCAGGGCCCCGACGCTTTTTTAGGGAGCTCCCTGCTCGCGGGCTCGTGTTCGACAAGGTCCTGATCGCGAACCGCGGCGAGATCGCCGTGCGCGTGATGCGCGCGTGCCGCGAGATGGGCATCGCGACGGTCGCCGTCTACAGCGAGGCCGACGAGGACGCGCCCTTCGTGCGCTTGGCCGACGAGTCCGTGCCGCTTGGCGGGTTCGTGCCCAAGGACAGCTACCTCGTGCAAGACAAGATCATCGACGCGGCCGAGGACACGGGCGCCCAAGCCATCCATCCAGGGTACGGGTTCCTGAGCGAGAACCCGGAGTTCTCCCGCAGCGTCACGCAAGCCGGGCTCACGTTCGTGGGGCCCAGCGGGGACGCGATGGAGCGCATCGGGGACAAGGTCCAAGCGCGCGAGACCGCGCAGAAGGTCGACGTGCCCGTCTCCCCCGGCAGCGAGTCCGGCCTGGCCGATCCCAAGGAAGCCAAGCGCTTCGCGGACGAGATCGGGTACCCGGTCCTGTTCAAGGCCGCCGCCGGCGGAGGCGGCATGGGCATGCGGCGCGTGGACGAGCCGGACGAGGTCGAGGCCGCGTTCGAGGAAGCAAGCCAGCAAGCCGAGAACGCGTTCGGGGACGGGCGCCTGTTCATCGAGAAGTTCCACACCACGCCCCGCCACATCGAGATCCAACTGCTCGGCCTCGAAGACGGGGCCGTGCACCTGGGCGAGCGCGAGTGCTCGATCCAGCGCCGCTACCAGAAGCTCGTCGAGGAAGCCCCCAGCCCCGCCGTGGACGCCGAGCTGCGCGAAGAGATGGGCCAAGCCGCGGTGCGCTTGGCCGACGCCGTCGGGTACGAGAACGCGGGCACCGCCGAGTTCCTGCTCACCGAGTCCGGGTTCTACTTCAACGAGGTCAACGCGCGCTTGCAGGTCGAGCACACCGTCACCGAGATGATCACCGGCATCGACCTGGTCAAAGCTCAACTCAAGATCGCCGCAGGCGAAGACCCCGGCATCACGCAACAGGACATCTCCCTGCGCGGGCACAGCCTCGAGCTGCGCATCAACGCGGAAGACCCCCTGCACGAGTTCCGCCCCACGCCCGGCACGCTCACCCGCTACGAGGAACCCCGCGGGCCCTTCGTGCGCGTCGACAGCGGCATCGAGCAAGGCGGCGCCATCCGGCAAGAGTACGACAGCCTCATCGCGAAGCTCATCACGTGGGGCCAGGACCGCACCGAGAGCCTCGCCCGGGCCCGCGCTGCGCTTCGAAGCTTCCACGTGGACGGCGTCAAGACCACCATCCCCTTCCACCTCGCCGTGCTGCAAGAGCCCCGGTTCCTGGACGGGGACATCAGCACGAACTACCTCGACGAGGTGCCCGTGCTCGAGACCGTCAAGACCGCCGCCGAGGACGAGCAACGCAAACGCGCCGCCCGCGCCGCTGCCATCGCGGCCGCGCTCGAGGAGACCAACGCGCTCTACGCCGTCGCCCACCAACGCCCCCTCCAACGCGGACGAGACGCCCCCTGGACGAGGGAGGTGGACGCGTGAGCCTGTCCCTCGTCATCGACGGGGCCCCCTACGAGGTCGAACTCGAAGAGACCCAAGATGGAACCTACCAGGTGCGCGTCGACGGGGAACCCTTCGAGGTCACCGTCGAGCACCAGGACGGGCACGTGGAAAGCCACGCCGCCGGCCGCGCCTACACGATCCAACGCGAGGGCCGCTCGCTCATCGTGGACGGCGACCGCGTCGACGTCGGCGTTAGACACCTCGCCCAAGCCCGCATGGGCGCCGGCGAGACCGCAGGCGGCAAGATCACGCCCCCCATGCCCGGCCAGATCGTGGACGTGCTCGTCGAAGAAGGCGACACGGTCGACGCAGGAGACCCCCTCGTCGTGCTCGAAGCCATGAAGATGCAAAACGAGATCACGGCCCCCGGGGACAGCACCGTGGAAGACGTGCTCGTCTCCGTCGGGGACGCCGTCGAAGCCGACGACGTGCTCCTCGTGCTCGAACCCACCTAAGCCCGCGAGAGCCAATCCTGCAACCGCTCCGCTTGCCAGATGATGCCCGCCGCCAGCGCGACAAGCAACCCCGACCCCAGAAGCCACCCGCCCACCGTGAACGCGAAGAAGATCGCGATCACGCTCAAGCTCGCGCCCGACCCCGCGGCCAACCCCCGATCCGCCACGAACACGCCCGCCGCCATCACGACCACCATCAACCCCCCCACCCACAACTGCACGCTCTCCAACTGCTCGAGCCCGACCGTCTCGAAGAAGAACGGGAACAAGCTCACCGCCCACGCCCCCACCGCGACCACCGTCGGAGCCGCGTGCGGATGCGCCCGGCGGAACCGATCCAACGCGAACACCAGCCCGAGCAACGCAAGCTGCCCAACCATCCACCCCAACGCACCCGCCTCCGTCGGGAACCACGTCCCGGTGAACGCGGCCGCAGCCATCACGACCGAGACGCCCACCACCGTCAACGTGGGCAAAAACGACGCCTTGTGCCGCGTCACCAGGTAGATCAAGCCCAACGCGGAGCTCGCGCCCGCGTACGCGAGCGCCGTGGGAGCCTCCGGCTCGATGATCACGGCGGCCGCCAACGGGGCCAGGCCCGCCGCCAGAAGCGCATCCCCGAGCAGGGGGCGCTCGTCCACGAGCGCGTGAACGACGCCGCCGGCCGCGGCCACGAGGAGCCCGATCCCGAACAGCCACGTCTCCGGGTTCACGGGGTCCAGGCCGACCAAGACGAGCGCGATCGCAGCCGATCCCAACAGGACCGCGGCCGTCGCGTAGAGGACCGAGCCCACCCACGACGTGTCCACGTGCCCGTCCACGGGCTTGTCGATCTCGTAGCGCTCCAGGATGCGTTGGGCTTGCGAGCGGGTGATCAACCCGTCGGCAACCCAGCTTCGGACCTCGGTCGACAAGCGCTCGAGGAAGGCGTCGTCCACGCGTGCGTATCGAGACCAAGAAGGTGAGGGTTTCGGAACCGGTTCACGTCAAGCGGATCGTCTCGAGGTTGTGGGGGGCGCGCGTGGAGAGGTTGAACTTCTGGTGGATCGTGTTGGCAAGCTGCAGGCACTTGGACTCCTCGCCGTGGTGCAAGAGCACCTCGTCGGGGCGGGGCTGCATGTTCCCGACGTAGTTGAGAAGCTGGCCTCGGTCGCTGTGCCCGCTGAACCCGTCCACGGTCTCGATCTGCATCTCCATGCGGACCGTGCGGGAGCGCCCGTCCTTGGTGATGGGGATCTCGCGGCGGCCCCGCTGGAGCTTCGACCCGAGCGTGCCGGCGGCTTGGAACCCGACGAACACGAGCGTGCTCTTGGCATCCTGGGCCCAGGAGCGCACGTACTCCATCACGGGCCCGCCGTTCATCATGCCGCTGGTGGCCAGCATGATGCAGGGCTCGTCGCGTTCCGCGAGCTCTTCGCGTTTCTCGTGGCTGGAGACCTGCTGGAAGCGCTCGCTCAACAATGGGTTCTCGTCCTCGTGGAGGATCTTGTTCTCGAGCTTGTTGTTGAGGAACTCGGGGTAAGCTGTGTGGATGGCGGTCGCGTCTTTGATCATGCCGTCGAGGTAGATGGGGACCTCGGGGATGTTGCCGCGGCTCATGTGCTCCTCGAGCACGAGCATGACCTCTTGCGAGCGTCCAACCGCGAACACGGGGACCAGGAGCTTGCCGCCGCGCTCGATGGTGGCGCGGGCGAGGTTCGCGATCTCGTTGCTGGCGTCGCTGCGGCTGGGTTGCGTGTCGTGGTGGCCCCCGTACGTGGATTCCATGATGAGGGTCTCCACGCGGGGGTAGTTGTTCTTGGCCGCGTTGTACAGCCAGCTGTTCTCGTACTTGATGTCGCCGCTGTAAAGGACGTTGTGGAGGCCTTCCCCGATGTGGAAGTGCGCGCTGGCGCTCCCGAGGATGTGGCCTGCGTTCTGGAGGGTCAGCTTGATGTCGGGCGCGATGTCGGTGGTGTCCCCGTAGTCGAGGGTGATGGTGTGCAACAGTTGCTGGCGCACGTGGTCGCTGTCGTAGGGGACGGGGTTGCCCTCCATGTTCCCGACTTTGATGGAGTCGAGCTGGAGAAGCGAGGTGAGCTCGCGCGTGGGGCCGGTCGCGTACACGGGGCCTTCGTACCCGTACTTGAACAGCACGGGCATCAGGCCGCTGTGGTCGAGGTGGGCGTGCGTGAGCACGACCGCGTCGAGGGAGCTGACCGGCCAGATCTCGGGCATGTGCAGGTACGGGCTTACGTCTTGGTCGGTCCGGCCGGGGTTGACGCCGCAGTCGATGAGCACCTTGCTTTCGCTGGTTTGCAGAAGGTGCGCGGCGCGGCCGACCTCTCGGTACCCGCCGAGCGCGGTGGTGCGCACCCATCGCTTCTTCTCGGCGCTGACGCCCCGGTTGATGCGTCGGCCGACCTTGCGCAGGAATTCTTTGCGCTCGTCGACGTGCTCGATCAAGAAGCGGCGGATGTCCTTGATGGTGCGCGAGGGCATCGGGGGGGTTCGCACGACGCGTGGGGTCCACCCGATCTCTCGTTTGACCTCGTTGAGGGTGGAGCCCTTGCGTCCGATCACGAGCCCGGGTTTGCGGGCCTCGACGACGACCTCGCCGGTCTCGGGTTGGAAGTGCACGTCCGTGATCTGCGCGTCCTCGGGCACGATCTCTTCGATCTTCCCTTCAGCGTCCTCGATGGGGATCAGGCAGGACTCATCCGCGCGCACGATCACGCGCTTGCGCAGCCTCTTGGCTAGACGGCGGACCAGCGCGTTGTCTTCGGCGAACGCGTCGGGGTCCTTCGTGTAGATCACGAGGGTGGCTGCCTCGAACTCGACGTCCGTGATCCGGACGCCGGCGGGCACCTCCTCCTCGATCTCCTCGCGAACCTCTTCGATGGTGTCCTCGAGACCCATGGTGGCGACCCACTATGCCGTAGCGATCTGTTGGAGGCGGTCCTCGATCTCCTGCTCGGACATCGAGACGAACCCGTCCTCCTCCGTGATCGTGCAAAGCGCGATCCCGTCCCCGCTGGCGCTGTCGCGCTGCATGGCTGCGTGGAGGGATCGGATGGCGAGATCGACGCCCGCGTCCAGGTCCATGCCCTCGACGTAGTGATCCTCGAGGACCCCGTACACGAACGGGGAGCCGGACCCGGTGGTGATGAAGTTGTCCGGGATCGAGCCGCCGGCCGCGTCCAGCGAGTACACGTGTCCGCCGTCCGCGTCGACGCCGCCGACCAGAAGCTGCACCATGTAGGGGGCGAACTTTCGCTGGTTCATGAGGTTGGAGAGCAGCGTGGAGGCTGCTTTGACCGTCATGGGCGTGCCGCGTTGCACCTCGTAGAGCTCCGCTTCCGCTCGCAGGATGCGTGCAAGCGCCTGCGCGTCGCCGACGAGCCCGGCCACGGTGAGACCGAGGTGGTCGTCGATCTGGAAGAGCTTCTTGGTGGTCTTGTGCGAGATGAGGTTGCCCATCGTGGCCCGCATCTCCGTGGCCATGACGACCCCATCGCTGCACACGAGCCCGACGGTGGTTGTTCCCTTGTTGACGTTCTGCTCCATCGTATCCCTTTCGAAAAACCGCCCGCGTTACGCCCTCATCGTTGGAGGGCCAAGCACCGCGTCACGCGGCTCGGGCAGAGTTGAGCACGCGACCATTGAAGGTACCCGTATTTAAAGGTTCGCGGTATGGGGGGGCAGCGCTTGCCACGGACCGGCAAGGTTATATGTGTCATGAAGTGCGTATCCATAGATACCCTGGTGGGGTGTTTCCTTTGCAGAAGATAGAGCAAGGCCTCGAGACCAAACCTGTTTTCGACTGGGACCACGAGCCCCTTGGAACGGTCCTAGGATCCGAGCACGACCCCCAGACACGCGACCCGACCGCCCTCATCGTGGGCCTCTCCGCAGACGCCCGCGAACGCCTGGAGACCGAGAAAGACACCATCTCGCTCCCCTTCGAGTACGTCTTCGGCATCCGGCGCGACGAGGTCCGCTTGAACCGGGGCGTCCAAGAGATCGCCTCCACGATCGACGAGACCACGCCCGAGGACGCACCCGAAGAGGACGCCGTGCTCGAGATCCCCGCATGACGCAACCCCGAGGCCACGACCCCCTCGTACGCCGACCCGCGCCCGAGGCCCCAGCCCCACGATTCCCCTAGTGCTGGCCAGCCCCGCCAAGCAAGACCGAAGACCCCTTATACCGCATGCGCGCATCCCGCGAACGGGATGCACGAATGACGGAGATCTCCTCTCTCACGAACGACGTGCCCGTATACACGCGCAGCGGGACCTTCGTCGGTCACGTGAAAAGCACGATCCTCGACCTCGACGCACGCACCGTAGATGCCCTCTTGATCACGGGGACCAACCCGGACCTCGTCGAAGGCGGGAAAGACGTCGCCGTCCCCTACCGCTGGGTCAGCAACGTCGACGACGTGATGGTGCTACGCTACTTCCCCGACACCGTCCAAGAAGAGACCGTGTCCGGAGCCGAAGAGGCAGACACCGAGGACGACGCCTTCATCGAGGTCACCGCGTAGACCCGCGACCGGGCCCCCGCTTGCCTACTCGTCCGAGGGCTCGAACAGCGTCCGCTCCCCCGGCCCACCCTCCACGCCCGACCCCGCGTCCGCGTCGGCGTCCGGCTGGACCGGACCCCCATCCTCCAGATCCCCCGGGACCCCACGATCCGGCTCCAACGCGGACGACTCGTTCTCCTCCACGAACGAGCCCAACGCCCGCCACCCCGCCCGCGCCGCGAGCAACACGACGGCCAGCGTCAAGAACGCGAACCCCGCGACCACGCCCAACGCTACCTCGCTCGTGCCCTCATCCTGAGAGGCCAGCAACGCTCCCGCATCCAACACGTTCACCGTGCCCGCCTCCGTCTCCACGGACCGGCTCGTCTCCACGACCATGCTCGCCACGTGCTTGACGGTCGTCGCCGAAGACGCATCCCTCAGCTCCTGGCTCGCGCCCAACGTCAACGCCAACGCACCCGTCACCACGGGCGCAGCCTGGCTCGTGCCAGCCAGCCCCGTGTACCCGTCCCCGATGCCATCCTCGTCCAACGCGCGCGGCCACGTGGACAAGATCACGCCCGGAGCGAACACGCCCACACCGTCCCCGCGGTTGCTCTGCTCGTACACGTCCCCCTGGCTCGTGAGCGCGCCCACCGCGAGTACGCCGTCCACATGGCCCGGGTTCGCCGGACCCTCCAGGCCCTGGTTCCCCGCGCTGAGCACCACGTGCACGCCCTGCTCGATGGCCGCCCGTACGGCCTGCTCGGTCCGTGAGCCCGCATCCACGTTCCCCTGCCCGTCCGCGGGCGCATCCACGGCGATGCTCAGGTGAAGCACGTGCGGCTCGTCGCCCGTGCCCGGGGTCCCGTCCGGATCCACGGCCCACTCGACGGCCTGAGCGACCCGCTCGTCGCTGCTTTGCCCGGACTCGTTCATGGCCTTGGCCACGATCAGCTCCGCGTCCGGGGCCACGCCCTGGGCCCCGGTCGGGAAGTAGCCCTGCAACGGGTTCCACTGCAGGTGTCCGTCGGCGGCGATGATGCCGGAAACGTGCGTCCCGTGCCCGTGATCGTCGTACGGGTCGGGCCGCTCGTGGACCAGGTCCCGCCAGCAGTGCTCGCACGCCAGCGAGCCCTGAAGGTCCGGGTGGGAGAGGTCCACGCCCGTGTCCACGACGGCCACGCGCACGTCCTCGCCCGAGGGTCGCGCCTCCCAGAAGGAACGGTCCCCGTGGTTGGTCACGTACTCCCCGACCAGGCCCAACCCCACGTCCGATTTGACGCCCCACAAGCTCTGGGGGACCAACGCATCGGACTGCTGGGCCGCGACCGGGCCCACCGCGAGGGAGGTGACCAGGAGGACGGCGGCCAGAAGACGCACCGGGCGCATACCCCACGCACGCAGCATGCCTGGCTTCAGTGTTGCCCTAGCGGTCCTCCACGGTCACGGGCCCGCCTGGGTCCTCGACCGTTACCCTTTTGACGAGCCTCCGCCTGGTCCTCCTCATGGACCGGACGCAGGCCGAACGATACGCGGGCATCGCCTTGATCGTGCTCGGGGTGCTCTTCTACGGGATCTTCGGCATCCTCCGAGGCGCGATCCTCGACGTGGGCGTGTACGCGATCACCATCGTGCCCATCGTGATCGGCATCGGCCTGCTCTGGAGGATCAGCCAGCCCGACGCGAACCACCCCTGAGGTGGACGCGTGGGCGAGGACGAGCGTTCCTGGACCGAGAAGTACCGGCCCAGGACCCTCGCCGAGGTCCAAGGCAACCCCTCCGCGGTGGACGAGCTCAACGAATGGGCCGACGCCTGGGAGGAAGGCGAACCCGAGAAACCCGCCGTGCTCCTCGTGGGCGAGCCCGGCATCGGGAAGACGAGCGCCGCGCTCGCGCTCGCGGACGAGCGCGAGTGGAGCACGATCGAGCTCAACGCATCGGATGCCCGCAACAAGGACGCGATCGAGCGCGTCGTCACGCGAGGCGCCACCAGCCAAGGGTTCACGGAGACGGGCGAGTACCAGCGCGTCTCCGAGAAGCAGCGCAAACTGATCATCCTCGACGAGGCCGACAACGTGTTCGGACGCGAGGACCGCGGCGGGATGCAGCAGATTGCCCGCACGCTCAAGCAAGCCCAGCAACCCATCGTGCTCATCGCGAACGACGAGTACGAGCTCTCCCGCCGCTCGAGCACGGTCAAACGGTTGTCCAAGCAGATCAAGTTCCAAAGCGTCCGCGACGCCACCGTCCAGAAGATCCTCAACCGGATCTGCCAAGCCGAGGACGTGGACGCGGACCTGCAAGCCCTCGAGGCGCTGGCCAAGCACGCCGGCGGCGACGTGCGCGCCGCCGTCTCCGATCTTGAGAGCCTGGCCCGCGGCACCCGCCGGTTGACCCTGGACGACGTGCAAGCGCTCGGGTACCGAGACGAGACCGCCACCATCTTCAACGCGCTCGAGGACATCCTGCAAGCCGAGGACTTCCAGTCGGCCAAGGAAGCAAGCTACGATCTGGACGAGGACCCCGAGACGCTCTTGTTGTGGGTCGAGGAGAACGTGCCCCGCGAGTACGACGACGCCGGGGACCGCGCCCGGGCCATGCGCGTCGTCGCGCGCGCAGACGAGTTCCTTGGCGCCACGCAACGCACCCGCTACTACCGGTTCTGGAGCTACGTCAGCGACCTGATCACCGGCGGCGTCGCCACCGCCAAACAGAACCGGTACTCGGGATGGACCCGCTACCAGTTCCCCTCCTGGCTTCGCAAGATGGGCCGTTCCAAAAAGCAGCGAGGCCTCCGGGACGACTTGGGGGCCAAGGTGGGCGCACACCTGCACGCGGGAAGCGCGACCGCCCGCGAGCACCTTTTCCCCATGCTCTCCTTCGTGGCCCAACGCTCCGAGACGTTCGCGGCGAACCTGTCCGCGGACCTCGATCTGACGCCCGAGGAGCTGGGGTTGATCCTGGACATGGGCGAGGACACCAAGACGGTCCAGCGCATCCTCGAGGCGGCTGACGAGGTCCGCCAGGAGAAAGGCCGCCCCCGGGAAGGCAGCGTCTCCCTGGACGTGCCCGGGTCCCCACGCAGAGGCGACGGGGAGGAGGACAAGGCGGCCCCCTCGGACGAGGAGCAAGATGAGGAGGACCAGGAGGACGAGGATGGACAGGCCGACCTGTTCGAGTTCTAGGGCCCCTGGCCCTCAGCACCCCGGCGCCCCCTAGCGCTTAAATAAGACCTCTGGCATCGGGCCGGTACTCCAGGCGTCGCGTCAGGTCCCCATGCCGTCGACCGTGACGCCGAGAGGGATCGCCATGGCAGACAACCAGGAAGAAGAAGGCGCGCCTCCCGAAGAGGAGGACGAAGACTTCAGCTACATCGTCCGCGTCCACGCCACGGACCTGGACGGTCACCAACCCGTCCCGCTGGCCCTCACCGGCATCAAGGGCATCGGCGACCGCGTGGCCAACATCCTCACCGACCACGCCGAGTTGCCCAAGGACCAGCGGATCGGGGAGCTCGAGGATGACCAGGTCGACCGGCTCAAGGAATCCGTCGACCAGGTCGAAGAGATCCTGCCCCCCTGGATGGGCAACCGCCGACGGGACATCCGCTCCGGCGAGGACCTGCACCTTCTCGGCTCCAATCTCGACGACCAACACCGCGAAGACCTCAACCGGCTCAAGAAGATCCAATCCTACCGCGGCGTCCGGCACGAGCAAGGACGCAAGGTCCGCGGGCAACGCACCAAAGCCAACGGTCGCACCGGCCTCGCGCTGGGCGTCTCGCGCGCCGAGCAGCAAGCCAAAGCCACGGAGGAGTAACGCATGGGCGACCCCAAAAGCCAACGACGCACGTACACGAAGCCCACGCACCCCTGGCAAGGCGACCGCATCGAGAAGGAGGACGAGTACCTCCGCAAGTACGGTCTCAAGAACAAGCGCGAGTTCTGGAAGGCCGAATCGTTCCTGCGCGACCAACGCGCCCAAGCCCGCTCGTACCTTCCCCTGGTCCTGCGCGAGGACCCCCAGGGCGAGAAGGAAGCCGAGCAACTGGTCGGCAAGCTCAACCGGTTGGGCGTCCTCCAAGAGGACGCCAACCTCGACGACGTGCTCGCGCTCGACGTCGACGCGATCCTCTCCCGCCGCCTTCAGACCCTCACCTACCTCAAAGGCCTCGCGAACACGCCCGCGCAAGCCCGCCAGTTCATCGTGCACGGGCACATCGCCATCGGCGACCGACGCATCACCGTGCCCGGTCACCTGGTCGAAGAGGTCGAAGAGCAAGCCATCCAGTACGCGCCCGGTTCGCCCCTGAACAACCCCGCCCACCCGCTTCGGCAAGGTGGGGACGAGATGGAGATCCCCGGCGGGCCCGGCGAGCAGGCCGAGGACGTCGAAGGCCCCGGAGCAGGGCCCGAGGACGCCGAGGAGCCCGAGCCGGAACCGGAGACGGACGAGGCCGAAGAGGCCGCTGAAGAGGACGAGCCCGAACCGGAACCGGAGACGGACGAGGCCGA
>CAZOQA010000055.1:0-12425 GCA_964581775.1 uncultured Thermoplasmatales archaeon | reverse complement strand
GGTCGTCGGGGGCCAGCGCGTAGGCGTGCACGGCGCCGGCGTTGACGCGGAAGGGTCTGGAGGCGACGTACCCGGCTTCGGTGGCTTCGCTGGCGACGAGCGCGAGCAGGCGGCTTTGGGATCCTACGAGCAGGCCTTCGGTGGGTTCGAGCAGGGAGGTGGTGTCCACGCAGACCCGGTCTCCCATGCCTGCGTCCTCGATGCGTTCGATCGTGGCTTCCTCGAGGGGCACGGTGGCGCCTTCGCGGTCGTCGAGCAGGCGCGCGGTGGCGTGCACGGTGGCGGGGTCGTCGGTGGCGAGCACGAGGCCTTGGGCGCCGGTTTCGAGCGTGTCGAGCGCGGTCGCGGCTTCGTGTTCGTCTTCGACGTGCGCGATCAGGCGCGTGGGAGTGTCTTGGGCCCAGGCGATGAGGTTCTCGAGGGGGATGATGCTCCAGTCGCGGGCTTGCACGATGAGCGCGTCCACGGTGCCGAGAAGGGCCTTGGCGTCGTCTTGGTCGGTGGGCTCGTCCAGGGTGACGATCGCGGCGGTGTCGTCGTCGAGGTCGATCTTGTCTCCGTCGAGCTGGGCAAGGGGCAACCGGCCGACGGCCTCGACGTCGTCGACGTGCTCGGGGGGCACGATGGCGCCGGTGGCGCCGGCTTCGAGCGCGGCGCCTGCGATCTCGTCGTGTCGGCCGGTGGGTTGGACCCAGAGGGGGACGCTCATGCGGTGAGCCTCGCGGTGTTGCCGTCGGTGAGGACCTCGTCCACGGTTTCGCCGTCGCGGACGATGCGGCGCATGGCTTGGATGGTCAACCGGGGGTCGTCGCTTTGGAAGGCGTTGCGTCCGATGCTGACGCCGGCGGCGCCGGCTTCGATGGCGCCGTGCACGGTTTCGAGCAGATCCTTGGGGGTGCCGGTTTTGGGTCCGCCGCTGATGACGACGGGCACGGGGCAGCCGTCGACGACGGGTTGGAAGCTGTCGGGGTCTCCGCTGTAGGGGACCTTGACGAGGTGGGCGCCCAACTCGGCGCCCAGGCGGGCTGCGTGTTGGAGGTTCTCGGGGTCTTGGGGGTCGTCGATGTCGGGTCCGCGGGGGTACATCATGGCGAGCAGGGGCACGCCGTTCGTGGTGCAGGCGCGGGCGGCGTGTCCGAGGTCTTCGATCATGCGGGATTCGGTCCGGGCGCCGATGTTGGCGTGCACGCTGACGCCGTCGGCGCCCATGCTGAGGGCTTCTTGGACGTCCGTGACGAGGCGTTTGTCGTGGGGGTCGGGGTTGAGGTCGGTGCTGGCGGAGAGGTGCACGATGAGGGCGGTGTCGCCGAGGGCGGGCGCGATGGTGGGGACCAGGCCTTTGTGCACGACGACGGCGCTGGCGCCGGCGTGGGCGGCTTGCGCGACGGTGCGGGCGGGGTCTTCGAGGCCTTGGATGGGGCCGGAGGAGACGCCGTGGTCCATGGGGACGATCACGGCGCGCCCGCTGGGCGCGATGCGTTCCAGGCGGATCCCGATGCCAGGGTTCGACATGGGTGGGGGCACACGCGACTCACGATTTAAGCGTTAGTGTACACTGATGGACAGTTATAGACGTTGCCGGACAGGACCGTGGAACCCTTATAAGCGTTGCTGGAAACCGTTATGTCTCCCCGAGAGGGTACGGGGGCTTGCGATGTGGGATCTGCTTGAGGAGTACTTCTCCAGCTACCCCGCGCAATCGCGCGTGGCCAAGCTCATGCTCGAGAACGGGTTCAGCGTGCAAGACGGGAGTGTCTGGGCGGGCGAGGTCGCCCTGCCCGACACCGCCATCGCCCGCGCGGCCGAGGTCGACCGGCGCGTCGTCAAAGCCACGATCGAGACCATCGCCGAGCACGAGGAGCTCGAGCTCGTCTTCCGCCGCCTGGCGCCCACCTGTCACCTGCGCGAGGCCGCGCCCGGGCTCGGCTGGGGCGTCCTGGAGATCGTGCCCACGGACGCCAGCCAACCCGGCATCCTGGCAAGCGTGGCCTCGCTGATCGCGGACGCGGGCGTCTCGATCCGGCAAGCCATCGTCGACGATCCCGAGCTGACCCAAGCGCCCCGCTTGTACGTGATCACGGAACGGCCCGTCCCGGCCGAGCTGTTGCCCGAGATCCAGGCCCAAGCCGGCGTGCACGAGGTCGTCATCGGCGGCTCCGAGACCTCCTCGCCCCGGCAAGCCCCCCTCGGGTCCGCGCGCTCGGGCTAGGAAAGCTCCTCCTCGAACGCGGCAGGCTCCCGACGCGCGGGGGCCTCTTCGGCCTCTGGTGTGACATCCGGCAGCGCCTCCAAGCGCTTCTCAGCAGGCAAGGCTTCCGTCCACGTGTTCGCCAGCAGCTCGGTCTGGTCGGCCACGAGGGCCGGGTCGTCCGTCCAGATGGAGACGTCCTCCCCCTTGAAGAGGTGCGTATCGTCGGGCACGTAGTGCGTCAAAAGCGCCTCCTCGCCGTCCACGACGAACACGCTTGAACCGGTGTTCTCGCTGTCCCTGTGGCGGACCTCCGCGTACGCCATGGCCTCCTTGATGTCCATGCGGTTCGTGGACAGGATCGGGCACTGCACGCGCGCGATTACGCCCTGGTCCACCTTCTCGTGCAACAACGGGGAATAGTAGTTCAACCGCAACGGAGCGAACGCGGAGCCCAGCATCCAGATGCTGTTCTCGGCCGACTCGATCATCTCCAAGAGCCGGTTGAGCACGTTCTTTCTCCCCTTCAGGGACCGGAACTTGCCCGCGCCCTGGATGCCCGGGGAGCTGGTGGCCTCGATCAAGCCCTCGAAGCGCTCCTTGTCCTCCTTGATCTGCTCCAAGCGCTCCTTGAACCGGTCCTCGTACCGGTCCAAGTAATCGTGGAATGGCTCCGGCAGGAACTTCTTGGGACGCTCCGGGATGACCTCCACCAAGCTCTTCTCGTGCAAGTCATCGATGACGCCGTAGATCTTCGTGCGCGGCACCCGCGAGACATCCGCCACCTCGCGCGCCGTAGCCTCCTCCAGCTCGACGAGAGCCAGGTACGCCTTCGCCTCGTACTCCGTCAAGCCATAATCCTTGATCGTGTCTAGCTCTCCCTCGAGCACCGCCGTGGCCTCCACACCCGAGAAGCCCCGTCCCGTGGGTAAGCGCCCCCATGCCACGCGTGTGACAACGGGGTGCCACCCTAGGCCGTGACAACAGGCCTATTCGTCCTTATCGGCCAAGCGCTGAAGCCGCTCCCCGATGAACGCCAAGCTCTCCCGCCGCGATGCCTCGTTGCTGAACGCCTTGAGCACCCCCCGCGCCTCGTCCTTGGAGGCAAGCTCCTCGAACGCTCCCGCCATCGCGGCAAGCGCGCGCGAGACCTCGTCCACGACAGTCACCGACGCCCGCCGCGAGGTCCGAGAAAGCGGGTTCAAGTCGATCGCTACCACCCGCTTTCCCTCCCCCACGAGCGCCTCGGTCCGATCCCCGTCCTCCAACGGCACGAGCACGCAATCCGCCCGCTTGATGCCCCCGCCTGCCACCCGGGCCCGGTCCCCCTCCAACCCCTCGATGCGAGCCTCCGGGTCCGCGCCCAGCACGTCCCGACACCCGTGCGCCCTGAGCCGGTCCACGATCTGCTCCACCCGCTGCTGGGTCCGATGGAACAGGTTCACCTCCACCTTCGCGCCCGTGGCCTCCTGGAGCAGCGCGACCCGTCCCGGGCAAAGCGCCGCCACGTTCCCGTTCACGCTGATCACCGGGTGCTCGGCCACGCGGAACGCCGCCGCGCCCGCCCGGATCTGATCCCTGGCAGGCGGGGGCGTCGCCTCGCCCATCAGGTAATCGAAGGCCTCCCCTCGCCCGTGCGCGATCAACCCCTGCCGGGCCACGTAGCCCGCCTCGACGCCCTCCACCAGCGCCTCACGTGCTACGAGGGATGCATACCGGGGATGGGACTCAGGGATCGTCACGCGGACCGCCAGCAGGTTCGGGGGCAAAAGCGGTTCGGGCCGGACGGTCCCACCGCGGGCCGCTTCAGCCCCATCTTCTCCCCCGGGGTTCTGTGCTGTTGCCCACGCCGGTGAACCCGCACGCGGCCATCGCGAAGCCTCCATCATGAACCTCTTCTTAAGGCCCCCCGAGGGAGTTCACACCGCCCCCAACCAGGCGGTGTTGCCATGCGTGCCACGACCGGCCTGCTCGCCACGACCGCCGCGCTTGCAGCGATCCTGGCCCTTTCCCTCTCCGGCAGCGCGCCAAGCGCCCTGCTCGAGACCGGCACCACGCACCACGTCGAAGCCACCACCCCCCACGGGGATTTGGACCTCGTCGCCGGGATGGCTACCACGAGCACGAACCTCTTCGGGATCGAGACAGGCCACGAACCCACCACGAACGGGTGGATCCTCATCGCGCCCCAAAGCGCCACCGTCCCCCCCGAGGCCCCCCTCTCCGTCACCGAGGAGCGCCCCTTCGAGGACCCCAACGGCGCCACGTGGCTCTCCCGCGAGGTCACCCTCGGCGACGACACCGCCTGGATCGTGCCCCTGCAAGAGCCCCGCTACGACGAGACGCTCGGCACGCACTACAACTTCGCCGCCATCATCGACATCTCCCACCTCGACGACGACGAACCCATCACCGTCACCGTGCACCCCACGCTCGACCTGGACACGCCCCGCTGACACGTCCGCCACCCCCGACGCTTAAAACCAGGATCCAGAGAGCCACCCCCCGGGCACCATGACGGGGACCCTGCTCGCAGCCGGCACCCTCGAGGCCAGCCTGCTCGCCGCGCTCGGCCTCGTCCTCTTCCACGCCCGCCAACACGTCGGGCTGACCCCCTTCGCCTTCCTCGTCGGCGCCGCCGCGCTCACCCTCCCCTTCACCGCGCACCTGGCCCCCGTCCCCCTCGGCGAAGCCTGGACCGTCTCCCGCGCCCACGCCGTCCTCCTCCCCGCTCTTATCCCGCTGATCCTCCTCGCCGACGCCTACATCGGACACCGCCACGCCCGCGCCCTCGCCGCGCTCGGCGCCCTCGCCGGGATGCTCGCCGCGATCGCCACGCTCGCCCACCCAACCACGACCCCCCTCCCCCCCGAGCTTCTCCCCACCGCCCCCCAAGCCCTCCTCGCCGGCACGCTGCTCACCATCTCCGCCCTCGCCGCGCTGCACCTCTTCGAGATTTGGCACACGAAGCTCCCCCAAACCCCACCCGGCCTCGCCCTCGCCCTAGCCAGCCTCGCCGCCGTGTTCGCCCACGGCCTGCTGCACCAAACCCTCGCCGCGCTCGGCGCCCCCCTCGCCGCCAGCACCTGGCCCGCCATCGCAGCCGTCCCCGTGCTCGTCGGGCTTGCCCCCGTCACGCTCGTCGCCCTCGCCGCCACGATCCGCCACCACCAACTGGCCCCGCTCGCCACCGCGCACGGCGACGACCCCACCACCGGCATCTCCCGCGACCTCGACACGCTCCGCGACGCCGAAACCCGCTACCGCGAAGCCCTCAACAACGTCCACCACGTCCACGAGACCCGCAAGGTCCCCTACCCCAGCAACGAAGGCGCCCTCGTCGCCGACCAACGCGGCTACATCCTCCAAGCCAACCAAGCCCTCGGCTGGATCCTCGGATGCCCCCCCGACGCCCTCATGGGCCAACCCGCCACCCACCTCCTCTTCGACGACCCCCCCACGGACGACCTCTCCCAGCTCGACGAAGGAACCTACACCACCACCCTCGAGCCCCCCCGCGGGCCCCAACGCACCCTCCGCATCACCCTCACACGCACCCGCGCCGGCGCCCACAAAGCCCGCATCCAAGACATCACCCCCCACCACCTGCGCCGGATCGCCCAACGCCATCAAGACCGCGCCCGCTTCGCCCTCGACCTGCTCGCCCACAAGCTCCCCACCCACCTCGCCGCCCCCCGCACCCTCGCCGAACACCTCGCCCACCGCGCCCACCCCGACGCGCACGCCACCCACGACGACGAAGACGACCAAACGCCCCTCCACGAGCTCGCCCAACGCCTCCACACGACCCTCGAGAACGTCCACCGCTCCCTCGAACGCATCCAACCCCTCACCCACCTCGACGCCACCCACCGCGAGGCCCTCGACCTGACCCCCCTCCTACACGAAGCCGCCTCCAACCTGCCCGGCTCCGCGCTCGAAACCCTCCACATCGAATGGGAGATCCCCGACGCCATGCCCGTCCAAGCCGGACCGGGCCTCCCCCTGGTCTTCCGCGAACTCCTCCACAACGTGCTCCAACACGCCGGCCCCCAAGCCGCCGTCCGCATCCAAGCCGACCGAGACGACGACGCATGGACCGTCCAGGTCGAGGACGACGGCCCCGGCATCCCCAACGGGTTGAAAAACCGCATCTTCGACGGGTTCACCCGCGGCCGCAACAAAGGAGGAGGCCTCGGGCTCCCCATCGCGCAAGCCCTCGTCGAAGCCTACGACGGCGAGATCTGGGCCGAGGACCGCGTCACAGGCACCCCGAAGGAAGGCGCGCGCTTCGTGGTGCGCCTCCCCGCAGCCCCCCACGCCTCCAGCACGCAGCCGCCACCCTCCGACACCAACCGCCCTCCTGCATGAAGGGAAGAGGCTTTAAACAAAGCCACGTACGAGGAACCGTGGCTTCAGGAAAGGTCATCCGCTTCAACGAAGACAAAGGCTTCGGCTTCATCAAGACGGACGTTTCCGACGAGGACGTTTTCTTCCACGTGAACGATCTCTCCGGCGGCGACCCTCAAGAGGGCCAAACGCTCGAGTTCGCGATCGAAGAGGCCTCCAAGGGCCCCCGCGCCAAGCGCATCCGGTACGCCGGCATCGACCACCGAGCCCTCTAGGCCCGGGTCGAACCCCCAGCGCTCCCCGCGCAACCAGCGCCCGCGCTGAGCTGCCCCGCTAGTCCTCCGTCGTGACCGGCGCGTTCGTGTCCACCAGCGTCCCGGTTCGCCACGAGATGCTCGTGCCCGCGCCCCAGGCCATCGTCAACCCCGTGTGGGTCTCCCACTCCGCGTGGAAGCTGCCCCACTCCGGGGTGCGGTTCGCGTGGAACGTGGTCGCGGTCACGGGCACGCCGTCCCGGTGCGTGTTCTCGGTCCGCTCCCCCGTCACGTTCAGATCCTCCAGCTGGGAGGCTCCACACAAGCCCACGCCCACAGAGACGTTCTCTCCCGCCGTCGCGGGGACGGGCCCGGTGGGGGGCGCGGTCTGGTTGATGACGGTGCGCATTTCGGTCCCGCTGGGGTTCTCCTCCACGCTGGAACAGTGCGCGATCCACGCCCCGTCGTCGTGGACGAACAAGGCCTCCGTGTGGATCTGCACGGGCGGCGAGGGCGAGGCGAAGCGCTCGTAGAACGCGTAGGACCCCTGCCGAGGCCAAGCCTCCTCGCTCGCGTCCAGCGGGCTGGCTTGCGGCCACTCGTAGGCCTGGCTTGTGACCGTGGCCCCGGATTCCCCCGTCGCGCGGAACTCGACGTGGCTCCCGGCCGGCGCGTGGAAGCTTGCCGCCCACGTATCCCACGCGGTCGCCTCCAACGCGTGCCAGCTTCCCCCGTCCGAGCGAGCGTGCACGCTCGTGACGTTCTCGTGACCCACCGCGTACGTCTCCACCCACCACGCGTTCCCGGCGCGCGGCGCGAACCACGCCTCCAACGCGTCCCGGTCCTCCGGGGGCGGCGCCACCTGCTCGCCCTCCGGCCACAGGTACTCCCCGCTCTGGACCGAGCCCCCCGCATCGTGCGTGGCTTGGAACTGGACGATCGAGCCCTCCGGCACGTGGAAGCTTGCCGCCCAGGCGCCCCACCACATGCGCTCGAGCCCGACCCAGTCGCCGCCGTCCACGCGCGCATCCACGGACGCAACGGGCCGGCCGGAGTCCACGTACGCCTCGACCCACCAGGCGTTCCCGCCGGGCGTCGAGAACGTGGTCGGCCGCGGCTGCGGCTCTTCGTCGGTTCGCTCCCCGCTTGGCCACCGGTACGCGTCGCTGACCGCCGTGGCCCCGGTCGTGCTGGTGGCCCGGAACTCGACCAAGCTGCCGTCCTCCACGTGGAAGCTCTTGGCCCACGAGCCCCAGTCCGTGTGTGAGAGCGAGACCCATTCGCCGGCGTCCACGCGCGCGTCGACCTCGTCGATCGGCTCGTCCGCGTCCACGTACGCCTCGACCCACCAGGCGTTCCCGCCGGGCGTCGAGAACTCAGCGTCCAAGTCGTCTTGGGCGAGCGCGGAGGGGAGGGCCACGAGGACCATCAGGCACGCGCCGAGCGCGAGAAGCCAGGGGACCGTGCGCGCAAGGGTCATGCGTCACCGTTCTGGCGCAGGGTACATAGCCCTCGTCGCGAACCGACATGTTCGAGCCCGCGCGCGCTAAAACGGCCTCTTCGCGGCAAGCCTCGACGAGGAGCGCCATCCCGTTCGACGCGCCTGGCACAACCTCTTATCCAGCCCGTGGGACCGAGCCCTGGTCAACATGACCACGTTCGAGACGATCGAGAAACACGAGACCGAGTTCGGGAACAACGATTTCCTCCAGGTGGCCCGCAAGGTCGCCAAGGGGGAGGAATCCAGCACGGAGTTCATCTCCGTGACGCGCGGGTACCTGGACAGCCAGGGGTCCCGCCGCTACAAGACGAACCTGTCCATCCCGCCGGACGAGGAGCTGATCGAGTTCGTGCGGGAGGCGCTGGCCAGCGTCGAAGCGGCCAGCCAAGCGCCGGAAGCGGTGCCCGCCTGAACCCCGCGACCGGGCCCCGGCACGGTCCTCCCTGGCGGGGTCACGACCCCGCCGGGTCTCCCCCTATCAGAAGCTCCAGGTAGCTTCGCCGCTCCAGGTCCGTCAGCTCCAGCTCTTCGGCCACTTCGATGAGCCGCTCGCGGGCCTCGTCGACCTCGCTGGGGTCCGTGACCTGCTCGAGCTCGACGTAGGTTCCCACGTCCTCGACGCGGTCCAGGCACACGGTCACCTCCCCGAGCTCGTACACCTGCCGGTTCTTCTCCACCAGGGGCGCAGGGGTGAACCCGAGGGACTCCAACAGCTCGACCGCGTCGTCGGCGGACCCGATCTGGACCTCCGTCTCGTGCCGGGTCTTGGTCTCCTCGTCCATCTTGGGGCCCTTGTACGTGAGCACCGTCTCCCCGGCCTCGGTGCGGACCCGCACCGCCTCGTCGGTGTCCTTGAACGACCGGCAGGGGTGATCGAAGTAGCGGTCGATTTGGTGGATCTCCGTCACCTGGCGCGCCCCCTGCTTGAACAGGCGTCTCCGGGCCGTCTCGAGGTCGTCGACGCGGGCTTTGACCTCGACCTCCACGGAGCCCTGGTACTTGTCCATATGTTAACATAGGGGTCCTGAGGTTGAATCCTCGTGGTGGATCCCGTGCCCCGACGGCTCCCGATCGGTGCCCTCCTGGTGGCCCTGGCGACCCTGGCGGGTTGCGTGGGGCTTACGCCAGCAGCGGTGCCCAACGCCGTGTTGGATGTGGGCAGCGGGAACGGGTGGACGCGCGACGATCCGAACACGAGCGGCGTCGAGGGCGGGTTCTTGACGAAGCAGGCCACGAACGCGTACGTCTTCGATCCGGTCAGCGATGACCGGTTCCCGGGCACGCTGCGCGTGGTGTCCATCGCGACGCTTCTCTCGCCGGACCGCGAGGAGCTTTTGGATCGGTTGGAGCAGCAGCTGGTCCAGCAGGCGGGCGAGCAGGGTTTGGAGCTGGAGGACCAGATCATGCGGGGGGAGCGCCAGCTTTCGAGCGGGGCGCAGTCGTTCTTCGTCACGTTCAACGGGACGGCTCGGGCGGGGGGCTCGTTGTTCGCGAGCGATTCGACGGTGAAGGTGATCGGGGAGGTGTTCCGGTGCACGGGGGGGCCCACGGTGGTGGCCACGGGCAGCGCGCAGGTGGAGGGCACGCGCTCGGTGGGGGGGATCACGACGGAGCGCCAGTACGATACGCGGACGTGGTCGGATGTGGTGGAGGACCCGCAGGGCACGGTGGAGGGGTTCCGGGGCAGCGCGGGGTTGATCCACAACGTCGAGTGCCCGTGAGGGTCCGGGTCAGGGGGCGCCGAGCGCGTTCTTGATGACCTTGTTCTCGGCCGCGGTGAGCGTCTTGTGGACGGCGGCTTTGGAGACGCCGAGCACGTCGCCGAGGCTTTCGAGCGTGGCCTCGCGGGGTCGGTTGTAGTAGCCGAGCGCGACGGCCAGGCGCAGCACGTCCTCTTGGCGGTCGGTGAGGTCGAGGTCTTCGCGTCGTCCGGGCGTGGTGTCCCAGGGGCCTACGTGGAGCAGGTCGAACGCGTCGGGTTCCAGGTGCTTGTTGACGCGTTTGGTCAGCTCGATGAAGGTGCGGGTGCCTTCGCTGCTGGGGGAGACGAGGGTGCAGTGGATGTAGCCGTCTTTGACGACGAGGGGAAGGAAGAACGCGTCGGGGCCGAGCGTTTCGAGCGCCATATGCAGCGGGTCGTCGCGGTCCCCGATGCGCGGGAGCCGGAAGGGGACCCTCACGGTGATGGATTCGTCGCGTTCGGCGATCATCTCGTAGTCGCCGTATTCTTTCTCGAAGTGGCTTCGGACGAGCTCTTTGGCGTCGTCGGGGTCGGCGTGGATGGTGTAGAGGGCGTGCTCGATGCGCGCTTGCGGGTCGGGGCGCAGGGGGTTGATGACGACGATCGCGTCCCCGGTCATGCGGGTGAAGATGCAAAGCAGGTTGTCCTCGCCGCTGACGCGGAACGAGAGCTCCGTGAGCACGGGCCTGCCACCGGGGCGCTGGCCTACTACCGTTTCGGTCTCTCTTGGGAGCATCGTGGCGAGGCTCAGGGGGCCAGGGGGTCGACCCCCCCGCGCGGAAGGTACTTATAGAAGATGTATCGTAGGGCCATCAAACTCGGGCGAAGAACGAGGAGATACCATGCAAGGACAACCCATCGTCGTACTCAAGGAAGGGACCCAGCGAGAAAGCGGGAAAGGAGCCCGCTCGAACAACATCCAAGCCGCGCGCGCCATCGCCGACGCCGTGCGCACCACCCTTGGCCCCAAGGGCATGGACAAGATGCTCGTCGATTCCATGGGCGACGTCGTCATCACGAACGACGGCGTCACCATCCTCGAGGACATCGACATCGAGCACCCCGCGGCCAAGATGGTGGTCGAGGTCGCCAAGACCCAAGAGCAAGAGACCGGCGACGGCACCACGACCGCCGTCGTGCTCGCCGGCGAGCTGCTTCGCCGCGCCGAGGACCTCGCCGAAGACGTGCACCCCACGCTCATCACGCAAGGCTACCGCATGGCCGCCGACCAAGCCCTCGACGTCCTCGACGACATCGCCATCGACGTCGGCCCCGACGACGAGGACCTGCTCACGAGCATCGCGACCACGGCCATGACCGGCAAAGCCGCCGAGGCCTCCAGCGAGCTGCTCGCCCGGCTCACCGTGCAGGCCGTCAAGGCCGTCGCGGACGAGACCGAAGAGGGCTGGATCGTGGACCCCGAGCACATCCAGTTCACGCCCCAGCAAGGCGGAAGCGTCGAGGACACCGAGCTCGTCGAAGGCGTCATCGTCAACAAGGAGCGCGTGCACACGGGCATGCCCGAGCGCGTCGAGGACGCCAACGTCGCCCTCATCAACACCGCCATCGAGGTGCAGAAGACCGAGGTCGACGCCCAGATCCAGATCACGGACCCCAGCCAGCTGGAGAACTTCCTCGAGGAAGAGGAGAACCAGCTGCGCGAGATGGTCGACCAGATCGCCGAGACCGGCGCCAACGTCGTCTTCTGCCAGAAGGGCATCGATGATCTGGCCCAGCACTTCCTGGCCAAGCACGGCATCTACGCGGTCCGACGCGTCAAGAAGTCCGACATGGGCAAGCTCGAGCGCGCCACCGGCGCGCGCATCGTCTCCAACCTCAGCGACCTCGACGACGCGGACCTCGGCACGGCCGAGAACATCGAGGAGCGCAACGTCGGCGACGACACCTTCACGTTCGTCACCGGCGCCGAGGGCAGCAAGAGCGTCAGCCTGCTCCTGCGAGGCGGCACCGAGCACGTCATCGACGAGATCGAGCGAAGCCTCGAGGACGCCACCCGCGTGGTCGGCGTGGCCCTCGAGGACGGCAAGATCGTCGCCGGCGGCGGCGCGCCCGAGGTCCAGCTGGCCCTGCGCCTTCGCGAGTACGCGAACACGGTGGGCGGCCGCGAGCAGCTCGCCATCGAGTCCTTCGCCGAGGCGCTCGAGGTCGTGCCCCGCACCCTCGCCGAGAACGCGGGCCTCGACGCGATCCAGGCCCTCGTGGACCTGCGAAGCGCCCACGAGAACGGGAACAAGACGTTCGGGTTGGACGTGTTCACGGGCGAGGTCCGGGACGCGCGCGAAGCGGACGTGCTCGAACCGCTGCGCGTGAAGACCCAAGCGATCCAGTCGGCCACGGAGGTCGCCACCATGATCCTCCGCATCGACGACG
>CAZOQA010000054.1:0-13677 GCA_964581775.1 uncultured Thermoplasmatales archaeon | reverse complement strand
CGTCCTCGCCCATCAACAGGTGCATGGTGCGGCGCTCGCTGGCCGCGGCCAGCTTGGTCAGGGCCGTGGTCGCGTACGAGAGGGGAAGCCCCAGGGGCTCGCCGTGGAAGTTGCCGCCGCTTATGACGAGGTCGTCCTCGGGGAAGATCAGCGGGTTGTCGTTGACGCTGTTGGCCTCGCGCTCGATCACCTCTGCCAGGTGGTCGATCGCGTCCAACACGGCGCCGTGGACCTGCGGGATGCAGCGGAACGAGTACGGGTCCTGCACCTTGTCGCAGGTCTCGTGCGAGCGCATGATGGGGCTGTCCTCGAGAAGCGCCTCCAGCGCGTTCGCCACGCGCACCGCGCCCGGGTGGGGGCGTTGCTCGGTGAGGCGCCGGTCGAAGGGCCAGCGGGACCCCCGAAGGCCCTCCACGCTCATCGCGCCGATCACGCAACTGGTGGCCACCACGCGTCGCGCATCGTGCACCAACAGCGCGCCCAGCGCGGTCTGCATCTGGGTGCCGTTGACGAGGGCCAGGCCCTCCTTGGCCTCCAGGTTCAGCGGGTCCAGCCCCGCCGCATCGAGCGCGTCCAAGGCGGGGCGTTCCTCGCCGTCTTCGAGCACGTGCCCGGCGCCCGTGAGGGCTTGCGCCATGTGCGCTAAGGGGACAAGGTCCCCGCTGGAGCCGACGCTTCCCCTTCGGGGCACGAACGGTACGATGCCCGCGTTGAGAGCCTCGACGAGCGCCTCGATCACGCGGGGCCGGACCCCGCTTTTGCCCTCCAGGAGCGCGTTGGCGCGAAGCAGCATCATCGCCCGGACCGCGTCCTCGGGCAGCGGATCGCCCACGCCGCAGGCGTGGCTGGCCAACAGGTTCTCCTGCAGCGTGCGGCTTTGCTCCGGGTCGATGGGCTCGTCCTTGAGCTGGCCCAGCCCCGTGGTGACACCGTACACGACGCGCTGTTCTTTGACGAGCTCCTCCACGTACGCGCGGGAGGCCTCCACGGGTTCAAGCGCGTCCTCGTCGATGCTGACGGGCGCGCCGTCGCGGGCCACGCGCACGATGTCGCTGATCGTGAGCCCGCGCCCTCGAAGCGTCACGGTCTCCGGCAAGGAACCCACCACGACGCGGTAGGCGAAACGGCTGGGAAAAGCCTACCGGGACACGCGTGGGCATGCACTAGGAGCCGATCGCGTCCTCCACGCCCGCAAGGTCCAGGCTGGCCTCCCACAAGCGCTCCTGGAGGCCCTCGTCCAGGGCCTTGGAAGCCGCCTTCCGGGGGGTGCGGTCCACGAAGTAGGCGCCCGTGGTCCCGTCCACCTCGGGGCTGGAGGCCAGGTACACGCTCGTGGCGGCCCCCTTCTCGGGCCGACGCAAGACGGGCCAGGCCACCTTCATGAACCAGCGCACGTACCAAGGGCCCTCGCGCCCGAACCCGCTGTCGACCACGCCCGGGTGCAACGTGTTCGCGGTCACGTTGCCCGCGTCCGCGCGCCGGGCCAGCGCGAACGTGAACAGCACGTTGTACAGCTTCGTCTGCGAGTACACGCGGAACCCGCTGTAGCGCCCGGAGGTGTCCTGGAACCCCTCCGGAAGGGATCCCGTGCGCCGGTGCGCCTCGCTGGCCACGTTCACCACGCGCGCGTGCTCCGCGTTGGAGACAAGCGGCCACAGCTCGTGCGTGAGCAGGAACGGGGCCAGGTGGTTCACGGCGAACTGCGTCTCGATCCCGTCCTCCGTGAAGGACCGCTCGCCCAGCACCAAGCCCGCGTTGTTCACCAGCACATCCAACGCGGACAACCGCTCCCGCAGCTTCGCGCTCACCCTCCGGATCTCCTCTTGCCTGGACAGATCGCACAAGACCAGGTGCACGCGCTTGTTCCCGGTGGCCTCGCGCACCTCGTCCCGCGCGCGCACCCCCTTGTCCCGGTCCCTGCACAGCATCAACACGCGGTGGCCCTGCGCGGCCAACGCGCGGGCCGTGGAGAGCCCGATGCCGCTGTTGGCGCCGGTGACGAGCATGGTGCGCGCGGCGTCGTGGCTGGACACGCGCAGGACGCCACCGCGTGGCGCCGCGTAAGGCTACCGGTTCCCCGCCACGGATCCCCACCAGTCGAACGCGTCCGTCTGTTGCGCGATGCGTTCGGCCTCCTCGTACCCCGCGTCCGCGTGCCGCGCCACACCCAGCCCCGGGTCCGTCACGAACACGTTCTCGATGCGCTCGGCCGCCTCGTCGCTGCCGTCCGCGACCACGATCATGCCCGCGTGCGTGGACAACCCGATGCCCACGCCGCCCCCGTTGTGGACCGCGATCAAATCCGCGCCCGCGCTCGCGTTCAACAACGCGTTCAAAAGCGGCCAGTCCGCGATCGCATCCGACCCGTCCCGCATCCCCTCCGTCTCCCGGTACGGGCTGGCCACGCTGCCGCTGTCCAGGTGATCCCTCGTGATGGCCACGGGCCCGATCTCGCCCTCGCGCACCATCTCGTTGATGCGGCCCGCGAACCGGTCCCGCTGCCCGAACCCCAACCAGCACACGCGCGCAGGCAACCCCTCGAACGGGACCCGCTCCTGGGCCGCCTCGATCCACCGCACCAACGTCTCGTCCTCCGGGAACATGCTCGTGACCACCTCATCCGTGGCCAGCAAGTCCTCCTCGTCGCCCGTCAACGCGACCCAGCGGAACGGGCCCCGACCCCGGCAGAACATCGGCCGGATGTACGCCTTCACGAACCCCGGATACTCGAAGGCCCGCCCGAACCCCGCCTGCTGGGCCTGCCCCCGCAGGTTGTTCCCGTAATCGAACACGACGGAGCCTGCATCCTGGAACCCCACCATGGCCTCGCAGTGCCGCGCCATGGAGGCGTAGGCCGCCTCCTGGTACTTCTCCGGGTCCTCCTCGCGAAGCTCGTCCGCCTCCTCGGGCGCGTACCCCGCCGGGATGTACCCGTTGAGGGCATCGTGCGCGCTGGTCTGATCCGTGACCACGTCCGGCTCGAACCCCTCCTCGAGCAACGCCGGGAACGCCTGCGCGCAATTCGCGATCCACGCCACGCTCGTGGCCTCGCCCCGCTCGGCCGCCTCCTCGACGATGCTGACCGCCTCGCTCATCTCGTGCGTCTTGTGCTGGCAGTACCCGCGCTCGATGCGCTTGTCCGCGTGCGCCTCGTCGACCTCCACCGCCAAGCACGCACCGCCCGCGATCTCCACGGCCAACGGTTGCGCACCCCCCATGCCCCCCAAGCCGCCCGTGAGGACCGTGCGACCGGCCAAGGACCCATCGAAGTGCTTGCGCGCCACGGCGGCCAGCGTCTCGTAGGTGCCCTGGATGATGCCTTGCGTCCCGATGTAGCACCAGGACCCGGCCGTCATCTGCCCGTACATGGTCAACCCGGCCTGCTCGAGCTCGTTGAACGTCTCCCACGTGGACCACCGCGGCACCAGGTTCGCGTTCGCGATGACCACGCGCGGGGCCTCGGGCCGCGTCTGGAAGGTGCCCACGGCGCGCCCGCTTTGCACGACGAGCGTTTGCTCGTCCCCGAGGGATTCAAGGGCGTCCGTGATGCGGTCGAGGTCCTCCATGGAGCGGGCCGCGCGGCCGCTTCCCCCGTACACGACCAGGTCCTCGGGGCGTTCTGCGTTCTCGAGGTTGTTGTACAACATGCGAAGGATGGCTTCGGAGCGCCAGCTTTCGCAGGTTCGCTCGCGGCCTCGGGGCGCTTGGAACGGTGGCGTGGGACCCATCGTGGGGCAAGCTCGGGCAAGCAGGAAAAGCGTATCGAGGGCGCCGCGTCAGGGTGCCTTGGCGGGGGCGTCTTGGAGGGCGTGGGTGAGCTCGGTGACGGCGTCGACGCCTTGTTTCGCGTACGCGATGCGGTCGTGGGCTTGCTGGGCGGTCATGCCGGGTCCGGTGATGGCCAGCGAGACGGGCGTGTCGTGGGCGAGGCTGAGCTCTTGGATCGTCTTCGCGGTGGCGTGCATGAGCACCTGGTCGTGGTCGGTGTCGCCGGTGATGACGGCGCCGATGACGACCAGCGCGTCCACGTCGTCCCGTTCTAGGGTGCGCTGGATGGCAAGCGGCGTGTCGAAGACGCCGGGCACGCGCAGGGTGCCGGCGTGCTCGTGGTCGAGCTCGTGGATGCGCTTTTGCGCGGTGTCGACCATGGCGTCCGTGATCTGCTCGTTGAACCGGGCGGCCACGAGGGCGATCCTCACGGGGCGGCCTCCTCGGGGGCTTCGGGCGGGTCCGTGATGGGGCCTTCGTCGGGGTAGCCTTCGCGTTGCCCGGTGCCGGCGAGCTTGCGCATGCGTTCGGGTTCGAAGATCAGCCAGCAGGCGTTCAAGGCGTGCTCGCGGGCGCGGGCTTCGGCCAGCCATCGGAGCTCGCCGTGGGCGTCCTCGTCGACCTCGTCGGTGTGCACGAACACCTCCAGGATGTGCGTGTTCGTGGCCAGTTGGGCCCGTTGGAGACCCAGGGAGGCCTCGTGCGCGCATTGCTTGTCGATGGGCTCGGGCCCGGCTTGGCCCAGGGCGAGCACCAGATCGCACCCGTCCTCTTCGATGAGCTTCTTGCTGGCCACGGGCAGGTCTTTGAACCCGGGCACGGTGCGGCGGGGGGTCCCGATCGTGACGGGGTTCTCGCGCGCGTACTCCTGCAGCGTGTCTTCGACGACGGCGCCCATGTCGACGCGGGCGAACGTGGTGTCGACGATGCCGATGCGGTGCGTCATGCGGGGTCCTCCGAGAGGTCGGCGACGTAGTCGCGGTAGCGTTTCGAGGTGGCGATGCGGCGCAGGATCTCGCGCGTCCCGGCGAGGTCGTCCTCATGCTCGGTCACGCGGACGATGGTCGCGTCGACGCCGCGTTGCTTGGCGGCGGCTTGGACCTGGTCTTCGTCGTGGTAGTCGTCGTGGCCGAGCGCGATCACGTCGGGGTCGAGGCGCTCGACGGTGGCCAGTTGGTCGTGCTCGTCCCCGAGCACGGCTCGCGTGACGGGTTTGAGCGCGTGCACGAGCTCGCGTCGTGTCTCCTCGGGCAGGATGGGGGGGTGTTTGCGTTCTCGGACGCTGGCGTCTCGTGCGATCACGACGACGAGCTCGTCCCCGTGCTTGGCGGCCTCTTTGAGGTAGTGCAGGTGGCCGGGGTGTAAAAGGTCGAAGACGCCTGCGGCCATCACCCGCTTGGGGCCTTGGGGGGGACTCATGCGCGCGGCTCGCAAGGGGGCAGGGTCCCTTGAATGGTCCCCTCGTGCGGGGCGTTCGCGTGCGCTCGTTGTGGGTGCGTCAAGCGCGCGCGGCCTCGTGCAGGTCGGTGGCGTCGAGGAAGGGCATGCCGTGGGCTTCGGCGCGTTGGCGGGCGCGCCCGGGCGTCATGGCGGTGTCGCCGTCGAGGATCTCGGCGCCGACGATGGCTTCGGGGACGCCGGCCAGGCGGGCCAGCGTGATGGCGAGCTCGGTGTGCCCTTCGCGTTCCTCGAGCAGGCCTTGCGCGGCGGAGCATAGGTGCACGTGCCCGGGGGCGCGGAAGCGGTCCGTGAAGCGCTCTTGAAGGTCGGGGGCGTCGAGGCAGGGTTCCAGGCTGGCTAGGCGGCCGAGCTCTTTCACGGTGAGGGCGCGGTCCTCGTCCGTGATGCCGGTGAAGGTGTCCTCGTGGTTGACGGTGAGCGAGAAGCTGGAGCGTTGATCGTAGGGGAGTTCGTCGGGGGTGAGCCCGTCGAGGACGGGCCAGTCCTTGGCGGCGTCGTCGAGCAGCTCGTGCAGGAACGGGAGGGAGAGCGCCTGGTGCAGGCGGGGGCCGACCGCGACGAAGACGAGGCCTCCGGCGTCTTCTCGGAGCCGGCGAATCGTTTGAGGGGTGGCGTGTTGGGCGGGGAGGAACAGGTCGACCTCGCCCTCGCGCTCGTCCCCGTCGTAGATCATGACGAACCGGCCGTTCTGGAGGGCTCGGCAGGCGGTTTCCACCGCTGGGGATGCGCTCTTGAGGGTCGTGGTGGGCACGCGGACGGGAGCCCCCGTGACCTACATAAAGCGTAGGTAGATACTCACTGGTGAGTACCTAGTGGAGGATGAGGTTCTCTTGGCCCATCAGCCGGGTCGCGTACCCGGCGACCCGGTTGCGAAGCTCCTTGCTCTCGATGTCCGTGAGCTCCCCGACGAGCGCCTTGTTCGTCTGGAAGTCCTGCGTGAACACGGTCTCGTGCTTGCGGAGCAGCTCCAGGGCGACGCGCTTGATGTAGGTCTGGCGGATGTTCCCCATGGGGACGACCTCTGGTAAGCGCCGGGTCAAGATGCACCCCCTACAAGAACCCTTGCGTCCCCGAACCTCGTCAGCTCTTGGACTCGGGCGCGGGTTCCACCGCGTCCTCGCTCCGCTCGGCGACAGGTTGGGCCAGCTCGACGAGCCGATCCAGGCGCGCCAGCTCCTCGTCGATCTCCTCGCGCCGCTTGGCCGCGACCTCCGCGACGATGTCCGCCAGCGGGATCGCCAGCCTGTAGTTGTTCACGGGTCGGCCCTTGCCGGGCGTCTTCTCCCTGTCGGCCACCGCCCACCCTTCCTGCCGGAGCGACTTGGTAGCCTGCGAGACCTCCGGCTGGCGCATCCCGAGGGCCTCCTCGATGGCCGCGGAGCGCCCGTTCCCGTGCACGCTCAGGAACCCGATCACGTCCGCCGGCCGCTTGTCCACGCCGAGCGCATGCAACAACTCAGCCAGCTCGCGGCCGCGTTCAGGCCCCAGGTGTCCTCCGTGTTGGACGGCATCCGTTCCCCTTTCCGACAAGCTACCGCCAAACGTGTGTAACCCACGACAGGAGTTAAATCTATTCGTCACCGGACGGGGCAACACGCGTGCCTACCCGATGACCATCGGCTCGGGATCCGCGGTGCCCTTCTCGAACCGATCCACCGCGTAGCGGTCCATGTCCACGCGCACCGGTTCGCCCAGGATCAGCTTGGCCGTGATCTCCGTCACGCGTGGGCTGATCATGAACCCGTGCCCCGAGAACCCGTTCAGCTGAAGGAAGTTCTCGCAGGCCGGGTGCGGGCCCAGGTTCGGCACGTGATCCGGCGAGACGTCGTAACAGCCCGACCATTGACGCATCGCGTTCACCGGACCCAAGCGGGGCATCATGGCGACCAGCTCCCTCGAGATACGGGCTAAGAACTCGAAGCTCGAGCTGGTGGTGACCTCGTGCACAGGCTCCCGGTCGCCAAGCCCGGCCACGAACTCGCCCCGACCGTCCTGGCTTACGTACAGGCCCGAGCCCATGTCCACGAGCATCGGGTCCAGCATCGGCTTGAGCGCCTCCGTCACGAAGATCTGATGCCGCACCGGCGTGCACGGGATCTCCAGCCCCGCCATGCTAGCGATCTCGCTGCTCCAGGCGCCCGCCGCGTTCACGACGAACTCGGGACGGATCGTCCCCTCGGGCGTGTCGACCCCGACCACCCTTCCCTCGTCCCGCTCGAGCCCCGTGACGGGCGTGCGCGTGCGCACCTCGACGTCCGACGCCTCGATCGTCTCACGCAACCCGTTCACAACGGGCCACGGGAAGATCACGGCGTCCTCGGGGCAGTACGAAGCCCCCACGTAGCGCTCCATGTCCACCGGGGGAGCCAGATCGTTGGCCTCCTGCGGGCCCACCATGTGCGTCGGGATGCCGTGCGAGCGCTGGAACCGTGAGCGGGCCTTGAGGGCCTGGAAGGTCTCCTCGTCGCGGGCCAGCATCAGGTACCCCGACTGGCGGAACCACGTGTGCAACCCGATCTCGCTCGCGAAGCTCTTCCACATCGGGATCGAGTCGCGAGCCAGCTCCAGGTTCGAAAGCGACGCCCACTGCGCCCGCACGCCGCCCCCGTTGCGCCCGCTTCCCCCGTACATGGGGTACTTCTTCTCCAGCACGATCACGTCCGTGAGTCCGTTCTGGGCCAGCTGTTGCGCGACGCCGAGCCCGTTCACGCCCGCGCCCACGATGGCGACCGTGCACCGTTCGCTCACGAGGTCTCCTCCTCGCTTTCCCAGTCCGGCTCGTTGGCCTGCTCCGCGAGCGCGACCAAGGGCACGCCCCTTACGGGTTGGCGGTGCGTGATGCCGCCGATGGACTCGGGGTCCTTGCCGGTCTCCTCGGCGAGCACGCGGATCGTCGCGGCCAGGCACCACTTGCCCTGGCAGGGACCGGTCGTGACGGCCGTGACGCGCTTGATCGGTTCCAAGCTCGTGTAGCCCCGCTCGACGGCTTCCCGGATGGCGTGAAGCTCGACGTCCTCGCACGGGCAAACGATGGTGCGGTCCCTCATGGTTGCCTCCAGACGCGGGAAAGCGCGTGCTTCTCGGCTTCGGACAGATGCGCTCCTTCGAGAAGCGGCGTGGCGTCGCTCCCCGCGGAGGCTCCCGCGGCGAGTCGGCCTGCTCGTTCGCCGTGCGCGAGCGCGGCCTCGGGCGTGTGCAGCCCGGCGGCGGACCCGGCCACGAACACGCCCGGCATCGGGGTGGACGCGTCCGCCCTGTGAAGCGGCACGCGCCCCCCAAGAGCGGGCTCGTACGTGTACGGGATGCCGGCTTGGCGCCCCAGCTCCGGGGACGGGGTCAACCCCTCGTCCACGACGACCGCGTCCGCGTCGACGCGACCCTCGGGCGTCTCCACGCCCGTGACGGCGGGGTCGCCCAGGATGCGGGTCGCCTCGTGGACCTCTTGGACCTCGAGACCGGCCTCGCGGGCCTGGCTTGCGAACCAAGCCCCTTGGCGGCCTGGATCGATCAGCGCAATCCGCTCGCCGGGCGGGGTCTGCCAGCGGTTCAGGAGGACCCGAGCGGCTCGGGCCCCCAGCACGCCGGGGCGGTCGTTCCCATCGACCAGGACGGGGTTCTCGGTGGCTCCCGTCGCGATCACGGTCGCCTCGGGGGTCACGGTGTGCACGGCCACCCCGTCCTCGGTTCGCTCGAGCACCCCGGCTTGGTCGTCCCAGAGCCCGATCACGGACCCGTGCATGCTCTCCCCCGGTTCGGGTTCGAGCTTGTCGGCCAGCGCGGGGCCGGGAACGTGCCCGTGCTCGCTCGCGTCAATCTTGCGGGGCGTGTACAGCAGTTGACCGCCGAAGCCGGCCTCGTCGACGACGAGCACGCGGGCCCCGTTCCGGGAGGCCGCGCGGGCCGCGGCCAGGCCGGCGGGACCGCCTCCGGCGACGAGCACCTCCGGCTCGAGGGTGCGCCCTTGTGCGACGCCCACGCGCCCGGTGGGGGGGTCCCCGAACCCGGCCAGGCGGCGGGCCACCGCTTCGTACACGGCGCGCACGGGCCGGGGCCGCACGAAGCGTCGCTCGTGGTCGAAGTGCTTGAAGACCCGGTCGACGACCGCGAGCACGTCCCGCTTCGCGGAGGGGCGACCCACCTGGGATTCGACCTCGAGGCCCTCGTCCACGCTGCGTTGGCACCCGCGCACGTTCGGCACGCCGTCGACGCGCACCATGCACCCGGGGCAGTCCCCGGTCATGCAGTGGGGCCCGCGAGCGCGGTGGTACTTGATGCTGCGCGTCTGCACGCGGATGCCTGCGCGCCAGAGGGCGGCTGCGATGGGTTCCCCACGTCGTCCCTGGACGGGGTCCCCGTCCCATCGGAACCGTACCCGTTGTCGCGTCACCTGCCCAGTCCCTCCATGAACGTGGGAGGGCGCACGAGGCGGACGGCTAAGGGTTCTTCGCTTGCGGGCGTTCCCGGGGGTCCCGAAAGGGTCATATCGGACGCCTCGCGTAGCCGGTTCCCCTTCGCAGGGGTAGCCAAGTGGTTAGGCGGCGGACTGCAGATCCGCTAACGCGAGTTCAAATCTCGCCCCCTGCTTCCCCGTTAGGCGCCGTGGGGAAGCAGGATCATCAGGTTCCAGGGGGTTCCAGGAGGGGAGGAAGGCTTTGGGACGAGACCGCAACCGTTTTTAATGGGTTGTCACCGGACAGAGCTTCGTGAAGGGGAAAAGGAACGATCCGGACCCACCGCGTCGGACCTGGGCGCGGTTCGCCGTCCTCATCTCCTTCGGCGGAGGCCTCGTCGGGGGCATCGTCGGGTCTACAGGCGTTCAGGACGGATGGCAACCCGCCCTGTACATCCTGGGCGGGGCCTCCGTCGTCATCCTCGGCGTCGCGCTGCTCCTGTCGACACGCACGGCCTCCAAGGAGGAGAAGACCAAGCCCCTGCCGGGCGACGTGTACGGGGACCGCGAGAAGCCCGAGCCCCACAGCGTCGACCAGGGCTCCCTGAACGGGCGCGTCCCCTTCAGCGAGTCCAAAAGCGTGGCCAAGAGCTCCAAAAGCCCCGAGCAGCAGGAGCTCTACGATCAACTGGAGAACCTCAACAAGCAGCTCCAGCGCGCCAACGTGAAGCTCGGGCTCGGCGAGATCAGCCGCGAGGGCTACACGAAGATCGTCAAAGAGCTCAAGGAGCGGCGCGCCCGCGTGGAAGCCGAAATCAACGGGGCCAACCTCGAAGAGCACGCCCCCTAGGCTCCCGCTCGCGGTTAAACCTAAACGTGGCGCTCCTATCGGGGCGCGTGGCCGACGAGACCCCTGACCGCGTGCCCTTCCGCGTCGTCCTGGTCGAACCCCGCTACGAGGGCAATGTGGGAGCCGTCGCGCGCGTGTGCGCCAACTTCGGCGCCGAGGACCTGTTCATCGTGGAAGGCCCCGAGCTGACCGACCGCGCCCGCATCATGTCCATGCACGCCGAAGAGCTGCTCGAGACCGCCACCTGGACCTCCTCCCTCGACGACGCGCTCGACGGCACCGACCTCAGCATCGCCTTCACCGCCGAACCCAGCCAGAAACCCCAAGACCACCGACGAAGCGCCCTCCCCCTGCCCGAGGCCGCCCACCGAGCCCACGCCCTGACCGGTCGCACCGCCCTCGTGTTCGGACGCGAAGACGACGGCCTGTACCTGCCCGAGCTCTCCCGCCTCGACATCGTCTCCACGATCCCCGTGCACGAAGGCTACCCCAGCATGAACCTCTCCCACGCGGTCGCCGTGGCCCTCTACGAGGTGCTCGGACGCGACCGGTACGACCCCACCTACCGCCCCGACGCCGCCTCCGGTCACGAGATGCGCGTGCTCTTCGACACGTTCGAGCGCATGATGATCGAAAGCGGGTTCCGCGACCATAAGATCGAACCCACGATGGTGTGCCTTCGCCGCATCTTCGGACGCACCCGCCTGTCCACCTGGGAGTACCACCGCCTGATGGGCGTGCTCAGCAAAGCCCTCAAATCCATGGACGCCTGGCCCGAGACCGGGAGCCTCGACGACGCCGGCTAAGCCTTCCCCACGAGCCCCTCCGCGATGCGCACAAGGTCCACGCTCGCCGGGTCCACCAACCGACACCTCATGCCCACAGCCCTCGCCCCCGCCCGATCCTCCCCCGGCGAATCCCCCACGTGCACGCACGCCCACGGCTCCACGCCCAACCGGTCCAAAGCCATCCGGAACGGGCGAGGATGCGGCTTGTACGCGCGAGCCGCCTGGCTGCATACCGCCACCGGGTCCAACGCTCCAAGCGCGGTGCGCTCGACCACCTGCTCCAGCACGTGAGCATCCAGGTTCGTCACGATCGCCCAGGGGACCCCCGCCCCCTCCACGCGCTCCAACGCGCGCCCCGCATCCGGCCGCAACGGAGCAGAGGCCCACACCGCTTCCAGCCGTCGCGCCCACGCTTGAGCATCCACCTCGAACCCGTGCTCGGCCCCCATCCTGCAAGCCCCCACCACGAGGCTCTCCCGGACCGACCGGAACGGGCATTTGCCCCGCTCGACCAAGCTCTCCCTCACCCACGTCGACAGAACCTCCCCCTCCGACGCCTCGACGCCCGCCTCATCCAGCAACGCCCGCACGACAGGCGGCTCATCCCGGTCGACCGAGAACTCCACAAGCGTCCCGAACAAATCCCACGTGACCGCCTGCACGCGCACACCCCCCTGACCCCGGTCCCCCGGGAAACCGGTTCCGGCAACGACCCAGCATGTTCGACAAGAGAGAACCCCATGTAGGACGCGCAGCCTGCACCGCCCGAGGAGATCCAGCATGCCCCGCTACTACATCGACTGCCGCGAGGTCCCCAGCGAAGCCGGATGTACCGTCAGCATCGCCGCCGACGATCAGAACGAGCTCGAGGAAGCGGCCACCCACCACATGGTCAGCGTCCACGGCCACAACGACTCCCCCGACCTACGGAACGAGATCCGCTCCCAGATGAACGAAGGCTCAGCCTCCTAAGCCTCACGCCCTCGCGTACACCGTCTCCAAGGCACCCACCAATCGCTTGGCCCGACCCTCCAGCCCGTGCCGGGCAAGCTCCTCCCGCACCGCCCCACCATCGGGGCCCGTAGGACGAGGAGGAGCCCCCTTCTCGACCTTCGGATCCAGGAAAAGCTCCCGCGCTGCCAACGCCCGCGGCCTCGAGCAGCCACGGGCCTTGAGCGCCCCCGCCAGGTCCCCGTGCTCTTGCACCAACCGGACCCCGGTCACGGGGCCCACGCCGTGGATCCCCTCGTTGTAGTCCGTCCCGATCAGGACCGCCGCGTCGACGAGCTGCGAACGCGTCAACGCCTCGCGCTCCAGCGCCGCCTCCAGCGCTAGGTGCTCGGGGCTTCGACGCCCGTTGCGTGTGACGTTCCGGTACGTGTTGGGGCACCCGAACAAGGCGCAATCGTAGTCCTGCGTGATGGCCGCGTCCACGTGCCCGTCACGTGCCCACGCGGCCAGCTGCGCATCCGCCTCGCCGGGCGCTTCGATCCAGGCCACGCCCAACGCGTCCAACAGCGTCTTGGCCTCTTCGATCTGGAAGCCCTCCAGGCGCGCCCCCTGCACCAGGTCCCCGTCCTCGCGCGCGGCCTCGATCTTCTCCCGACGCTCCGCGATCGTCTCCGCTTTCAGCTTGGGCGGCGCCCCGTCGAACACCCACACGGGCTCCATGCCGAGGCTCGCGTAGTACCGCGTCCGGTTGACCAGCCCGATCACGTGGCTGATCTCGCGTCCGTGCGGGCCCGTGGGGGCTCCGCCCCGCGCCATGCCGGTCACGAACGTCCAGAGCACGTTGTTCGCGTCCACGGCCACGCGCTCCCCGTTCACGCGGTCGAGGTCCAACGGGTCCGGGTCGAGGACGCTTCGAAGCTGTGAGAGGCCCACGGGGCACGGATTCACCGGGGGGGCATCAGGCTTGCGGTCCCGGCCCCTCGTCAAGGACACCCTTTTTTAGGGTTCCCGGCATCGGGTCGCCGCTTAGGGGTCCCCATGGCCAACAAGGACGAGGATTTCAGCGCCTGGTACAACGAGATCATCGAGGATGCGGGCCTGATCGACAAGCGGTACCCGGTCAAGGGCATGGACACCTGGATGCCCTACGGGCTCAAGGTCCGCAACCTCGTCGACGACATCCTCGACGACGAGATGGCCCGAACGGGCCACGAGGAGTACGAGTTCCCGCTTTTGATCCCTCGCTCCGAGTTCCAGAAGGAGGCCGACCACATCGAGGGATTCGGCGCGGAGGTGTTCTGGGTCACGCACGGCGGCGAGACCGAGTTCGACATCCCGCTTCTTCTTCGCCCCACCAGCGAGACCGCCATGTACCCCCTGTTCTCGCTGTGGATCCGCTCGCACACCGACCTCCCGTTCAAGACGTACCAGATCGTGAACACGTTCCGGTACGAGACCAAGCAGACCCG
>CAZOQA010000053.1:0-13775 GCA_964581775.1 uncultured Thermoplasmatales archaeon | reverse complement strand
TCATGGTGCCCCATTTGACGATCTGCGTGATGCTGAGGGGGTCTTCCTGGAACTTCCGGATGGTGAACGAGCTTCCTTTGAGCGAGACGTCGTCGCTGTACACGATGTTGATGCGGGACCCGTCGGGGAGGGTCGCGTCCACGATGGGGTTGGACTCGCTGACGGGGCGCCCGATGCGTTCGCCCATGGTCCGTAGGAAATCGTCGAGTTGCCTGAACGAGCGGAAGCTGACGTTGGTCTCCATCATGTCGAAGATCTCGTGGATGTGGCGCACGGGTTCGAGCCCGATGGCGTGGATGTCCTCGATGTAGGGGTCCCGGATGATGGGTTCCAGGGGACCGTGGTCGACGATGTCCCGGTGCAGGTAGTAGCGGATCTTCTCGTGGGTTTCCTCGTCCAGCGCGACGCCGTCGCTGCCCTTGAGGATCGTGGAGAGGCTTCCCTTGATCAGGCCCAGGCTGCTTGAGCCGACGCTTGCGACGCGCTCGTAGAGGGCGTCGAGGGTGTTCCGTAGCTGCTCGTTGTCCTCGGGGGGTTCCTCGTAGGGGGCAAGCTGGAGGATCTGGTCTCTTAGATCCTCGTATACCTCGCGGTCTTGTTCCGTCAGTTGGGGTTCGACGGCGCTGTAGCGGACCATCTTCTCGGGGTCCCCGTGCAGGTGGATGAAAAGCGGGTCGCCGACGGGGTAGATCAGGTCGACGCGGTCTCGGTCGTCGGCGTCGCGGGGGATGCTCGTGACGAACTGCGGCGTGGTGCCGTGCCGGTTGCGCCAATCCTCCACGTGGCGTGCCAGGTGCGGGTGCGCGTCGAGCGCGTCGTCGAACGTGGTGGTCTTGGCGTGGTCGCTCATGGTGTCGTCCTTGTCATGCGATGGCTTTGATCTCGACGATGAACCCGGCTCCGGGTTCGACGCGGAACGCGATTACGTCCCCGATGGGGCCGCCGGCGCGGGCGAACTTCTTGGGCACGATGAACCGGTCCACGCTGCCGCCGACGCGTTCCTTGACGCATTCGAGCCGGATGTCGGCGCCGGCGGTGAGGGGGCTTGTGTCGGTGCCTTCGAGGTGTCGCGGGTCGAGGGTGAGGAGGATCGTGGTGCCGGCTTGGTTGACTTGTTTGAGGGTGCGCACGAGGTGGTCGAGCACGCGCACGCCTCGTTCGCCGCTTTCGATGTGGGGTTCGGCGAGTTGGCTAAAGCAGTCGACGATCACGACGGGTTCGGTGAGGAGGTGATCGGCTTCCAACAGTCGCGGGAGGCGTTCTTCTTTGGGGACGGGGTGCCCGAGCATGGGCGTGGTGGAGCAGAACCGGAGCTGTTCGTTCGTGAACGCGTCTTGCACGTTGTAGCCGAGCCCGCTCATCTGTTCGAGGAAGGCGCTGGTGGTGAACTCGGTGCTGATGTACACGACGCGGTTCCCGTTCTGGACGAGCCCGTAGGTCAAGCGTTGGGCGAGCACGCTTTTGCCGGCGCCGGAGGTGCCTTCGATGAGGCCCAGCGAGCCCATGGGGAGGTGTCCTCCCAGGCGGTCGGCGAGTTCGTCGCGTTCTAGGTCGATCTTCAGTTTCATGCGTCATCCCACCCGGAACTCGAGCGTGTCCGCGATGTTCGGCGTGTAGAGGGCTCGGGCCGTGTGGTCGCCCGTGTCGAGGTCGACGGAGACGGTGACTTGGAGCACGGTGCCCTTGCTCCACCGGTCTGCGTTGAGGACCGTGGCGTCGAAGCTTTCGTGTTGACCGTCGATGAGGATCGTGAGCTCGGAGTCGGTGAGCGTCTTGGTACCGGTGTTCTTGACGTAGAGGGTCAGCTGGTTGGACCCGTCGTCGTAGGGGACGTTGTCGGGGTCGTTGACGAGGGCGAGGTCGGTGCCGATGGCGTCGGCCAAGTCTTCGCCTCGATCGTCGACGCTGATGGCCATCTGGCCGATGGCTTGCGTGAGCCCGGCGGCGACGAGGCCGGCGAGCCCGACGGCCGCGATGAACATGATGAGCGTGGATCCTACCTCGCTTGCCATTGTGGTCTCCTCCTAGGCTCGTCTGTGATGGGCGATGCCGTACAGGTCCGCGATCGTGAGGTCGGCGTCCCCGCGGTTCTGGGTCATGATCTCGAGCGTTTCTCCAGGCATCCAGATCCGTGAGCTGGCGTCTTCGCGGAGCTCGAACCGTTGGATGGCGTTCTCGTCGAGGACGGTCCCGTCGACGAGGACCGTGACGTCGTCGAGGTTCACCTCGCGGGCTCCGTCGTTGGTGAAGTTGGCGTACGTGCGGTCGTTGTCTGGGGCGTACCCGTGGCTTTCGAGGGTGTACTCGGCGCGGGCTGCGTCTTTGAGGCGTTGCTCGAGTTCGTGCCGTGCGTCGATCTGGGAGGAGAGGCTGTTGTTGAACGCGCCGGCGAGCAGGAGCCCGGAGCTGAACAGGGCGACGAGGATGATGACGTGACCGGCGACGGCGGCGAACCCCACGCGTATCACCCTTCGAAGAGGCGTTGCATGTCGAGCTGGAGTTCGTCGATGCGCGCGGCGGGCACCTCGTTGCCTTGCAGGCGTTGGATCGCGACGAGGGATTGGCGGTGCAGGTCCACGTCGCCGCGCCAGTGGTCTTGCTCGACGCGGTCGGGGGCGTCCACGCCGACGGCGACGCGCGTGGCGCGGTCCTTTGTCTCTTTGTCGAGCCAGCCGAGGTTGCGGTAGTAGTCGAGCAGGTCCAGCAGGCCTGCGCGGCCGACGCGGTCGAGCATCATGCCGACCCATTCGAGCAGCAGGAGGTTCTCCTCGAGCTCGCGGTTCCCGCCGAAGGGGTCGTGGTAGGGTTGGGGTTCGACGTCTTCGATCTCTTCGGTGGGGGCTTGTTCCAAGCGTTCGGGGTCGGTGCGGGGGAGCGTGGCGATCTCGTCGAGCTTCTCCGCGAGGCTGTCTGTGTCCGTATCTTCGCCGTTGTTCCATGAAGGCTCGTCGTCGGGGGCTGCCGGGATGGGTTCGTCGAGGCCGGGCGGATCAGGATGCTGGGCGTCGTTTGTGTCCTCGTCGAGGGAGGAAGAGGAGGGGTCTGGGTCGAGGCCCGGGTCCGTGCTCTCCTCCATGTTCGGCGTCCACGAGGGTTGATCGGGAGCGTTCTCGCTGATGAACGGGTTGTACTCGCTGCTGACGGCTTCGGCGAGGCTTCCCAGACGCGACATGCGTTCCTCGACGGTTCCCAGCTTGTCCTCGAGGTCGCCGCGTGATTCTTGGACGCCTTCGAGGTTGCTGGAGAGCACCGCCATACGGGCGGAGAGCTCCTTGAGGGCTTCCTCGACATCGAGGCCGCTCTCGCTGGAGGCCGGTCCCGACCCGTCTTGGCCGTCCCCCGAATCCTGGTCCGAGGCTTGGGGGGATGCTTCATCGCTGGGGGTGCCCTCAGCGTCGTCGTGGCTGGCGTCAGCCTCGGGAGGGTCGACCTCTTGGGTTTCGCTTTCGTCTTCGTCGCCGCCGAACAGTCCCATATGTTGCACCTCGTGGAGCCGGTTGTCTGAGTCGTTGTATCGGGGAGCGTTTGAGAGGAAGCCGCCGGAACATGTGAGAGAGATGAAGGGAGAGGGGACGGAGGCCGTCCCTAAGGCGGGTCTTGGTGTCAGTTGAGGATGAGGAAGTCCCCGTCTCCGTAGCTGGAGGGTGTGCTGACGCCGTCTTGGACCGGTTGGCCGACCTCAGGCATGAACCGGATGTCCACATCGCTTCGCGGATAGAGTTCATCGCCCGTGAGATCGATGTAGATGTGGATCCGGTCCCCTGGGGCAAGGACGGAGTAGTCGTCTCCGTCGTCAGCTTGCTTGATGTTGATCACACAGAACCCCTGCGAGAGGCCGCTATCGTCACAATTGGGGGCATCGCCCGTCCACGTCGTGACATCAGCGTCCTCGCTGAAGGTTAGATCGTTCAGGGTGGCGTTCGTCTGGTACCTAATCACCATCTCCTCGAGATCCACGGGGTTGGCCCCTGGAGCCAACGAGACGGTCCAGTTCAGCGCATGGATGTGGTCCTCCGGCTCCGAGGTCCCGTCGTCGGAGACAGCGCCGACGGTGTCGTCCACGAACATGCTTGCGGCGACCTCCTCGGTCGTCTCCTGCCCCGTCTCCGAAGCCTGACGCTCGAGGTTGCCTGCCGTGTTCACGAGGACCGCGGCCGCGATGGCGGCGACGATGACGGCAGCGATGAACACGATCATCGTGCCGATACCGATCTCGCCGCCGTCGTTGCTTTCTTTTCTCTTGTCTCGGTTTGCCTTCATGGCCTGGCTCACCACTCCTTGCTCTTCCTTCCGAGGGTATCCTCAGACGGGTTTCGGTCCGGGTCCAAGCTACCTTGGCCGTCCTTCTCCCTGAGGCCAAAAGCTAGCACGGGCCGGAAGAGATGAATCCAAGGGTTTATGAGGGACACTCTAGCGGTAACGGTTTTCGAGCGGTGGAGAAGATGGAGGAAAGAAGAGGAGGTGGGGGCCACCTCTAGGGGTCCATAGCGGAGAACGGACTAGCTTAGGATGATCCAGTCGCCATCGCTGAAGCTCGACGGGGTGCTGAATCCACTCTGGACGGGTTGGCCTATCTCCGGCATAAGCCGGGTGTCGACATCTGTTCGGGTTCCAATTTCGTCGTCGGTGAGATCGATGTGGATGTGGACGCGGTCCCCGGGCGCGAGCGTCGAGTAATCGTCACCGTCGTCCCCTTGTTGGACGTTGATGACACAGAACCCTTGGCTTAGGCCGTTTCCTTGACAGTTCGGCGCGTTGTTCGCCCAGTCTGCACCGTCATCTGACTCGCTGAAGGTCAGGTCGTTGCTCGTGGCGTTGGTCTGGTATCGGATCACCATCTCCTCCAAATCCACGGGGTTCGCCCCGGGAGCGAGGGAGACGGTATAGTTGACCTGGTCCACTACGTCGGTGTCGGTCACGCCTCCGACGATGTCGTCGACGAAGATGCTTGCGGCGACCTCCTCGGTCGTCTCCTGCCCCGTCTCCGAAGCCTGACGCTCGAGGTTGCCTGCCGTGTTCACGAGGACCGCGGCCGCGATGGCGGCGACGATGACGGCAGCGATGAACACGATCATCGTGCCGATACCGATCTCGCCGCGGTCGTTGCGCTCTGTGTTCCTTTTCCGGTTCGCCTTCATGGCCTGGCTCACCGGACTCTTCTCGGATTTCCGAGGGTATCCCCCGCCGGGTTTCGGTCCGGGTCCAGGGCTCCCTGAACCCCCGCCGCTGAAGGCACAATCGCCCAGCCAGGGAGCTGGAGAGAACCCGAAGCGTTCAAGAGGGGAGCGGGGGGGTCTTGCCAGGTGAGTGGAGGAAAAGATCCGGGGAGGGGGAGGGGGAGGCCGTTGAACTCGAGCTCAGCCGAGGACGACGTTCGAGTTCTCGAGCGCCGCGGGGACCTTGAACCCCGCTTGGACGGGTGATCCCATCTCGGGCATGAACAGCGCGTCCACGCTGGAGCGGGGATCAAGATGCTCGTCCTCCGCAAGGTGGACCTCGATGCGGGACTTATCGCCCGTGTCGAGCACGTACGGGTTGCCGCTGCCCGCGTCGAACACTTGGCGCACACAGAACCCGTCGTCGAGGCTGTCGAACGCGGCTGCATCGCAGTTGGCCTCGCTGGTGACGTTGAGATCCTTGAAGTCGCTGCCGGCGTTCCATTGGAGGATCGTGTTGTTCAGGTCGATGGGCTCCGCGCCCGGAGCGATCTCCAGGTACCAGTACACCTTCCGGACCTGGTCCTCCTCCTCGGTGAGGTTCCCGATGACCTGTCGAACGAACAGGTTCGAGGAGACCTCACCCGTGGTCTCTTGACCGGTGTCCTGAGCCTTCCGCTGGAGGTTCCCGGCCGTGTTGATGATGACCGCGGCTGCTATCGCGGCCACGATGACGGCCGCGATGAACACGATCATCGTGCCGATGCCGATCATCCCCTCGTCGGATCGGTCCTCGGCATCTTCATCCCGGGGGCGCTGGTTAGCCTTCATGGAGGCTCACGGACACCTTCCCCGCGTGGGCGTACTTGAAGCCCTCCGGGTTCCCAGACGCCCCCGCGGTGACAAGGTCACCACGTGAACAGGGGTAAATGTCGTATGGCACGAAACAACCAACGCCCAAGGGGACCCTCACCCGTCGCCTCCGAACCCGCCCCAGGACTCCACGATCTCCCCCGAGACCGAGTCGACGCGGACGAGGCCTCCCCCACCCGCCTTCGCATCGCCCCCGCCCCCCGCGATCACCCACGTCGGCGCTTCGCGGCCCGGCTCCTGTTCAAGCAACATCACGAGCCCGAACGTCTCCCTCTCGGACGCCTCCATCAACGCCCGGTTCTCCACGAGCGCTGCCTCGACCGCCTCGTCGCTGTCCACCTCCCACCCGGCCACAGGCTCCAGCGATGACGGAGGCTCGACGCGCTCCACCGACAGCACCTCCCCCTGCCTGTCCACCACCACCTCCAACCCCCTCGAACGATCCCGCTCATCCACGAACCGGAACATCCACACCTCCGCGCTCCCATCCCCCCACTCAGAATCCTCCTCGGCCCGATGCCAGAACCCCCGATCGGGCACCTCCTCCTCGGCCACGAACCCCGCCGCGGCACCGTGCTCCCCCTCCACGGCCGCCGCCTGAAGCAACCGCGCATCCTCCGACCACGCCAACGCGCGCTCCTGGGCCACCTCCCGACCGTCCATGGCCGTCGCCCTCGCCTGACCCAAACACCCCCCAAGCGCGCTCGCCGCCACCACGGCCGCCACCAAGACCCCCGAAGCGAGCCGGCTCGAAACCATCGACCCCGGTACGCGGCTCCGAGAAGGTCAAGGGGCGACCCGCGCAATCATGAACGGTTCACGAACGAGGGTACGCGCCCGTGCCCGCGTGCGAGGACAACACCTGCCCCGACCCAGCATCCACCACGCTCACACCCCCCTCCCCGTCCCCCACCGCCGCAAGCACGGTCCACAAAGAGCGCCCCCGATCCGGAGCCTCCTCCAACACGAACAACACCCCCACCCCCCGCGCATCCAGCGCATCCTGCAGCGCCACGTTGCTCTCCACCGCCCCCTCCAACACCTCCGGACTATCCACGTTGACCCGCTCGACCCGCTCCCCCGTCGCGGGCGGCCCCTCCTCGACGAGCACCACCTCGCCCCCCTCGCCGATCACGACATCAAGCCCCTCATCCCCCCCACCCACGAACCGGTACAACCAGACCGGAGCCCGACCATCCCCTACCCGATCGTCCTCGTTCGACCGCTCCCACGCCTCCAACCCCATCCAACCCGGTCCACCCTCCAACGCTTCGGAGACCACCTCGACCGGCCCCTCGATGCCCGCCGCTATGACCAACGACGCCTCCTCGTCCCACGCGAGGGCCTCCTGCTCCGCGATCTCAAGATGCTCCAGCGCCGACAGTTCCGTCACGCCGATACATCCCCCCAAGGAGGCTGTGGCCAGCAGGATGCCAGCGACGACGATCCCCCTAGGAAGGGCGGGCATAGCTGGCGCTGGAACGAGGGTCCAGGTTAAGGTTCCTCGCCGTGCAACGCGAAGCCTTCCCGCAAGTGGAACGGGTCGCCGGGACGCTTGAACCGGCCCAGCCGGTACGCGCTGGCCGGCAACGGTGGGGCGCGCCCGAGAACCTGATGCGCAGCGATCTCTCCCAGGGCCAGCGCCCGCATGAACCCGAACCCGTTCCCGCCCGCGCAGACCGTGACGCTTGGCAGATCCTCGAGGGAACCGATGAGGGGGCGCGTATCCGGCGTGCCCGCTTCGAACCCGGCCCACGCGTCCTCGGGTCGCGGTTGAGCCGTGGGGATGCGTTCGTGAAGGCGCAAGGCAAGGGAGGACGCGAAGGCCGGGTCCGGTTCGGGGGTCCAGGTGGGGTCGTGGGGGGTGAGGTCCGTTCCGTTGCCGGCGACGAGGTGGGACCCGTCGGGGCGCCAGTAGGTGCCGTGGACGGCGTCGTGCACGACTGCGTGGGGGGTCTGGCCGCCTGGGTCGATGCGGGCGGCTTGGGCGCGGTAGGCTTGCAGCGGGATGGGGATGGTCTCGGGGAGAAGATGGGGGGTCCATGCGCCGGCGGCGAGGACGATGTGGTCGGCGGTGAGCGTATCGTGCGTGGCCGTGTGGGCACCGTCGGCGTCGACGCGTTGGATGCGGGCTTGGGTCCGGCGGGCGCCGTGTTGGGTGGCGTCGTCGAGCATGGCTTGCACGATGCGGGGTGGACTCGTCCAGGCGTCTTGGGGGGAGTAGATGGCGTGCTCGGATCCGTCGAGCTGGATGCTTTCGAGTCCGGGGAGGTCTTGGACGTGGTGGGGCTTGGCGCGTTGGACGGGCACGTCGTGGGCTTTCCACATGCGTTCGAGCCGTCGCGTGAGCGAGGCGTGCGGGGGGCCTGCGATGAGTAGGCCTCCGCAGCGGTGGATTGTGACGTCTTGGTGGGAGCGGGCGAGCTCGTCGAGCAGGCTTTGGCTTCGTTGGACGAGGCCGACGTCGGCGGGGTCTTGGACGAGCGGTGTGATCAGGCCGGCGCCGCGTGGCGTGGTGCCTTGGGGGGGCGTGGATCGGTCCACGAGGTGCACGTCCGTGGCGCCGTTGCGGGCGAGGTTCCAGGCGGTGGCGGCTCCGAGGGCGCCTTGCCCGATGATGAGGACGCTGCCCGCCGTCACGGGGCGTGCATGCGGGGGGCGGTACAACGGTTTTGCTGGCCGGGTTCGCGGGGAGGGGGCCGAAGCCGCAAGCCCTAAGCCGGGGTAGCTTGTCGACGGGGGCGTATGCATCGCGCCTGGTTGCTCGCGTTCGTGTTGGTGGTCCCGTTCGCGTCGGGGTGTTTGGGGTCGGTGGAGGCGGCCGAGATCCCGGACCCGGAGCAGGAGGGGTGGAGCCAGACGAGCCAGGACGAGGAGTCGATGGCGTTCGGGTTGGCCCAGGTGGTGACGTTGGAGTACGAGCCGAACACCGGGGCGGGCACGACGGGCGTGATCGTGGCGAGCACGACGAACGTTCCCGTCTTCGATGAGGAGCGCCTGTTGCCGATGGCGCTCGAGCAGGTCGAGAACGAGCGGGGCATCGATCTTCGGCAGGATGGGGAGACGACGCTCACGTTGGCCAACCTGGACGGGGTCGAGGTCGTCGCGGATCGGTACGCCTTCGAGAAGGATGGCGTGGAGGGGAAAGCCGTGTTGTTCACGGTGGACCGGTGCGATCCGTTCGTGGTCGTGGTCGGGTACGGCGTGACGGACCCGGCGGGCATGTTCGCGGATCCCACGTACGATGAGGCGCGCGAGATGGCGTCGACGGTGACGTGCTGACCGGGCGCCGGGACGCAACGTTCTTACGGGGGAACCTCGAACAGGGGGTACGATGACCGAGGTCACCGCGACGGGCGCGTCCTCGCGCTCCGAGGAGCCCGTGTTGACGATCACGGACGAGGCCGCTGAGCGCTTGGTCGACGAGATGGACGAGCACGAGGGGACCCAGGGGTTGCGGCTGGTCGTGCAGGAAGGTTGTTGCGGGTTCGGGTACGCGCTGGCCATGGCCAAACGCGACGCGGAAAAGACCGAGCGCGTGATCGAGGCCAACGGCGTAACCGTGTACGTGGACGAGGCGGCGCTGGATCGCGTCCGCGGCGCCGAGATCGCGTGGACGGAGGGCGTGTTCGGGTCCGGGTTCTCCATCGAGAACCCGAACGAGCCCGAGGATGCCTCGTGCGGGTGCCGGTAAGCCCTCTTGCGGCGACCACGTTCGACCCCCAACCTTCATCGCGGGCTCGACGCATGCCCTTGGCATGTCGGAGGACCCGGTCCGCGTCACGGAGGATCCTTCAGCCGCGATCGTGCGCGTGGACGATGGTAAGGTCAACGCGCTGAACCTGTCCCTGCTCGACGATCTGGCTTCCAGCCTGGACGCGGCGTTGGACGCGGGCAAGCCCGTGATCATCACGGGGAACGGTCGGGCCTTCTCGGCGGGGTTGGACCTGCAGGAGGTGCCCACGCTCGAGGAGGAGGGTCTGCGGTCGCTTTTCTCACGGTTCGAGGATATCCTGGTCCCCATCCTGACGGCGAAGGTGCCCGTGACGGCCGCCGTGGACGGGTTCGCGATCGCGGGGGGCGCCATCATCGCGCTCTCGTGCGATTACCGCGTGGCGCACCCGGACGCGGAGATCGGGGCCACGGAGCTCAACGTGGGCATCCCGTTCCCGCCTCCGGACCTTCGCTTGTTCACGGAGCGTCTGCCGGCGGGCACGGTGCGCCGGACCGTGCTCGACCCGCATCGGTGCAGCGGGGAGGAAGCGTTGGGGTTGGGGTGGGTGGACGAGCTGGCCCGGGACCCGGTTCAAGCTGCCGAGGATGCCTCGCGCCGGTTGGGGGGCACGAACCCGGCCGCGTTCGCGGACGTGAAGCGCCAGCTCAACGAGGGAATCCTGGAGGCCTGGTCGAGCTTCGACGAGGCCGAGCAGGCATCCTACGTGGACCTGTTGATGTCGAAGACGACGCAGCAGGCCATCATGGAAGGCATCGAGAACGTGCTCGGCTGACCTCGGGGGCACCATGGAGGACGCCGACCCCGACGAGGCGCGCGATCTGCCGGTCGTGAAGGACGAGGGCCCCGAGGCGTACGAGGCCACCTCGTGGGAGGTGCGCTCGCTTTTGGATCGGACCAGCGTGAGGGTGTACGGGTTCCTTCGGTCCCACTGGGGGTTGTTGCTGGTCGTGTTCGCGTCGATCCTTCTCGTGGGCCAGTTCGCGCTGGCGGGCGTCATCCTGCTCGAGCGCCCGACCGTGGCGCTTCTTGTCTTGGTCAGCATCGTGCCGGCGTTGCTGCTCGCCGTGTGGGTGTACCGTGCGGATCTGTCCCCGGAACCTGTGGCGCCGATGGCGATCACGTTCGCGCTGGGCGGGGTCCTGGCGAGCGTGGCCGCGTTGATCGACGCGGTCCCCGCCCAGGTGGTGGGCTCGATCCCGTTCGTGGGCGCGATGATCTTCTATTTCCTGTTCGTGGGCCCCGTGGAGGAGGGGGTCAAGTGGTTGGCGGTGCGCTTGCACGCGTACCATCACGCCTCGTTCACGAGCGCCATCGAGGGCGCCGTGTACGGCGCCATCGCGGGGTTGGGTTTCGCCACGGTCGAGAACGCGGTGTACGTGGTGCGGGGGCTCATCTCGGCGGCTCAAGCGGGCGCGCCCGTGCTCGAGGCGACCGCCTCGACCGCGATCGTTCGAAGCCTCGTGGGGCCCGGTCACGTCGTGTTCACGGGCATCAGCGGGTACTACCTGGGCTTGGCCAAGGCCAACCCCGACCACGGGGGCCCCATCGTGGTGAAGGGGTTGATGATCGCGGCGGTCGCGCACGGTGCCTACAACACGCTGGTCACGTACGCGCCGGCCCTTCTGGGGTTGGAGTCCACGGGCGTGTTCGTGCTCATCCTCGCCTACGTGGGCTTCGTGGGCATTGGGCTGGGCGTGCTTTTGCACAAGTACCGCGCCCGCGCGTTGTGGGAGGCCGGTCAGGAGGGCCTGGACGCCGGGTCCCCCTCGTAGAAGGGCCCCTCGATCCCGCACGCGCACCGGGCCCGGCCCGAGCGCACCACGGCTTGGCCCCCGCACCGGGGGCACGTGAACACGAGCTCGGCCTCGGGGTCCTCCCCCACCAGCCCGATGCTCAGGGCGGCCCCGATCCACGCGCCAAGCACCCACGCCGAGACGCCCCACACCGGCACCAACAGGCCCGGTTCAAGCTCCACGCCCCCCAGCGCGGACGCCACCCCCAGCGACAACGGGACCAGCGCGAACATGAGCACGGCCAGGAACACCAGGCCCAAGCCGCCGTTCTCGCGGCCCCGACGGCTGCCCGCGCCCACGACGCCGGGCAAGGAGCGCTCGTGCAAGGCCCCCTCCACGGGCATACCCACGGCCCGCCCGGCCAGGAACAAGGAGGCCACGAGGAGGAACGCGGCGCTCAAAAGCCCCATCGCGCCCCACGCCCCCCCCTGTTGCGTCACCAGGATGGCCGAGATCAACGCCCACGGCGCCACGACGACGAGGGCGCCCGCCACCGCGCCCCCCACCATGCTCCCAGACGGGAGACCCAACGGGACACCCTCCCGGATCACGGGCACCACGACGGCCACGGCCAACAGGTACCACACGACCTGCAAGAAGAACCCCGCCACGCCCGCCACCGCGCCCGGCACGCCCAACCCCCCCTCGGGCACCGGGTCCCCCACCACGAACAAAAGCGCCTGCACCGAAAGCAACACGAGCACCGGGACGAGGAACACGACGAACGCGCGCGGTTTCTCCACGAGCTCGCCCACGGCGCGAGCATACGAGGCCAGCACGCCCGGGTGCTCAGGCTGGAACCCGCACGCCGGGCACGCCCCCACGGACGGGCGCTCGGCCCCGCACCGAGGGCACGGGTCGCGCACCTAGGCCCCCTCCCGGCGCGGCGAGCCCAAGCGCTCCCTGAGAAGGTCCGCGACGCGCTGGTGCAACCGCTCCGCGCGCCCCGGCCCCGCGGCTTTACAGTTCACCCTCGCCACCAACCCCTCCTCGTGGGGAGCCACCCCCACCAAGACGCGCTCGACGCCCCGGCGCGCCGACACGTCGAACCGGGCGCCCGTTCCCACGGTGAACCCCTCCCGCTCGAGCCCCTCCCGCACCTGCGCCAGCGCCGCATCCGGCGCCTCGTGCTGCTCGAACACGTAACGCTGCTCCACGCGCCCGCAGCCCCGTCCACCTCGAAAACGTTGCGCCCCGTCAAAGCGACACAACGGCCGGGCCCTCCCGCACCACGAGCGTTCGCCCCGCCAGGTCCCCCACGCGCTGATCCAGCTCCGTCTGATGGATCAACGCGGCATCCAACAGCAAGAACAACGGCCCCAATGGGCCCACGCTCCACGCCAACCGCAACGTGTTCCGGACCGTCACCGCGAACACGCCCGCCCGCTCGACACCCCCAGGGCCCCTTACGCGAAGCCCCATCAAGCGCTTGCCCACCGTGGTGCCCGTGGCGGCCTCCGCGATCACGAAGTACGCGAATGGGATCAGCAAGAACAAGAACCCCGCCACGACGGCCCGCGGCCCCCCACGTGCCAACGCACCCACATCGAACCCCGACAACGCCGCCACGACGAAGAGCCACACGAGACCCGTCACGACGCTGTCCACCAAGTACGCCACCGTGCGCTCCAAAAGGCCCCCCGCACGCGGTGCGCGCCCATCCCGCGCCCTCACAACGCTCCCTCCAAACGCACCCTCCCCGGCGCCCACGCCCACAGGGACCCGCACACCGCCTTCGCCAGCTCCACCGCGTCCGCCGCCTGCTCCCACGACGGATCCTGCTCCCTGACCCGACCCCGCGCCTCCCGCAACTCCTCCACCCACGCACGCACCCGCCCCGGCCCCTCCTCCTCGACGCGATCCAACAAACGAGGATCCCCCGACGACAACAACGCCCCCGCCCCCTCGCACGCATGATCCACCGCCTCCCCCCACGCTCCCCCCTCCAACGCGAGGTTCGCCCGCGCCAACGAGACCAAGCACCGCTCCCGCGGCGACAACCCATGCACCCGCTGAGCCTCCCGCACCAACGCCCGCGCCCGAGGCACCCGCACCGGGTCCGCCCTCGGATCGCCCACGAGCACGCCCGAGCCCCCACCGAACAGCGCCCCCCACGCCAAACACCCCGCCAAACCCACCGCGCCCGACAAGAAGATCAAATCCAACGCCCCCCCACCCCCCAACACGAGCGCCGACCCCCCCGGCGCGTCCCCCACC
>CAZOQA010000052.1:0-13929 GCA_964581775.1 uncultured Thermoplasmatales archaeon | reverse complement strand
TGTCCGTGATGCCGCTTACGTGGAAAAGGCCTGCCAGGCCCTCGGGCGGGTCCTTCGCGACGAGCCCGTTTTGCGGGGTGGAATCGTAGCTTTTGCCGCCCGCGATCACGTTGCCATTGCTCCAGTCGGCTGTCGCGAAGTGCTCGACCGTCTCCTTGAGGTCGTTCACCTCCAGGTCGCCGCCGATCTGGAAGCAGCCATTGGAGTGGCCGGTGCCGCGGATCGAGCTGAGCACGACGGCGTACCCGCGGGGCACGTACTCCTCGATCATGTACTGTGCGAACGGGTCGCCCCGCTCGGGCGCGCTGTCGCCCCAGTAGGGGCTAAAGTTGATGAACACGGGCACGGACGCGTTCGTATCCGGCCGGTACACCGCGTTCTCCATCGTCGTCCCGTCGCTCATCTGGACGCGTGTGACCTCGACGGGCTCGATCTCGAACGCGGGCTCGGAGAGCCCCTCGTAGGCCTCGTCCCCGGCGGGGTCTACGGTCTCGTCCGGGGTTCCAAGGCACCCGGCGACCGCGAGGGTAACAACCGCGAGCAGGACAAGGGCCCAACGCATCGCCAGCAAGTGGCCTCGATGCTTTATGAGCGTTCGGTCCGGATCGTTGCCCACGGCACAGGGCTTACGCCTCGCGGATGCGGTCCGCGATGGCGTCCCCGACCGTGCTCGTGGCCGCATCGCCGCCCAGATCGTACGTGAGGGGTTTGCCCTTGCGCAGCACGTCCGCGACGGCCTGCTCGATGGCGTCCGCGGCCGAGCGGCACCGCTCGTCGCCGTGCTCTCGGCCCAGCCAGTCCAGCATCATGCCCGAGGCCAGGACCGCGGCCATGGGGTTGACCTTGTCCTTGCCCGCGTGCTTGGGGCTGGACCCGTGCACGGGCTCGAACATGGCGTGCTCGTCGCCGATGTTCCCCGCTGGGGCCATGCCCATGCCGCCCTGGAGCACCGCGGCCAGGTCGGTCACGATGTCGCCCAGCATGTTCGTGGTCACGCACACGTCGTAGTACTCGGGCTCGCGGACCAGCCACTGCGTGAACGCGTCCACGAAGGCGTGGTCCGCCTCGAAGGCGGGGTGCTGGTTCGCGACTTCATCGAAGACGTCCCGGAAAAGCCGAGACCCGCTGAGCACGTTGGCCTTGTCCACGCACGTGACGCGTCCGGTCCCGTCCTTGGGGCATCCGTCGCGGTCCTGAGCGATCTCGTACGCGGTCTCGATCACGCGCTTGGCCCCCTTGCGGGTGATCACGTTGTTGTCCACGCTGACCTCGCTTATGCCTCCGCGGGAGAGCTGGCCTCGGGCGGGCGTGTACAAGCCTTCCGTGTTCTCGCGCACGATGACGAGGTCGACAAGGTGGGGTTCCCAGACGCGCTGGTGATCCCCGTGGATCTTGTGGGGCACGCCGGGGTAAAGGCGCGTGGGGCGCACGTTCGCGTACAGATCCAGGCCGAAGCGGAGGCCGAACACGACGCCGGCACCTGCGATCTCGCCGTCGTCTCGGCGCACGCCGGGCCACCCGACGGCGCCGAGCAGGATCGCGTCCGCTTCCTCGCTGGCTTCGCGGGCACCGGGGGCCCACTCGCTGCCGGTCTCTTGGTAGTGCTGGGCTCCGCAGGCGTGCTCCTCGAGCTCCAGGTGGATGTCGTGGGCTTCTTGCGTCGCCTCGAGCACGTCCAGCGCGGCGGCGGTGACCTCGCGTCCGGTCCCGTCGCCGGGCAGCACCGCGATCTCGTAGGAGTGAGCCCCCGTGGGCATGCGTGGGGGGAGCGTGGCGGAGGTCTTGAAGGCTTGGCTTGGGCCATGGTTCGCAGCCCGTCTTCCCGCCCGCTCGTCGAGCTCGTTCCCGTCGAGAAACTCGTCGAGACCCACCGGATCGATCGCGGCCGTATATGCCCATTACCGGTCGAGTTTATTGTCCTCCCCCGGCATGGTCTATCATGACCTCCCGTCAGATTTTCGTCAACCTCCCCGTCGAGGATCTCGACGAGGCCGTCGCGTTCTTCACCGAGCTGGGCTTCGAGTTCGACCCACGGTTCACCGACGAGAACGCTACGTGCATGATCGTCGGCGAGGACTCCTTCGTCATGCTCCTCACCCGTCCCTTCTTCGAGGGGTTCATCCCCGGCCGGGAGGTCCCCGACGAGACGACATCCGAGGTGCTCGTGGCGGTCTCGGTTCAGAGCCGCAGCGCCGTGGACAAGATGATCGAGCAGGCCGAGGCCGCCGGCGGCAGCGAGTACCGGGAGGCCCAGGACCACGGCTGGATGTACTCGCGAGCCTTCACCGACGTGGACGGGCACGTCTGGGAAGTCATGCACTCGGATGAGAGCCAAATGCCCGAGGACATGCAGGCTGAGGACGGCGCGTGAGCCCCATGCTGACCATCGCGCCGTGCATCTGGTTCGACGGTCAGGCCGAACAGGCCGCTAAGCTGTACACGAGCGTCTTCCCGGACTCGCGGGCCACCGGCACCTCGCGCTACCCTGAGAACGTCGACAACCCCAGCGGGAGGCCCCCTGGCAGCGTCATGACCGTCGAGCTCGAGCTGGCGGGCCAGCCGTTCACGCTCTTGAACGGTGGCCCTCATGTCGAGCCGAACCCGTCGATCTCGTTTATCTTGAACTTCGACCCCTCCGAGGATCCTCAAGCACGCGAGCACCTCGACACGACCTGGGAGGTCCTCGCCCAGGGTGGAGAGGTGCGCATGCCCCTGGACACGTACCCGTTCAGCGAGCGGTACGGCTGGGTCGAGGACCGCTACGGCGTGAACTGGCAGCTTATGCTCTCCGATCCCGAGGGCGACCCGCGCCCGTTCATCGTCCCCTCGCTCCTGTTCGTCGGCGACGTCGCGGGCCGCGCCGAGGAGGCGATCGACCTGTACACCTCCGTCTTCGAGGATGCGGGGCGAGGGATCGTAGCCCGCTACGGTCCCGATCAGGAGCCGGAGGAAGAGGGCACCCTCATGTTCGCTGACTTCAAGCTGGAGGACCAGTGGTTCGCCGCGATGGACAGCGCGCACGATCACGCATTCACTTTCAACGAGGGCGTCTCGCTGCAGGTCCTCTGCGAGGATCAAGCCCAGATCGACCGGTACTGGGACGCGCTCACCGCCGGCGGGGGCAAGCAAGGCCCCTGCGGCTGGCTTACGGACCGCTTCGGTGTCTCCTGGCAGGTCTTACCCACGAGCTTCATCGAGATGATGAAGGCTGGCGAGGGGGCCGGCAAGGGATCCGAGCGCGCCTTCCAGGCCATGCTGGGGATGGGCAAGCTCGACGCCGCGGTGCTGGAAGCGACGTTCGAAAAGGGCACCTCCCCGTAGCGATCCCGTGCGTTGTCATCTGTTCGTCCCGCGCAGTGACGTACGCACGCCCAAGTGCTCCGAACCACGCTTTGGACGGTGGCCATGTCCGCCCGAGAGAGCACCCCGTGTGTAACAAAACTTAAGGTCCCTTTCTCCGACGGTGACCCTGCGAGCCTGCGGGTTCCAGCACGGAGGAGATGCATGCGCGGACTCACGCTCTTGACGACACTCGCCCTGGCACTCGTTATCGCCGGCACCGCGCAGGCAGGGCACTTTTCCTCTCTCACGGAGGCCACCGACGCGACCGAGGACACCCTCGAGGTGGACTTGGATCCCGTCACGTACGCCTTCGAACGGCTCGTGCTCCCCACGAGCCTGCACGGGACGCTGGAGGGCGCCACCGGTCACGCCGAGGCCCACCTGCCCGGCCCCAACCAAGCCCTCGCGCTCGATGCAGAGCTCCTGCACCAGCGCTCGCTGCTGCTCCCCGGGGATCTGCACACCCCGTTCGACGGGAGCTTCGAAGCCCAACCGTCCATCGCCGACGGCGACACGGTCGAACCCGTGGACGCCACCGGCCCCGACGCCGGCGCCACGACCTCCTCGCTGGACGACGAACCCGGCGAGGATGAAAAAGCCATGCAGCCGGCCGCGCCCTCCCAACAAGACGAGGAGGACGCCGCCAAGACCAACAGCGAGGAGACCGCCCAAAGCGCCTCCAGCAGCCTCAAGGACGCCTGGAACGAGCGCTCCACAGCGGAGAAGGCCGCCATCGGAGCCGGCCTTTTGAGCATGCTCGTGTTCGGCCCCCTGACGCTTTACTCGCGCATCAAGCGCGACGACGCGCTGGAGAACGACACGCGACGCTCCATCTACGAGATCGTGGAAGCCAACCCCGGCGTCTGCATCAAGGACGTCGCGGACGGCGCGGACGTCAGCTACTCCACCGCCAGCTACCACCTGGACCGCCTGGTCCGCATGGACTACCTGGCCCGACGCAAGGACGGCAACAAGGCCCTCTACTACAAGAACGGTGGCACGTTCACGCAGAAGGAACAACAGCTCGTGCCCCTGCTCAAGAACACGGAAGCCATGCGCGTGTTCGAGCACATCCTCGAGAACCCCTGGTGCTACCGCGCCGAGATCGCGGAAGCCCTCGGCGTCTCCCACACGACCATCAACTGGCACCTGGACAACCTCCAAGAAGCCAACCTCGTCGAAGAGCACCGGGAAGGACGAAGCTGCCACCTTCGCATCCCCGAGCCCGCGCTCGACCGCGTCGTCAGCGTCATCGACAAGCTCGACGACCTCGGCGTGGAAGAGGACTACGCGCGCGTCAGCGGTCCCGTGCCCGCGTGATGCCACTCCCGATCCTAGCCCCGTCTCCCGCCCCAAGGACAGGGAAAACCCTATCTTCAACGCCTCGCATCCGCCGAGCGTCGGAGGGCGCTCGACCGCCCCTGGCACGGGAGGCTCCAACATGAAGACCCTCGCTCCGATCGTCCTTGGAATCGCGCTGTTGACCACCGCCCTGACCGTCTCGGCCACCCCTCCCCTTCTGAGCCCCGACGAGGGGGAAAGCTCCTGGGCCCACGGCGAGATCACGGCCGGGCCCGGCACGGGAGAGACCGGCTGGGCCACGAACACCGACGGAACCCACGACAGCCAAGAATGCGGGGCCCTCGTGAGCGCGGTGCCCCTCCCCGGCTTCGCGGTCACAGCAGACCCCACGCTCGCCTTCACGCACGGCTACGAGATGCAACAGGAGGCCTGGACCGGCGTCGCGAACGACGCCGCGACCGTGATCCTCTCCACCGACGGCGGGGACACGTGGACGTGGGTTCCAAACGCCGGCTACTCGGTTCCCACCTACTCTGGAGCCGTGAACGCCTGCTTCGACGGGTACGGCGTCTCCGCGGGCTCCGTGTACGGCGGAAGCCAAGGCCTCCAGGCCACCGAAGTGGACCTCTCCGAGCTCGTCGAACCCACCGACACCGTGACCGTTGGGTTCCTGTTCGCAAGCGACGGAACCTTCGAGATGCACGGCTGGGCCATCACCGAGGCCTCCCTGGCCGGGATCCCCCTGACCCTCGACGAGCTCCCCGCGATTCCAACCCCCTGACCCCCTCTCACGAGGACGCACGAGCCGCCCGCCCCATCCTAGACGCCATGCCGGCGGCGCGCGATCGCCTGCACGGCCCCGTGCAACCTGTGCGCCAGGTCCGCCGTGGCGAACAACGCCGTCGCGAACAAAAGCCACGGCTCGTACCCCGCCACGATGAACCACAACGACGTCAGCCCGCCCGCCGTGCCCGCAGCCCGCGAGACCGCATCGTGCTGCGCGATGCTATGCTCAAGCAAGTGACCCGCGACCAGCATCACCAGGTACGCCACGAAGAACGTGCCGATCAACCCAAGGTGCTGCACGATCGCCTCCGGCGTGAACCAGTACACCCACAAGACGAGGCCCCCGTAGAAGAGCACATCCATCAGGGAATCGAAGTTCGACCCCCACTCGCTTTCCACCTCCCACCGGCGCGCCAACATCCCATCCCCCATGTCGGTCGCGACCGCCGCCACGCCGAACGTGACCGTCGCCAACCGCGCCTGCTCGAAAGCCGCCCACGTCCCCAACCCCACGAACGGGAGCCGGGCCAACGTCAACGCGTTCACCACCCGCCAACGGTCCACGCCCAACCAGCCCCATAGCGGTTCAAAGCGCTTCTCATCCTCCCCCACCTCGCTCGAGGCCCCCGCCATAGCGTCACCGCTCCCCCAAACCCTCGAAAGGCGCCCGGGCGCGCTCCAGCTTGTCCCGATCGAACGGGGCGCCCAACAGCGCATGCTCGAACTCGCCGCCCGCCTCAGCCAGCACGCCCCACGGGGCCGTCAGCAACGAGCGCCCCACCGCCTCGGGCTTTCGGAACCCGCCCGCCTTCACGACGTACGCCCCCAGATCCCACGCGCGCGCCACGAACACGCACGTGCGCGCTGAGCGCGTGAAGTCATCGCCCCGGTTCGGGCTGAGCACCGGCACCGCGACCGCGTCCGGCGACCTCGCCCGCATCGTCTCCACCAGACCCAACGCGAGGACGTCCGCGCACACCAGCACGCCCAAGCGGAGACCCTGCACCTCCGCCACGCGGACCTGATCGCCCGCCTGGATGCCGGCCTCCTGCTCGGGCCGGGTCGGGTAGATCTTTCGCTGCTCGAGCCGGAGGGAACCGTCCTCGGCGACGATGGCCGCGTTGTAGGGCTCTCCGTCGTCCACGCGGGGGACCGTCGCGACTAGGGCGCCCTGCGTGTCCCGGGAGGCCTCGATCACCGCGTCCTCGACGAACGCAAGCTCCTCGAACGCCTCGAGCGAGGGGGGACGCTTGGCAGGCAGGTAGAAGTACTCGGGGAGCACCGCGATGCCGCCGTCCTCGACGCAGCGCGCCGCCTGCTCGAGGCTCTCGGGGACGTCCCGTCGCGGGTCCGACGGATACTCGTGCTGGACACCCACCAGGCGCAGGCTGGACCCTCCCTCGGGGCTCACGCGGCCAGCACCTCCTCCAGGAACACGTCCACGGTCGCCCAGTACCAAGTCTCGTCCCATACGTCGAACATGGTGTGGCCTCCCATCTCGGTCAGGTGCACGTTCACGCTCGGGTTCCCCTCGGCCGCCTCCCGGAGCACGTGCGCGTGGAAGGCCGGGATCACGATGTCGTCGACCGCGTGGAGGACCAGGGTGGGCGAGGAGACGTGGCCGATGTGGAACCGGGGCGAGGCGCGGTAGGTGAGATCGGCCACGGAGAGGCCCGCGATCTCGGCCATGCGCTCCAGGTACGTGTCGAAGCGGGCTTCGTCGGTGCCGCTGACGTGGCGCAGGAACCGGTGGAAGGCGTGATGCACCACGTTCCCGGGGTGCCATCGGGGCGCGGGCGTGGAGAGCAACCGGATCATCCAGTCCAGGTCCGCGAAGGGGTTCACGGCGAGCACGCCGTCGACCTCTTGGGGGGCGTGGTACGCGGCCAACAGGCACGTGGTGGCGCCGAGGCTTTCCCCGGCCAGGACCACGTGCGAGACGCGCTCGTCCTCCTGGAAGCGGCGCGCGATCTCGGCCAGGTCCAACCCCTCAAGGTACCCGCCGGTCGAGTGCAGGCCCGCCGAGTGCCCGAACCCGCGAAGGTCCAGGGCGCAAAGGTGAGCGGGGGTCCGCTCGAACAGGCTTAGCACTTTATCGCGCGTGTTCGCCGCGTCTTTGGTTGCGAACGTGCCGGGCACGAACACGATCATGGGCGCGGGTCCTTCCCGCATGCCGACCCAGCAGCCCAGCTCGGCGCCCGCGTGCGCGGTCAGGTGGCTTTGCACGAAGGGCTCCGGGTACGGTTGGGCGCGCACGATGAGTTCGCGGCCCGTCTCCGTGTTGAGCGCCATGTAGTCGACGGCGGATCGGATCATGCGCCACAGGTAGCGGGGCGTGGACTCCAGGCTGCGCTCGGGCTCCCCGTAGCCCTCCGGGCCTTCGTCCTCGTCGTCAGCCACGCGTACGGTATGCCCCCTTCTGGGCCTTGAAGGTCCGGGGTCCCCGTTCGCGTTCACGGGACCCCGCCACGAGCGCGCCTCCCGCGCGTGGGCCCCGGGCAAGCCTCATCGTGGCCGCCTGTCACGCCTCGCGCATGGTCGAAAGAGTCCTGCTTTGCCTGCTGTCGATCGCCCTCGTCGCCGTGCCCGCCACCGCGGCCGTACCCCTCGCCTCGGGGGACGTCACGTTCACCGTCGTGGTTCCCAGCCACGCCGACGGCGAGACCGCGCCCGCGGTCGAACTGTACAACGCGGGCGCCACGCCCATCCTCCTGGACGGGTGGACCGTGCACAAGTTCGACCCCAGCCACGTGTTCGCCGAGACCTGCTCGGTCCCCCTCGACGGTCTCCTCGCCCCGCAAGCCCTGGCCACGTTCGAGAACCCGCACTCCTGGAGCACGTGCTCGTGGAGCCCCGCCCACGGGAGCCTCACGGTGCACGATGCCCAGGGCGATGCCGTCGACACGGTCTCCTGGGGCGCCCCGGGCGAGGACTACCCCGGAAGCATCCCCGACGGGGCGGGCCTGGAACGCTGCATGCTCGTGAACCCCGGCCCAGAGCTTGCCACCGACCCGCACTGGCTCGTGCGCGAGGACCCCTCGCTGGGCACGCCCAACGACCCGTGCCTCGAACCCGCCTGAGCCCTGCGGAGGCCCGCGCCGGGCGCGGGGGCCTCTCCCGGGTCCCATCCCCCGCTTGACCCCCCTGGGGGTAAGGTTTTCCTACGAAGCGGCGTTGGCGCACGCATGCCGAACACGCCCGACTTCGAACAGGTCGAACCCCCCTCGGGGAGCCGGGTCACGGTCGAGGACGACGAGCTCGTCGCCCCCGACGACCCCATCGTGCCCATCATCCACGGGGACGGGATCGGTCAGGACGTCGGCCCGGCCGCGCAGAAGGTCCTGGACGCCGCGGCAGAGGCCACGGGACGCGAGATCAACTGGATGCGCGTGTACGCAGGAGCCAGCGCCCGCGAGCGCTACGATGAGAACCTGCCCGACGATACCGTGGACGCCATCCGCCACTTCCGCGTCGCCATCAAAGGCCCCCTCACGACGCCCGTCGGGGCCGGCTATCGAAGCCTGAACGTGGCGCTTCGGCAAACCCTCGACCTGTACGCGAACGTGCGCCCCACCTACCACCTCGAGGGGGTCCCCAGCCCCGTGCGGCGCCCCGAGCAGATGAACATGGTCACGTTCCGCGAGAACACCGAGGACGTGTACGCGGGCATCGAGTGGGAACCCGGGACCGACGAGGTCGAAGCCATGAAACGGTTCCTGGTCGACGAGATGGGCGCCGGCGAGAGCATCCACGACGGCCCCGTCGGCATCGGCGTCAAACCCATCACGGAGTTCGGCACCAAGCGCCTGGTGCGGCGCGCCATCGAGTACGCGCTCGAGCACGACCGGGACTCCGTCACGCTCGTGCACAAGGGCAACATCATGAAGTACACCGAGGGCGCGTTCCGCGACTGGGGGTACGAGGTGGCCGAGGAGGAGTTCGGCGACGAGGTCATCACGGAGGACACGCTCTGGGAGGAGCGCGACGGCGAGCTCCCCGAGGACGCCCTCGTGGTCAACGACCGCATCGCGGACAATATGCTCCAGCAGGTGCTCACCCGCACCGACCAGTACGACGTGCTCGCCACGCCCAACCTCAACGGCGACTACATCTCGGACGCCTGCGGGGCGCAGATCGGCGGGCTGGGCATCGCTCCCGGCGCGAACGTGGGCGACGGGCGCGTGCTCGCCGAGCCCGTGCACGGCAGCGCGCCCAAGTACGCGGGCCAGGACAAGGTCAACCCCACCGCCATGATCCTGTCCGGTCGGCTCATGTTCGACTTGATGGGCTGGAGGGACGCGGCCGATCTCGTGCGGGATGCGGTGGAGGCGCAAATCGCAAGCGGTCGCGTCACGTACGACATCGAGCGCAACATCGAGGACGGCACGAAGCTGACCACGAGCGAGTTCGCGGACGAGGTCGTCAAGCGCATCCGCTCGTGACTAATCCCCCGCCCACGCGCCTGGACGGGGGTCGACGTGTTCGCAAGCGGTGTCCTTTTCGGGGTGGGGGTCATGGGGGGCCCGATGACGGATCAGGCGAGCGTGCGCGTGGTGGGCATCCCGGGCAGCTTGCGGGATGGGAGCTTCACGGTTCGTACGGTGGGGATCGCGTTGGAGGGGGCCCGCCGGGCCGGCGCCCAGACGGAGCTTGTGGACTTGCGGGATCTGGACTTGCCGATCCTGGACGGGGGCGTGGACGATGACGAGCATCCGCCGGACGTGTTCAGGATGCGGGAGGCTGTGCAAGCGGCGGACGGCATCGTGTTGGGCACGCCGGAGTACCATGGCTCGTACAGCGGGGTGCTCAAGAACGCGTTGGACCTGATGGGGTTCGACGAGTTCGAGGACAAGATGATCGGGTTGGTGGGGGTCAGCGGGGGCCGCATGGGCGCCAACACGGCCATGAACCACCTGCGCGAGGTGGGGCGGGCGTTGCACGCGTGGGTGGTGCCTACGCAGGCGGGCGTGGCGCGCGCGTGGAAGGCGTTCGAGGATGGGGAGCTCGCGGATGAGGGGTTGGCGGATCGGATCCGTTCGGTGGGCGCGGAGGTGACGCGTTATGCGAGGCTGCATAACGTTCAGCACGCGGAGGAGTTCCTGGACGCGTGGGCGCACGCGCAGCCCAACCCTGGTGGCGAGGACCGCTAGACGGCATAAGGGACGCGTGGACCTCGGTACGGGTCTTGCGCGAGGAGGACGGGCCGGAGTCCCCGCTCCCGGATTCGAACCGGGGGCATCCTGCTCTCTGCAGCGCCTGCCGGGTTCTAGCCCGGAACCTGTTCTTCTACAGGCAGGCGCTCTGGCCAGTCTGAGCTAAGCGGGGAGCGCCGACCGATTCCAGAATCTGTACTTAGGCGTTCCGGCGAGCCCTCCGGGGGCTCGGCCGCGACCCGCCGTTTGACACGCGAGCGTCCAAGACGGCGCTGCAGCGTGGGGATGGACGAGATAGACATAAAATCGTGGGGGCCAGATTTTTTGTACGGTTGAACGAGTCAACCGCCTGGAGAGGCCCTCTGGGGGCACCCCTTAGACGAACGAAGCGCCACGGATCCCCCTTCCTCTTCTGGAGAGACCCCGATGCCCAACGCACCTGAGCCCTCCCTGAGCCCCGCCACGTACCGGGCCCTGGTCCACTCGGTCCACGAAGCCATCGTCATCGCGGACCACGAGGGGACCATCGTCGAGTTCAACCCCGCCGCCGTGGAGATGTTCGGCCACGCACGCCAGGCCATGCTCGGGGAGCCCCTGACACGCATCATGCCCGAGCGCTACCGCCGCGCGTTCGAGGCGGGCCTGCAACGATACCACGAGACCGGCCGGTCGATCGTGATCGGAGAGACCATGGAAGTGCGCGGCCTCCGGCGCAACGGGGACCCCTTCCCGCTCGAAGTCACCCTCGACGCCTGGGACGGACCCGACGGGAACCGGTACTTCAGCGGGATCCTGCGCGATCTGACCACGCTTCCCCGGACCTCCAACGACGCGGAGCTCGAGCCCGAGGACCTCGAACTCGCCTGAGACCCCCATGCAAGCCCGCCGCTGGGAAGGGTAAAGGCTGTTTAACCCCCACGCCTTGGGACGGCTCACGCGGCGCGACCGCCGGAAGGCTGCCCATGTCCGAGCAACCGTTCGACGTCGACCAACCCGGAAAGAACCCCCTCGTAGACGAGGAGACCTTCACCAAGCTCGCCAACATCCTAGGCAGCGGACCGGACGGGATCGACGACCTCGTCGACACGTTCTCCCAGGACGCCCCCGAGACGCTCGACCAAATGCGGCAGGCCGCCCAAGACGGGGACATGGAAGCCCTCGCGAACGCATCGCACAAGCTCAAAGGCGAAGCCGGCACGTTCGGAGCCCGTCGCCTTCAAGCGCTATGCAAAGCGCTCGAGCTCGAGGCCCGCGACGGGGAGGTGGACGCGCCCACAAAGCGCGTCGACGAGGTCGAAGCCGTGCTTGAGCAGACGCTCGGCGCGCTCCACGAGCACGTCTAGGTCACCGGATCCGACCCGAACCGGCCTCCTCCCGATCCAGCAACTGCAAGAGCTGATCCACGTCCTGCGTGTGGATGGGCTTCTCCAGGATCTGGAACGCACCCAGCGAACGCAGGTTCTGCACGCGGTCGTCGTCCATGCCCATCCCCGTCACGACCACGACCTTCAGCTCCGGGTTCTCCGTCATCATCATGGACGCGGCCTGCTCCCCGTCCATGCCCGGCATCTGGATGTCCATCATGACGACGTCCGGGTCGACCTCGTGGAACAGCTCGAGCCCCTTGTCCCCCGACTGAGCCACCTCGATGTCCCGCTCGTCCACGCCCACCTTCGTCAACATCTTGGACAAGGTGGTGCAGATCACGGGCGAATCGTCCACGATGAGGTACGTCCGAGGCATGGTCCCACACCCTAGGGTTGACCCTGTCCCGGAAAAGGGAAGCCCTTGCTTAAAACCGTGAGGACATCGGACGCCAGGACGCGCCACCGGGCGCGCCCGATCTCGGCGCCTCGTCAGAACAACGTCTGCTGCTTGCGATGCACCTCGCCCGGCACCGGCACCGGGTAGCGCCCCGTCAAGCACCCCTTGCAAAGGCTGTCCTCCTCCTTGTCGATGGCCCGCTCGAGCCCGTCGATGCTCACGTACGCCAACGAGTCCGCCCCCACCGCGTCCCGGATCTCGTCCACGTCCTTGCCCGCCGCGATCAGCTCCTCGCGCGTGTTCATGTCGATGCCCAAGTAGCAAGGAGCCGTGATGGGAGGGCACCCGATGCGCACGTGCACCTGCTCGGCGCCCGCCTCGCGAAGCATCTCCACCAGCTGGTTCATCGTGGTCCCGCGCACGATGCTGTCGTCCACCAGGACCACGCGCTCGCCCTCCACGATGCTCTTCACCGGGTTCAGCTTGATGCGCACCCCGCTGGCGCGGTCCTCCTGCTCCGGCATGATGAAGGTCCGGTGCACGTACCGGTTCTTCATCAACCCCTCCGCCATCGGGATGCCCGTACCCCGCGAGAAGCCCAGCGCGTGCGAGCGCCCCGAGTCCGGCACGGGCACGATCACGTCCGCGTCCGCGGGCGACTCCTTGGCCAACTGCTCGCCCAACCGGACGCGCACATCGTACACCTCGCGCCCGTCGATGACGCTGTCCGCCCGCGAGAAGTACACGTACTCGAACATGCAATGCGCCAAATCCTCCGTCTCCCGCCCCCGATGCGAGATCAACCGATCCGGCGTGACCTCCACGATCTCCCCCGGCTCCACATCGCGCAGCACCTTCCCCCCCAGCGCCTCGATCGCGACCGTCTCGCTGGCCACCACGAACCCGCCCCCGTACCCGTCCCCGCTTGGAGGAGACCCGGCCGGCGCGTACGTGTCAGGCAGCTTGCCAAGCGCCAACGGCTTGATCCCGCGCGGGTCCCGCACGGCCAACAGCTTGTCCCCCACCAACAGGACCAAGCTGTAGGCCCCGACGATCTCCTGCATCACGGTGCGCATCGCGGCCACAGGCGAGTCCGAGCGCGAAAGCTCGTTCGCGAACAAGCGCACGATGACCTCGCTGTCGTTCTCCGTGATGAACGCCCACCCGCTCTCCTGGAGGCTCTCCCGGATCTGGTCGCTGTTCACGATGTCCCCGTTGTGACCCAGCGCGATGGATCCCTCCGCGCTGGACACGCACACCGGGTGCGCGTTCTCCAACCGGGAGGACCCGGTCGTGGAGTAGCGGGTGTGCCCGAGCCCGACCGAGCCCGTCAACCGTTCCAGCTCCTTGGCCTGGAACACGTTCTCGACCAAGCCCATGCCCTTGATGGTTTGCAAGCCGTCGTCGTACGTGGCGATGCCCGCGGACTCCTGGCCCCGGTGCTGCACGGCGCGCAGCATCTGGTACAGGGCAGGAGCGATGCCCTCGGGGGCCGCGATGCCGGCCACGCCGCACTTGTCCCTTGCGAACCCGGATCGCCCGGGGAGCCCGTCCATGACAAATCGCCGATTGCAGAGCTGCG
>CAZOQA010000051.1:1361-13963 GCA_964581775.1 uncultured Thermoplasmatales archaeon | reverse complement strand
GGATGCTCCTCTCGGGCACGCTCACCGACGGCGTCGTGGGCCTTCGACGCATCCGCGAACGCGGCGGCACCGTCATCGTGCAAGATCCCAAGACGGCGGCCTTCGATGGCATGCCCCGAGCCGCCATCGACGCCGGGCTCGCAGACTTCGTGCTCGCCCCCGAACAGATGGGAGCCGAGCTCACCCGCATCACTCAACACCCCTACCCCCGAGGATCCACGGAGGCCGAAGACGAGTGGCCCAAGGACATCCTCAACGACCTTTTCCACCTCCTCCGCAACCGCACCAGCATCGACTTCCAGAACTACAAACGGACCACCCTCAAACGCCGCATCCACCGACGCATGATGGCCACGCACGAGAACACGCTCGAAGCGTACGTCGACCACGTCCGCCAGAACCCGCAGGAACTGGACCACCTGCAAGGGGAGCTGTTGATTCTCGTCACGCAGTTCTTCCGCGACCCCGAACTCTTCGACGTACTGCAAGAAGAGATCTTCGACAAGCTCGTCGCGTCCACGGACCCGGAGGAGAAGATCCGGCTCTGGGTTCCCGGCTGCTCCACAGGAGAGGAAGCCTACTCGCTAGCGATGACCCTCGTCGAGTACCTTGAGGATCACGGGATCGACAGGGACGCGCAGATCTTCGCGACAGACGTCAGCCAGGAAGCCATCGCGACCGCCCGCGAAGGCGCCTACGCGCCTGGCATCGAGACCGAGATCCCCGCACCCCGCCTGAAGCGCTTCTTCATCGAGACCGAGGACGGGTACCGCGTCAACGACACCCTCCGCGGCATGTGCGTCTTCTCCATCCACGATCTCACCTCGGACCCCCCCTTCTCGAACATCCACCTGGTCAGCTGCCGGAACGTCGCCATCTACATGGACCCCTCCCTGCAAGAGCGCGTGTTCTCCAGGTTCCACTACGCGCTCTCCCCCGACGGGTACCTCGTGCTGGGCCCCTCCGAGAGCCCCGGAAGAGCCTCGGACCTCTACGAAGCCCTCGACTACGAGCACCAGATCTACCAAGCCCGAGAGGCCGAGCACGCGGACCCGCTCGACCTGGGCATCCCCGAGCCCTCGTTCGACCGGACCCCTGCCCTGGAACGCCCCGAGTCAGGCCAGCCGAGCCAACCCCCCTCCCGCGGGAAAGCCATCCAGACCCTCCTGGACCGGTTCGTCCCCCCCGCCCTCGTCGTCACGAACGACAAGGAGATCAGAGAGTTCATTGGCGAGACCGGACGCTACCTCACACACCCGCCCGGAGCAGCCACCAAGCACGTGCTCAAACTGGCCCGGGAAGGCCTCGCGCCCGCGATTGGCCAAGCCCTCGACGAAGCTGAAAACACCGAGGACGCGGTCCGCAAGACCCACGTCCCCTACGAGGCACCCACCGGGCACGACAGGACGACCGTCGAGGTCATCCCTCTCACCGACCCCGCCAGCGGGTACCTGATCATCTTCCTAGAAGACGCTGACCACGAGCGAACGACCGTCCGGTCTGCTCTCACCTCCGCCTGGTCGCACCTAGAGCGCGTGATCCCTCCCGGCGGCTCCGGCTCCGACCGCGTCGAGGAGCTCGAAGACGAACTCACCTCCACCCGCGAGTACCTTCGCTCGGTCATCGAGCAATACGAGGCCACGAACGAGGAGCTTCGATCCGCCAACGAGGAAGCCCTCTCCGCGAACGAGGAGCTCCAAGCCACCAACGAGGAGCTCGAAACGGCAAAGGAAGAGCTTCAAGCCACGAACGAGGAACTCGTCACGCTCAACGACGAGCTCGAACAGCGGAACCGGGAGATGCAGCAAGTCAACGACGATCTCGAGAACCTGTTGAGCAGCGTCAAGCTCCCCATCGTGATGGTGGACCAGAACCTCAAGATCCGCCGCTTCACGCCCGACGCGAAGAAGCTTTTCAACCTCATCGGCTCCGACACAGGGCGGCCCCTGACCGACATGAACCTGCCCCTGGACGAGGACGAGCTAGAGCACCGCATGCTGCGCGTGCTTGAGGACCTTGAAGAGGACCAGTTCGAGGTCGAGGACCAAAACGGCCGCGAGTACCGGCTGAAGCTTGAGGCCTACCGTACCAGCGACAACCAGATCGACGGCGTCGTGCTCGTCGTCCTAGGGCCACCCACGGAAGAGTCCTGACACCGCCAGGTTCAACCCCCGAACCCTCCCTGCTTCTCGTAGTACCGAAGAGCCGCTTCCACGACATCCTCCACGGACCTGTCCGAACCCATGGTCTCCGTGTGCAAGCGGATCCACTGCTCCTTCGTCAACCGCAAGCTGACGGTCTTCATCGTTCCCAGCTCCTCTTCGATTGCTTCATGCTCGGATTTCATCTTGGACATCTTCATCGCCCTGTCGGAGAAGGGACCCCCAGGTCGGGCCGGGGGACGCTGCCCCAGAAACGATATGCGCCTCAAGGGGGATGGACCCCATCCCTTGCACGCGAGGGTGAACCCGCGCGAATCTAGGACGCGAGCCTCGCTCAACCCTTAACACGAAGACCAAGCCTTCCCATACGCTCCACCGGAACTTCCCCCCGGCCCGCCACTGGGGACCCCCCGGTGACCGCTGGAAAACGCCATGCCGGAGCACGACGACACACACGAGACCCCCCACACGCAACGGCCCCCATCTCAGCCCACGGACCACGATTGCCCCTGCTGTCGCGTGTGCGCCTGCTACCATGGCTCCACCGAACGGGACGACGATATGGCCGCCCAACCCCGCAGCGACCACGCGGACTCCGCCGACCACGACCACGGAGCCATGGTCGACCACTCCGGGCACGAACAGATGTTCAAGAAGCGGTTCTTCATCTGCCTTCTTCTCTCGCTCCCCGTCCTCTACTACGCTCCCATGCTGCAGGACTGGTTCGGGTACCCGGTCGTCGAGTTCCCTGGAAGCGAACTCGTCGCGCCCGCCCTGGGCGTCCTCATCTTCGCGTACGGGGGCATCCCGTTCCTCCGCATGGGAGCCGTCGAGGCCAACAACCGCGAGCCCGGCATGATGCTGTTGATCTCCATGGCCATCACGGTGGCCTTCACCTACAGCATGGCCGCCGTCCTCTTCGACGTGGGGGAGCCGTTCTTCTGGGAGCTGGTCGCGCTCATCGTGATTTTCCTGCTTGGCCACTGGATCGAGATGCGGAGCGTTCGTCGCGCCTCGGGGGCTCTGGACGAGCTTGCCGAGCTGATGCCGGACACGGCCGAGCGCGTCACGGAAGAAGGTCAGACCCAGACGGTGCCGCTCGAGGAGATCCGCGAGGACAATCTCGTGCTCGTGCGACCGGGCGCACACGTCCCCGCCGACGGGTCCGTCGAGGAAGGCGAGTCGAACGTGAACGAGTCGATGGTGACGGGTGAGTCCAGGCCTGTGAAGAAGGGGCCCGGGGACGAGGTCATCGCGGGCACGGTCAACCGGGAGGGGAGCCTTCGCGTGCGCGTGACCGCGACGGGGGAGGAGACGGCGCTTTCCGGCATCATGCGGTTGGTCGAGGAGGCTCAGCGTAGCACGTCCCGGACGCAGGTGTTGGCGGATCGGGCGGCGGGGTGGTTGTTCTATGCCGCGTTGGCGGTGGCGGGCGTCAGCGCGGTGGCGTGGCTTGTGGTGTTGGGGTTCGGGGTGGTCGTGGTCGAGCGTGTGGTGACGGTGCTCGTGATCGCGTGCCCGCATGCGTTGGGGTTGGCGGTGCCCTTGGTGGTCGCGATCAACACGTCGATGGCGGCCAATCATGGGATGCTTATCCGGGATCGCATCGCGATGGAGCAGGCGCGCGAGCTGGATGTGGTCGTGTTCGACAAGACGGGCACGTTGACCCGGGGCGAGCAGGGCGTGGTGGATGTCGAGGCGGTGGGGGGGTGGAGCGTGGAGCGGGTGCTTTCGTGGATGGCGGCTGCGGAGCGGGATTCGGAGCACATGATCGCTCAGGCGGTGCGGGAGCAGGCGGATGCGCGCGGGCTTGCCGTCCCGGGTGTGGAGGGGTTCGAGGCGTTGGAGGGTCGGGGCGTCCGGGCCGTGTTGGATGTCGAGGAAAGCGCGGGCGGGCTTGAGGTCCACGTGGGGGGGCCGAACCTTCTGCGCTTCTTGGGCGTGCAGCCGGGGCGGGGGTTGGAGAGGTTCGCTCGAGAGGCGGGGGAGCGGGGCCAGGGCGTGGTGTACCTTGTGCACGAGGGGGAGGCGGTGGGCGCGGTGGCGCTTGCGGACGTGGTGCGGGAGGAGAGCCACGAGGCGGTGGATGCGCTTCATGGGATGGGCATCGAGGTGGCCATGTTGACGGGGGACTCGCGGGATGTGGCGTCCGCGGTGGCGGGGGAGCTGGGGATCGATTCGTTCTTCGCGGAGGTGTTGCCGGGGGACAAGGACGAGAAGATCCGTGAACTGCAGCAGGGGGGCAGGTTGGTGGCGATGGTGGGGGATGGCGTGAACGATGCGCCGGCGTTGGCGAGGGCGGATGTGGGCGTCGCGATCGGGTCGGGCACGGATGTGGCGGTGGAGTCGGCGGACGTGGTGTTGGTGGAGAACGATCCGCGGGACGTGGCGAGCTTGATTCGGCTTAGCCGGGAAAGCTACCGGAAGATGCAGCAGAACTTGTTCTGGGCGGCCGGGTACAACGTGTTCGCGTTGCCGTTGGCGGCGGGCGTGCTGGCGCCGGTGGGGTTCTTGCTTTCGCCGGCGGTGGGAGCCATCTTGATGTCGGCGAGCACGGTCATCGTGGCCGTGAACGCGCAGCTTCTTCGACGGGCCAAGATCGCGCCGTAACGCGGGGGAAGAGCGAAACACACACCACCCGGTGGGTGCGTGGGGACCGCGCCTGGGTATGACGTCCATCCGGCCCGAGCCTGTCCCCATCACGCCGGACGGCGTGATCGAAGCCGTGGAGAACCCGCACGATCGGCGCATCCTCGCAGCCACGCAGACCGAGGCCGTCACGGCCAAGGAGATCATCGAGGACACCAAGGTGCCCCGAAGCACGGTGTACCGTCGCTTGGAGAAGCTCGAGGAGGAGGGCCTCGTGGAGATCGCGGGGGGCGTGATGGAGAAGGGGCACCCGATGGACACGTACAGGGCCCGGGTCGAGCTGGTGCAGGTGAGCGTCGAGGAGGGCGAGATCGAGGCCTCGTGGAGGCTCTTGGAGACGCCCGAGGATCGCCTGCACCGGTTGTGGACCAGTTTGAGGTGAAACCCCATGGAGCACTTGATGTTCGTCCTGGTCGCGCTGGGCTTGCTGAGCGCTGCGCTTGCGACCGTCCTCGTGGCGCTCGGTTTCCGGTCGTGGCGCAAGACCGGGGACCCGCGCATGCTGCGCATGACGGTCGGGTTCTTGCTGTTGCTTGCCAGCTTGGGCGTGGAGGCCCTTTCGTTCAACGTGCTGTTCCCGGGGGACTTGTATGCGGCGCACGTGCTGGAGGGCTCCTTCCAGCTGGCCGCGTTCGCCGTGCTCGTGTGGGCCCTTTTCTGACAGGTCCCACCCGTGGGACGGGGCGGTCCGGTTTATGCTCCCTGCCGTCCCACTAGGGGGTTGCCATGACCGCCCGTGGAACCTGTCAACTCTGCCAAGATGCCACCGACGTCCAGACGCTGACGACGGCCTGCGAGCCTGGAACCCAACGCGCGGTCACCGTGTGCGAGGATTGCCTAGCCCAGCGCCGAGCCAAGCAGTGGGATCTCGACCAGCCCGAGGGTAGCAAGCTCGACGAGACCCTGGAGACGCGGACCCATCGTCACCCGCAGGGGCGCTATGCGTACCTGCTCAGCGCAGGGGAGAGCCTTCATCTGGTCCGGCTGCACCACGGTTGGATCGACGCTCACGCGGTCCCTGCGTGATGATCCCGTCCGTGCCTGACGGCGCGGGCGCTTGGAGGCCTCGCAGATGAGAGAAGAAGGTCGGCCGCCGGGAGAGGGGGAGGGGGGGGGAAGTGTCCCGGCGGCCTTGGGCGCGACCCGAGCGTGGAGGAGCGATGGATGGCGGGTCGCGTCCGCCCGGTGCGTGGATGGCGCGGGTGTTCCCTTAAGGTGCCCGAAGCCCTCGTTTGGGCTTGGAAGCCGGCGTAGGGTCAGCGTCGTCGCGTGTTGGGGTCCAGGGTGTGCCTTCGGTGGGCGCGGTGGCGGATGGACGTCCGGTGGGTGTGGGGGAGCCGAAGGCGCATCGGGCGGGTGCCGAGCAACTGATCGAGGGGGGTGGCGAGCGTGTTGCGGGCTTCGTCGAGGGGGCTTGAGAACCCGAGGGGCTCCTCGCGCACGCTGGGCAGATCGTCGTCCTCATCGAGCGGGGAGGGGCGTTCCTCGTCGAGGGGGTCCTCGGGCGTGGGCTTGGAGGGGGGCTCGGGGGCGTGTTCGTCGAGGAGGAGGGCGTAGAGGGGCTCTTCGCCGCTGGCGAGGGGTTCGCGTCGGATCTCGACGTTCAGGGGGCGCGCGTCGGGGCGCAGGATGCCGACCTGGACGGGGTCTTGTTGGGAGGTGTTGGGGTCGATCAGGGACCCGGTCAGCTCGCCGCGTGGGACGTCGAAGACGCGGTAGGCGGCGTCGTTGGCGAAGCGGATCATGCCGCGGTCGTTGACGATGACGATGGGCTCGGGGTGGCGTTGAACAATCTCGCGCCAGAGCGTGGATCGGGCATCCAGGTCCTTTCCGGGGCCTTCGAGGGGGGCGGGTTGCATAAGGGGGGCACCGTGTCTTCCTTGGGAGCCCTCCTGTTAAAGAGTGACGCCGACGATGATAGGGAACCGTCGTTCATCCAAGAAAACAGGCATGAGCGTCAAAGAGGTGGTCTTTGGCGTGCAGAACCGTCGATAGAGGTGGAACGACACCCTCGCGTTCCCACAAGTCGCGCCTTCCCCGCCAAAGGCCGCGTGGCGCCGCGAAAACGGGCCATAGGCCGTGTCCGATGTGCTTCCACCGAAGGCTTAAGGGTGGCCAGCAGGTAAGAAGGGGCGTGGCAGAGAACATGGAGGACGCGGTCCGGTGCGAGATCGAAAACGTCGTGATGAGCACCCAAGGACCCGTGGTGCTGCTCATCCCCGAGGAGGACCCCAGCGTCGTCCTCCCCATCTTCATCGACCACAGCCAAGCCTTCAACATCCAAACCGCGCTCAAAGGCCACGTCCCCCCGCGCCCCATGACGCACGATCTGATGAACCACCTGCTCCAAGAGCTCGGAGGCGTCGTCGACAAGGTCGTCGTCGAAGAGCTCACCCAATCCACGTTCTTCGCCACGCTCTGGGTGCGCATGGAAGGCCAAGACGGCGAAGCCGAACGAAGCTTCGACGCCCGCCCCAGCGACGGGCTCGCCCTCGCCGTCCGCGCCCACGCGCAGATCTACGTCCGAAGCGACGTGCTCGACGACGCCGGCATCGACCGCACCGAGATCGAAGGCGACACGCTGCAAGTCGAAGAAACCGACGAGGACATCGACCTCGGCGTCGAACCCTGACCACGCCCCCACCAGGCGGCCCCGTCACCAATCCTCCATCCACGCCAACGCCTCGATCAGCGTGCGCGTGCCCCTGGACCCATCCCGCATCAGCACGTCCACCGTCTCCACCACGTGCCCCGTCTGCTCCACCTCGACCCCCTCCACGAGCACCGACCAACTCACCGACACCACGATCAAATGCGTGCCCGGCACCAGCTTCTCCGGCAACCGCACATCCATCGTGATCTCCCCCGGCGCATCCTTCGGGCCCGGAAGCTCCGGCGGCGGATCCTGCTTGCACGGCGCCCCCGGACACTCCACCTTCACCAACCACTCCTGAAGCGGCACATCCGCCCCCACGCGACCCTCGCTCACCAACGTCCGCCTCAACCACGGCTCCTCGAACCACGCGTTGTACGGATCGCGCACCTCCGCCCGCACCGTCGCCTCGCTCACCCCCTGATCCTGCAACGTCTCGAACAACGACTCCAACCGCACCGACGCGTTCAACGACTCCCCCATCACCACCTCCTCCTCCACCACGATCCTCGACTCCGCCACGCCGTTTTGCCACTCGCTGAACGTCGAAGCCGGCACCCCCTCCACCGCACGGTACGAAGACACCCCCACCGCGTCCAACCCCCACCGCCCCCCGTTCATCGACACCAACGGGACCCTCGGCTCGAACCCCGCCTCGTGCAAACACGGATCCTCCAACGAGACCCGGTCCCCCACCACCGGCACGCCATCCTCCCGCGGACCGAAATCGAAAAACCGCCGCCCCTCCCGCTCCTCCTCGCCCGCCACGTTCCGCTCCCCGATCTCCTCCTCCGAGCAAAGTGGGGACGAGCTCGGCTCCAACCGCCACAAGAAGCCCCCCTCGATCTCGCCCGGGCCCGCCATCGAACGCTGGCTCGCGAACGCGAACCCCGGCGAGACCCCGTACTTCGCAGGCACCCCCTCCCAGCCCCGGCTCTTCCGCACGAACCAATCCGCGTACGACTGGACATCCTCCATCTCGTACAACGAGACCACCTCCGCAGGCCGCCACGGCTCCCACAACGACGCGTTTTGCCCATCCATCGTCACGGTCGCCGCCACCGGGCACGCCGCCAACACCTCGCACACCCCCGACCCGTTCCACCACAACCGGCTCCCCGACGGGTTGATCTCCCACTCAGTCGCGTCCGGGGCCAGGCCCGGCGTGGCCAAGACGTCCTCGTTGGACTTCGGGCCCGACCGGAACGTCCCCGGAGGCGCCTCCCACACCACGCCCGTCAAATCCAACGGCTCTGCCCCGTTCAAGACCGTCGCGCCCATCGGCATCTCGATGCCGTTGCCCGACCCGTACGCCCCGCCCGTGTCCGGCACGTTCGAGGGCACGTGCGATTGCACGATCCGATGCACGCGCCCCGGGTCCGTGGGGATCTCCACGACCAAGCGTCCCGTCTCGTGCATCCGCCAGCCGGACGACTCGAGGGTGGCCACGATCTCGTGGAACCCCATGTTCGCGTGCGAGCTCTCAGGCGGAGGCCGCGCGTGGAAGAAGAACGGCGCCTCGATGCGGTCCCCGCCCGTGAGGATGAACCGAGGTGGTGAGCCCGGTTCATCTTCGTACTCGGCCGTGTACGTGACCGTCACGTTCAGGAATGAGGTGATTTTGTGCCCTGAGGAACCCGCCTTCTCGGTAATTTGGAAGTTCGTCCAATTCCACTCGTCGTTCCGATCTGTGTCTTGAGTCGTTATCTCCACGTCACTCCATTCCGCGGGTATGTCGACTCTAAGCCGAAAAGCATTCTGAATCTCATACTCACGCTTCTCTTCTAGGTTTTCCGAGGCCTGGACGTAATCAACGGCTCCCGGACCTCGCAGATTAATGGAAATCTCAAAACCATGATGAGGGTAAGCATCTGGTTCTGGGAGCTCTCCCCCAGTTGCAAGGTGGACCGTTCGTTCTGCTGTGAGATCCTCCTTCGTTACCACTTGTCGGTAGGATCTTTCATACCCTTCTTCGGGGTCGATGATTCCTACCCCGTCATTCAGAATATCGATCCACGGTAGTTCCTTGAACGAGATGTCGGTGGCTGGCCTTGGGGCCCCGGTGAACTCCGTGTGAGCTTCTCGGACGACAGTGGGTTTCCCTCCCGCTCCGGTGGCCTGGTACTCCACCTGCGTCTTGATCCAGCTCTCGTGCTCTCCTAGAGGTCCGACCGAGTAGGGTTGCCATTTGGAGATCGGTACGTGGTGGACATCGAGGCCTGTCTCGGAGGACGCGTTCTCAAGCCTCGGTACGACGTATGCTGGGCCAAGGGTGGCAGGTTTCGCGATCCGCTGGAGACCCACGGTCTCTCCGGTGGCGCTGCCCTGCTCGTATACGGGGATGTGGAGCAGAGGGTCGTCGCCTTTGGGCACCCAACCGAGCCTGATCGCTACACCCCGGGATGGATCGTCTGTGAACCATGGGCCGAGAATCTGCTCAAGAGCGTCGTTATCCCCACGCCACGATTTCATAGCAGCTTCCTGGAAGAGACTGGGTGAAACCGGGTTCTCGGGCTCCCCGTAATCCTCTCCCAGCTCGACAGCGGTACGAAGATCGTTCTTGACTATGTCCCTCTCGTACACGTCACCGCGGGCGTGGTGACCCGCGCTCAGAAGGAGCGCGAATCCCACCGCGAGAAGCACGAATGCTCCGATCGCCATGGCCTCGATCGCCATGGCTGCTTGCTCTGGGTCCTGGCCATTCCACCGACTTCGGACCATCCACCCATAATCCGCTACAGTATTTCAAGAAGACATAATAGAGGACCCTTGCGCCCTCACAGGGTCAAGAACCCTCTCGGAACCCTCACCCTGTGGGCCCCTCTTCCCCTAGCTCCCCCGCTACAATCTCCTCCAGAACTCGCTGCTGTTGGTTCGGACAGAGGGTGATCGATTCCTCGGGAGTTTCGCAATCAACGAAGATTCCCCATTTGTATCCGGGATCGGTGTTCACCCTGAAGACGCCCTCACCTGCTTCAAGTTCTGAGGGACAACAGCGCCTGTCCCAGGAATACTGGTCACCCCCTCCTCCGTCTAAGAAGTACGCAAGGGATTCTCCAACAGGTGAGAAGAAGACACCACCAGCACCTGGAGCTCTGAGCCCAAACCCGGAGAGATACATGCCTCCTTCATACGTGTCGTCGCCCGCGTCGTCCCAGAATAGAGATTGCCCATCGTCGTTAGACCATGCGAATGAGACAATATTCGACTGATAGTAGTCCTCTCCTCCGTAATCTCGGAATGCTGCAATGGCTCCTGCATTGAGAGCATATCCGAAGGCCTCGCCGTAGTTCGGTGAATTCACTTCTTTCGCGTACGTATCGTTGCCCTCGTAGTTCGCAAGGATCGCGATGGTCGCGTGGCTGGTGAGCGTGAGGGAGCTGGCGTGGGCGAGGCTTCGGTCCCAGGCTTCGAAGGTGTCGTTGCCTTCCTTGCTGAGCAGGTAGGCGAACCCGGGTTGGGCGTGGGCGAGGGTGCGGCTCTCATTGGGGGTGCTGTAGCGGTCATCACCGGCTTCCTCGATGAGCAGGTGCAGGCCAAGTTGCCAGTTGTCGGCGGAGGCGGTCTTCTTGGTGTAGGTGTCGTGGCCGTCGAGTTCGAGGGCCCAGGCGCCGACGTTGACGCTCCAGAGGGTCCCGGCTTGATCGGTGAGCCCGCGCGTGGCGACGGGGACGTTGTAGGTGTCGTTGCCGCCGGGTTCGATCACGAGCAGGGGGCCTTCCCAGTTGTAGGGGCCAAGCGCGTGGGGGTCGTACGTGTCGTCGTGGTGGCTGCCGAGGATGACGAGGCCGAGCGGGTCGAGCGCGATGGGGTTCTCGATGTGGGTCTCGTCGGCGGCGGCGTGAAGGCGGGGGAGGGTGGCGTCGATGGCGCCGAGCGCGTAGGCGGCGCGTTGGGCGAGCTGGTGCGTGTTCTTCCAGGGGTCCTCGTGCTGAGGGGGCACGGTGGAGGTCCGGTGGTGGGCGTCGAGGAGGGTGGCCAGGGGGCCGACGAAGGCGTCGGGGACCGCCTCGATCTCGAGCGGGGTCTGGGCTGCTGGACCGGCAAGGTCGAGGAGGTGGGTAAGGCGGGTCTCAAGCGTTTCGCGCGTGGCGTCGTCGATGAGCTGCGTGGCGTGGGCGTGGCCTTCGCGGTAGGCGGTGAGAACGTCGTTGGCCCATCCGTGGGCGGCGACGGCGTGCACGAGGGGGGCCACGCTGGTGTCGGTGCGTTGCGTGCTCCAGGCGTACGCCTCGAGCGTGTCCTCGACCCAGGCCTCGTCCTTGTCTTGGGGGCCTTTCGCTTCGAGCAGCGGGATCGTTTCCGGTTTGTGGGTCTCTTGGGAGAGGGGGCTGGCGAGGGATCCGCTGGCTAGGAGAAGAACGATGGCGATGAGGACGTGGGTGCCCTGCCTTCCTCCGCGACCCATGACGGACAGGCGCTTTGACGCTACTTAACGCTTGTTAGAGAACATGCGAAGAGAACAGTCTCGGGGGGTTCGTGTCTCGATATCCGTTTGGCGTGGAGGCTACCCTGGTGTCGAGCGCGGTTTCTCGCGTCCTTGCTTCGGGGTGGCTTGGCGGGCCGGCTCGTGCAGGGCGGCTACGCGGAGGGTGGCCCTTGCGAGTTCTTTGAGCTCGGAGCTGTGGAGTCCGCGCCCTGGGAGGGTGAAGCTCGCGTTTGCGGAGGTGACGCGGATGCGCACGAACCGCAGGAGCAGGAAGAGGGCCAAGCAGGCGAGTCCAACGAACGCTGTCGCTACGGTCCCGAGGAGGATCCAGGATGCCGAATCCTCCTGGACCACGATGGCGATCAGGCCCCCCAGGGCAGGCCAGGTGGCGAGGATGCCGAGGATAAGAAGCGTCCAGCTTCCGCGTTCGTCGACCGTGACGCTCGTAACCTTGGATGCGGGAAGGACCTTGCGCGTGGAGCGAACCCATCCGTTGTGCTCGTAGACGACCTCGTCCTCGGTCACGTACGCGCGCCGGGGCCCGACCTCGACGCGCTCAAGCTCCGTCATGGTTCGACGTTCAACCGGCGAGGGCCTTGACCGTGGCCCGAACGGGCCTTCACACAAGGGCCCGGAATGGACCTTCACGTCTCAAGCTCGATGAGGACCTGAACGTCCTCGATCTCCCACGCCCGAGCCCCCTCGCCCG
>CAZOQA010000051.1:0-1261 GCA_964581775.1 uncultured Thermoplasmatales archaeon | reverse complement strand
AGCTCGATGAGGACCTGAACGTCCTCGATCTCCCACGCCCGAGCCCCCTCGCCCGCATCCCCGAACGACAGCTTCACGCGGCCCTCCTCGGCCAGCCAGTCCCCCCACGCCTCGGGCACGATCTCCAACGCCTTGGACAACTCCCCCGCGTCCTCGGGCACCTGGATCGTGCAGGGCACGGTTTCCTCCATCTCCAGATCGGCCTGCTTGCGCATCTCCTGCACGCGTCGAAGCAGCTCGCGCGCGAACCCCTCCGCTTCCATCTCAGGCGTCAGGTGCGCGTCCACGAACACGCTTCCCTCATCGAAGTCCGCGCCCAGGATCCCCTCCGGGACCTCCGTTGCGAACTCGACCATGCCGGGGGTCACCTCGAACCCCTCCAGCTCGACAGACTCGCCCGCCTCGAGCGTCTCCTTGAGCGCGTCCGCGTCCGCCTGTTTGATGGCGCTCATCACGTCCGGCGCATCCCCCCGGTAGCGGGGCCCGATCTCGTCCGGTACGGGCTCGGCCACCAGCTCAAGCTCCTCCCAGGACTCGCCCGCGAACGTGACCTCCTTCGCGTTCGTGCGCTCGGCAAGCACCTCGCCCAGCTCCTCCACGGCGCGCTCGACCAGCTCGTCCCCGGCCAGCACGATGCGCGGCACCGGCCACCGCGTGGACAGCTTCTCCTTCTCGCGCGCTCGACTGGTGGCCTCCACGATCTCGCGCGCCATGCTCATCTCCTCCTCGAGGGACCCGTCGCGAAGCTTGGGGTTCGGCTCGGGCCAGTCCTGCGCATGCACGGTCTCCTCGTCCGGGTACAGATCCTGCCAGATGGCCTCCGCGGTGCACGGCACGAAGGGCGCCATCAACCGCGCGGTCGTGCCCAGCACCGTGCTGAGCACGTCGTACAGGGACGTTTTGGCCTCCTGGTCGCTTTTCCAGGCCCGGTCGCGGTTCAGGCTCACGTACCAGCGGGAGACGTCCTCGAGCACGAACGCTTCGAGGGTGCGCGCGGCCTGGTGGTAGGCATGGTTCTCCATGAAGCGCGTGGTCTCGCCTGTGACGGTGGACAGGCGCGAGAGGATCCAGCGGTCCAGGGCCCGCTCGGGCGGGTCTTCGGTCCAGGTGGGCTCTTGCGCGGTGTACCCGTCCATGCTCATGTACTGGGTCGCGAAGACGTGCACGTTCCACAGGATCCTCAGCGTGCGCTGGGCTTGCTTGGCCGTGTCCTCGCCGTAGCGCAGATCGTCCCAGGGCGCGCTGGGTTCCAGAAGCGACC
>CAZOQA010000050.1:0-14156 GCA_964581775.1 uncultured Thermoplasmatales archaeon | reverse complement strand
CGTCCTCCCCGAACCCGTGGTAGATGTTCTGAAGGAAGCTTAGCGTGTTCCCGGCTTGGCCGGTCAGCTCCAGGCGCGTGTCCTCGAAGCTGCAGTTCTGGATGCGCACGCCCGGGGAGCCATCGTAGAGCAACCGGCACGCCTCGAAGCGGCAGTCCACATAGTGGTCCTCGCCCAGGTGGATCTCCTCGTCCACGAACGCCTCGTCGCGGTGTTCCATCACGCTCCCACCCGCGTCCAAGGTTTCAGTCCTTGGGAGGGGACCGCGGAGGCTTACGCGCGAGCGGCGTGCTTGGCCGTGACCCGAGACTGGCCCGCCACCAGGCACGCGTCCGCCATGCCCAGGAACAACCCGTGCTCGATCACGCCCGGGGTCGTCTGCAAGCGCTGGGCCAACCCCTCGGGGTCCTCGATCGGGCCGGTGGCCAAGTCCAGGATCCGGTTCCCGTTGTCCGTGACGAACGGGTCCCCGTGCTCCTCCCGCAGCGTGGGAGAGAGATCCTGCAGCCGGTCCTCGACGACGGGGCGCGCGTACTCGGCCACCTCGACGGGAAGATCGAACGTGGCTCCAAGCCTGTCGACCTCCTTGGTCGCGTCCACGATGATGAGCACCTCGCGGCTGACCGACGCGACGACCTTCTCACGGAACAGCGCCCCGCCCCCGCCCTTGATCAGATCCAACTCGGGCGAGACCTCGTCGGCCCCGTCGATGCACAAGTCCAGCCGGGGCGACTCGGCGAGCGTCGTCAACGGGATGTCCAGCTTGCGGGCGTGCTCGGCGGTCTCCTCGCTGGTGGGCACGCCCACCACATCCAACGCCTCCTCGTTCCGTCGTGCGGCCAGCGCGTCCAGGAACCGGGCCACGGTGCTGCCCGATCCAAGCCCCAGCCGTTGACCGTCCTCGACGCGTTCCGCGGCGGCGTTCCCGACGCGTTTTTTGGCTTCCTCCCGGTCCACGCTGGCACCTGGCCAGGCGCACCGACCACAACCCTATAATATCTCGCTCGGGTTCGCCAGGGGTAGGTGGACGATGCTCCGAGAGTGCAACGACCACGGCTTCTTCCGTGGAGCCGAGTGCCCCGACTGCGGCGCCGAGGGAGACTACCTGATGAACGACGAGGAGCTCAACCACCTAGGCCGCATCATGGCGGGGATCCTTCGCCACTTCCCCGACCGGTTCGGGCTCGAGATGGACGACGCCGGGTGGGTGGACCTGGACGCGCTCGTCGGCTCGATCCAGGACAAACGCGACCGGTTCCACTGGCTTCGCCCCCGCCACGTCAAGGCCGTCTCGGCCACGGACCCTAAAGGGCGGTACGAGATCCAGGACGGTCGCATCCGGGCCACGTACGCGCACTCGCTCGAGCTGGATTGGGACTTCCCCACCGAGCCCATCCCCGAGTCCCTGTACTATCCCGTCGCGGAGGAGGAGCTTGAGCTCGTGCTCGAGCGCGGGCTGTCCCCCAACGATCGAGCCCTCGTGCACCTGTCCCGCACGTACGAGAGCGCGCTCTCCGCGGGGCTTCGGCGCGTGGAGAACCCCATCATCCTCGAGGTCGCCGCCAAGAAAGCCAGCGAGGACGGGAACACGATCTGGAACGCGTCCAAGAGCGTGTTCACGACGGAGCACGTGCCCGGCGAGTACCTTTCTCGCTCCCAGTAGGCCCCCCGACGAACCGAGAAGCTTCTTCAAGGAGGACAGGTTTCGGGCGGCGTCCACGTCGCCGGGATGGCTCAGCCTGGTAAGAGCGCCGGACTCATAATCCGTAGGTCACGGGTTCGAATCCCGTTCCCGGCATCCGCCCCGTCGGCCTCTCTTCCTTGGTACGTCCGATGAGCGAACGTATTTGTCCAGGTAGACAGAAAACCCTCCCCTCCAGGGGACAAGCAGCCCCGCCCCCCCTTGGAGCCGCTACCCATGGACCTGGTCACGATCGTCTGGCACGGCGTCCTCGTGCTCGCCTTCGCGCTCACGGGCGCCCGGTACGCCAGCCAGCGCCATCCGGAAAGCCGGGATGTCTTCCTGATGTTCGCCACGTTGATGGGGCTGGTCGTGGCCGAGTGGGCCCAGGTCGTGGCCGGCGAGCCTGTGATCGTCGCGAACAGGCTCTCGGCGTTCCTTCTGCTTGCCCACCCGTACGCGATGCTTCGGGTCGTCGACCACCTGCAACCCGTCCCATCGTTCGCTCGGCGCGCGATCCTCGCGGGCCTCGCGATCGGGTGGATCTCCCTGGCCTTGGTGGGGAGCCCTCGCCCGGAGGTGTTCACGCTGTCGCTCGCGCTGGGCTTCGTGGTCGCCGAGGCGTACGTTGCCTCCTTGCTCGTGAAGGGGGCTCGTTCCTCCGCGGGCGCGACGCGGACCCGGTTGTGGTCCGCCGCGCTGGGCACGATCCTGCTTGGCGGGGCCATCTTCGTCGCCATCGGAAGCGGGTTCGTGCCGGTCCCGACCGGGATCCTCTCCAGCGTGCTCTCCGGGATGGTGTTGATCGGGTTCGGCGCGTTCTACGCCGGGTTCGCGCCTCCTCGCCGGTTGACGAAGATCTGGGACCTTCGCACCCTGCACCGCGTCGTCGAGAAGGGCATGGACGAGGAGGAGGACCTCGAGGCCCGCGTGGACGCCTCCATCCAGCGGTTCCTGGCCGCGGTACACGAGCTGATGCAGCCCGAAGCCTACGTGCTCCTCGCCGAGCGAGAGACCGGCCCCGAGCTCCTTGCGTACCCGGATCGCTTGGAGGTGCCCGGGCCCGAGCAGATCCAGGGACCGTTGCTTGAAGCGTGCCGAGAGGAGAAGACGTCCGTGCAGGAGCGGGACATCACGCAAGCGGGCGCGTGGGCCGAGGCCATCGGGGACCGGGTGGGGGCGGATGCGCTCTTGGTGGTCCCGATTGCGCGCAAGGGCAGCGGGCACGGCGTCTGCATCGTGTTCATGCGACGGCTTCCGTTGTTCGTCGAGCAAACCGCCTCGTTCCTCGAGCTTCTAGGCGAGGACGTGGCAGGTGCGCTCGCGTTCGAGACGGTCGCGCTCGAACGGGAAAAGCAGCGCGTGGAGGCACTCCGGCGCGAAAAGCAGGCCCTCGAGGAGGCCGACCGGCTCAAGGACGAGTTCCTGGCCACGATGAGCCACGAGATCCGAACGCCCCTGAACGCGGTGCTCGGCATGGCGGAGATCCTGCAAGGCACGGACCTGGACGACGAGCAGGAGGCCTGCCTGGACACGATCGAAGCCAGTGGCGACCACCTGCTCGCCATCATCGACGACATCCTGAACCTGTCCAAGATCCGGGCCGGGCACCTCGAACTCAACAAGGAACCGGTCGTCCTGGTCGACGTGATCGAAGCCTGCATGAGCATCGCGGCCGAGCGCGCCGGGGACAAACCGCTCGAGCTTTCCTCGTCCATCGATCCGGCCGCGCCCGAGCGCGTGCTGCTGGACCCGGACCGCGTCCGACAGGTGCTCACGAACCTGCTCACCAACGCCGTCAAGTTCACCGACCAGGGCCGCGTGAGCCTCCACGTCGAGACCGGGCCGGCGTCCGCATCGCCCAGGACGCTTCTTTTCCACGTCGAGGACACGGGGCCCGGCATCCCCCCCGACAAGCAGGCCGACATCTTCGAACCGTTCCAGCAAGCCGACGCCTCCACGACGCGCGAACACGAGGGCACCGGGCTGGGGCTGGCCATCTGCAAACGCCTCGTAAGCCACATGCAGGGCCGCATCCATCTCTCCAGCGAACCCGGGGAAGGCACCACGTTCACCGTCGAGATCCCCGTCGAGCTGCCCGACCGAGAGCCCAAGGCCGCTTCCCCCGGGCAACCCCTCCCCCAGCCTCGACCGGGTACCGAGCGCCGGCAGCAAGACGCCGTCCAGGTGCTCCTCGTGGAGGACAACAAGGTCAACCGGCTCGTCGCCGAAACCATGCTCACCAAGCTCGGCCACACGCCCACCTCCGTCGCCTCCGGCCAAGCCGCGCTGGACGCGCTCCAGAAGCAGGCCTACGACGTGGTCCTCCTGGACATCCAGATGCCCGGGATGGACGGGTTCGAGGTGGCCCAACGCATCCGAGCCCAGCTCCCCCCCGACGAGCGGCCCTGGATCACGGCGCTCAGCGCGCACGCCGGACCCTCCTACCACGAGAAGGCCACGCAAGCCGGCATGGACAGCTACCTGGTCAAACCCGTCTCCAAGGACGCGCTCGAGGCCGAGATCCAGCAAGCCTCCAGTGCCCCAGCGCCCCCCGATGCAGCGACACGATCCGCGCACGAGGAGGATCCCCCGACGCCTGTCGCGCACGATGCGCCCGCCCCCGTCGAGCAGGTGAAAGCCGAGCTCTCCGAGGACGGGTTCCGCCGGCTCGTGGCCACGTTCAAACAGGAAGCCCCCGAGCTCCTGCACCGCCTCCAGGAGGCCGCCTCCCACCGAGACGTGGACGCGATCCAAGCTCACGCGCACACCCTCAAAGGTATCGCGAGCACGGCCGGCGCCCAACGACTGGCCGAGCACGCCGACACGCTCCACCAAGACCCCGAGGCCCTCATCGGCGGGCGCCTGGGTCCCCCCGTTCTGCGTGCCGCCCTGGACCAGGATCTTGACAGGCTCGAGCACGAGTGCTCGCCTTGAGCCACTCAGCCCGGTGCACGCAGCCCGTCCGTTTTTAGACAAGGTGCCTATGCAAGGGTGATGGCAGACAGCCCGGTCGAGCTCGTGGGCCCCGCGGACCTTCCCACCCCGCTTGGCGAGTTCCGCGTGTACGCGTTCCGGCACCAGGACGTAAGCGGCGAGCACGCCGTGCTCACGCGAGAACCGCTGGACCCGGCCGAGGAAGCCCCCGGCGTGCTGTGCAGGGTGCACAGCGCCTGCCTGACCGGGGACGCGTTCCACTCGCTCAGATGCGACTGCGGCGCCCAGTTCGACCGCGCGCTCGAACGCATCGACCAAGCCGCAAGCGGCGTGCTCGTGTACCTCAACCAGGAAGGCCGCGGCATCGGGCTCTTCCACAAAATCCGCGCCTACACGCTGCAAGACGAGGGGCACGACACGGTGCAAGCCAACCGCGAGCTGGGCTTCCCGGCGGACGCGCGCACGTACACGGCCGCGGCGGACGTGCTCAAACGGTTGGGCGTCGACCGCGTGCGCCTGATGACGAACAACCCGGACAAGGTCGCCGCGCTCGAGGACCAGGACGTCCGCGTCGAGGAGCGCTTGCCGCTGCTCGTCGAAGAAGACGAACACCGGCGCTCCTACCTGGGCGCCAAACGCGACCGCCTGGGCCACCTGCTGCCCCCCTGACGGCTCCCCGGCAGGGGGTGGGTTTTTGACGCTTCGCGGGGTTGGCGCGTGCGCGCCGCTACGCGGTCGCGAGGGACACGATGCCCAGCCCCAAGCAACACGCCACCTTCGTCGAGGATCAGGTTCACCAGCACCACGAGCTGTTCGGGACCTCGCTGCCCATGATCGCGAGCGAGAACTGCATCTCGCCCACGGCCCGACGCATGCTCGCCAGCGACTTCCACGACCGGTACGCCGAGGGTCGCCCGGGCAAACGCTACTACCAGGGCCTCGAGCACGTGGACGAGGTCGAGCGCCGATGCGAAGCCCTAGCCCAGGAGCTCTTCGGCGCCTCGTACACGGACACGCGGCCCACGGCAGGCACCACGGCGAACATGGCCGTGTTCTTCGCGCTGGCCGAACCCGGCGACACGCTGATGGCGCTCGACACCGACTCCGGCGCGCACATCAGCCACGCGCGCATCGGGGCAGCGGGCGTGCGTGACCTGACGGTCGACCCCCTCCCAGCCGACGCCGACCGCCTGACGGTGGACCCGGACGCGGCCGCGGATCGCATCCGCGAGGTCGAGCCCGAGCTCGTGCTCTTCGGCCAGAGCCTGTTCCTGTTCCCGGCGCCCGTCGAGGAGCTGGCCCCGGTCGCGCGGGAGGTGGGGGCGACCGTGATCTACGACGCTGCGCACGTGCTGGGCCTGATCGCCGGGGGGACCTTCCAGGACCCGCTACGGGAGGGTGCCGACGTGATGACGGCGAGCACGCACAAGACCCTGCCCGGCCCGCAGGGCGGCGTGATCGCGTCCACGAAGGACCCGGACGGGTCCGAAGAGGAGGCCGAGTTCACCAAGCGCTTGGACAAGGGTGTCTTCCCGGGTGTGGTCTCCAACCACCACCTGCACCATCTGGCCGCGAAGACGGTGGCTTTCGCCGAGCACCTCGAGCACGGGGAAGCCTACGCGGACGCGGTCGTTCGGGCCAGCCAGGCCCTGGGCGAGGCGTTGTCCGAGCGGGGGTTCGAGGTCTTGTGCGAGGAGCACGGGTACTCGAGAAGCCACCAGGTCGCGGTGGACGTGGGCGAGCACGGGGGCGGCAAGCAGATCGCTGAGACCCTGGAGGACGCGGGCGTGATCTGCAACATGAACATGATCCCCGGTGACGAGAGCCCGTTCGACCCGAGCGGGTTGCGCTTGGGCACGCAGGAGCTGGTGCGCCGTGGGATGCAGCCCGAGGACATGGACGAGGTCGCGGAGGCGTACGCGCGGGTGGTGCTCAAGGACGAGGATCCCAAGCGGGTGCGCGCGGACGTGAAGGAGCTCGCCACTCGGTTCGACACGGTGCACTATTGCTTCGACGAGCGCGAGGCGTACCGGTTCTGGGAGCTCTCCTGAACCGGGCAAGCCTTCGAGCTAGGGAGCCCAAGGAGGAGAAGAAGCCGGCGAGGCGGGGGATGGTGGGGCGGCCTCGCCGGGGCAAGCGGATCGGTGAAAGGGATAGGGGCCCCTCCCCCCCGATGCGAGTTTGTGAAGGGAGGCGGTAGGGGAGGGGCGCCTGTTGAGACGGGGGTGGGCCTCGTTTACGGCGCGGGGAGTTCAGGGATCTGGTCGCAGATCTGGTGGACCTGGTCGCCCAGGCCCTCGTCGACGTCGCCGATCGTGTCCGCCGCGTCTTCGCATGCGTCGGCGCTTTGCCCGGGCGGCTCGGGGATCTGATCGCACAGGGCGTGAACCTCGTTGCCAAGGCCCTCGTCCACATCGCCGATCGTGTCCGCGACGTCCTCGCACTCGTCCGCGTCCTGCTCAGGCGGCTCAGGGATCTCATCGCACAGGGCGTGAACCTCGTCGCCCAGGCCCTCGTCCACGTCCCCGACAGCGTCCGCGACGTCCTCGCACTCGTCCGCGTCCTGCTCAGGCGGCTCGGGGATCTGATCGCACAGGGCGTGAACCTCGTCGCCCAGGCCCTCGTCCACATCGCCGATCGTGTCCGCGACGTCCTCGCACTCGTCGGCGCTCTGCTGGGGCGGCTCAGGCAGCTCGCTACACACGTCGTGCAGCGTGTTGCCAAGGTCTTCGTCCACGCCGCCGACGGTGTTGGCAACGTCCTCACACTCGTCTTGGTCTTCTTGCGCGAGCGTGGGGAGTCCGATGGCTTGGGCTGAACCGAACGCAGTCATCAACGTAGCACTCAAAAGAAACGTGATCAAGGCCATTCTGTTCATGGCTGTACTAAGGGGGACCTTGTGTCCCGTTAAGCGTTCTGACGGTTTGCGAGAAAGGTTTGACGTTCGTCACGAAACCCTGCTTGGTGGTGAACGTGATCTCCGTCCAAAGGGGTGCCTGGGAGGCCTGTTCGAAGCTGGGTTGCGCGGCCGGGCAGGCGGCCTAGGGGTTGCGAAGCTCGTCGATCTTGTCCGTGGGTTCGATCCGATAGCGGCCCCGGACCTTCTGGAGGTCGACGTAGCCGGCTTCGTCGAGCTGTTTGAGGGATTTGGCGACGATCCTGAACCCGAGGCCGAGGTCCTCTGCGATCTGGTTGACGGAGGAGTACCGGAGCCTGTCGGGGTCCTCGTCCATCACGTACTCGAGCACGGCGGTGCGCGTGCCTTCTCGCAGAAGGGGCGCGATCCGTTGGATGGTTTGCTCGCAGTGTGCATCGAAGTGGCGGACCGTGCGTCCGTCGCGGGTGGTTTCGATGAGGTCCCAGCGCTCGAGCTTGGCGAGGTGGTAGCGCACGGTGGAGTAGCTTTTCCCGATGGTGTCGGCGACGGATTGGATCGAGATGCCGGGCTCGTCGCGGATCAGGCTGAGGATGTCTTCTTGGAGATCGGAGACGTCCTCAGGCAGGCGGGGTCCGATCGTCTCGTGGTCAGGCTCGGGACGGTCCGAGAGCTCGGAGAGGAACTCGTCGGGGTCAATCGGGGCCACGGTCGAGCCTCCTTGGAGGGGGGGATGCGTCGGCTCGTGGCGGGTTCATGCGTAGGCCCTCCGGACATCCTCGTCCTCGTCGTCTGGTCCCTTAGGGGTCCACACGCCGTCGAAGGCGGGTTCGAGCTCGACCTGGTCCTCGACGGCGGGGGAGCGGGTGGCTTGCTCGAGGACGTCGCGGGCTTTCTTTTCGTGGCCGAGCCTCGCGTGGGCCAGGGCGAGGATGTATCCGATGCCTTCCTGGCCGGGTTCGAGGTCCTCGAAGCGGGGGCCGAGGTCCTTGACGACGGAGGCTTCGTTCCCCTCGATCAGGTGGCTGGCTCCTATCACGAGCCAGGCGTCGTCGTTGTCGGGGTCGAGGTCGAGGGTTCGTTTCGCGGCCGTTCGGGCCTGGGTGGGCTGGCCTCGGTGCAGGGCTTGTTCTGCGTGCGCCGCGAGCAGCGCTGGGTCCGGCTCCGGGTCCAGGGGGTCGGGAGGGGAGGGGGCCTCTTGTCGGCCCTGAGGGGTGTCGTCCTCGTCCTCCGGGTCGTTGGTGAGCACGGTTCTCCCGGCCCAGATGCCGGCTCCGGCTAGCAGGCCGATGCCGAGGAGGGGGAGCGCGGTGGTGAGTAGCGCGGGGGCCCATGTTGTGGACTCGACGGAGGAGGTCTCCGTCTGGGAGGGGGCGGGGTCGGAGACCGCGGCTTGGGTGCCGGGGTCGTCTCGCGGTGCTGGATCCTCCCCGGGGGCTTGGGTGGGGTCGGTCGTGTCGAGGTACTCGGAGGGTGGCAGGGAGACGTTGGCTTCGGCGGCGGAGATGGCGGCTCGAAGGTCTGGGGCTTGTCGGGGTGCCCGTTCGAGCGTGTAGTCGAGGTCTCCTGTGATCTCGAACGTGGAGTTGGAGGTGGTCCATCGGTAGTGGGAGGAGGTGAGCGCGGCGCGCGTCTCTTGGAGGAGCAGGGTGCCGTCGGTGGTCGCTTGGGGGTTCTCGGTTTGCCATTGGATGGTGTGCGGGTCGTCGAGGCCGACGGTGGCGTCCCCGAGTTGGATGCGGACGAACTGGTAGTGGTGCGTGGCGGTGGCCGTCGGGGCGGGACCTGTGGTGGTGGTTTCGTTGGTCGCCCAGTGGCCGGTCCGGTAGCTTGGGCCCTCGTCGGGGAGGACCTTCGCGTCCCAGACGTACAGGGAGAGGTCCCCGCTGATGTCTACGTCTTCGAGGTCTCCGGTCCATGTGGCCAGGCGCGTGTCGGGTTCGTGGCGGTGGAAGAGGGATTCGACGGTCCCGTCGTCTTCGGCGGTGAAGTGGACGGTTTGTTCGGTCCCGTACCCGACGTGCCAGGGGGTGGAGTCGGTGGGGGTGAGCGCGAGGGGGTTCTCGGTGGCGGTCTCGATCGTGGCGTTCTCGGCGACGAGCAGCGCGTGGCTGGAGGCGGTGGTCTCCGTGATGCGAAGGGTCGCGGCCTCGAGGGTCCGCTCGCCTTGGGATTGCTCGGTGACGATGCCGAGGGTCCAGTCGTCGGGGCTGGTCGGGTCTTGGAGGGCCCGTTGGGTTTGCACGTACGACCAGTTGATCGTGGCGTGGTCGGCGTGGGCCTCGAGCAGGTCGCCTGCGGAGCTTGGCGTGAGGCTGACCGCGAGCGCGCCTGACCCGGTCGCGCTCGTGGGTCCTGTGGTCGTGATCTCGTTCGTGACGACGTCGCCGCCGAGGTCCCGAGCGAGATCTGGCTCTCCGGTCGCGACGGCTGCGGTGGCCCCGACGACGAGGAGGAACATCGTCGCAAGGAGCGTCAGCGAGAGCGATCCGTGGGACCGGTTCGCGCGTGTGCCCGTCATCTTGACCCTCCGACGGGGCTCCCGTTGGGGGGGCACGATTCGGGGTTCAGCGTGATGGAGGGCCCCTTGGGGTCCAGTTCGATGCAGGGTTCGCTCGCCGCGGTGTTCGAGGATGTGGGTTGGGGGCCTTGCGTGGTTTCAGCGCCGGTGACGTCCGGGGGGACGGTGTCGCCGTCCGTGGCTGCGTGCTTGGCGTCCTCGGTCAAGGGGAGGGTGGGCGCGACGAGCAGGGTCGCGGTCAGGACGAGCACGGTGGGCAGGTGGAAGCCGCTGAACATGTTCGATCAAGGCTCCTGGTGGTTCTTGAAATGCTCTAACGATTTCGCAGAAATCGCGAACGCCGGGTCTGGCGGGGAAGGACCGTGGGGGGGCCGCAGGGCGTGGTCTTCCGGGCGTCGCCAGGGTCGGTCGATGGTCTAACCTGTTCGTCGGGCGGGTTAAGGGGTTCTTGTACATCGGGCCTCCACGGCTGGCACCGGCGGGGTCCTTCGTTCAGGAAAACTCAAGGGGGGACCCGGGGACGCTGCCCGTGGTGTTGCCGATGCCCCGTACGTCAATCATCGCGTCCGTCTTGGTCGCCCTCGTGGTCGGGTTCTCCGGCCAGGGGGTGGCGTTGTCCCATGCGCCAAGCGCTCCAAGCCTCCCGGACCTCGGCGGCGAGGATCCTGTCCCGGAAAAGAATGAGACCGTCGAGTTCAGCTCCGATGGCGCCCTCGTCTCGGGCGGGTTCGCCGTGACGGTTGCCCCCGAGCACGGTGCGCACGCCAACGTGACCGCCGAGACGAACGCGTCCACCACGGGGAACGAGGTGGCCGATCGCGCGATCGAGAACGCTAGCGACGCTCTAGGCGTTAACATTCAAGAAGGGCTTGGACCGGTGACGGCGTCCGCGGGGACCTCGATCGGTCTTCCAAGGTAGCATCGGTCCCGATTCTCGGACGCGGACCGACGGTGCGCGTTAAGGCCTCGTTTACCGTATTTGTAGGATATATGGGTCTTTAAGCCGCTCTCGGAGTGGGGGGCCTTGGCCAATCCTTATCTAGAAGGAGGCGTGGGACGCGGTCGCATGGCATGGGTGCGGTACGTCTTTATGGGGTTCGTCGCTCTGACGGTCCTCCTCGCCCTTCCCGCGGCAGGGGACTCCGGGCGAGCAAGCGCGGAGGACCCCACGGGGGACGTCGACCTCGATCGCCTCACCACCGTTCAGACGGACCCCATCTCCGACGAAGCCGAAACCCACGGAGACCTAACCAGCGTCTCCATCGGGGAAGAAGCGGCGCAAGCGGTCATCCTCACGGTGACCCTCGCCGACATGCCAGACCCCGTCGAGGCGTCCAACCAGGGGACGCTTGGCCTGCCCGGGACCGCGCCAGATCCCCTGTTCCTGAACGTGTGGGGTCTTCTCGAGGTCGACGAGGTGGACTACCGCGTCCGAACCGTCCTCGACGATTCCAGCGGCGAGCTACAGGCAACCCACGAGCTCTACCGAGAATCCAACCTCCTCGGCGAGATCGCCGGGACCGTCGACCCCCCCAACGACCTCCTTCACGTCACGATCTTTAAATCCAGCCTCGGCAACCCGGACCCCGGGTCCCGCGCCACCGACCTCGCCGCACTCACCACCCTCCCCGAGGACCGGCACGACCTCGAGACCGATGTCCTCCTGGACCACGCTCCCTCCGCTTATACCGCGAGCAGCTCGCTGGACCAGGACCCCCTCGACGTGGACCCCGCAAACATCGGCCTCGAAGTCCCAGACGGGAACGACTTCATCTTCGGATCCTCAGACTCGGAGCCCGATCCCGAGAACGACCCGCCGGAGACCGGACCCGAGACTGAAGAACCGGATGGGAACGAAAGAGAAGAGGCGGAACCGGCCGAGGAGAGCGCCAGGGAGGACCAACGCCCGAGAGATGAAGCAAGCACCGAGCAGGCCAACGAGTATCATTCCAGCGATCGCGCGTCGATGCCCGAGGGCGCCTCCAACCCCGCCACCCCAGAGGACGAAGCGGAGGGGGCGGAGGACCCCGATACGGCGACGAACGGGTCGAGTTCGAACAACACGTTAGATGACCCCGGGAAGAAGGCTCCTGCGATCGGGCTGCTCGTCGTGCTGACCGCCACCGGGCTTCTGGCCCGCCTCGGGCGGCGCGGGCGAGCGTCATAGTTCCAACGCCCTCCAGGCCGAGGCGCGGTGGTGGACACGAGATGGGCGAGAAACCTTTTATACGGGGTCCCCTTACCCGTCGAATGGCAACCGGCCCCCTTCCGAGGAACCGAGTGCCAGCGGGCCAACCGCGGAGAGGTCTTGCGGATGTCAGCAGCTGCGACTGAAGAAACCTTGGACGAGTTCCTGGAGAAGAAACAGCGACTGAACGAGCGTGCCAACGAGCACCGCGATCTCCGGGACAAGCTCAACAACCAGACCAAGGAATGGGCACAGAAGCGCGACGAGCTAAACGCGAAGGTCCGCGAGCTCGTGGACGAAGCCAACGAGCACCGCTCCCGGCGCGACGAGCTCAACGAGCAGGTGCAAGAGGTCAAGAAGGAGCGCGACGAGCTCAACCAGGAGGCCGCCCAGGCCCGCGAGCGCTTCGAAGAGGCCCGCCGCGAGCAAAAGAAAGACGACGGCCCCTCGATCGGGAAGCTCAAGAAGAAGCTCCGCCAGCTCGAGGAGAAGCACATGACGCAGGCCCTGGCTCCCGACAAGGAGCGGGACCTGATCGACCAGATGAAGGACCTCCAGGAGCAGATCCAGGAGAAAGAGGAGAAGCTCGCGCAGGACGAGGACACCAAGGAACTTTTCCGCGACTTCAAAGAGGTCAAGGACAAGGCCGAAGAAGCTCACCAGCAGGTCACCGAGCTCGCCGAGCAGGCCCAGGAAGAGCACGACCAGATGGTCTCTCTGTTCGAGGAGGCAGACGAGGTGCGAAAGCGCGCCGACCAGGCCCAAGAGAAGTTCGTCGAGTCCAAAGAGCGCGCCGACCAAGTCCACCAAGAGTACATCGAGATGGTGAACCAGATCCGCGATTACGAGAAGGTGATCGTGGGCTTGAAGAAGAAGGAGAAGAAGGCCAAGAAGGAGGTCTCCGAGCGGGAAGCCAAGGAGGCCGCCAGCGAGATTTACGAGCGCTTCAAGAAGGGCGAGAAGCTGTCCACCGACGACCTGATGGCCCTCCAGAAGGCTGGGTTCCTCTAGCCCGTTCGTGAGCAAGCCCGAACCCGGGCACGTTTTTAATCCCCCTGGTGGTAGAGGTACGCATGGAGTTGGACTTCCACCCGGGGCTTGCCCTGGAGGTCCGTATGGATCTCGAGGAGGCCGGGCGCCGCGCAGGGCTCCCACTTTGGCAGCTTGAGCTGATCGGGCAGGACGAGACGACCGCTGTGCAGTTCACGCAAGCAGCGCGTCGAGGGGAGGCGCGGGGGTTCCTCGAGGAGGTGGATTGGGACGTGCTCGAGGCCCGGTTCCAAGCCCGGCGCCGCAACGAGGAGGGCCCTTTCTGGCAGCGGCCCAACATGACGCCCGCGTTCCCGGAGATCCTTCCCTTGTCGTGACGCGGGGCTCGTCCGAGGACGTGTTAGGGTGCGGGCTTTCCTCCGGAACGAAGAGACCTGGGGAGTCTGCGCAATGCCTTTGTAACGCTGGCGACTGAGGGGGAGGTGTGTGGGCCTTGGCACCCTCATGGGTGCGCCGCGCGCACGGTGCCCATCTCCTGGGGAGGAGTGATGCGCGTGAACTACGGCCAAGAATGGTTCGATATCGGAACCAGCATCAACGCGGCCGAGAACCTCGCCGAGCGAGGTTTCGAGATCAAAGCCGACACGGACCCGATCTCGCGCAAGCGCGCCTTCTACGCGCGCGTCGCGCGGTGACCGGTTCCGGCGGTTCCGCGGCGATGCTCCACGCCGTCCCGAAGCACGATCAGGGGATGGGTCGGCGACGGTGTCAACCATGCCCGGGGGATTTCCCCCGGCCCCTTCTCTATCTTCCCGATCCTCGAGGCGTGAGGCTAAAATAGGGGGCAACGGGTGGGGTCGCGTGCCGGTCCAGCGGCCGGCCCGTGCGAGCCCGGTGGTGTAGAGGCCAATCATACGAGGTTCTGGTCCTCGTTACACAGGTTCGAATCCTGTCCGGGCTATCC
>CAZOQA010000049.1:0-14444 GCA_964581775.1 uncultured Thermoplasmatales archaeon | reverse complement strand
ACCCCAACCCCACCCCCCACCCCAACATGGACCCCCGAAGGCGCGACACCGTGTGGAAGACCACATCACGCCCCACGGTCGAGGCCCCCATAGAACCGAAGGAACGTCTCCTCCAGATCCGGATCCTGGCTGCGCACATCCACGACCTCATGCCGCGCAAGCTCCTTCACGAACGCATCCATCGACCCCGACACCCGACACGACAACCGAGCCCCGTCAACCTCGACCTCCTCCACGCCGTCCAGCGCCTCGAACGCACCCGGCCTAGGCTCCCCTCGGAACACGACCTCCACGCGCCGAATCCCCTGGTGGATCAGATCCTCCACATCCTCCACCGCGACCACGCGACCCCCCCGGATGATGCCCACCCGGTCCGCCACGCGCTCGACCTCGTGCAGGATGTGGCTCGAGAAGAACACGGTCCGCCCGTCCGCGCGCGCCTCATCCACCAGCTCGTGCACGGTCCGCTGCATGAGCGGGTCCAGCCCGCTGGTCGGCTCGTCCAGGATCAACACCGAAGGGCGAGCCATGAACGCTGCAGCGATCCCGATCTTCTGCTTGTTCCCGGTGGACAGATCCCGCGACCGTTTGTCCAGGTCCGCATCCAGCCGATCCGCGATCTCCAGGCCGTCCTCCAGGCTCGTCAGGGACCCCCGAAGCTTGGAAAGGTGGCCTAGGATCCCGCGACCCGTGAGCTCCGGCCAGAGCTCAAGCTCCCCCGGAAGGTAACCGATTTGGCCTCGCACCTGCTCCGAGGCCTCCTGGCAATCCAACCCGAGCACGCGCGCCGAGCCTCGGGTAGGGCGGATCAGATCCAAAAGGACCCGGATGCACGTGGTCTTGCCTGCCCCGTTGGGGCCCAGGAACCCGAACACCTCACCCTGGCGGACCTCAAGGTCCACGTCCTCGACGCCGATCGTGGCCCCGTAGTGCTTCGTGAGGCCCTCCAGATCGATCGCCGGGGAACTCAACGAGATTCCTCCCGCCGGAGCATGGCTCTTGGATGGCGGTCCCCGGGTGAAGGGTTTCGGGTTCAGTCCAGTCGGGGTGCGCGCCGGGCGGCGAGGGCCGCGAGCGTGCTAGCGAGTACAAGGGCCAGGCCGCCTGTGGGCAGGAGGCTCTCCTCTTCGACGTTGAGCGTGAGGGTGCGTTCGCTGTCCTCGGTGGTGGCTTGGGGGATCACGCCTTGGGGGTCGACGATGGCGGTCACGTTGACCGTGCCTTGTTCGGCTTGCCAGGGCTCGCTCGTGACGGTCGCGTTGTCCTCGCGGGCTAGCTGAGTGACGGTGTGGGTGCTGTGGGGGTCGTCTTCGATGAGGAATTGCACCTCGAAGGTGCCGGCTCCGGCGGCTCCTTGGTTGATGACGTCGAGGACGAACGTGACGTTGTCCCCGGGCTCGGGGTTCTCGGGGTCTGCGGTCAGGTCCGCGGCGACGAGGTGTGGGATGTTCGCGTTGACGGTCACGTTCCGTGTGAGCTGGTTGTTGGTTTCGTCGACCTCGTCGACGTCGCCTCGGCTGTCGACGACGATCGTGAGGGTGCTGGCGTCGTCGGTGACGCGCCATTCGTGCTGGACGGTGGCGGTGGTGCGGGGGGAGAGGTTCGCGAGGGTGGCTTCGTCGACCGTGTCCCCGTCGGCTTGGAGGTCCACTTGGAAGGAGCCGGCTTGCTGGGTGCCTCGGTTCTGGAGGCTCGTGTTGACGAGGACGAGGTCGCCGAGCGTGGGGTCCTCGGGGTCGAGGGTGGTGCTTGTGGGTTCGAGGTCGGGCCCGATGGCGATGTCGGTGGTGGCTCGGTCGCGGGGGTCGTCGGCGTCGAGTTCGTCTTGGGTCCCGACGGTCACGGTGAGGGTATGCGTGCCTTGGGTGGCGGCCCAGTCGTCGCTCGTGACGGTCTGGGCGGCTCCTGGTAGGAGCGTCTCGAGCGCGTGTTCGCTGATGAGGTCCTCGTCGAGGGCGAAGCGCACGGTGAGGTCCTCGGCGGCCGTGTCGCCGTCGTTCGTGGCGGTGACCTCGAAGGGGACCTCGTCGCCGGGGTCGACCTGGGGCTCGGACAAGCGTGCGTCCTCGAGGGCCACGTCGGGGGGCGCGGGGTCGACCTCGAGCGTGACGGTCTCGTCGTTGTTCGCGTCGTCGGCTTCGCTGATGGCTTGGTCGGGGTCGGCGGTGATCGTGAAGGTGTGGTTGCCGGCTTGAGCGGTCCAGGGTCCAAGCGTGACGGTTTGGGTGCCTTCCTGGGCGAGGGTGTCGATGAGCGTGTCGTCGAGGAGGGTCTCGTCCTGGAAGAGGCCGACGGTGATGTTCACGTCGATGGGGCTCCCTTGGTTCTCGACGGTTGCTTCGAAGCGGACCTCGTCGTCGCCGACGGGGTCCTGGGGGTCGATCTGGACGTCCTCGACGCGCAGGTCGGGGCCCACGGCAAGAGAGGTGCTCATGGTGAGGTTCTCGGTGGCGGGCATCACGTCGTTGTCGGCGTCGGCGGTGACCGTGATCTCGTGGATGCCAACGTCGGGGTCGATCTCCCAGATGACTTGGCGTTGTTGACCGGGCCCGATGGGGTCGGTCGGGGTCTCTTCCTCGAGGTCTCCGTCGATCTCAAGACGCGTGGTGGTCACGGGGGTTTGCGCGTTCCCGGGGTTGGTGAGGGTGGCTTGCACGGCGACGGTCTCGTCCGGCGCGGCGGGGTCGGGGTGGGCGATCACGTTGGTGAGGGCAAGCTGGGGGTCGGCTTCCTCGACGTCGACCTGGAGGGTGGCGTCGTTGTTCTCGGTGGTGACCTCGTCGATCTCGTCCTGGACGCGCACGTCGAGGGTGTGGTTGCCGGCTTCAGCGGTCCATTCGAGCTGGACGGTCGTCGAGTCTCCGGCCCCTAGCGGGTCGATGGGGACGCGGTCGGCTTGTTGCCCGCCGGCGTTCAAGGTCACGTTGACGGTCTCCGCGCTTGGCATATCCCAGGGCCCCTGGTTCTCGACGGTGGCCTCGATCGTCACGGTGTCCCCGTCGACGGGGGCTTCCGCGTCGGTGTGGACGTCCGTGGGGACGAGGTCGGGGCCCACGGGGAGCTCGAGCTCGAACGTGTCGAGGCGCTCGTCGTCCTCATTGTAGACGCTCACGTTGACGAGGTGGTCCCCGATGGTCGGGGTCCAGTTGCCAGAGCGGTCCGGGTCATCCTGGGAGTCGACCGTTTCGTTGGAGGGGGGAAGAAGGCCCCAGCTGGTCACGACCTCCGCCACGAGGCCCTGGTCGACGCTGAACACGGTCGTCGAGTCATCGTTGTACCCGTCGTTGTTCGCGATCTCCGCGACGAACGAGACGTTCTCGGTCTCGGGCGTGATGTCCTCATGGGGAGGGTCCGGTTGGACGTCGGTGATCTCGAGCGGGGGGGCCTCTTGGGCGCCTGCCAGCGGGAGGCTTGCAAGCAGGACCGTCGCGAGGAGGCCGACCAGGAGGGTGCCAAGCCAGGCCTTGGTGGGGGCCATGGGGGTCCGTCAAGGCGCTTCCCTTTTATAGGGTCCACGGTGGAGCACCCCGTGCCCTCTGAACGACCGTTCAGTCATCCGAGAGCGAGAGCGGGCGTAGCTGGTGAACGTCGAGGGTCTCGCAGGCCTCCTCGATCTCCTCGGTGAAGCGGACCGTATGGGTCTTGGACCGGTGCTCTTGGGCTGCCAGAGCGTCCTCGAAGACGAGGTGGACCAACAGCGTTCGCTTCCCTTCGATCACGTACGCCTCTGCTTGCTCCAGCCGGGCTTCGGTCTCCTGGGCCTCGTCGAGGAACGTGCGGGCCGCTTCGCGGATCTCCCCGAGCTGTCCCGGCTGGGCCGTGACCTCGACCAGGGCGTCCACGGTCATGGGCTTACCTGACGAGGCAGGAGGGTTTCACGTTGGCGGTCCGCGCGTCAGGGTCTTATACGAGCGGGGCGAAGGGGGACGAGTGACCGGGTACCCCGAACGGTTGGGCGACGCCGACTCGCTCACCGACATCTTCCGCATCGTCAAAGACCTCGTGCAGGACAACCTGGACCGCTCCCGGGCAGGCTTGATGCTGGGCCTTGCTCGGCTTGGCCTCTCCCCCGGAGGCTACCTGGGCGGGTACTTCGTGCTTGGGTCCAACACGATCGTGCTCAACGAGGACGTGCTCGACCACATCCGGGCCGAGCACCCTGAGCACCACGACGCGTACGCGTTCAACATCCTCCTGCACGAGTACCTGCACACGGTCGGGTTCCTCTCGGAGGCCCCCCTTCGAAGGCGCGCCCGCGAGCTCGTGGAAGACGCGTTCGGGCCCGAGCACCCGGCCACGCAGATCGCAGCCGCGCTCGATCCCTCCTCCGGCGACCGGGGAGCCCCGGTGTTCTTCCGCAAGCTCACCATGCCCGAGCACGGGTACAAGCCCGCTAAAGCGGGATCCATGCGCATCGTGCCAGGCTTCGACCCGGACGCCACACCCTACATCTACTGACCGACCGAGGTCTCCACGAAGCGCAACGGGACGCCCGTCGGGTCCTCCATCACGACGCCCTCGTCCGAGCGCCGCGGCGGGAACCCGGCCCCCTGCAGGGACGGGTTCAGCTTGGACAGGCTGCCAGGGGGAAGCCTCCACGTCAACCCGATCAACCCCGTGGCACCCTCGACGCGCCTTCGCCGGGTTCTCCACCGGTTCAACCCCACGTGGTGATGGTACGGGCCAAGGGCCAGGAACCGGGCCCCCGGGTACGAGGTCTGCGTGACCCGCAACCCCAGGCCCTCGTAGAAGCGAGACGCGGCTCCCAGGTCCAACGTCTCCAGGTGCACGTGGCCAAGCCTCGTCCCCTCCGGCAACCGGCTTTCCCCCTGAGCGGCCGCCAGGAGCCCCTCCCCATCCAAGGGGTCGGTCCGCATCACGATCTCCTCTCCCCTCCAGGGCCACTCTTCGGGGTCCCGGTCGCGGTACACCTCGATCCCGTTGCCCTCCGGATCCTCCAGGTACAACGCTTCCGAGACGCCATGATCCGCGGCGCCGATCAACCGCGCCTTGTCCTTGTTGAGACCGCGCAGCACGCGCGCCAGGTCCTCGCGCGTGGGGACCAGGAAGGCCATGTGGAAAAGCCCCTCCGTGCCCGGCGGGCGCGAGGGAGCAAGCGGGTCCTCGACCAAGCGAACGCGCGCCAGCCCGCCCGCGGCTTCCAACACGCAGTCGCCCTCCCCACCGTGGACGCGCTGCATGCCAAGCCGGTCCTCGTAGAAGGCCTCCACGCCGCGTATGTTCTGCACGCGAAGCTCCACGCCCCAAGGCCGGGCCTCGTCGGGAAGCAAGGGTCCACCTCCAGGGTCAGGGCTCGGGCTCTCGAGGGTCCGCCTGCTGGGCGTCCCACCAGAGCGAGGGCAGCTGCTCGATCTCGTCCCAGCCGTCCCCCGGGTCGACCTCCTCGACGGTGATCTCGTCGAAGTAGGCATCCAGCACCTTCTCGCGCTCCATCGCCAGCGGCGGGCTGCAGTGGTCCTCCTCCTCCCACACGGCGTGCCCGTCCCGCGGGTCCAACCGCGCCCGGCGCAGGGCCTGATCCAGCTCGGCCCCGAAGGGGTCCAGCTCCTCGACGCTCCCCTCGAGGAGCTTCTCCCTGAGCTCGGGCAACCGGTCGTGGTCGGGACGCGCGCGGACCAGGTAGTGCGCCATCGGTCCCTGTTAGGCCCCCATGGCTTTTCAACGTCCCCTCGGTCGAAGAGGTCAGGCCCGTCGCCGTCCGGAAGCGCCGGCCGCGATGAGGGTGGCCGCCACGGCGGCGAGGCCCGGTAGGGGCACGGGTGTGGACGCGTCCGCGCTCACGGTCGCGTGCACGGCTTGCCCGGCTTGGGCTTGCTCGTCCGTGGGCTCGTCTCCGAGGCTCGCGGTCACGTCCACGGGCTCGTCTCCGAGCGTCCACGCTTCGCTGGTCACGTCCGCGGAGGCGCCGGGCTCGAGCTCGTCCAGGGTCTGGGAGGAGAGCTCTTCGTCGTCGGCCAGGAAGAGGACTTGGATGTCCTCTCGGGTTCGGTCGCCTTGGTTGGTGACGGTGACGACGAGCCGGGTCTGGTCGCCGTTCGCGGGCGCCTCGGGTTCGGTTCGCAGGTCTTCGAGGATGAGAGAGGGGCCGGCGGGCTCGACGAGGACGTCTCGGGAGCCGGTGTCCTCGGGGTCGTCTCGTTCGAGCTGGGTCTGGTTCCCGATCTGCACCGTCAACGCGTGCAGCCCGTCCCCGGTCGTCCACGCGGGGCTGGTCACCGTGACCTGGTCGCCGGGGAGGACCCGTTCGATCGGGTGGGTCCCGTCGAGGGGTTCGCCGTCCAGCAGGAACCGCGCGTGGAGGTCCCTCGCGGGTTGGCTTCCCTCGTTCCGGATGGTGGCTTCGATGCGGGTCTCTTCGCCGGGTTCCACGTCGGGGTCTTCGAGCGCGAGCCCGTAGACGCGGGGCAGGGGCGCATCGGGGCGAACGGTGAGAGGGACCTCGGCCCGGTTGTCTTCCCGGGAGGCTTCTTGGATGTCCTCGACGGGGTCCACGTGGGCGATGAGCCGGTGTTCGCCGACGGGCGGGGTCATCTCGAAGGTGACGGTTGCTTGTCCACCGGCGTCGAGGCCGTCGATCTCGGCCGCGTCGAGGGGGGCCTCGTCGTCGTGGCCTTCCTCGAGGAGGTAGAGGACCACGGGCACGGTTTGGCTCGTGTTGGTGCCGTGGTTGTGCACGGTGACGGTGAGCGTCACGTTGTCCCCTTCCACCGGCTGGCGCTCGGAGACGTCCAGGTTCGCGAGGCGGAAGTCGGGGCCCACGGAGAGCTCGTACGTGCGACCGGTGGCGTCCTCGGGGATCTGGTCCCCGTCGCCGGGGTCGATGACGGCTTGCAGCTCGTGCAGGCCGGTGGAGGCTTGGGTCTCCCAGGTGACGGTGTCGGCTTCGCCGGGGTCGAGGGGGGCGGTCTCGGTTTCCCCGACGCGTTCGCCGTTCTGGTAGAGCACGACGGGTTCCGCGTCGGCCTCGCGGTCGGCTTTGTTCTCGATCTTGGCGGTGACCGTGACGGTCTCGTCGGGTTCGGCGGGGTGGGGGTCCGCGGTGAGACTGGTGACGCTTAGCCCGTGTGCGTCGATCTGAATCTCTTCGAGGAGCTCGTTGTTCTCGTCGCGGACCTCCTCGATGACGGGGGCCACGGTCGCGGTCACGTCGTGCGTTCCTTCGCGGGCGGTCCAGGTCTCGTCGAACGTGAGCGTGGTGGTTTCGCTGCTGTCGAGGTCCTCGATGGTTTGCTCGCCGAGGGCGGTCTCGTCGACGGTGAGCGAGACGGGGATGGTCGCGCCGGGGGGCGTCTCCCAGGTCCCCTGGTTTTGGACCTCGAGCGTGAACGTGACCTCGTCCCCGGGAAGCGGGTGCTCGGGGTCCATCTCGACGCTGGTGGGTCGTAGATCCGGGCCCATGGGCACGGTCAGGGGGATGGGGAAGGATTCTCCGCGTGCCTCCGTGGTGAAGTTGAGCTGGTGGACGCCGATGGTGGGTTCCCAAACGCCGGGGCCGTCGTCGGCGTCGTCCACGGTGCTGACGTTCTTGTACGTGGCGCCGGGCTCCCAGAAGCCGCCGATCGCGGCGATGAGGTCGTCGTCGTCCGTGACGGTCAAGTCGTAGTCGCCGGTGAACGTGTCGTCCCAGCGGTACAGTTGAACCTCGAAGGAGACCTCTTCGGTGTCGTGGGAGACGTTCTCGAAGGAGGGGTCCGGGCGGATGTCGACCGGGATCACGGGGGGGATATCGGGCGCTTGGGCTGCTGCGGGGGACAGCGCGAACGATCCTGCGAGGATCAGGCCAAGCACCGTCACCCAGCACGCATCGCGGAGGCTCATCGTAGCCCGTTGACCCCTGAGGCATGTAAAGCGTTTCGTCCGTGCCCTAGCGTGACAGGGACGCCTGGGGGCCCAACACCGTCTCGACGGCCTCCTCGTAGTCCTCCACGAACCCCCCCGAGCCTTCCGGTTCGAACGTGACCTGGTCCACGCGTCCCAGATCCTCCAACGAGAACACGTCCACGTGCAGCCCCGCCAACCCGGCCGCGCCCAAGCCGGTCAGCTCGCTCTCGCGGGCCCGATGCACCGGGGCCCCCGTCGCGTCCGCCATCAACCGGCACAGAAGATCCGACCGGGAGACCCCCCCATCCACCTGGACCTGGGAGAGCGGTTGCCCGCACCCCTCCAGGGCCTGCATCAGGCGGGCGTTCTGCGCCGAGAGCCCCTCCGCAATCGCGCGCGCCACCTGCTCGCGGCCCGTGCTCGCCGAAAGCCCCACCAATGCGCCCTTCGCGTCCGGGTCCCAATCCGGAGCGGCCAACCCGTAAAGCGCGGGCACGAACACGGCCCCTTGCGAGCTCGTGTCGCCGCCCGCCAACGCGTCCACCTCCTCGGGAGCATCTAGCCACCCCGCGCGCGTGGCCCACTCCAGCACGCTCCCGCAGGAGAACGCGACCGCCTCCAACGCGTACACCGGCCCGTCTCCCAAGTCCCAGGCGACCGTGGCCAGGATGCCCTCCCGGGGCGAGAACACGGACGCTCCCGTGTTCACGAGGAAGAACGCGCCCGTCCCCAGCGTGCCCTTGGTTTGACCCTCCTCGAGGCACCCATGCCCGAACAGGCTGGCCTGCTGGTCGCCCGCCACGCCCGTGACGGGCACGCCTTCCAACCGGGGCAACCTGGACCCGAGCGGGGCGTCCGGGTCCACGCGCCCGAACAACCCCGACGACGGGGATAAAAGCGGCAACGGGTCCAAGGGTACATCCAGCAGCTCGGAGAGCTCGGGATCCCAGGTGTCCTTGTGCAGGTTGTACAGCATCGTACGCGACGCGTTGGACGGGTCCGTGACGTGCTCGCCCGTGAGGGCGTCCACGAGGAACGCGTCCACGGTGCCCATCGCGAGCGTGCCCTCCTCGTGCGCATCCTGGACCCGGGGGACCTCGTCGAGCAGCCACCTCATCTTGGTGGCCGAGAAGTACGGGTCCATCACGAGGCCCGTGCGCTCGCGCAAGCGGGCCACGACCTCCTCGCTCTGGGAGAGCTCCTCGCAAAGGTCCGCCGTGCGGCGGCACTGCCAGCTCACCGCCGGCCCCAACGGTTCCCCCGTGGCGCGGTCCCACGCGACGGTGGTCTCGCGCTGGTTGGCGATGCCGATGGCCTCCACCTCGTCCTCGTCCACCTCCCTCAGCACGGCTTCGAACGCTTCCATCGTCGCCTCGCGGATGCGTTCCGGGTCGTTCTCCGCCCAGCCCGGGCGCGGCTGGTGCAACGGGGTGTCCACGGAGGCGCGGGCCACGATCTCCCGGTCCTCGTCTACGGCCAGGGCCTTCGTGGCCGTCGTGCCTTGATCGATCGCGAGGATCAGCGGCATCCGACCCTGCGTATCAGGCCAGCGAGGATAGGCCCTTCGGTCCCACGACACCTGCGCATCCAGGCCCCGCTCCGGCGCGCCCGCAAGGCCTATCTTGCCCGACCCCTTGCCCGGTCCCATGCGAGGCTGGACCGTGGCCCTGATCGGGGCAGCCGTGGCCCTGGCAGGATGCATCGGGATCGACGATCTGGACCCCCTCTCGGCGGAGCCCATCGAGGATGAACCCCCTCTCCCCGAGGACGGATCGCACGTGGTCGTCGCCGTGATCGACACGGGCACGAACCCCTACCACGAAGAGTTCCACGACCCCGACCGATGGACCGACCCCTCGACCCCCACAAGCGAAGCCCCCTCCCCCTCCACGCCCGCCCTGGACAAGCTCCACGAACCTCTCCAGGACGTCACGCTGTCCCTCGAGAACGATGACTGGGAGACCGCCGTCGAGGACGACTGGGAAACCTTGACCCGCCTCGAAGAAGAGACCCTCTACACGTTCCCCGGCACCAAGATCCTCGGCGCGATCAGCTTCATGGAGCCCCCCGACGACTGGCCGCTGATCCTCGACCGGCCCGGCGAATACACGCACGGGACCATGACGAGCAGCCGCGCCGTGGCAGACACCATCAGCATCGGCGGCGACGACCCCGGCATCTGGCTCGTCATGGTGCAAGGCTTCACCACGGACGCGGTCGAATGGACCGCCCAGCAAGACTGGATCGACATCGTCAGCATCAGCGCAGGCCTCTCCCCCTACACGACGTTCCCCGCCGCGCCCAACGCCATGGACCAAGGCGCCATCGACGCCTACCAAGACCTCGCCAGCCAGAAACCCTTCTTCGCCTCCAGCGGGAACGGCATCGCGAACGCCGGCGCAGCCGGGTACCCCGTCTGGCTACGAGGCTCCAGCGGAGCCCCCGACGCCATCAGCGTCGGAGCCACCGACAACGACCACCTGACCCAATGGCACAACCAAGACCCCTACATCGCCGCCGACGGCTGCAGCAACCCCGCCGTGCAACCCGACAGCACCACCGAGATCGACAACACCGGCGGCGGCACAAGCAGCGCCACGCCCTACAGCGCCGGCGGCGGCGCCGCCATGCTCCTCGAAGCCCGACGCCTGCTCGACGACAACCACGTCGGCCCCCGCACCGACGCCAACCTGACGCCCCCCGACGGCGCCTGGGACAGCCAGAACCCCACCGACGCCACCGTCATCCTCGCCCATGGCGACGCCCCCACCGACGAAGGCCCCCTCGCCGACGGCACGTTCACGCTGCGCGAGTTCAAAGACGTGCTCTACCACACCGCGCTCCCCACGCCCACCGAGACGCCCAGCGACGGGGACCGCTGCGTCAACTCTGCGCTGCCCCCCGACGCCGTACCCCAAGACCAACGGTTCCCCTTCCTCGGGTACGGCGAGATCAACCAGCCAAGCATCCAGCACGCCCTGGAGGTCCTCCGCGGCGACCAGCCCCTGCCTGACAGGCCCACCGCGGACTGGCACTACGAGCGCGCGCACAGCCACAAGGCTACGCTCGTCGACCAAGACCCCACCCTTCCGAGCCCCTCCGTCGGGCTCCCGCAACGTTGACGCACCCTGCCCCGATGCAGCCCGCGTGAGCAGCGAGGCGTCCGAGCGGTTGTGGCTGACCGAGCCCCGGCGCAAGACCGCGCTCGCCGAGGTCCTGGAAACCCACGGCGACGCGTTCCGGCTCGATCGGACCTTGTTCCGTCCCAAAAGCCGGGCCTACCGGCACCCGCAGCGCGCGGACTCGGGCACCGTGTGGGTCCAGGGCGGGGACAAGCACGAGGTGGTGACCGTGTACGAGCGGGCAGGCCGCGTATGGCACCGTCTCGATGGGGAGGCTCCCCCGGTGGGCGCGGAGCTTCAGTGTCACCTGGATCAGGCCCAGCGCAGCCTGGACTCGCGTGCGCACACGGGGATGCATCTGTTGCTGGCGGCGGCCCACCAGCACGATGCCCCGCCCCTGGTGGCTGACCCGGAGGTGAAGGGGGGCGGTCGGTTCCGGTTGGAGTTCGGGGCTTGGCGGGTTCGCGCGGAGGCGTTGGCTGCGTGGGTGGATCGCGTGGCGTCGTTCATCGGGGGGGATGTGCCGGTGGAGCGGGTGTTCGTGCCTCGGGACGCGGTCTCGGATCGGTTGGATGCGCAGGCGTTCGAGGATGAGCGGGCTTACCCGGGGCCGGGGGGGAGCGTGATGGCGGTGAGCATCGAGGGGGTGTGCGCGTATCCGTGCGATGGGACGCATGCGTCCCGCACGGGCGAGGTGGGGGGCGTGGTGGTGCGGCAGACGCACGTGACGGATCGGGGCGAGTGGGTCGTGATCGGGGAGGTCCCGCGGGAGCCTTAGCGGGTCGCGTCAGGGGGCCAGGATGCCGGTGGCGATCTCGATGCTCCAGTCGGCTTCTCCGGCGTCGTTCTCGAGGAAGACGTAGATCTCCCATCCGCCGGGGGCGGGGTCTTGGATCGTGATCGTGGCTTGGCCGTCCTCGGTGGTGCCGGTGTGGGAGCAGGAGATGGTGGGGTCGGTCTCGCAGGCGGGTCCAAGCTGGTAGGAGATCTCGGCGCCGAGGACGGTTTGGGATTCGACGGTGAGGTTGATGTGCATCACGCGTGCGTTCTCGGGGACGGTCCAGGCGGCGGCGTTCTCGCCGCTGGCGAGGCTCCCGGCGGGTGTGCCGGCGCCGGTGACGGTCCCGGACCCGGTGGAGTACTGCCATTCGGTTCGGGGTGCATCTCCGTCGTCGTTTCCGGGGAGGCCGGCGTTGGGTCCATCGTCCCCGAGGCACCCGGCGAGGGCGGCGGTGACCAGGAGGGGTGCAAGCAGGAGCGTGGCGGTGCGCATGGGCTCCTTTCAAGATGCGGGGGGTCAAAGCGTTGTCGCCAGGTCCGGGCGGGGTCAGGAGGGGGGTTTGGGCTGCTCGGGGGCGGCGGGCGAGACGGCCTGAATCGCGTCGAAGGTATGCAGCTCGAAGCGGGGGCTTTGGCCTTGCTCGTCTTGGGGACCCTCGGTCCGGTTGGGGATCTCGGTGTAGCGTTCGGTCATGAGGGTCCAGGTGGGGACGTACCCATCGATGGCGTCTTCGTTGGGACATCGGTGGATCTGGTCGTCGAACTCGGTGGCGTTGCGGTTGGCGCCCATGATGCTGATCTCGAGCTCGGGGTCCCAGCAATCGGGGCCTTGGCCGAGGCTCGTGTACAGGTCCATGGCGCCGAGGGCGTAGTGGCCGATCTCGTGGGTGAGCGTGAACGCGACCTCGTGGCTTTCTTGCTCGCCGCTGTAGAGGATGCCCCCGTGTTGGCTGGCTTCCCAGATGCTGTTCATCCAGATGGCTTGGTCGGGGCGTTGGATGCCGTCGATGTACGTAGACCCGGCGCCGTAGGGGATGTGGTCGTGGGTGAAGATCACGTCGAAGATGCGGTGGCAGGTGGGGGGTTCTTGGTCATCGAGCGTCCAGAATGTGAACAGCATGTAGCAGCTGGCCCATCCGCTGTTGTGGTGTGTGGCGTCGTTGTAGACGACGATGAGGCTGCCGGCGCTGATGTGCTCGTCGGTGGCGCCCCAGAGGAGCTCGCCGTAGCCGTGCAGGCCTGCTTCGAGCGCGGCCCGGTTGGGGGCTTCGTTGGCGAGGACGAGCTGGTTGAGGGTGTAGTGCTGGGCGTGGAGATCGTACGCGTTCATGGCGTTGCCCAGGTGCACGCCGTGGACGAGGCTCCGGTCGCCCTCGTCCCCGTTCTGGGCCACGAAGCACAGCGTCTGGCCGTGGGGCAGATCGTCGAGCACGAACAGGTGCGTGGTGCGGGGCGTGGTCTCTTGCACCGTCTCGTTGCGGTCGCCGATGCGGATCTCGAGCTGGCCGGCCACAGGCTCGGGCGTCTCCCAGGCTACGGCCACACGGAACCCGGTCTTGAGCACGACCCACGTGAGCGAGTCCAGGTTCGGGTCCTGGCTTCCTGCCAGCGCGTCCTCGCGGGGGATGGTCTCTTCCCCGCATCGGATCTCCTCGGGGACGTGATGCTCGGGTCGCGTCTCGGGCTCGGGAGCGCCTTCGGGGGCTTCGACTTGGAAGGAGGCTTCTTGGCTCCAATGGCGGTGGCTGGTCTCGTCCGTGGTGCCGGTGCGGGCCTCGGCGCGAACGTACACGGTGCCTTCCTCTTCGAGGTCGAGGGGGGTCGAGTAGGAGGCGGGCGTGGATCCTGGCTGGTTCGTGCCCGTCGCGTTCCCGTAGGGGCGAAGCCCCTCGAGGTCCTCGTCGGGCACGGGCTGGGGGCCCCAGTGCAGGCGCGCGGTCTCGAGCCGGGTCTCGTTCTCTTCGTCGCTGCGGATCGTCCAGTTCACGGTCGCCTCCCCCGGCTTCGCGTCCTCGGGGGTCTCGATCTCGAACGTGAGCGAGGGCGGCGCGTGCTCGGACCCGTTCTCGGGCTCCGGCGGGTCGTGGGGGGTGGCCTCTTGGCTGGCCCGGTTGAGCGGATCGTCCGGGGCAAGGCCGGCCAGGCAGCCCACCGTGACGAGCAACAGGGCCAGGCCGGTGCCGACGAGCGCGCGGGTCCGCATCGGTCGCAGGACAGCCAGGCTCGGCATAAGCGTTGGGACACGAGGGTTCACCGCGAGAGGTGGCCTTGCGAAACCGTGAAATGGCATCCGCGTCGTCCCCGGCGTGATGCGTGAGGAGCTCCAGCGCCTCCTGAAGAAGCAAGGCTACGGGTTCGCCGGCGACCACGGCGGCGTCAAGCTTTGCCACTGGACCAAGGAGGACCTCAAGGAGGACGGTCGGCACTGCTACAAGGGCACCTTCTACGGCGTGGAAAGCCACCGGTGCATGCAGATGACACCCGTCGTGGACTACTGCAACTTCCGGTGCCTGTACTGCTGGCGCTCCCAGGACTTCGACACGAGCCCCACCGGCCGCTCGTGGGATGACCCCGAGCGCTTGTTCGAGGACAGCGTGACCGAGCAACAGCGCCTGGTCAGCGGGTACAAGGGCCGCGACATCACAGACCTGGAGAAGTGGGTGCGCGCCAACCGCCCCAAGCACGTGGCCATCTCCCTCA
>CAZOQA010000048.1:0-15459 GCA_964581775.1 uncultured Thermoplasmatales archaeon | reverse complement strand
TCGGACAAGACCGTGAACTTCCTGGTGGGGCAGATCCGGGGCATCGCGGAGCGCACCGACCGGGACCAGGACATCGCGGAGCGCTTCATCACGGAGAACCTGAACATGAACGAGTCCGCCGCGCGCGCGGAGGGCATCGCGGACCATCAGGCATCCTCCCTGGAGGAGTTCCTCGACGCGGTGGACGGCGAGGAGGCCATCGCGGGGGACACGCGCGTCACGCTGGACACGGCGGATGCGACCGTGGTGACCGTGGACGAGGGCGCGATGGCGAACTTCATCGATCTGATCAGCAACCCGCAGATCGTGTTCATCCTGTTCCTGGTGGGCTTGTACGGTGTCATCTTCGGGTTGGCCGCGCCGGGCACGTACGTGGCGGAGACGATCGGCGCGCTCGCGCTCGTGCTGGCTTTGATCGGGCTGGGCTTGTTCGACACGAGCACCAGCGGGATCCTGTTGATCCTGTTAGCGGCCGCGTTCTTCATCGCGGAGCTTTTCACGCCCACGCACGGCGTGCTCGCCGTTTCAGGCGTCGTCGCGCTGATCCTAGGGGGGATTCTGCTCGTGGACGAGCCACTTTTATCCCCGGACTTCCTGGCGACGTTCCGCGTGATCGCGATCGTGTCCGCCGTCCTGTCCGGAATCGCCGTGCTCGTGGCCGTGTGGATCGCGGTGCGTCAAAAAGGCGAGCCGTCCTCGATGGACATGGTGGGGGACATCGGACGGGCCCATACGCCCTTGGACCCCACGGGGCAGGTGCACGTTCGCGGGGAGCTTTGGACGGCGCGAGCCGAGGAGGGCTCCATCGAGGAGGGGACCACGGTGCGCGTGACGCATCGCGACGGGTTGAGGATCCTGGTGGAGGCGGCACCGGACGCGGAGTTCCCGGACGAGGCCGACAGGTCAGGGCACGAGCGCGTGGTCCCGGATCGGGACGATCGGTGATGCGTCAGCGCGTCACGCAGACCAGGCCCGACTCGGTCACGTCCACTTCGTAATCGGTGCCTTGCTCGAGGTCAGGGTGTTCGCTTCGCCACGCGTCCAGGTCGGTGGCGTCCATGCAGGCCTCGGAGGTCTCCTCTTGATCCTCGTCTGGCTCGGCTGCCGCCGAGGGGTCCTCGTCCGTGTCGGCGACGCCGGCCGCAAGGTAGGCCATGCCCGCCAGGCCGCCCAGCGCGATGAGGACCGCCCCGAACTTGGTGGTGACCTGCTTGATGTCCGGGTCGTTGATGAACACGTAGGTCCGCATCAGATCCTTGATGTCCATGGGCCCTTGCAGGCTCCCCGCCCGCCTCGTATAAACCTGCAGGGGACCTCCCGGACCCTGCTTGCTCCGCCGCGTGCACGGAAGGGACCCGCGCCGGCAGGCAAGGAGAGCCCCGTAACCGTTCGGGTTTCTCCACGCGGGAGATCCTCCCGCAAGGGAACAACGGGACCGGCCCATTCCCACGAAGCATCCCACCGGCCAAGGGGATGGACGCGCGGTGGTTCACGTTGACACGCCTTCCCTGGATCCTGCTCCTCCTCGTCGCCCTGGCCACGTTCATGATCGCAGGTTCCGCGAACGCTGGACCCCCCGAGAAGGCCGGGCCGCCGGACCATGCCCCCTCCAAGACAGCCCCAAGCCACGCAGCCATCCCCAGTCACGCGAACGCTGCACCCTCAACGAGGGATACGGTGTCGGCGGCCGAGCAGGCCCCTCCAGAGCCATCCACCGGGGAATCCTACCACGAGGATCAGGAACCCCCCGAACGCTCCCACGCCGCTGCCACGGCCCTGCAAGACCAGAACGTCTCCGCCCCCGACGCCACGGACGAGCAAACCCCCCGACCCACCTCCCAGGTGCATGACAAGGAAGACGGCGGGTCGCCGGATGCACCCTCGGCTCCCCTTGCCCCTTGGACGCCCGAGGACCCCACCGAGCAAGCCGCCCCCGCCGCTATCGAACCCGCGGCAGAGAAGACCCCGACGCCGCCGCTCGGGCTGGACGCTTCCTGGATAGCCCCCGCCACCCTCCTCGTCAGCATCGGCGCCATCGCGACCGTCGCGATCCGAACCCGCCCGGCCTCAAAAGGCTCGAGGCAGCCTCGACAACCAATCCCCAGCTCCGCGTCTGGAAGCGACGACGCATCCCATCAGGAACAGCCCTCCAGCGCCCGGGTCGAACCGGGAATCGAGGGCGTGCTCTTGCTCGCGCAGGATGCGCTCGACGAGGGCAAGACCGAGGACGCGATCCGATGGTTCGAGACCGCGATCGCGATCAAGAGCGATCTCCAGGCCGCTCACTTCTGCCTGGGCCTTTGCCTCGACGAAGCCGACCGTCTGGACGAAGCCCGCGACGCTCTCGGCAACGCGCACAAGCTAGCCCCCCGCGACCCCCTCACCCGGTACGCGTATGCAAGCGCGCTCGCACGCCACGGCGACACCGAGAACGCCCTCCAGCACGCCGCCTACCTCGCCGAGCACCACCCCGCACTCGCCGACACCATGCTCGAGGACCACGAGTTCGCATCCCTGCACGATCATCCACGCTTGCTGGCCGTGCTTGGAGAGCTCTGAGGCGAACCACCTCGCCCACCGCCCGCAAGACCCATCGCCCGGCACGACCGGGTTCGGACAGGGTTATTAACACCGTCGCGGGTTGACCCGCGCATGGGGCTGAGCATGATCCTCGGATCCGCGGCGTCCGCGCTCCTCCAGATTCCTGGAGAGATCGGGTTCGTCGGCCTGCTGGTCGGCGTCGTGTTGATCCTGTTCGTCGTCAGCGCGATCAAGATCGTGGACGAGTACGAGCGGGGCGTGATCTTCCGCCTGGGGCGCCTGATCGGCGCCAAAGGCCCGGGCCTGTTCTTCATCATCCCCCTGTTGGACAAGATGGTGAAGATCGACCTGCGCGTGATCACGCACGACGTGCCCGTGCAGGAGATCATGACCGTCGACAACGTTCCCGTGAGCGTGAACGCGGTCGTGTACTACCGCGTGCTCGAACCCGAGGATGCGACCGTGGAGGTCGAGAACTACCGGGTCGCGACCAGCCAGATCGCGCAGACCACGCTTCGAAGCGTGCTCGGGAAAGCTGAGCTCGACGAGCTTCTGGCCGAGCGCGAGAAGCTCAACGAGGAGCTCCAGCGCGTCATCGACGAGGCCACGGACCCGTGGGGCATCAAGGTCTCCATGGTGGAGATCAAGGACGTAGAGCTGCCCACGGACATGCGCCGCGCGATGGCCCGCCAAGCGGAGGCCGAGCGTGAACGGCGAGCCCGCGTCATCGCGGCCGAGGGCGAAAAGCAGGCCGCCGAGCGCCTCTCGCAAGCCTCGCGCATCATGAGCGAGGGCCCCGGCGCGTTGTACCTGCGCACGCTTCAAACCGTGCAGGAAGCCAGCACCGAGCAAGGCACGAACATCGTGATCCCGCTGCCCATCGAGTTCCTGAAAGCGTTGGGCGTGAACGGGGGAGGCGTCACGGGGGACGGGGGCAGCGGCGAGGGTCCCACGCTTTCGCCCGAGGAGCTGGACGACCTTGCCATCGGGGACATCGCCGGCACGCCCGATCCTGCAGAAGAGTCGGACATCCCCGGTTCGGGCGGGCCCAGCCCCGAGGAGCTGGACGAAGAGATCGAGGACCCGGAGGAGTTCCTGGACGAGGACGACGAGGCCTAGAACGGTCCCACGGCCGTCCCCCGGAACGCGTCCCGCACGTCCACCCGGTCCACCGGGTCGACCTGGTCCGGCATCGCCGTCACGTCCGTACCATCCCCCAGCTCCACGAGCAACCGGTCATCCCGCGTGAACCCCGCCACGAAGCCCTCCTCATCCCACAAGCTGGCGTCCACGTCAGGCGTCACGCGGAACCGCACAGGGTCGCCTACGCGCATCTGGTCCATGCGAACACCTGTCAACCCCTTCTCTGGGGACTTCCTGATAAGGGTTGCGCGCGCCGGTTCGTGGACCGACGAACCCGAACCTAGGCATCCCCTAAGCGCGCATCGACGTGCGCAAGCGCCACGTCCGCCGCCTGCGAGAGAAGCTGCACGTCCGTCTCCGCCCGCGCTCGCGCGTAATCTTTGAACTCGCCGCGCAGCGACAAAAGCTCCGCGTGTCCCCTCTCGAGGACCTTTTGGCTAGCCCCCGGGCCCGCGTGCTCGGCCAACGCGCCCCGCAAACGACCGAGCTTGACCTTGCAGAACCCCGGCGGCATCGGGTTGTCCACGATGGGGACAAGCTCCGGCTCGGCCCGCTTGGCAGGCGGACCCTGGAAGGCGCCCGCCTCCAACCCCCGGGCGACGTCCTCGACGTGACGAAGCGCCGGGTCCGCGTGCCACGGGCATGCCAGAGCCTCGCCGCACGCGGCCACGCCCGGCACGTCCAACCGCCCTCGTCCATCGCCTCGCACCCCATCCAAGAAGCGCGAGGGTTGCCCCTCGTCCTCGCTTGCCCACGCGACCCGGCCCGCGTCTCCGACGGGCAGCTCGGAGCGCAGGGCCAACGCGAGCCCGCTGGGGGGGCTCGCGTGGGAGACCTCGCCCGGCCACAGGTACGTGGCCCCGCCGCCGGCCAGGATCGTCGTGTCGGCTCGGTGAGGCTCGGAGTCCTCGCCGTCCACGAGCACGACCCCGCTAACGCCCCGGTCGGCGTCCCCGATCGCGCGCACGGCGGCGGTCTCCTCGTCGAGGCCCGTGCCCTCCCGGTTGCACCGCTCGAGGATGGCCTCGTGAAGGTTCTGGGCCCACGCTTCGTCGTTGTCGATGCCGAGCTCTTCGAGCCAGCGTCGTACGCGACGGGCGCGGAAGCGGAACACGTTGGCCTCCTCGGGGGCAGGCACGTCGTGCTCCTGGAGGCTGGCTTGAGCGCGCGTTCTCACGTCCTCGGGGATGGGCTCGGTCGTGGGAGGGCGCTTGGCGCCTTGCATGACCAACCGCGTGCGGGCCCCGCTTCGTGTCGCGGCGAGCGCCGCGGCGGCCCCGGCGAGGGTCCCTCCGACGACGACCACGTCGCGGTGTTCGCTGGGCATGGGTTCAGGCCCCGATGGTGAGCATGCGATCCAGGGCGACCTTCGACCATTCGCGGTCGTCCTCGTCGACGGTCACGGGGTTGATCACGTTCCCGTTGACGAGCTCCTCGAGCACCCACGTGAGGTAGTTGGGGTCGATCTGTCGCATCGCGTTGCAGTCGAGGCAGGCTTCCCCGCAGAGCTGCACGATGCGCTTGTCCTCGTGCTCTCGCGCGAGGTGGTTGATCAGGTTCACCTCGGTCCCGATGGCGATCGTGGAACCGCTGGGCGCGCGCTCGACGTGATCGATGATCTGGCTGGTGGAGCCCGCGTAGTCGGCGGCGTCCACGACCTCTCGGGGGCACTCGGGGTGCACCACGATGTCCACGTCCTCGTGGCTGCGCCGCATCTCTTCGACGTGCTCGAGGCTGAACCGGTCGTGCACCTGGCACATGCCCTCCCAGAGCACGAACCGGGCCCGGCGGAGGTCCTCGGGCGTGGTCCCACCGAACTCGGGGTGCCATGGGTTCCAGAGCACCCAATCGTCGTCCTCGTAGCCCAGATCGTGCGCGGTGTTGTGCCCCAGGTGCTTGTCGGGGAGGAACAGGATCTTGTGGCCTTGGTCGAGGGCCCATTCGAAGATCTCGTGCGAGCTGGAGCTGGTGCAGATGGCCCCGTCCATGCGGCCTGTGAAGGCTTTCAGGTCCGCGTAGCTGTTCATGTACGTGATGGGCACGATCTGGTCCGGGGGCACCTCGCGCGTGATCTGATCCCATGCTTGCTGGACCTGCACCATCTCGGCCATGCCCGCCATCGGGCAGGCGGCCTCCCGGGAGGGGATGATCACGTTGCGCTCCCCTTCGGTGAGGATGTCCGCGGTCTCGGCCATGAACGTGACGCCGCAGAACACGATGTTCTCGGCCTCGCTGGCGGCGGCCTGTTTGGAGAGCTTGAACGAGTCCCCGGTCACGTCCGCGACGTCGTAGATCTCCTCATGCTGGTAGTTGTGGCCCAGGATGAGGGTGGAGTCTCCGAGACGGTCGCGAGCGCGATGGATCCGCTCGACGCGCTCGTCCCGGTCCAAGTCCCGGTACGGTTCCGGCAGCTGAGCGAAGTGAGCGTACCGGAACAGGTTCAGCGTCTCCGCCATCGAGGAGCCAGAACCTCACCTTCCCTATATGCGTTGGGTTCCCCTAAGGTGAACACGGGGGGCCCTCCGGGCCGCGCGTGAGGGAAGGGGTTTTTCCGAAGAGGCCTTCAAGGGCGAACCTGGGAGGGGGCCACGCATGAGCCTCTCCGACGAGGTGACGCTGGCCGTTCGCGACGCGGAGGGCACGCGTCTTGGCGAGATCAAGGACGTACCCCTTTCCACGCTTGCCCGCCGCTTGCCGCTTGATCTGGACGAGGACGCCCAGGAAGCCTTGGACGTGGACGCAAGCCAGGTCGACCTGCCCGCGGCGTTGATCCAGTCCCGAGGCGAGGACGAGCTGACCCTCTCGCGTCCCATGGAGGGCCTCCGAGAGCTCCTCGAGGGCGAATAGCAGGCCGGCAGGCCAGAAGGCAACCCTAATGCGGGGTCAGCGAGTCTGGCGCGCCCCAAGGCGCGCGTGACCCCATGAACGACGCCTCACGCGATCCCGACGACGCTTGCGGCGACGCGAGCGAGAAGACGCCGCCGTCAGCCGTCGGCGCCCGCATCGACGCACGCCCCGAGGACCCCGGCGAAACCGGCCAGGACCCCGAGCCATCCCCGTTCCCCGCCAGGGAGCCGCTCCCCTACGCTGGGTTCCTTCGACGACTGGGCGCCTACCTCGTCGACTCGATTCTCCTGGGCATCCCCACCGTGCTCCTGCTCGAAGCACTCAGGCTACCCTCCCCCGATATGCAAGAGCTCATGGCCGCGCCCCTGCAAGAGCTTGCCATCCTCGTCACGGCCGTCTACGTGATCCAGTGGCCCTACTTCGCCGGGTTCGAAGCCTCCGGTTGGCAGGCCACGCCCGGCAAGCGCCTCGTCAGCGTGCGCGTCACCGACGTCGACGGGGACCGCGTCAGCTTCGCCCGAGCCAGCGCCCGGTACTACGGGAAGGTCCTCAGCGAAGCCCTCCTCGCGATCGGCTACCTCATGATCGTCGTCACAGAGAAAAAGCAAGGCCTGCACGACATGCTCGCCGACTGCCTCGTCCTCCAGGACGCATGATCTAAGCCGGGACCACCGAGCACGTTTTCCCCCATGGCTCGGATGGGAGGACCATGCGGCAGAGGCAAAGCGTCATCGTGGCCCGCGACCCCGACCACGTGTTCGGGTTCCTCTGCGACCCGCGCAACCTCGAACGGTGGGTCCCCGCCGTCCAAGAGATCGAGATCCTCGACGCGACCCAAGACGGCCCGCTCACCGTCGGCGACCGCTTCCGCCAGCGCGTCTCCACGCCCACCGAGGACGAAGAGGCCTGGTTCGAAGCCCGCGTCGAAGAGCTCCAACCGCCCAGCAGATTGTCCTTCACCACCGACGGGGAGACTGGCCCCATCCAGACCGCGTTCCACCTCGAACCCGCCGCCCAAGGCACGCGCGTCACCGAGAGCCTCGAGGTGCCCCTGGACGGGTGGGCCACCAAGGTGCTTGCACCGTTCCTGTGGCTATCCAACCGGTCCCGACTCAGAGATCAGCTCGCGGACCTCAAAACCACGCTCGAGGACGCCGAGCCCCCCTAGCAGGTGTACGGACCGAACCCGGCCGCGCACGAGAGGACGACCATCACGAAGAACGGCCAGAACGGGCCCGCGTTCGCCACGCCGCCCGGGATCCCCCCCGGGACCCCGAACACGACCGCGATCACGCCCGCCACGATGTACGCGGCCACCCCATAGCGCAGCCCCCGCGGGAACCCCATCCCGCTCCCCGCGAAGAAGAACGCGATCGCCCCGAACACGGGCACGCTCACGAACGCCATCGCGAACTGCAGCACGAACGACTCCCCCTCCTCGGTCACGAATCCCAACCCCACCAACGTGAACACCGCGAACACCGCCACGGCGAGGAGCGCCAGCGCGCCGCCTGTGATCAGCTGGCCCCGCTGGGTTTCCAGGGCCTGATCCATCACATCGTTCACGCGGGCCTTCATACGCCCGCATCAAGCACGATGCCCGATAAGGCCTCTCCTTCTCCCCAAGCCCCCGAGGCGAGCATGTTCGCGGGAGGAGACCGCTAAACGAGGGCACGCGCCTTGCTCTTCATGGCCAGGTTGGAAGGTCGAACAGCCCTCGTGACGGGAGCCGCAAGCGGGATCGGAGCCCAAACCGCGAAGACGCTCGCACGCGAAGGCGCACGCGTCGCGGTCGCCGACATCCAGGAGAAGCAAAGCGAGCAAGTCGTCAACGAGATCGAGCAACATGGCCACCAGGCCCTCGCCGTCCGGTGCAACGTGCAAGAGGAGGCCGACCTTGAGGACGCCGTCGACGCGACCGTGGATGCGTTCGGGAGCCTCGACGTCGCGGTGAACAACGCTGGCATCGAAGGCGAGCTCGCCGCCACGGCTGAGCATCCTACGGACGCGTTCGACCGCGTCGTCAGCATCAACCTCCGGGGCGTCTTCCTCGGGATGAAACACGAGATCCCCGTCCTGCTCGACAACGGGGGCGGAAGCATCGTGAACGTGGCCTCGGTCCTCGGAAAGGTCGCTTTCCCCACCACGCCCGCGTACACGGCCAGCAAGCACGGCGTGCTCGGGTTGACCAAGACCGCCGCCCTCGAGTACGCCGAGGAGGATGTGCGCGTCAACGCGGTCTGTCCAGGGTGGATCCAGACGCCCATGGTGATGGAGAGGGGCGTGCATGCGGGCGAGCACGAGGACACAAGGCGCGAGCTCGAATCCATGCACGCGATGAACCGGCTCGGAGACGCCCAGGAGATCGCGGACGCGGTCGCGTACCTTGCCAGCGACGAAGCCTCGTTCGTCACAGGGCACGCCCTGTCCGCCGACGGAGGCTACACGGCCCGCTGAACGGGGCCTCGCCCGCGGGCTTGATTACACCCTCCCGGGTTGCGGGCCTCGATGCCCGTCACGTTCGAGGCCGAGCACACCGAGGGGCTCTCTCGGCTGGGCCGCCTGTCCACCCCCCACGGGACCGTCATCACGCCGGCGCTGATGCCCGTGATCAACCCCAACCGGATCCTCGTCGAGCCCCAAGAGATGCGCAAGCGCTTCGACGTGCAGATTGTGATCACGAACGCTTACATCCTCCAACGAACCCCCGAACTCGCCGAGAAGGCACGACGCGACGGCGTGCACGAGGTGATCGGGACGGACGGGCCCGTGATGACCGACTCCGGCACCTTCCAAGACTACGTGTACGGCGACCTCGACCTCGAACCCGACGAGATCGTCGCCTTCCAACGCGACATCGGCACCGACATCGGCACCATCCTCGACGTGTTCAGCACGCCCGACCGCACCCAAGAGCAAGCCCGCGAAGACGCCGCCGAGACGCAAACGAGGGCACGCGATACGGTCCCCCACGCCGACGAGATGGCGCTGGCCCTCCCCGTTCAAGGCGCCACGTTCCCCGCCGAGCGCGAAGCCGCCGCGCGCGAGATGAGCCGCATCGAGCCCCCCGGGGGAGCCATCCACCCCATCGGCGGCGTCGTGCCCCTCATGGAAGACCAGCGCTACGAGACGCTCACCCGTATCGTGCTCGGCGCCAAGCGAGGCCTCACGCCCGGGCGCGCCGTGCATCTCTTCGGCGCCGGGCACCCCCAGATGCTCCCCCTGGCCGTGTACCTCGGCTGCGACCTGTTCGACTCCGCCGCGTACGCCAAGTTCGCCCACGACGACCGCATGCTCGTCCCCTGGGGCACCCTGCACCTGGACGAACTCGACGAGCTCCCCTGCACCTGCCCCACCTGCCACGACACGACCCCCCAACAGCTCCGGGAGAGCGACCCCGCCCACCGACTCGAAGCGCTCGCTCGCCACAACCTCCACGTCACCGCCCAAGAGATCAAACGCATCCGCCACGCCCAACGCAACGGGCGCCTGTTCGACCTCGTCGTAGAACGCTGCACCACGCACCCGCGACTGGCCCAAGCACTTCCCGTGCTCCAAGACCACGTCCACCAGATCGAAGAAGAAGAGCCCGCCACCAGCAAAAGCGCCGCCAACCTGCTCGAGCACGCCCACCGCGCCCACCCCCAGCGGTACCGCGCCCGAGCCCGCGTCCAACACCGGTTTAGTCCCCGCGGGCCCGTGACCCTGCTGACCGCCACCAAGCGCCCCTATACAGCGAACGCGACCGACACGGTCCAACGCCTGCGCGAACGCGGCGTCCACCCGTTTTTCCCATCCCGGCTGGGCCCCGTCCCGTACGACTTGGACGAAGCGTACCCGTTCTCCCAAAGCGTCGAAGCCCCGCTTGTCCCCCGCCACCACGACGAGCAGCGCGAACGGCTCGAGGACCTGGCGGAGGCGTGGGGGGTGACCATGCTGGACCCCAGCGAGGCCCGCGAGAAGGCCAAGCAGGGGCCCGTGGACCTCACCCGCGAACGGGTTGAGGCCACGGCGGCGTACCAGTTCGGGATCCACGCTGGCAAGGCCCTGCTCGAGGGGGACGTCGATATCGAGACCAGCCCCCGCACCGGTCGCGTGAAGACGGTGCACGCGGACGGGGAGCACGTGCTCAGCCGTCGCCCCTACGACGGCTGGTTCACCTTGAAGATGGCCGGCGCCACGCGCCTGCACGAAGCCGGCCACCACGATGCGTTGACGGTTCGGGTCACCGAGGACAGCGCCCGCTTCAACGCGGAAGGCAAAAGCGTGTTCGCGAAGTTCGTGGAAGGCTGTGCCCCCGAGCTTCGCCCCATGGATGAGTGCCTCGTTCTGGACCCCGAGGGTCGACTGGCCGCGTGCGGGCGCCTTCAGGTCTCTGCGCGCGAAGCGCTCGCCCTTGAGAGGGGCGTCGCGGTGAAGGTGCGGGATGGCTTGGGCGAGGCCTACGAGGGCCCCGCGTGAGGCGTGGCCCTGCAGGGTCCGTACGCGGCGTGGTCAACAAGCGGCCCAGAACGCTTAAGCGGTGCGAGGAAACCTCACGGGTGAGAGCGCCATGCAGCAGAGAACCGTGTGGATCGTCTTGTTCGTGGGCGCGTTGATCGTGACGGCCGGGTGCATGGGCCTCTCCGGCGAGGAGGACCTCGAGGGCCTCGACGAGGATCAAAGCCCCGGCGAAGCGAACGCGAGCGAGGACCCGCGCCTGGCTCACACCAACGCCACCGGGCCTCCGCCGCCCGAGGGCGAGGACTACACGGGCCTGGAACCGATCGACCTGATCTTCGACGGGTCCCTTCGACAGGGCGAAACGCGCGTGGCTCTGATCCCCCCCACGCACGGGGACCTCTCCAACCCCACCAACGAGTCGCGCAACCTGGTCTCCTACCTGGAGGCCACGCTCGAGGGCCTGTTCGCCTGGGAGCCCGCCATCGAGCGCTTCGTCGAGGAGTACCCCGAGTACGCCTACCTCGAAGACGTCTCCGTAACGGTGGACCTGTTCGACGGGCAGGTCCCCGACAAGGCCGGGTACGACATCGTGATCGGGTACGCGGAGACCAGCGGACCCGCCTTCCGCGGCGTCGCCATCCAAGGTCCCGCCAACGAGGACCAAGAGATCCAGCGCCAGCTCAACGAAGCCGGCCTGGGCGAGTACGCGCACATGGGCCACCGGTACGTGCTCTTGTCCCTGTTCGCCTCGGCCCCCCGAGGCGGGCAAGAGGTCCCCGATTACCCCGAACGGCACGAGATGCGCGGCGTCACCATGCACGAGTTCGCGCACGTGTGGGGCCTTGGCCACTCCTCCGCCTGGACGGAAGCCTACGGGCCGGACCTGATGAACAGCCCCTACCCGTTCGTGTACGGAGACGGGGACCCGCTCGGCGACGGCGGGGAGCGCTCGCAACCGCTTTGCATCACGACGCTGAACATGTACGGGCTCGCCCACCTGTACCGATGGATGCCAGATGGCCAGTGGGTTTCCAGCGAAGGCAACATCTCCCTGCCCATGGACATGCCCTACGAGCGCTACTGCGAGGTCCACGAGGAAGCCCAACAGCAGGCCCAGCAGTGGATCCGTGAGCACGAGCACCGGCTCGAGGCTTTGGACCTCGTCCAGGTCTCCACGTGAAACGCTCCCTTAGGGGTTAAGCGAGCGCGCGTGCTCGACGCGGTGATGGCTTCGCACCAGACCAAGTTGAAGGTGGGCCGAAAGCTTGAGGGCGTGGACACCTCCACGGCCAGCGGCAACCAGATCTCGGCGCTGTTCCGCTTCGACGAGGAGGATGGCACCGAGGAGCACGTTTCGCTGAGCGTCGAGTCGGACGCGATGGGCGCCGAGGACGTGTGGGCCGTGTTCCAACTGTTGCACGACCGGGGCGTGCTGACGGCCAAGCAGTGCAAGACGTGGCTTCATCAGCCCAAGGCCAGCCGGGAGCGCTTCGGGGATACGAGCTCCTGGCAGGGCGAGGACCTCGAGCAGAAGGTCAGCATGATGAAGCGCGGGCTGACGGTGCGCGGCGGGGACAACGGGCAGGATGCGACGGCGCGCAACAAGCAGGCCCTCATCGAGCTCAGAGAGCTCGAGGAGAAGCTTGCAAGCGTGCGCGAGACGCTTCACGGCTCCGAGGCTCAGGAGGAGGACGAGAACGAAGCGCTGGCCCCCTGACCCGCTGGGGGTCGGGCAGGTCGTGGAGGGCGAGACCGTGTGAGGGCGGGCGGTTCAGGCCGCGTTTTCCTCGTCGAAGAGCTGCTCGGCCAGCTCCCATGCGTTGCGCAGGTGGGGGATGAAGATGGACCCGCCGACGACGAGGGCCACGTTGAGCGCGTCCATGATTTCCTCGGGCGTGGCCTCGTGCTTGCTGATCAGTTGGTCGAGGTGGTAGGCGATGCAGTCGTCGCATCGGAGCACGCAGCTGGCCACGAGCCCGCAGTATTCTTTCGTGGTCGCGTCGAGGGCTCCATCCTCGTAGGCGCGCGTGTCGAGGTTGAAGAACCGGTTCACGCCGAGGTGGTCTGCGTCGAGGATCTTCTCGTTGGCGCGTTCCCGGCGCTCTCTGAAGGCGTCGATGTCGATCTCGGCGTGGCTCATGCTCGCGCGAGGGCGGCGAGGCTTGAAAGGGTTGTCTCCTTGCTGGCGGGGGCCTAGGCGCGGGTTTCGGGGTCCATCTGGATGACGAGTTCGCAGCGTTGGTCTCCCTGGTGGATGCAGGTGGCTTGGTGGTGGCTGAGGGATTCGTCGTACGTGTCCGCGGTGCCTTCAAGCAGCCCCTCGGCGAAGAAGCACAGGCCTCGGGGGGACTCGTACGCGATGGAGAGGTCTCCGCCTTCGGGGGACTCGTCGATGATGAACGTGGGCACGGGGGCTTCGGGGTAGAGCTTGCGGACCTCGGGGTGGATGACCTCGTTGAGGTCCTTGGCGAAGGAGAGCGTGGAGTCGTGCGGTTCGAAAAGGTGCGGGTGTTTCTCGTTGAACCGGTGTAGCGCGTGGCGCCCGAACCAGCGCTGCGCTTCGGGCCCGGAGCGGTCGGTGTAGGGTTCGGCGGCGGCCAGCAGCTCGATGAACTCCTCGTAGGGGTAGTTGCCCAGCGTCGTGTACACGCCCTCTACGCCCGCGTCTTGGAGGATCTGGTCCCAGGCGTCTTGTCCGTGGTCGGTTTGGATCTTCTCCTCGAGGAGCACGAAGATGATGCCTTTCACGCGCGCCCGCTCCCTTGGAGAGCTGGGGTCCCGGTCATGGGTGTATGTGGGAGGGGCTGGCCTAACTGGGTTGGCGTGGTCGAACATGCGTGCGTTTCCCTGGGTGGTTACGCGCGGGGCAGCGTGAAGTGGAAGGTGGAGCCCTCGCCGGGCTCCGTGTCTACCCAGATGCGGCCGCCGTGGCGGCGCACGATCTTCTGGGTGATGGCCAGCCCGATACCGTGGCCGCCTCCCTCGCTGGAGCCTTGGCTGAACATCTGGAAGATCTCGTCGGTGTCAGCGGGGTCCATGCCGACGCCGTTGTCCTCGATGGAGAACCTCCAGGCGCCGTCGTGGGGCTGGGCGCGGATGCTCACGTGAGGCTCCTCCCCGGAGGGGGTGTATTTGATCGCGTTCTTGAGGAGGTTCTGGAAGATCTGGCTGAGCTGGGCGGGCTCGGCTTCAACCGTGGGGAGCGGGTCGCGTTCGATGTGGGCGTTGGAGGCCTCGATCTGGGGATCCAGCGTTCGAAGCACCTCGTCGAGCACCTTGTCACCGTCGACGGGTTGCGTGTCCAGATCGGAGGCGTCCAGGCGGGCGTACCGGAGAAGCCCTCGGATCATCTGGTGTCCGCGCTCGGCGCCGGTCTTTGCGTGGGTGATCATCTCGCGGGCTTGTTCGTCGAGCTCGTCCCCGTACCGTTCCTCGATGAGTTCCATGTAGTTCTTGACCATGCGGATCGGCTCGCGCAGGTCGTGGCTGACGAGATGCGCGAAGTTCTCGAGCTCCCAGTTGGCGCGTTCGAGCCGGTCGGCGTAGTCCTTGAGCTCGGTCCGGGAGCGGGAGCGGTGGATGGTTTGGCTGAGCACGTGCCCCATGGATTCGACGAACGCGGCGTCGTTCTCATCGTACGCTCGTGGTTGCTTGGAGTGCACGCCGAACACGCCCCAGGGTTCCCGGGGGCCGGGCACGACGACCGTGATCCCGCTTCGTAGCTGGGCTTCGTTGAGCAGGTCGGGGCCGCGGAAGCGGTTCTCTTGGTGGATGTCGTGTACGACGGTAGGTTCCCGGTGCTGCAGCGTGTACCCTGTTTGGCAGTCGGGGGAGGCGTCCACGGCTTTCTCGTCGATGTACTCGGGGGGCCAGCCGACGCCTGCTCGGAGCACGAGCTGGTCCTGGTCGTCGGTGAGCTCGAACACCTCGCAGTAGTCGGTGTCGAGCAGGTTGCTTGTGCGGGTGCAAAGCTCGTCGATGAGCGTTCCAGGCTCCACGCCTTCGAGGGCCTTCCCGGTCAGGTCCGCGATCGCCTTCTGTTGGGCAAGGCGCCGCTCGAGCTCTTGGGTGCGCTCTTCGACGCGTTGCTCGAGCGAGTCGGCGAGCTCTTTGAGTTCCCGCTGGCGCTCGTAGAGCTCGCGCGTGGATTGTTCTGCGATCCGCTCGGCCTCTTCTCTGCGCTTGCGTTCGCGTTCAATTCTACGCTGGAGGCGGTCGGCGCGGTCGGCCATGGTCACCCGCAGGTTCTTCCCGCGCCGGTTGAACCTTCTTCGGTCGGTCGAACATCTTCGCGGCGGGTCAGGAGTCCTCGTCTTCTTCCTCGGTGTCCTCGACCAGCGGCTCTCCGATGCGCGTTGCTCCGTCCATGTAGGGGACCAGCGCGTCGGGGATCGTGACGGTTCCATCTTCGTTCTGGTGGTTCTCGAGGATCATGACCATGGCGCGGCTGGTGGCGATGGCCGTCGCGTTGAGCGTGTGCGCGGT
>CAZOQA010000047.1:0-15693 GCA_964581775.1 uncultured Thermoplasmatales archaeon | reverse complement strand
GTCCCGCGTGAACAGGCTCGTGGAGTCGCCGCTTGCGGCGTCCATGCGGATGGCTTCGCCTTGGTGGGCCACGGGCGGTGTGCCCCACTCAGCGTCGCTGTAGATGCCCCAGCGGGTGGGTTCGTCCACGGGCGCGCACTCCATGGCGACGACGCTTCCGCAGACCGTCAACCCGTCCAGGGCTTCATCCTCCGAGTTGGCGTCGATTGTCAACGCCTCCTCGTAGGGCGTGGGGGCCGCCTCGTCTTGGGCCATGGGGACGACGACCGTGCCGTTAGCGTGGCTGAAGTCGACGGCGGCTTGAACCGTCAGGAACCGGCACTGGTCGCCGGTCCAGTCCGCGTCCGGGTGCGCCGCGCATGTGCTCGCGTTCGCGCTGTGGCTGGCCGGGGACGCGGTGGGAAGGCCCGGCTCGGGGGAGCCGTCCTCGAGCAGGAAGGGGACCTGTTGAACGACGTTGTCCTCGCCTTCGCCTACGATCCTGTACTCGAGCAGATCGGCTTGGTAGAGGCCCCAGTCGTTCAAGCGGGCGTCCACGTGCATCTGGTCGTTGTCCAACCAGAGGGCGAACAGGTTCTCCTGGAACGCGTTCTCTCGCAGCTGGATCTCCTGGGCACCCGGGGACGAGGAGCCCGCCAGGCGCACCGCGAACACGTTCCCGTCGAACGCGTTGCCGGCCAGGACCGTCTCACCGGGGTCCGAGCTGGTGTGCACGCCGACGCTGTTCGAGGAGAACGTGTTCTCGCGGATATCCGCGTCGCTGCTCCAGACGATCACGCCGGCCACGCCCCACCCCGTGAAGGAGTTATCCTCGACGGTGACGTCCTCGCTGAGCACGTTCACACCCCACGTGCCCGTCGCTTGCACGGTGCCGTCCTCTGTGTCGATGGAGACGGGCGTGGCTTGGATCGTGTTGGAGCGGACCGTGATGGGGGCGCTTGCCTGCACGCCGCGCACGTTGGGGGAGGCGCACACGGCCTCGTACCCGGGTTCCGCGTCGGGAAGATCCAGGCCCTCCGTGTCGCACCAACCCGGTTCCATGAGGACCTCGTTGTCCTCCACGACCATGCCCGTGGAGCCGCTGCCGGCGTAGATGCCGGTGGCGGAGGCTTCGATCGCGTTGCCGGTCAGCAGGGCGCCTGGGGCGCCGGTGCCGGAGGCGCGGACCCCGATGGAGTCCGTCTGGTCCCCGGCGGTCCGAACCTGTGTGCCTTCCAACAGCGCGTCGACGGTGGACCCGAGGTCGATCCCGACGAACTCGGTCGGGGTGGGTAGCATGCGGTCGAGGACCGCGATCTCACCATCTTCGGTCGCGGCGATGACGTTGAGCGCCCCGTCGCCGTTGGTATCAGCCAATGCGAGGGGGGCCGTGACGGGGCCGTCGAGGGAGAGCGTCCAGGCCACGGTGGGGCTGGGGCCGTTCAGACCGGGAGCGATGGCTACGATGTTCCCGTCTTCGTCGCCGACGAGAACCTCCCGCTGTCCGTCTCCGGTGACATCGGCGATCGTGGCCCCGCCGTGGGCGTGCCCGGATGTATCGAGCGAGGAGGCCCTCTCGAGGACGCCCAGTTGCGTCAGCTCGCCGTCGTCGATGCCTGCGAAGCTCACGTCTCCGACCTTCTCGATGTCGTCTTGGAACCCGTTCGCGGGCGCGCTTGCGATCTCTTGGAACGCGTCGCCGGTCAGGTCCGCGATCCCGGGCGGGGTCCACAAGCCTGTGGCCACGCCGATGCTTTGCGTGGTCCCGTCGGGGTCGAGGGCGACGGCGGTCACGTTCCCGTTGGAGGTGTGGGCCACGATGCTGGGGTCTTCCGTGGCTTCGAGCACGCCTTGGCTGACCGCGCGGATGGCGCTATCGAGCGTAGCTAGGGTCTCGCATGCAACGTTGCTGGGGTCCTCTTGCTGGACGGTGCACCGGTAGACGGCTCCGGTGCTATCGCCGAGGGCGAACGACGCCTCGTCCTCGCTCGCGGTATCCAGGAGGGCCGGAGCCGTGTAAACGGGGTCGGGCGAGATTTGGTGGTCGAACAAGAGATCGAGTTCGCCGGCGTTGTCGACGGCTTGACCCTGCAGGTAGTACCCGCTCTCGGTCCCGCCCACCTGTTGTACGAGGACGATCTCAAGGCCCTCGTCTCCGGTGAGATCCACAAGGCGCGGGGCGATCTCGGTGCCGATCGTGATCGAGCTCGCGTCAGCGTCCAGCAGGTCCCCGGTGGCCCCGTCTAGGACCGTGATCTTGCCCGCGTTGCCGGTGGCAGCGCCGAGGTCAAGCACGTGGTTGGTGTACACGGCGACCTCGGGGGCACCGTCGCCGGTCATGTCCCCGACCGCGGCCGTGCCGAACCCGTTCGTGGCCACCGCGCCAGAGGGGGCTTCGACGGCGACGGTGTGGGTCCACACGTCTTCGAGCGTGTCGCCGTTCTGGGAGAGGGCCCGTACGACGATGTCGTCTTGAGCGTCCTCCATGTCTTCGACCACGAGGATCTCGACGGACCCGTCGCCCGTGAGGTCCTCCGCGAGGGGCGACGCTGTGATGCCTGATCCCGCAGAGAGGGACGCCCGGATGTCAGGAACCGTGATGTCGCCTGCGGCGCCCGTGGTCGCGGACCCGTCCGGTGTGCGCTGGGGTTGCGGCCAGGTGAGCGGGCTCGCGGAGGGCGCGCCGGTGGCGTTCACCGGGTCGCTGGCGTCGTCTCCGTCCACGAGGCGCACGCTGTACGTGTACTCGACGCCTTCCTCGAGGCCGTCGTCGATGAGGTCTCGCTGCGAGGCGTCCGCCGTGATGACCTCGTCGTCGCCCGTCGGGGAGGTCCGCTCGATGCGGAAGCTGTCGAACGTGGCTTCCTGAGCGGGGTCGCCCCAGACCAGGGCCAGTTCGTCGCCTTGTTCGGGGTCGAGGACCTTCACGAACGAGGTGGGGGGCAACGTGGGTTGCGTGGGCGTGGCGCACACCTCCTCGGAGAGGGTGCTGGTGCCCGCTTCGTTCTCGGCTTGCACCTGGTAGCAGTGCTCGACACCCTCGGTGAGCCCCTCGTCCAGGTAGATGGTGGATGCGGTCGAATCGATCTGCTGCCCGTCCCGGTACACGTGGTACACGTCGGCGGGCGAGCTCGTTTCGGGCAGCTCCCACTCGACCTCAAGTTGCGCATCGTCGACGGTGCTCACGTCGAGCACGGAGACGCTGACGGGAGCCTCGGGCACGTCGACCTGGGGGAGGGGGATCGGCTCGTCCTCATGGACGACGCGAACCGGGTCCTGAGGATCCCAGTCCTCGATCCCCCATTCCGCGACGTCATCGATGGCGCCGGAGATGCTGGTACCGAACACGGTGCCGCCGGTCCCGGCGCCCCCGTGCGTGAGGATGCCCGTCGCGAGGTCCCCTTCGAGGATGCGGGTCTGGGAGACTTGGCCAAGACCGGTGGCGCTTCCCGAGTCGCCGAAGATGCTGGGGCCGAAGTAGTTGATCTCGTCCTCGCTGAAGTTGATGCCGTACACGCCGCTTCTTGGCTGCGTGAGGAACATCTCGCCCATGCCCAGGCCGTGTCCGTACTGGACGGCGAGGTCCCCGACGGCCTGCTGCGTGGACCCGGTCACGCCGCCCCAATGGGCAAGCTGTGGATCAACGAGGTCGCGCACCTCGTCCGGGAGTCGGATCAGCGCGAAGTCGTCCCCAGCTTGCGTCTCGGAACCGGCGCTCGGTGCCGGGTCCCACCCGCGCGCGAACGCGATATCCTCGGGGCTTTCTGCGATCGTGACCCATGTGCTGGCCTCCACCGTGACCGTGTCGCAGTTCTCGATGCAGACCTCGATGGGAAGGTTGTAGCTGTTGATCTCGTCCTGGTTGTTGAAGGTTTGACCGGAAGCGATGCAGTGACCGGCGGTGCCTAGGTAGACCTCGTCGTCGGGCTGGATCTCTTCGCCCTCGTCGGCTGTGGTCCAGACCCAGTTCGCCGTGCACCCGGCTCCCGCGAGGGTCAACCGGGCCCCGGGCCGGATCTTCTCGTACGGCTCGGGGGCGATGTGTTCGGATTCCTCGATGGAGAGGACGGTGCGGTCCGCCATCTCGTCGACAGCGTCCTCGTGGATGAGGGATTCGGGAGCGCCCTGATCCTCGTAGATGACCAGGGGCGGGTCCTCGTGGTTGTCCGCCATCGTGTGGGCCTCGTCTGGGGCTTGTCCCTCGTAGAAGAGCCCCACGTGGTCCTCGTCGCCGACCACGGGTTCCAGGGTCAGAAGCCCCTCGTCGTCGGCGCGCTCTTGCGCGATCTGCTCGAGCGTGCCGCCGAGGAGGACCTCCTCCACGAACGGATCCAGCCAGAAGTCTCGCTCGGTGGGGGTCATGGCCGCGATCTCTCCGAACTCTCCGTCGGGGATGCCGACCTCCACCCGGTTGTCGACGAGCTGGACGCCCGTCGTGCCCGAAGCGTCGATGCCCATGCCGGGCCCTGCCACGTTCACGAAAAAGCCCTCGATGCGCACGTCGTCCGCCGTGACATGGAGGGCGGGGGATTGCTCGCCGAGGACGTGGATGATCGTGTTCTCGGCGGCTCCGTCGCATGCGGTACCGTCTTGTGAGCTGCAAAGGGTCAGCCCGTCCACGTGGACCGTCACGTTCCCCGGGTAGGCTTCGTCGGCGTCCTCGAGGACGAGCACCGTGGCGCCCTCGCTGGCCGCATCGATCGCGCTTTGGATCGTGTCGTGGTCCTCGGGGACGACGAGCGTGTCGCCCTCTTGCGCCACCGCGCCGCCCGCGAGAAGCAGCCCCACAGTCAAAACGAGGGCTGCCGTCCCGGCCAGAAGCGTCCACGGTCGAGTGACTCCGTTCCCGGTTCCCAGTGTCGAATGGTCCTCAACTCGCATCCTATGCCTCCCAGCTCAGGACGCCAGGGCCGGAGCCCTAAACGCGCCCTTACTGAGTTGTGGGGGAAGCAAGCCGGTGGGGTATAAAGGCCTTCGCTGTAACCGGGGCTGGTGAGCCCCTCCTCCGTCGGTCGCCCGATCGTGGGAAAGGGAAGAGGGGGTCTCCCCCCTCCCTTCCGTGGAGGCACCGATGCGTTGACGGCTAGCCCAGCGTGCCGGCGACGCCCTCGACCGCGTCCTGGGAACCGGGCGGGCCGACCCAGAACGAGATCGCGTGATCGTCGTCGTACGTCTCGGGCACGGTGGGGTGATCGTTGGGCACGTGCTCGCGCGTGTCCTCCCATTCAGCCTCGAGCGTGATCTCGTGGTGCCCGGGCATGGAGGCGATGCTCTCGCTGTCCAGTTGGCCGGCGAGCTGCTGGTCGAACGCGAACTCGGCCTCGCCGTTCTCGTCCGTGGTCACGAACGCCGTCCCATACGTGACGCCGTCACCGTTGCTTTCGGAGCCGTAGTACGTGACCTCCATCGAGACCTCCGCGCTCTGTGCGCCATCTTGCACGTCGTTGAGCACGGTGACGGTTCCGTTGATCTGCTCGAGCAGGTTCGAGGTGCCGGTGTACCGGTACTCGTCAGGCCCGATCTGCGCGTCCGCGTTGTCTAGCACAGCGCCTGCCTCGATGAAGCCCCACACGTACACATCCACGGTCGCCGTCCCGGTCGCGCCGTAGGGATCCGTGACGCGGACCTCGTACGTGTGCAAGCCCACGGGCGTCTCCGTCGTGATCTCGGACCCGGTGTCGACGAACAGCTCCTCGCCGGGGGCGAGGTCGGGACCGTCGATACGATACCATTCGTGGTCCTCGTCCTCAAGCACGCGCTGGTTGGGATCGCTGCTGATCGCGCTCAGCGTCGTCGCCGCTCCCGAGATCCCGTCCGACTCGTAGAACTTCTCGTCGTCCGTCGTGCTCACAGTGGGCGGTGCGAGCTGCTGCATGACGATCGTTTGCTCGTCGAGCACCTCGAGGCCGTCGTCGTCCACGGTGGTGTAGACGACGTCGTACACATCGGGCTCGGGGAAGGCCTGCTGGTAGTCCGCGTCTTCTGGGGCGAGGCCCAGGGACCAGAGGCTGCCGCCCTGGAAGTCCAGGTCGAGGGTGTGGTTCGCGTCGCTGCTTTGTGCGTCGATGTGAGCGGTCACGTTGTCCACGGTGCCGTCGTCGTCGGTGGCGTCCGTGCTCAGTTGCAGCGGCTCGCCGTGGATGGGTTGCACGGTGGCCAGGCCCGTGCTGGTCTCGACGGGCAGGTGCACGTCCGTCTCGGGGAAGAGCAGGACGTCGATCGTCTCCGTGATCTCCACGGGGTTGATCCCGTCGTCGGCGCTGATGGTCACCTCGACGTGGTCCACGTTCTCGGGCATGGTGCCTTCCCACGTCACGATGTTCCCGTCGGTCTCGTTGACCGTGAGATCATGGCTCACCACGGGCCCCGTGTCGCCGTCGGTGAAGCTGATGGCGCTGGCGTCCCATTCGACCGGGTCCAGCGGCGCGTCGATGTGCACGTCGGCTTCCACGGTCAGGGTCGCGTTTTGACCCTCGGGCGTTTGCTCGTCGCCCTGCGTGATGTTGAGGAGGGGCGGGAACGCGTCCTCGCGCGCCTCGAGCGGGATCGTCACGTTCTGGGTTCGGCCGGGACCGTTGGCTACGAGCTCGATCTCGTAGGATTCCTCGCCGGTCACGTTCTCCGGGGTCCAGGAGAAGTCGATGAGCACGCCTTCATCTTCCCAGTGTTCGCTTACATCGAAGACCTCTCCTAGCGGTTGGGGGAACGCGGAGGTGTTGTCCACGGGCTCGATGTCGAACTGGATGTCGGCGGGTGACAGCTCGTCCAGATCGGGTTCGAAGGCGTGGACGGAGAAGTTGACCTCGTAGCTTTCGTTCGTGGCGACCAGGTCCGGGACGCTGTCGAACTCGGGCGGGTCGTTGATGACCTCCACGCGGAACGTCTCGTTCGTGATGTCCTCGAACCGGTCTTCAGCCGCGAACTGCAGGTCGTAGACGCCGTACTGCGTGGGTGCGGGTTCGAAGGAGAACGTCCCGTTCAGGTGCGTCCCGTTCTGGATGGTGTTGTTCTCGTCTCCGTCGGTCACGAACGTGGCGTTCGCGGGAAGACCGTCTTTCCGGTCGCCGACGTCATCCAGCCAGAAGGCGTCCAGACGGAACTCGTCGTTCTCGGGGTCGAAGGCCTTCATGGTGACGGCGTCGGTGCCGATGAGATCCTGCGTGTGGTGGATGCTCGCCTCGTGCTCGTCGTCCTCGGCGAACCCGGGCACCGTGATGTCCTCGACCTCGGGTGGGATGTTCTCGACCTCGATCTCCATGACGCGTTGGTCGGTCATCCCGTCGACGTCCTCGACCGCGAGCACGGCGAAGAACGTGCCCACCGACTCGTAGACGTGGTCCTCCATGTCTTGGGAGGAGTCGAGGAAGGACCGGTTCTCGCGGGTCCCGTCGCCGAGGTCCCATCGCCATTCGAGGATGTCGCGCGTGCCGGCTTCGCTCTCGTCGACGAACGTGATGGCGTCCAGCCGCGTGATCAGATCCTCGGGGCTGTTCTCTCCGTGCTCGATGTCGAGCTCGAAGTCCGCATCGGGCGGGGTCAGACAGGAAGCTTCGGGGTCCTCGGTGTCGAACCCGGTCCAGGGATCGTAGTCGATCGTGTTGTTGCTACCCTGGTCCGTGATGCGCTGCTCGATGAGCACGGGCGTGTAGGCGCCCCAGTGGACGCACGTTGCGTCCACCGTGAGGTTCTCCGTGCTGGTTGAGACATCCAGCGGGAACAGGGCGCTGGCGAGGTCCGTGTTGTTCGCCTCGAAGTTCACGGGTTGGCTCCCGTCGGCGCCGGTGTCCAGCTGGATGCCGTCGTCAGCGCCTTCGACCTCGGTGTTCGTAACGGTCGTGTTGTGCGCGCCGAGGGTCTGGATCGCCGCGTCCACGTTGCGGAAGAGGAGACCGTCCAAGCGCATGTGGTTGTCCTGCTCCGCTGTCACGCCCTCGCTCGCGTCGCTGATGATTGGGATCGAGGTCGAGTGGAAGAACACGGTGTCGAGGACCTCTGTGCTCAGGGTCTGGTCCGTCTGGACTCCCGTGTCGGCGGAGATCACCGTGCTGGATGACAGCTCCGCGTTGACCGAGCGATCGAGGTCGAGCGCCGTGGTCGGGCCTTGGAAGGTGCTCTGTCGCACCGTCAGGTTGATCACGGGCTGGTCGCGGTCTCCGTCGTAGGGGGTTGCGAGGACACCGATGCCCTCGTTCTCGAAGCGGTTCGCGTCGAGCGTGACGCCTGCGGATCCGTCCTCGGCTTCGACGTGGACGCCCGTGATACCTTCCGCGTCGTCTTCGTGGTCGAGCGTGAAGCCTTGCAGCGTGGAGAGGGACGATTCCATGAGCACGATGGGGCCGGTCTCGTTGGAGATGATCTCGGCCTCGCTGGCGGCCCCATCGCACGCGTCGCCGCTGGTGGAGCTGCAGATGGTCAGGTCATCCCAGTGGACGTGCGGCTCTTCCGTGTAGGTGTCCTCGAGCACGCGAAGTTCGGTCCCGGGGACCGCGTTCTCGATGGCCTCCTGGATGTCCTCGAACTGCTCTCCGGCTCCGATCACCATGGGATCCCACTGGATGCGATCGATGGGGAAGTCTTCGCTGAGGCGGATGGCCTTCTCGAAGCTGCCCTCCTCAAGCGTGAAGTGGTTCCCCGTGCCGGTGATGGCCAGCGGGGGAGAGGGGAGGTTCATGCGGGTCGTGTTCTCGCCGTCGATCAAGTCCGTCGAAATCGCGGCGTCGTAGAGGGTCACCTCGTCGATCGTGCCGCTGAAGGGTCGCTCGTCCTTCGCGTTCCCGATCTCGACGAGGTCTTCGGTGGATCGGATCGTCTGGAACGAGGAGTTGCTGGCTTCGAGCGTGCCGTTCACGTACAGTTCCGTGGCGCCGGAGCCGTGCTGCACGACGATCTGGCGGAGCACGTCCTCGTCGGGGTCGATGGCTTCCTCGGCGGTCACGCTGGACGGGGACCCGTCCTCCGCGACGCCTCGGAAGGTCACGTTCCCGTTCTCGTCGACGAAGAGGCTCCAGGCCCCGTCGTCCTCCTGCGCGTTGCCTTGGGAGACGATGCGGGATTCATCGATCCGTGAGACGTTCCCGATGTCGATCCAGGCTTCCACGGTGAAGCTGGAGCCGACCTCAAGCCCCGTCAGGGAGTCCACGGTCAGCACGTCGTTGTCGCCGTCGAACGAGAGGGCGGACCCGAACTCGCTCTCTACGCCGGACTCGGGACATGCGTCGTCGCACAGGGCGTCGTGTCCGCGCTCGGTGATATCGGAGAACCTTTCGGCGCCTTCCGCCTCGTCGAGCGGGTAAGCGGCGAGCGGGTCTTCACCCTCTTCGTCCCCGACGGCCACGAGGCCGTATGCATTCCCGGTTGCCGTGTTGTGGTTCAGCTGGATATCCCTGACGCGCTCGGAGGGGCCGTCGCGGATGTCGACGAGGTACCCTTCGTGGAAACCGTCGGCGTGGTTCCGCTGGATGACGTGGTCTTGGCCTCCGTCCACGTCCACGCCGGTGAGGCCCTCAGCAGTGAAATCGCCAAGCAGCAGGTTGTCTTGGACAGTAGCGGTGTTCTGCGTGACGGAGACTGCTGCAGCGGGAGGCGCGTCGATGCTCCGAGCGTCGTGAGTTAGCCGTTTGATGACGAGGTCTTGGACCGTCACGTTCTCCGCGGAGATGCTCAGCGTGGAGAGCCCGCTGGGCTGGACTGCGGGTTCGAACGTGACGTTCGAGCCTTGCTCCTCGGATGCTCGAAGCGTCACGCGGTCCTTCGTGATCGTCAGCCTCTCGTGGAATTCGCTGTCGATCGCGGTGATCGTAGATCCTTCCTCGGCGTCGAAGTGGGCGCGTGCGAGCGTCCCGTAGAGCCGGTCGAAGTCGTCGACCACGGCCAACGGGTCGAACTCGTTGTCGTTGCGGATCTGGTCCAGGGAGACGTCCGCGTCTTCCCCATCGAAGTGCAAAGCGTTGTGGCTGAAGATGTTGTCCTCGATGGTGTGGAACTCAACGTTCTCTCCTAGCACCATGCCGGCTGCGCCCCCTGCGAGCACGACCTCGCTCACGATGGCGTTCTCGAGACCGTTGAGGTGGATCCCGACGCCAACAGCGTCGATGGCCACCGCGAATCCGCTAAGCTCTAGGGTCGTGTTGGGGTCGACCGGGGAGGCATCGATGGCCAGCGGATGACCGCTTGCTTGGATGATGACATCCTCGTGCCCGACGCCTGCCAGCGTCAGGTTGGTCGTGTCTCGAAGGTCCAAGCTTTCCGGATAGGTGCCCTCGAGGATGTTCACGTCCGTTGCGGGCGCTGCAACGTCGACGTGGGTCTGGATGATGGCTTCGTCCCCGTCCACGTGCAGCGGGCCTTCTAGCGCGATCTCGTCCGCGTCGAATGCGGCGACGTTGTACCCTTGGAACGTTCCTCCGGCGGCGAGGTGGATGCTTGCGAGCGCGTTCCCGATGAACAGGTTCTCGGCGCCCGTGATGTTGGTCGGTTGGGTGCCCGGGAAGTCTTGGGTGTGGTACTTGGCGACGAGCCCGAACTCGTTCTCGGTCGCGTTGTTCGCTTCGAGATGGACACCGTCGACTGTGTTGTTGTACGCGCTCGTGATGACGATGCCGGCGTAGAAGCCTCGGACGAGGTTGTCCTCGAGGTGGAGGTCGTGGGCGTCCTCGTTGTCGATGATCATGACGCCGTCGAAGCGCTCGTAGTCCCGGTCGGAGGGGAGCTCTTGGCCTTCGATGACGTTGTCTTGAATCGTGATGTTGCTTGCTCGAGCCGCGATGCCTTGCGCGTGGGGGCTGTCCGGTTCGCGGTCGTGGGCTGCGACGCGCTCGATGGTGAACCCGTCCACGGTGACACTCGCGGCTTGGATGTTCACGGTGGGTGTCCCGGTCGCGTTCTCGGGGGCGAACCGGATGACAGGCTCGGCACCATCGTCCGCGACGAGGGTGAGCCCGACGACGTCGATGTCGACGGATTCCTCGTACGTGCCGTCGGCGACGGTGACGGTCCCGTTGGCGACCGCCATGTCGACGGCGTCTTGGATCGAGCTGCCTTTCACGTACAGGTTCTCGAGCGTGATCTCGTTCGTGTCGAAATCGGCGACGTCGTAGCCTTGGATCGTGGAACCGTCGCCGAGTAGGAACGAGGCGTCCTCGTTGTCGCTGAAGTCGTTGCCGGTGCCGACGATGTCTTCGGGTTGCACGCCGTTGAAGTCACCGTCGTGGTGGTAGGCTGCGAACCCGACCGCGTTGTCTTGAGCGACGTTGTCGACGAGGTCCACGCCTTGGATGAGGTTCCCGTAGGCGCTTTTCACGACGATCCCGGCGTGGAACCCTTCGGCGAGGTTGTCCTCGAGGAGGATGCTGGTGACGGGGTCGTTGCTGTTCTCGTCGCCGTCGATGACCATCAGGCCGTCGAACCGCTGGAAGTCGCCGTCCTCGGACATGTTGAGGCCGACGAGGTGGTTGTTGGTGATCTCGGCGTCTGCGGCGCGAACGGCGAGGGCTTTGGCATGAGGATCTTCGGGTTGCCGGTCGTCGTTCGCGACGCGCTCGATGGTGAACCCATCGACGGTGACGCTCTCTGCGGAGATGTCCACGGTCGCATCGCCCGACACCGAGCCGGGAACGTGCTTGATCGTGGCTCCGAGCTCCTCCTCGGAGAGCAGCTTGAGGTGATCCACGTCGATGTGGACGCTCTCTTCGTACGTACCTTCCTGGACGAGGATCGTGTGTCCAGGCTCGGCAGCGTCCACGGCGTCTTGGATGGTCGGTTGGTCCTCGGGGACGACGATGGGGTCCCCGGATTGAGCAGCGGCGGCTCCGGTCATCAGCAGAAGACCGCCCATGACGAGGGCGGCGATGAGACCGGCAAGGACGATCCTGGTAGGCGCTGCTCCATGTGTAGCGTTACGCTCGTTTTCCCTCATGCCTCGCATCGGTGTTGCCTCCCGACGGCCGCACGTTGCGGAACCGCCAGACGACTCAAGAAGCATTCAGGTGGTTATTAAACATGTTGTCGTAACAGGCGCCAGTTGCAGCCAGCGACTCGATTCTGGCTGTCGGGCGTGGGCTTTCGTCTGGGCGTAGAGTTTTCACGGTCTCCTGGGTTCACAGGCTGATGAGCAGCGTCGAGATCACCGTCAAGCATGATGAGGAGACGGACAAGGTGATGCGCACGCAAGTCCCCAGCGGCCACGATGTCGTCTTGGATTCCAAGCCCGATCCCGGCGGCGAGGGGCCCACGCCCGTGGAAATGCTTCTCGCATCCGTGGGGGCGTGTTCCCTGATGGACGTGGCCGTCATCCTCCGCAAGAAGAAGTACGAGGTGGAAGGATTGCGCGTGCGCGTGGAGGGCCAGCGGCGCGAGGACCATCCCCGCCGCTTCGAGGAGATCAACCTCGTCTACGAGATCGGGGGCAACGTGACGCAGCAGGATTTGGAGGATGCTTGCGAACTCAGCGTGGACAAGTACTGCAGCGTGGTCGGGACCCTCGACGTGAGCCCAAAGCTCGACTGGGAGGCTCACGCGGCGCCCTGACCTCGGCCCGGTTCACCTCTTCTGGAGATCGATGGCCTTCCGGAGCCCGTAGGCCGTCGCCACGACCATCACGGCCCACGCGGATAGCATGCCGAGAGCCCACGCCCAGCGCCCTGTAGCGATGAGGAGGGCCGAGGGGACCCCGAGGATCACCACGAACACGCCTGCGACCAGCGCCAGCAGGCGCGGGGAGGCGTGCAAGGGCTTCACATCTTGCCCTTCGTCGGTCACCCGGCGTCCTCCTGGTCCGGCCGCTCTCGGGTGGGCGGTGAGGGGAGACCCTGGCTCATGGCGGGGCGACAGACGGGCGGGGCCTCATGAAGGGCCGTGGTCCGGTCACGGCACGATCAGGTGCGTGGTGTCGCCTTGTTGTTCCCAGGCGGCCGCGTCCTGGATGGGCACGGGCTTGTGCTCGTGGTTCACGTACGCGTCGAGCTGGTCGCCCATGTGCTGGGGCTCCTCGCCCATGCCAAGCAGGAGGAGGGCCTCGGTGGGGTTCACGTGTCCGCTTGCGCCGGGGGGCAGCGTCGCGTAGCTTTCCGTCGCGTCGCTTCCGACGTGGAAGTGCGAGTACGTGGCTTTGTTCATCATGGGGATGCGGTACGCGGTCCCCAGCCCGAGCGCGGTGAACTCGGATTCGTGCTCGTCGGTGTCCGGGATCTCGTCGACGGAGTCGTGGTCGGCCAGGCCGCTGTTCTCGTAGGCCTGTTCGAGAGCGTGTTGGCAGTCGTCGGACCCGAGGCTGCACCAGTCCACGTTCGTGGCCCCGTCGAAGGCGTCCATGAGCAGGGCGAACTTGTTGGTGCTGGTGCCGTGGTCGGCTGCGTGCACGTCGGAGTGGTTCAGCGGGGACCATTCCACGTCGTGGGCGTGGTCTTGGAGGGCGTCGTCGAAGACGAGCGCGAGCAGCTCTTCCATGACGTCCTCGAACACGGTCATGCCGGCGTGGTCGTAGGTGCCGTCCGTGGCGTCCCAGGAGTAGTCGTCGTCTTGCCAGGCTTCGAGGGCGGCGGTGGCGGCGGGCGCGTTCCCGGGGGCGTTCTCGAGCAGGGTGGGCACGATGCCGGGGGCGAGGCTGTGGTGCGTGGTGGCGTGCTCGAGGATGTCTTCCACGTCGTCGAGGTCGAGGCTTCCTTGCGCGTCTCCAAGGTGCTGGTGGAAGCTTTGGTCGAGGCGTTCGGCGCGGTGGACTTGGCCCCATTGCTCTCGAGCGTCCCCGCTGGCCCAGCGGTTCTGGGGCGCGTTGTTCCAGTTGGCGTAGTACCCGCGGCCGGGGTCGCACTCGTGGGGTAGCTGGTCTCCGCTGAGGGTCCCTTGCCATCCCCAGTCGTCCCCGGCGGGCGTGGGAAGGCGGGGGTCGAGGCTGGGGGCGCGTTCGGGTTGGTGCCCGACGTGCAGGTAGCAGATGGTCTCGTCTCCGTCCTCGTTTTGCCCGGCGACGTGGAAGTTGAACGTGAACGCGAAGTCGTCCAGGTGCTCGTGGAGCTCGTCCGTGTTGCTCGTGGTTGCCAGGGAGAGCCAGGCGGCGCCGGAGTCGATCTCGAGCGCCCTGGAGGAGGTGTGCTTGGCGAAGAAGTACGCCGGGTCTCCATCGTCGTCGTGCGTGATGGCGATGACGGGACCGACGTGGCTGGTGCAGACCTCTTGCTCGAGCACGTCGGCGGGTCGTTCGCCGACGCGGTCGGCGTAGAGAGCGGGGGGCGTGAAGAGGACGTGGTGCTCGGTGCGGCAGTCGAGCTCGTGCTCTTCGTCGTCCCAGGCGTAGGCGCGCTCGTCCGTGGCGGGCAGGGCGACGATGTCGGTCTGGTCGCTGATGCCGCTGGTCACGGTCCAGGCCATCTGGCCGTTATGTCCGATGATGATGCCGGGGGCGCCCGTGATGCCCATGCCTTCCGCGGTAATCTCGGGCCCGTGCAGACCGACCTCGTAGGGGACTTGCGGGTTGAAGTACCCCATCTGGGGTCCCCCGCCGAGGAGGGCTTGATCGGTGGAGGAGAATCCGGGGGAGACGAGCAGCGCGTTGGAGCCCCATCGGAGGTTGACTTGTTCGCCTTGGAAGAGGCCGACATCCGGGACGGGGGAGTCGGCGTCGAGGCCGAAGGGCATCGCGTCCGCGGCGGCGAGCGTGGCCTCGCGTTGTGCCGGGGGCAGGTCTTCTCGGTCGTCGGGCGGGTCGCTTTGCGGGGTCTCGTCGTAGGCGGGGCCCGCGATGGTGGTGTACGTGTCCTCGTGGCGGACGGGGACTAGATCCTCGAACGCGTTCCAGGCGGCCTCGTCCTCGTCGAAGGTCTCGTCGAGCGTGGCCAGGAGGTCCGCGTTGGTGACCTCGGCCCCGCCGCCGGTTCCGAACTCGGCGAGGAGGAAGCTGGCCACGGCGACCGTGTCCAAGGGTTCCCACGGGTGGTAGGCATGTTGGAGCGCCCCGAACTCGGCGGGCAGATCGCCCGTGGCGTGCATCTCGGCCGCGGCGCGGTTGACGCCGTCCGAGAAGGCCTCCAGGGCGTCCTGGAACCAGGCAGGCGAGGAGGCGTGCATGGCTTCGAGCTCGTCCTCGGTGTACAGATCGCGCGTGTTCTGGACATCCATCTCGAGGATGCCGCCGCCGGGTCCCACCACGCTGGAGGCCTCCCCGTAGGAGATGTGGCGGAGCAGATCCATCGCCCAGAGGCGGTCCTCGGCTTGCGCGTACCCGTTCGCGTACCACAGGGCCTTCTGCGAGTCCGCGTAGACGTGCGGGACGCCGTGCGCATCGCGCACGATCGTGACCTCGTCCAAAAGCTCGGTCTCATCCACCTGGTCCGTGGCGTGGGCCGGGAACAGGTTCGCAGCCGCGGGCACGGAACCCGCCACGAGCACCAACGCTAGCGTCACCGTGAACAGCCTCTTCATGGGAAATCCTCCCACGCGCATCACTCGCCTCCTCCAAGAAGAACCCTCCCCTCCCCACAACGCCAGGGTCGAGCCGGTGCCCAAACCCTCATGGACCCCGAACGCCCTGCCCCGTCCACAGCGCCCCGTCCCCTCGGCGCAGGTGGTCCCCATGCTCCGCAACACGACGCCCATGATCTTCCCGTCCAACATCGAAGAGTCCAAACGGTTCTACCAGGACGTGCTCGGCTTCGTGATCGCAGGCGAGGACGACGGGTTCGTGGAGCTTCGAAGCAGCACGCTCTCCCTCTGGCTGCACGA
>CAZOQA010000046.1:0-16642 GCA_964581775.1 uncultured Thermoplasmatales archaeon | reverse complement strand
TGACCCTCTCCCGCGCCAGCGAGACCCTCTCCGGGGGCGAATCCCAACGCATCCGCCTGGCCACGCAGATCGGAAGCGGACTCGTGGGCGTGCTCTACGTGCTCGACGAACCCACCATCGGGCTCCACCACCGCGACAACCAACGCCTGATCCGGTCCCTGAAGGACTTGCGCGATTTGGGCAACACCCTGTTGGTGGTCGAGCACGACAAACCCGTGATCCGCGCCGCCGACCACGTCATCGATCTGGGCCCCCACGCGGGCGAGAACGGCGGCAAGGTCGTCGCGCAAGGCGCCCCCGAGGAGCTTGCCGAGCAGGACAGCCTCACCGGGCGAGCCCTGCGCGGCGAGGTGGACGTGCCCGTGCCCGACGAGCGACGCTCCCCGAGCACGACCAGCATCCAGCTCCAGGGCGCCCGCATGCACAACCTCGACGACGTGGACGTCACGTTCCCGCTCGGGTCCTTCATCGCCGTCACCGGCGTCAGCGGCAGCGGGAAAAGCACGCTCGTGCACGAGACCCTCTACAAAGCGCTGGCGCGCGAGCTGCACGGTGCCAGCGAGATCCCCGGAGACCACGACGCCGTCGAGGACGTGGACGAGCTCAACAAGACCATCCTCGTCGACCAAAGCCCCATCGGGCGCACGCCTCGCTCGAACCCCGCCACGTACAGCAAACTGTTCACGCCCATCCGCGAGCTCTTCGCCAGCACGCCCCTGGCCAAGCAACGCGGCTACGAGAAAGGACGCTTCTCGTTCAACGTGAAAGGCGGACGCTGCGAAGCCTGCGGCGGCAACGGCCAAAAACAGGTCGAGATGCACTTCCTGGCCGACATCTACGTGCCCTGTGAGGAGTGCGAGGGCGCCCGCTACAACCGCGAAACGCTCGAAGTCACCTACAAGGGCAAGACCATCAAGGACGTGCTCGAGATGACCGTGGACGAGGCGCTGGAGTTCTTCAGCGACATCCCTAAGATCAACCGCAAGCTGGAAACCCTCTCCGACGTGGGCCTGGGCTACATCCGCCTGGGCCAACCCGCCCCCACGCTCTCCGGCGGCGAAGCCCAACGCGTCAAGCTCGCCCGAGAGCTCTCCAAGCGCCAAACCGGCGACACCATGTACGTGCTGGACGAGCCCACCACGGGCCTGCACGTGGCCGACATCCGCAAGCTCCTGGACGTGCTCCACCGCCTCGTCGACCAAGGCAACACGGTCGTCATCATCGAGCACAACCTCGACGTCATCAAGACCGCCGACCACGTCATCGACCTGGGCCCCGAGGGCGGCGAAGACGGCGGCCAGATCGTCGCCGAGGGCACGCCCGAAGAGATCATGCGCGCCGACACGCACACCGGACGAGCCCTCCAAGAGGTCCTCGAAGCGCCCTCGCCGCTGGCGCCCGAAGCCAAAACCCCCAGCTGATCAAGGCCTTGGACGTTCGCCGGGGGCAAGCTTGACAGCCGAGCACCGCGTTGACCGCGCGAGCGCCCATGATGGAAGACGTCGACGAGCTGTACGAGAACTCGCTCGGGCAATTGGCGGAGCTTCTGGACTCCGAACGCGTCGTCGGGGACCCCATCCAGACCCCGGACGGGACCGTGATCCCCCTGTTCAGCACCGGGTTCGGGTTCGGCGGAGGCCAAGGAAGCAACGGGGAAGGATCCGGCGGCGGCGCTGGAGCCGGTGGCGGCATCAAGCCCATCAGCGTCGTCATCGTCAGCGACGACGGGGTCCGCGTGCACCGTCTCACCGAGAGCGACGCGATCGAGCGCCTCGCGGAAGCAGCCGGGCGCGCCGTGGACCGCATCGGGGACCGCTTCGGCGGCCGCCAAGACCAGCTTGAAGGATCCCCTAGCCTCGAATCGGGCGAACCCGCCACCGAGAGCACCACAGAGACGACGACCCCGTCCGCGTAGGAGCCAGGCGATCCCCGTGAGCTGGGCCTGGGGCCTTGCCCTCACCCTGGCGGGCCTTCTCCTCGTCGCCACCGCGCTGCTCGCCGTCCCCCTCGAGCTCGTGCTCCGCATCGAGCGACGGACCGGCACGCGCGTCAGCCTCGTCATCGGGTGGCTGGCGGGGCAGATCCCCCACACCCTCGTCGACGCCCCCTCTCCCCCCGCCGCGCCTGACGAGGCCACGCCCACCGCACAAGAGATCGACGAGGCCCACGAGTTCGACCCCGACACCCTGCCCGGGCCCAGCACCGATGGCCACCCCGAACCCTCCCCCCTCTCCGAGGAACCCACCAGCAAACGAGACGCCCTCGCGCCCGTGATCGCTCTCGTCAGGACCGACGGCTTCCTCAAGCACACGCTCCGCACCGTCCTCCGCCTTGTGCGCTCCTTCACCATCCGGTCGCTTCGCGCCCAGGGACGCTTCGGCACGGGGGACCCCGCGGACACGGGCCGGCTGTTCGGACGCATCCAAACCGTCCACCCCGCCCTGTACGCCACCGACCGCGTCACCGTGGACATCGAACCCGACTTCGACCGACGCGTGCTCGTGGGGGAAGGAGCCATCACGCTGCGCGTGACGCCGCTCCGGTTGGCCTGGGTCTCGATGCGCTACGCGCTGTCTCCCACGACGCTCCGGGCCGCACGCAACGCTTGGAGGGCCCGCCCCGATGCGTGAAAAGCAAGCCCGCTTCGCAGACACGCTCGAGATCGGCGACGTCAACGTCACGCCCCTAATCGAAGCCCAACTAAGCCTCACCCAGCGCGGCGAGCACGTCACCGGCTCGGGGAGCCTGAAACCCCTAGGCGTTCTCATCGAAGGCCCTGACGGGGCCAAAGCCCTCGACCTCGACGGGAACCCCCTACCCTTGAAGGAAGGATGACGCCCTCACCCCGCCCCCGAGCGTGACCCCGTGGCGTTCACCCTCGAAACCCTCTACCTGCTCCTCGTCGTCCCGCTTGGCCTCTCCTGGTACGCCCGAAGCCGCATGATGCACCGGTTCGAGGTGTACCACGCGCGAGGCAACCGGTACTTCGCAAGCGGGCTGGAAGCAGCCCGCCTGCTTTTGGCCCGGCTGGGCCTTGCGAACGTGACCGTCGAGCGCGCACACGGACGCCTGGCCGACCACTACGACCCATGGACGAACACGCTTCGCTTCTCGCCCGAGGTCGCCGCAGGTCGCTCCATCGCGTCCGTGGGCATCGTGGCCCACGAGATCGGGCATGCCCACCAGGACGCCACCGGGTACCCCCTGCTGAAGCTCCAGCAGCGCGTCGCCCTGTACGTGTCCCCCCTGACCCGATGGAGCGGCTGGTTCCTGCTGGCCGGCGTCCTGTTCACCGTTCCCTCGCTCGTGATCCTCGCCGGCATCGGGATGGGCGGGGCCGTGCTCGTGGGCGCGTTGTCCATCCCCGTGGAGCGCGATGCCAGCCGAAGGGCCGTCGTGGCGCTTCGTGAGACGGGGATCGCGGACGAGATCGACCTTGCGGGCGTGCGCGAGGTGCTCTCTGCAGCCTCGTTCACGTACCTGGCCGGGCTCGCCCAGCAGGCTTCCCTGTTCCTGGCGTTCCTGGGCTTGATCCAGTTCCTCGGGTTGGGGTTTTGACCCTCAGGGATAAAAGCGAGGACGAGCCTGGCCCCGGCGATGCTCCTCAAGGCGGCGCAGGGGTTGTGCGATCAGTGCATCGAGGTCGAGTGCAACCAGCCGGTCGTGTGCACGTACCACCCGCTCGAGTACGCGTGGGACGGGCACCGTCGCTACGTGGAGCGCTTCGGTCAAGCCCCGCGCGAGGTCCTGGTCGTGGGCATGAACCCGGGCCCGTGGGGCATGGGGCAAACGGGCGTCCCGTTCGGGGATCCCACCATGGTGCGCGACGAGATGGGCATCGAAGAGATCGACGTGCACCGGCCGCGCAACGCGATCGAGGACCGGCCCGTGTACGGGCTCGAATCCCCGCGCAGCGAGGTCTCGGGCACGCGCCTTTACTCGGGCCTGATCGACGCGTACGGATCCCTTGACGAGGCGTACGAGCGCTTGTTCGTGGCCAACTACTGCCCCGTGCTCTTCTACGGGGAGGGCGCAAGCAACATCACGCCGCCCAAGCTTCGCAAAGCGGACCGCCAGAAGCTCTTCGAGGCCTGCGACGAGCACCTCCACCAGCTACTGGATTACTTCGAGCCCGAGCGCGTGATCGGCGTGGGCCGCTTCGCCGAGCGCCGCGCCCAAGCCGTGATCGATCAGCGAGGCGAGGACACGCCCGTCGAGTACCTGTTGCATCCCAGCCCCGCGAACCCTCACGCCAACCGGGACGGGGGCCGCTACTGGGAGGAAAAGCTCCAAGAGACGCTGCAAGAGGCCGGCATCGAGCCCTAAGGCCCCCGGGGGGACAGGCGCAAGCTTCTTTCCTGGACCCTCTCCATGAGGGGATGGTGCCCCAAGAGGACGCCCCCGCGCTGGAGGACCGCATCCGGCACCTGCCGGACCAGCCCGGCGTGTACACGTTCCTCGATGGGGACGAGAACCCGCTCTACATCGGGAAAGCAGCCTCGCTCGAAGACCGCGTGGCGTCCTACTTGTCCAGCTCGCACCCGGCCCGCATCGAGCGCATGCTCGAGCAAGCCGTCGATCTCGACACGGTGCTCGTGGACACGGAAGCCGAGGCCTACCTGCTCGAGTCCAACCTCATCAAAGAGAAGAAGCCCCGCTACAACGTCCGCCTCACGGACGACAAGCGCTACCCGTGGATCCTCGTCAGCGGCGAAGAGCACCCCCGCATCGACATCGTGCGCGACAAGGACGAGGACGGCTCCTACTACGGGCCCTTCCCCGACGTGGGCACCGCGCGCGAACTCGTCAACCTCTTGCGGGAAGCCTTCGGCATCCGCGATTGCCCCCGCGAGCTCCCCGACGGCTGCATCAAGCACGAGATGGGGCTCTGCATGGGCCCCTGCTTCCGCGACATCGAGGATGCGTACCTCGACGCCGTGGACCAGGTCGACAGCGTCCTCGGCGGCGACCCGGAGCCCGCCATCCAAGTGCTCGAGGAGCGCATGGAGGACGCCTCCCAGGACCTTCGCTTCGAGGAAGCCGCCAGGCTCAGGGACCGCATCGAGGACATCGAGGACCTGCTGCGGGACCAAGCCATCTTCGCCAGCAGCCGCGAGGACCGCGACGCCATCGCCATCGAAGGAACCCCCGAGCGGAGCGTCGCCGTCGTGCTGCCCCGACGAGGCGGCCGCATCGTGGACCAGCAGACCTTCACCCTTCCCGGGCACGAAGAGGACACGCGCGACGAGCTCCTGGAAGAGTTCCTCGCCCGCTACTACGAGGACAGGCCCTCGATCCCGCACCGCATCCTCCTCCAAGAGCTCCCCAGCGACGAAGACGGCTTCCAGAAAGCCCTCTCCCAGAAAGCACACCGCGCCGTGCGCTTCCGCGTCCCCCAGCGCGGCATCGGGAAGCGCATGCTCAACCTCGCCGAGAAGAACGCCGGGTACAAACTGGCACGCCTGCAACAGGAACGAGGCCCCGACCCCGGCGTCGTCGACCTCAAAGAACGCCTCCGCCTCGACGAGCTCCCCCGGCGCATCGAATGCATCGACGTCAGCCACCACGCCGGGAAAGGCCGCGTCGCGGGACTGGCCACGTTCCTCGACGGGCACCCCGAGAAAAGCGGCTACCGCCGCTTCAACCTCGACGACGAGAAAAACGACGACATCCACGGCGTCCGCGAGGTCGTACGCCGCCGCCTTCGCCGCCTCACGCGCGAAGGAGACCCCCTGCCCCAGGTCCTCCTCATCGACGGCGGCCAAGCCCAAACCGACGCCGCCCGTGACGAAGCCCGCAAGCTAGGCCTGGAACCCACCATCCTGGGCCTGGCCAAGAAGCAAGAGACCGTGCACAAGCCCGGCTGGAGCCACCCGCTGGGGATCCCGACGAGCGCGCCCGGGCTCAAGCTCTTGCAGCGCGCCCGCGACGAAGCGCACCGGTTCGCCCTCCAGTACGGGCGCACCAAGCGCGAGGACCAGCTCACCACGAGCATCCTGGACGCCGTCCCGGGCGTGGGCCCCACGCTAAGAAAGCGCCTGCTCAAGGAGATGGGAAGCGTCTCCGGGATCCAGGAGGCCAACGTGGAGACCCTCGAGAGCGTGGCGGGCGTCGGGCCCACGATGGCGCGCCGTATCAAGTCCGTCGTGGGCGATGACGAGGGCTAAGAGAACGGCACCTCTCCCGGGCTCGGCACCGGAACGGGAGCGGGGTCCTCGAGGGTCTCCAACAGCAGGGACGCGGGCGCATCCTCGTCCAAGTGGAACGTGTACGTCGGGGTGTAGGGGCTGGGGTGGATCCATTCACCGTCCTCGGGCTGGAGCTCGAGTTCGAGGCGCTGCCCGGTCTTGAGGTGCGCTGCGAGGGGGAAGAAGGTGAGCTCGACGTGCTCGGGCACGCCGGGTTCCATGGACGTGGAGGCCTCCCGGGAGTCGCGGTGGGCGAGGTTCAACAGCGAAAGGCCCAGCCAGTCCCGCTGGTCCTCGCTTGCGGCGTAGAGGTGCGCGACGAGGTGCCCGTCGGGTTGGTCGAGGGAGACGTTCACGTGCAGCGTGGGCTCTCCCACGATGGTGGTGTTCTCTTCGAGGGGTTCGCTGGTGAAGGTTACGCGCTGGCTGCTTGTCAGGGTCTCCACGGCCTCGGGCCGGTTCGGCGCGGCGCCCGCGGGGAAGGGCCCCATGGTGGCTTGAGCGTCCTCGCGGGGGACCGTGTCCGTCAGGGTTCCGTCCCCGGTGGCGTACAGCGCGTTGGGGTGCCTGGTTCGGGGGGGCCAGGTGTCCCCGGCGTGCCAGCGGTGGTGGCTGTCCTGGTAAAGCACGGGGTCCTCGTCGAGGACGCCGGTGGCCTTGCCTTTGAGCCACTGGTCCATCCAGGCGACGAGCGTCGCGTTCCAGTCGGGCCGGTTGGTGTCTTCGCTGCCGGTGGCGTGTGGGTACGCGTGGGCCCATTGGCCCAGCCAGGCCTTCTTGGGGGCGGGCAAATCGTCGAAGAGGGGGACCCCGTTGTCGGGGTTCACGTTCCAGTCTTGGAGGCCGTGCACGAGGAACACGGGCACGTCCACGCTGTCGAGGTGGGCTTCGTAGTCGCGGTCGTCCCAGAACGCGTCGTGATCGCCTTGGATCCATGTCTCGTACCCTTTGGCCATGTTGTCGGCCACGTCGGGGCACACGGACTCGGTCAGGGGAAGCACATGTTCGGGCCCTTCGGCGTTGAACGGTTGCTGGACCCAGCCCGTCGCCGCCGTGTAGTACGTGGGGAAAAGGGGTCCGTGCGTGTACGCGGCCCCGTCTTTGAACATGTAGCGGTACATGTCCGTGATGCCGGCCACGGGCACGATGGTGGCGAGCCCGTCGGGGTCTTGGATGGCGGCTTGCCAGGGGGTCGTGCCGGGGTAGCTTGCCCCGATGAGGGCCACGTTCCCGTTGCTCCAGTCCGCGTCGTGGTAGTGTTCGACGAGGTGCTTGGCGTCCTCGACCTCGTCGGGGCCGCCCAGTTGGTAGCAGCCCTCGCTGTACCCGGTGCCGCGCACGCTTGCGTGCACGAGCGTGTACCCGCGTTCCACGAACAGTTCGACGAAGTAGTCGTCTTCCGTTCCGGCTTGAGCTTCCGGGGCCAGGTTGCCCCAGTAGGGGGAGAGCACGATCACGACGGGGCGCTCGCCGTCGTGGGAGCTGGTCCCGTTGGGGTGGTACTCGGCCGCGTGCAGGCTCGTATCGCCGTGCGTGGGGACCCAGGCCTCGCGGATCTCGTCGAGCGCGTGCACGGGCTTGGAGAGGGCCTGGGTTTCGATCCCGTCCTCGGGGTCGGCTGCCGTGGGCTCGGGCTCCCCGTCGGTGAACCCGATGCACCCGGCCAGGAGCACGAGGGTTGCAAGCGCTGCAAGCGTGAGCCGCGTTCCCTTCACGGTGGCAAGCACCCGTGTCCCGGCTTAAGCGTTCTTGCGTGACGCGCGTCCTGCCCGGCAACGTTTTTGCGCCCTGCCGGGATGGGGGCTCGATGAGCGAGGAGAGGTTCTGGCTGGTCAAGGAGAACCCGGGCACGTTCTCGATCGACGATCTCGAGGAGCACGGGTTGACGCCGTGGTACGGGGTGCGCAACTACGAGGCGCGCAACAACATGCAAGAGATGAGCCAGGGCGACAGGGTGCTTTACTACCATTCCAGCGCGAACCCGCCGGGCGTGGCCGGGCTCGCGCGCGTCGAGAAGGAGGCCTACCCGGACCCGACGCAGTTCGACGAAGCCTCCCCGTACTACGACGAGGACGCGGACCCGGATGATCCCACGTGGTACCGCGTGGACCTCGCGTACGAGTCCACGTTCCCACGGTTCGTGCCGCTTGGGACGATCAAGGACGACGATCGGTTGCAGGAGATGACGCTGGTCAACCGGTCCAGGTTGTCCGTGCAACCGGTCGAGCCCGAGGCGTTCGAGATCATCACGCGCCTGGGCAAGGACACGCAGGCGTGACCGTGCCCCGCGCTCGGGTCTCAACTTCCCCTGGGGCAGGGCTTTTTGTACGACGCCCAGGAGGAACTTGGAGCTGGGCGGGCACGCGGCTTGGCCCCCCGGAGGAGACCCCATGGGTGCAGAGACAACGACCGAACCGACCCCCCCCACGCCTCACACCGAGCCCTTGAGCCCCGACTCCCTCGCGGACGGCGTCAAGGTGGACCTGTCCCCCGTCGACATCTGGGTGTTGGGCCAACTGATCGAGGCGGGCGCTGCAAGCTTCCCCCCGGACATCGAGAACGACCTGCTCAACGGGTACCGGATCCTGCAGGGCTCCGGGTACGAGCCCCCGCCCACGAAAGGGCTCCCCAACGTGGAGATCGTCGCCAGCCTCGAAGAGGACGATCCCGGCAAGCTCGACCCCGACGAGCACGCCATGCTCGACGCGACCGCCTCCGAGCCCAAGCTGCCCACCGTGCGCGAGGTCGTCCTCGAAGAGATCCCCGCCGAGCCCGAGGGCGACGCATGGGAGCTCGCTCACCCCCTGGCCGACCCCACAAGCGCTCCCAAACCCAACGGGGCACACGCGTCACAGCCCGTGCTCGATGCGGGGCCCCTGGACCGGGTGGCCGACGAGGTTCAAGCTCTCCGCGAAGAGCTCTCCTCCGTGACCGCGCAAGCCCAAAAAGCGGCCCGCGAGGAGGATGACGAGCCCGCCGGATCCCACGTTTTCGACGCTGCCCTGGGCAGCGTGGCGCTTCTCGTCAGCGCCCTGTTCACGGCTGCCGGCGCGCTTGTTGGAGATCCTGCGCTTGCCGCGATCGGGCTGGGCCTGGTGCTGGCGCTCGCCTGGCTGGCGTACCCCTACCTCGTCGGGGAGGAGGCCCCCTGATGGGACCCGAGCTGCCGCCCGAGGTCCCGCCCACGTCGGGACCCCGCGAGCCCCTGATGGGTCCCAACCGGAGCGCGTTCCTGGCCGGGATGGCGCTTGCGTGGCTGGCCTGCATCGTGTTCCTTGGCCAGCCGGGCCTGTGGGTCGCGTACGCGGGCGCGTTCGCGGTCGCGATCCTGCTCGCCTTCGCGATCCTCGTGCGGGCACGCCAACGCACCGGGCCCGTGTGAGGACCCCCGCGCCACCACCTGTCACGCTTTCACTGGGCTGCCGACAAGCAAGAGGTTAAGTAGGCACCTGGCGCGTCCTAGCGCGCGTGAGCAAGGCGGAGGCGAACTCGGTCTCGCTGGATCTCCCCAGCGCCCCCGACGATGTCCCCCCCAGCGCGCAGACCGTGTACGAGACGCTCGCCCTCGAGGGCCCGCTCACGCACAAGGAGCTCGTCGAGGTCACGGGCATGCCTCCGCGCACCGTCCGCTACGCCGTCTCCCGCCTCGAGGACGAAGGGCACCTTGGCCGGCGGCTCAACCTGATGGACTCCAGGCAACAGTTCTTCTTCCTCAGCGACGAGGACGACGGCACGACGCGACGCCGCCCTCTTTGACGCGCGTCACGACGTCACCGCGTCCCGGATCTCCTCGACCGTCGCCAGGAACGCGTCGACCTCCTCGATCGTGTTGTACGCGTACAAGCTGGCCCTGCACGACCCCTCCAACCCCCGCGCACCGAAGAAGCTGTCCAAGCAATGCTGGCCCGCCCGCACCATCACGCCCCCCTTGTCCTCCAACAAGACCGCCAGCTCGTGGATGCCCACGCCCTCCAACGTGAACGAGACGATGCCGCTTCCCTCGATCCCCAACAACGACGCACCCAACCCCTTCAACCCCTCCCGCAACCGAACGGTAAGGCGCTTCTCGTGCTCGTGGATCGCCTCCACCCCCAGCGCGTCCACGTACTCCACCGCCGCGCGCGCAGCCACCAACCCCCCGAAGTCCTGAAGCCCCGCCTCGAACCGCGCAGGCGGATCCAACAGATCGTGCCCCTCCAGGCTCGACGACGCGACCGTGCTCCCCCCGCTGACAAGCGGCTCCATCCCCTCGAGGACCCCCTCGCGGCCCCACAACACGCCCACGCCCGTGGGGCCCATCATCTTGTGCACGCTGAACGCGAAAAGATCCACGCCCAACGCGTCAACGTCCACGGGCACGTGCGGAGCCGATTGCGCCCCGTCCACGAGCACCCGCGCTCCATGATCGTGCGCGATCTCCGCGATCGCCTCCACGGGTACCACGTACCCATCCAGGTTGCTCATATGGCACACGCTGACCAGCGAGACATCCCCCTGTTCCAACCGAGCCTTCCACGCCTCCAGGTCCACGCGACCGTCCTCGTCTCCCGGCACGGCCTCGTGGACCACGCGGGGGGACCGCTGGAAGGGGACCAGGTTGCTGTTGTGCTCCCGGTCCGTGGTCAAGACGGTGGACCCTCGCTCAAGAGGCAACCCGTGGCAGGCCAGGTTCAACGCCTCCGTCGTGTTCCGCGTGAACACGATCTCCTCCGCGCTCGAGGCGCCCAAGAACCCCGCCACCCGGTCCCGGGAGGCCTGGACATCCTCCGCGACGCGGCCCGCCAACCGGTGCGAGGACCGGCCCGCGCACACGGGGGTCTGCTCGTAGTAGCGTGTCATCTCCTCGATCACGGGCTCAGGCTTGAGCGTCATGCACGCGTTGTCGAAGTACACGGGCGGATCCTCGCTCGCTAAAAGCGGGATCTCCTCGCGCACCTCGTACGGGTCCACGCTCACGCTTGCACCCCCATCACGTCGTACACCGCGACGATCGAGTCGCGGGCCTGCTCCTCGTCGCGCGTTTTCACCAGAAGGCGCCCCGACTCGAACACGCTGACCTCGCACGGGCCCGCGTCCACCACCAGGAGCACGCCCGCGTTCGTGACCACGTTCATCCCCGCCTTTTCGAAGCGCACGGCCTGCTCGTCCAGGTCAAGCTCCTGGGGCGAGTCGGGCGAGACCTCGAACCCGCCGCTCTTGCTGCAAAGCTCCACGGCGAAGGGCATCTCCTCGTCCGCGCTCATCGTGGTCACATCGTACAGTAGCGTCCTGCGGGTTTCAACGTATGGGTCCGCTCGCGCAGAGGGTTTTTCGAGGAAGCGCCCGGTTCACACGGCATGTTCACGAAGACGCAGAAGGTCTACTTCGGCCACATCGACAAGGCCGGCATCGTGTACCACCCTCACTTCATCGATTACTTCCACCAGGCCTTCGAGGACTTCATGGAAGAGCTCGGGTTCGCCCGCACCGGTCACCGGGAGTTCAACGTGAAGATCCCCGTCGTGAACGTGGACGTGGACTTCCGCAAGCCCATGGAAGCCGGCGACCGGCTGAACATCGAGGTCGGCGTCACCAAGCTGGGACGGTCCTCGATGACGTTCTCCTACGTGGCACGCGACGAGGAGGACGACGTCGTCGCGGAAGGCACGCACACGCGCGTCACGGTCGGCGACGCGTTCGAACCCATCCCCATCCCCGACAAGCTACGCAAGGCCCTCGAAGCCCACCACGAGCCCGCCGACGAGTCCAGCGCCTGAATCACGTACCCGCTCGGCGGCCCACGAAGAGCACGCGCGGCGGCTCCAGCCCCTCGTGCACCGACGCTTCGAGCCCATGCTTGGCGAGGAGATCCCGCGTCTTCTCCACCCCGAACACGCCCAGCGTCTGCTCCTCCTGGTGGTGCCGGATTTGCTCGTCCTCCTCGCAGATCAACCACTCGATGGTCAGGTGGCTTCGCCCGTCCACCGGCGGCTTGGCCACGGCCAACCGCGCGATGGCCCGATCGTTCCCCTCGAAGCTTCGCACCCTCCGAACGGGCCCCCGCTCGAACCTCTCCGGCGGGATCCAGCTCTCGATCGCGAAGGCTCCACCGGCTCGAAGGTGAGCCGCGAAGGAGGCCAACGCCTGGTCCAACCTCTCCCACGAGCCAAGGTACCCGATGCTCCCGAACAGGCACGTCAACGCGTCGAAGCGCCGATCCAGGCTCAGCGAACACATGTCCGCCTGCACGAACGCCGCCTCGGGCACCCTCTTTCGGGCAAGGCGCAGCATCCCCGCGTTCGCATCCACGCCCATGCACTCGAACCGATCCACGAGCTCGGCCACGTGCCGGCCGGTCCCGCACGCCGCGTCCAGAACCAAATCCATCTCCCCCTGAACGCTCCCGGTCAAGTGCTCGACGACCCTGCGAGCCTCCCGCCTGTACGGTTTGGACGCGTGAATCGCGTCGTAGTGGCGGGCTAGCAACCGGTAGCTCTCCTCACCGGTCACGGGCAGGTGCCTCCTGGGGCGAAGCCTTGGAAGCGATGGACGGGTCGCACAGCGTAGCCCGAAAGTCCGGAGCCGCCATCAACCCCGGGGTTGACCATACCCATGGCTTGCGAAGCTCCCGGCAGGAAAACGCGGGCTTTCCGCCATGCACAGGGGCTTGGGAACCCTCTTCAACGGGCTCGCGGGGGAACCAGGCCCGTCTCCTTGGTGATGCTGGTGGACGTAATCAACCTCGACCAACGCCTGGAAGCCCTTGGCGAACCCACTCGCCTCAAGCTCCTCGGGATGCTGCACGAGCCCCGCACAGCGGGCGATATCCACCTGGAGACGCGCCGAGGCATCTCCGACGAGCAGGACCAGCGTGACATGACGCGCCAGGGCGTCCGCTACCACCTCTCCAAGCTCCGCGAAGCCGGCCTCGTCGAAACCGGGACCACGTCCACGAACGGGCGCGAGGTCACCACGTACAAAGCCTCCCCCCGCGGCCTGTTCATGGCTCTCGAGCAGCTGCGCGTCTTCGCCGAGATCATGGACCGCGGGTTCCCCCCCTCGAAAGCCCCCTCGCCTCCGGACGTGCCCGCGATGCAGGGCGCCTGGGGTCCCGAGCCGCGTCTGGTCGTGGTCCGGGGCTTCGGCATCGGTCAGAGCTTCCCCCTGGAAGGGGCCGCGCCCGGCGAAGACCGCGGCTGGATGCTCGGAAGCGACCCCGACGCGGAGATCACGCTCCCGTGGGACCCCCTCGTGGATGGGAAGGCCGCCGAGCTCGTCCCCGCTGGGGACGGGTTCGAGGTCCTCGACATGCGCTCCGCCTCGAACCGCGTCACGCTCAACGACGAGCGCATGAGGCGAGGCGGGGAAGCCCATCTGCACCGAGGAGACGTGCTGCAGCTGGGCCTCTCCGCCCTGCTCTACCAGGGCCCATGATCGCCCCACGCCAGCTCGTCCACGCCTCGTCAAGCTAGCGCCCGGACCGCGAAACCTGGGTTTGGCTATCGTTAAGCGTGCCCGCGTATGAAGGACCCTTGCGGACAGGGCCGCGTCAAGGAAAACGGCCGTCCCTCACCCCTCGAAACCGGAGTTGGCCGCTCACCCCAAGCGTCGACGCGGCTCTGGCCCCCCTCCCAAGGGGGCCGGGTCACCACGACCTCACCACACCTCTCGGACGCAGAAACCGCCGCAACCCGGCCCCCAAGCCCTCACCCTGTGTCTCGCAACGAGGTGGTTTCATCACGCGAACACCTAAGCCTCCGATCCCGCCTTCCCCGGGCGTGAGGGGGACGACCGAGGATGAAGCATCCGTCCATGCTCGACTCCAGATTCCTGTATCCCAGCTTGGCCTAAGCGCGCCCCCAAGAGACTGCCACCTGAGAGCCATGGCCGTCAATGATGTCTGGGTGGTCTACCTTTGGGGACCCAACGACCGGGGACCTCTTCTCGACTGGATCCAAGAGCATGGACGCTTCCGACGAAGGGAAGGACCCGGCGTGGACCGCGTGCTCGCCGTGCAAGCCCCGGCCCTGCCCCGACCCATCACGCGCCTGTTCGAAACCGCCAAAGTGCTCACGCTTGTGCTCCGAACCGACGGGAGAAGCGAGGTCGAGCTGCGGGCGCCGCGCGAGCGCGTTGGATCCCTCGTCGACGAGGTCGACGGGACGATCGAGCAACTCGTCGACGCCCCCACCCCTCCCGATAACCAAGGACAAGGACCCCTCACGGACACCGAGCGCGAAGCCCTGCTTTCCGCGTACGAGGCCGGGTACTTCGACGTGCCTCGCAACGTGCGTCTGGAGGACCTCTCGCAAGAGATGGGCAAAAGCATCGGGGCCCTGTCCACCCTGATCCGCCGGGCCGTGCTGGAGCTGGTCGAAGCCTACGCGGAAGGGACGCTCCCCGAGGCCTCCAGGGTGCCTGGCACGCTGGCCGAGGACGACGAGCCCGAGCCTGCTCAAAAAGCGCCAGGAGCCACCGGGGACACGGAAGCCTAAGGTCCCTGGTAGAGCAGCATCGAGCGGCCCACCGTGAGCACGTCCCCCCGCTCGAGGCCCTCCTCGGCGCCGCACTCCAGCTCCCGATCGTTCACCTGGACCCGGTTCACCGAGGATCGAAGATCCATCACGCGGAACCCATCGCCCGTGGGGAAGATCTCTACATCCTCCATGGACACGTGCGGATCGTACGCCAGCGAGACCTCCGCCTTCGGGGACCGACCCACGATCCACCCGCGCGTCGCTCCAGGAGGTTTCCCCGACAACGAGAACGCACGCCCCGGGTCCAACCCTCGAACCAACACCAGCCGAGGCTCCGGGGGCCAAGGCTTGCTCCCGTTGCTCGAGACCTGCACCGTCGACCGGTCCGTGGCCGGTTGATCCTGACCCAGCGTCTTCGCCAACCGCTGGACCCGATCACAGAACGTGAAAAGCCCTGCTGGATCGATCTGATGGACGTTCATACGACGACCCTGACGGTTCTCCAGGTCCGCCTCCACGAATCCCGCATCCCGCAGGATGTCCAAATGGTATTGGATCCCCTGACGGGTCAGGTTGCGATCCTCCCTGTACTCCTCCGTGTCCGTCTTCGCCGTCAGCTCGATCTCGTTGATCGTCCGAGGCTCACGCAGCTCCTGTAAAAGGCGGAACCGGTTCTCGTCGCTGATCGCCTTCAGCTTCGAGACCAACTCATCTTCCACGTTCATCGCGACCACCAATTCAGCAGACCCCCCGGACGGCACGGCCTGGGCGACCCTCGCCCACGGGCCTCACGAGGACACGCTCGCATGCGCCAACCGCCGCATGGCTTCGCGACCCCGTGCGAGGACGACCTGACGCGCCGCGCCGGCTTCGACGCGTCCACCGACCCGGTGAACACGCCCCTGACACTCGGGTCACCGGGGGTGCCACAGGCAGCCACCTCCTCGCACTTCAGCGACACATAACACGCCCTACGCCAGGCAAGTGCCGGTTTGGTCCCGGAAACGAGGCTTCCACCATCCAACGCATCCAGCGGGACCCACTCCCCGCCCAAGGATCCGCTTTCCCGGCGCCAACGAGGCATTCGGTGAACTCTTCCCCTAGCCCCGACGAGGCCCCACCATGAGCCCGTCCCGCGGAGACCCCACCCCGCCCCCACCGCCCGCGGACGAGACGATCCTCCTCGCCACATTCGACGGCACCGTCGAACAAGCCAACGAACGAGCCCGCGACCTCTTCGAAGCACCCCTCGTCCACCTGCTCGACCGTCACCTCTACGACCTGATCCCCACGCTCGGAGAAAACGGACCCCCCTCCACCTCCTCCGGGCTCCCCCTGGACCTCTTCACCCCCAACCCCACGCTCCACGAGATCAAGCTCCCCGACGGCACGCGCGCCCCCGCGCATGTGCACCTCGAACAGGTCCAAGGCGGCCACTCCGCCCGCGTCATCGCCAAACTCACCCCCGCACCCCCACCCGCCACGGCCCCCGACGCCGACACCCCCCCCACCCACCAACCGGCCAAACAAGGCCACAACGGGAACGGGCACCTCCCCCGGACCCTCCTCGAACTGGACAGAGCTCTCGAACAGCTCTCCCACACCCTCGAACAAGCCCCCAACGAGGGTCCCCAAGAAGCGCTCCATGCCCAGATCCAACGCACCCGCCAAGCCATCCGACAAGCCCACCCCCACACGCCACCCGGCGCCACCCAACCCCCCCTCCACCTCGTCGACCCCCGCCCCCGGATCGAGACCATCGCCTACCAACACCCCTCGCTGGCAGGATCCAAACCCGACCTCAGCCTCGACCCCCTCCCTCCCATCCCCGCCGACTCCAAGCTCCTCGACGCGCTCCTCCATCACCTGCTCACCCACATCATCGAAGCCACACCTGAACACGACCCCCCCCGCATCCACGTCGCAAGCGACCAGGACGCCGACCGCCTCCCCCTCGCCTTCCTCCCGAACGCGCGCGGCGCGGGCCGGACGCCGCCG
>CAZOQA010000045.1:0-17287 GCA_964581775.1 uncultured Thermoplasmatales archaeon | reverse complement strand
GGTCGCTCCAGTTGCGCTCCTCGCCGCCTTGCGCGTTGCCGAGGATCACGGCCCAGTCGTCCCGGGCCTCATCGTCCATCAGGCCGGCGTCCTCGAGGGCCTGCTCGGTGGCTTGGATCGCCCACTTCTGCGCGGGGTCCATCTGGTCGGCCACGGCCGGCGGGATCCGGTGCTCGATGGGATCGAACGAGGCCTCCTGCACGAACCCGCCAAGCAGCGTGTACGTGCCCTCGTCCCCGTCCGGGTCGTAGTGCGCCTCGGGCGGGGCCGGCCATCGGTCCTCGGGCAGCTCTTGGATGCTCACGCGGCCCTGCATGAGGTTCTCCCAGAACGCGTCCACGTCGTTCGCGTCCGGGAGCACGCACCCCAGGCCCACGATCGCGACCGCGTCGGCGTCGACCTCGAACGTTCCCTCGCCCACGCCGGGCAGCTGGAAGGATCCTTCGAGCCGGTCGCGGGCGTGGCTGGCGGTGTCCTGGGCGTCGGCGGTGACGTGCTCGTGCAGCTCGCGGATCGTGGTGCGTTGGTCGATCAGCTCGGCGCCTTGACCCATCAGGAAGTTGCCCTCGGAGAGCTGCTCGTCCACGGGCACCTTGTGGTAGGTACCCTCGTCGTCTCGTTTGAGCCGTCGCGCGGCCAACCTGGTCGAGCCCAGGTTCTTGCGCTCGACCTTCTCCTGGCGCTCCTCCAAGGGCACGTCCTGTTTGAGAAGCTCCTTCTCGTACTCCGAGATGCGCTTGGTGAAGGGCGTGGGGGCAGACCGGGACCGGATGCCGGTGGTCTCGCCCGTCACGTCCGTGTCCTTCGCGGCCAGCACCACGTCCTGGTAGCTGTCCGGGATCGCGCCCGTGTCCACGATCTCCTCCGTGGCCAGGTACGCGGTGCCCATGAGGGCGCCCACGCGAGCGCTGGTGCCGCTTGCAAGCGTGCCCGCCATCGCGCTCGAGGCCGCATCCCCGATGCCGCCCGCGAGCAACACCATGGTACCCTCTTGGTCCTGCTCGTCGACCTCTTGCAGGGCTTGGTCCCACAGCACGAGGCTTGGGAGCTTGCCGATGTGGCCGCCGCACTCGTTGCCCTCGACCACGATGCGCTCCAGGCCCATATCCAGAGCCTGGCGGACGATGCCGCGGCTGGGCGTGTGAAGGTACGTGTCGATGCCCTCGTTCTCCAGGGAGAGCGCCTGCTCGGCCGTGCCCGCCGCGATGAGCGCGTACGGGGGCTTGTGCTCGAGCATCAGGTCGATGTGCGCGTCCCGCTTTTTCGCGTTCACGTCGAGCCCGATGATGCCGCACCCGAACGGTTGATCCTCGCTCAACGCGTCCAGGGTGCCCTCCAGGGCCTCGCGGGCCCACGATTCGCGAAGCGCGGCGAACGCCAGGAAGGCAAGCGCGCCCTCGTCCGCGACCGCTTTCGCGAACGCGGGCACCTCGCTCACGTTCGCCATGGCGCCCTGCACGATCGGGTAGCGCGTCCCGTGCTCTTTTGCGAGCTCGTTGCCCTCCTCAAGGGCGAACACGACCAGTTGCTCGTCCACGCGCGTTTGAAGGAACGAGAGCACGTCCTCGAGCGTGTCGAACGACCCGAAGAAGCTCGCGTGCGCAGCGTCGTGACCGAGCGGGAAAAGCCCCGAGCCGGGGTCCTCGTCGAACCCGGCAAGACCCTCCTGGATGCGGGAGCGAAGCCACGAACGGCGCGTGTCCTTGCCCTCCTCGCTGGCTTGCTCGGCCTCCCACAAATCGTGCACGTGCTCGTCCGCGACGCGCGCGTGCACGTGGAAGGCCTCCCCCAGCGTGGACCCCAGCTGCTTGACATCGCTCCCGTCGAACGCGCCCAACGATCTTCGCCAGGCCTCCGAGAGCCCCGCTTCATCCAACAGGTACACCTGCGCGTCGAGCACGACCGCGTCCGCGTGCACGAACAGCGCGCCGGTCGCGTTCGGACCCGCGCCCCCCCACGCGATCAGGGGGACATCGTGCTCGGCTAGAGCGGGGAGCAGGACGAGGTTGGAGCGCTCGCTGACGCGCCCGGGGCCTTCTGCGCCGCGCGCGACGAGCAGGTCCGCGCCCGCGTCCAAGGCGCGCCGGGCCTCCTCCTTGGTGCGCACCTCCACGGCGGTGGGGACGCCTTGCTGGTTCCAGGCTCGGATGGCGTCCTCGAGCCGGGGCACGTGCTCGGGCTCGATGCGCCACGGGGCCAGGATGGCTGCGCCCACGTTAGGGGTGGGCGTCGCGTCCGTCGGGACGCGCAGGAGGGTGCGGTCGGCGTCGAGCTGGTCGAGCTTGTCGCGCTCGCCGGGGCGCGTGGCGTCGATCAGCGCCCAGGCGCCGGCTTGTTGCGCGGCGCGGGCAAGGCGAGCGTCGGGTCCGGGCGGGTCGGCGACGATGAACCTGTCTCGTAGCTGCATGAGGGTCCTCCTTACAGGGGGATGTTGGCGTGGCGCTTGGCCACGGGGGGGGATCGTTTCTCGGTGAGTCGGTCGAGCGCAGCGTGGAGGCGCTGGCGGGTGGTGCGGGGTTCGATGACGGCGTCCACGTAGCCTTGCTTGGCGGCCTGGTAGGGGTTCGCGAACGCGTCGTCGTACTCTTTCTCGAGGTGCTCGGTAAGGGCCTCGGGGTCGGTGGCGTTCTTGAGCCGTTTCCTGTGCAGGATGCGGACAGCTCCTTTGCTGCCCATGACCGCGATCTCGGCGCTGGGCCAGGCCAGGTTCACGTCCGAGCCGAGGTTCTTCGAGCACATCGCGATGTACGCGCCGCCGTAGGCTTTGCGGAGCACGCACGTGAGCTTGGGCGTGGTGGCTTCGCTGTACGCGTGCACGAGCTTGGCGCCGTGGCGGATGACGCCGTTGTGCTCTTGGTCTGTGCCGGGGAGGAACCCGGGCACGTCCACGAGCGTGACCAGGGGGAGGTTGAACGCGTCGCAGAAGCGCACGAAGCGCGCCCCTTTCGTGCTGGCGTCGATGTCGAGCGTGCCGGCCAGGTTCCGGGGGTCGTTGGCGAGCACGCCCACGGGCACGCCGCCCAAGCGGGCCAGGCCCGTGCGGAGGTTCTCGGCGAACGTGGGCATGATCTCCAGCAAGCGGCCTTCGTCGACGATGCGGCGCACGATCTCGAGCACGTCGTAGGGTTCCTCGCTGTCGGCGGGCACGATCCCGTCCAGCACCGGGTCCTCGCGGGCCTCGGTTTGCGGGCCTTGCGTCACGGGGAGGGGGTGCTCGGTGCTTCGGGGCAGGTAGCTAAGCGCGCGCCGTGCCAGCGTGAGGGCTTCGTTCTCGGTCTCGGCGACGAGGTGCGCGACGCCGCTTTTCCGACCGTGTACGCGGGCCCCGCCGAGGGCTTGGCTGGAGACGGTTTCGCCGGTGACGGTCTCGACCACGTCGGGTCCGGTGAGGAACATGCGGGCCGAGCCTTCCGTCATGATGACGAGGTCGGTGAGCGCGGGCGAGTACACGGCGCCGCCGGCGCAGGGGCCGGCGATGATCGTGACTTGCGGGACGAGCCCGCTGGCTTTCACGTTGCGGTGGAAGATCTTGCTGTACCCGGCGAGGCTGTCGATGCCTTCCTGGATGCGGGCCCCGCCGCTGTCGTTGATCCCGATGATTGGTACGCGCGCGTCGATGGCGCGGTCGAGGACCTTGCAGATCTTCTCCGCGTGCTCTTGGCCCAGGCTTCCGCCTTGCACGGTGAAGTCTTGAGCGTACACGGCTACGGGCCGATCGTCGATGCGAGCCGTGCCGGCGACGACGCCGTCCCCGGGGTTGGATTTGGTCTCCCCGATCGCGGGGTCTGCGGGGGATCGCAGCGCGTCCATCTCGAGGAACGAGTCGGGGTCCGCGAGCAGGCGAAGCCGTTCCCGGGCGGTGAGCTTGCCTTTGTCGTGTTGGCGTTCGACGCGCTCGGGGCCTCCGCCCGCTCGGGCTCGGTCCAACCGGTTGCGCAATTCTTCCAGGCGCGACCGCATGGAGCTTCGTGATTCGTGCTCGCCCTCGCTACCCTTAGCTGGGACGAGCTGGGCGTCATGACGCACAGGTACCCACCATCCCGACCCAGCGGGTTCAGCCTTTCAACCTTTCCGTCCCCATGTTCGACGAATCACGACCACGGGGACGACACCTGCTTCGATGCCTGACGAAGTCCCAAGGCGAGGGTTCAAGCCCGGGATGCGTTCCTGGCGGCGGTTGATGTTCGACCGCGTCCTGGTCGCGAACCGGGGAGAGATCGCCGCGCGCATCATGGCCACGCTCCGGAAGATGGGCATCGAGGCCGTGGCCGTGTACGCGGAGGACGACGCCGCGCAGCCGCACACGCGCCTGGCCGATCACAAGGTCGCGCTCGGCGGCGGTCCCCCGGGAGAGACGTACTTGGACGCGGGCAAGCTCGTGGACGCGGCGTTGAGCATGGGCGCGGACGCGGTGCACCCGGGGTACGGGTTCCTCAGCGAGGATCCCGCGTTCGCGGAGGCGGTCGTGGACGAGGATCTCACGTGGATCGGGCCCCCGTCCAGCGCGCTGGAGCTTCTGGGCGACAAGGCCCGGGCGTTGAGCCTAGCCGAGGAGCTGGGCTTGCCCACGACGCCGGGCAGCGACGGGCCGGTTGAAAGCGTGGACGAGGCGCGCGCGGCCGTGGAAGAGGCGGGGGTGCCCAGCGTGATCAAGGCTGTGCACGGGGGTGGGGGCATGGGGATGGTGAAGGTGGACGCGATGGAGGAGGTCCCGGAGGCGTTCCACGCGGCTCGTGAGCAGGCCGAGTCCGCGTTCGGGAACCCCGAGGTCCTGGTGGAGCGCTGGTGGCAGGCCCCCCGGCACGTGGAGGTGCAGGTGGCGTTCCCGCGCGAGGGGGAGGGCGTGCACCTGTTCGAGCGAGAGTGCAGCCTGCAGCGACGCAATCAGAAGCTCGTGGAGGAGGCCCCCGCGCCGAACCTGAGCGATGCGACGCGGGAGGCGCTTACGAGCGAGGCCTTGTTGTTGTGCCAGGCGGCGGGGGTCCAGGCGTTGGCCACGGTCGAGTTCCTGGTGACCCGCGAGGGGCACGTGTTCAACGAGGTCAACCCGCGCTTGCAGGTCGAGCACCCGGCGACCGAGATGATCACGGGCACGGACTTGGTCGAGTGGCAGGTCCGCTTGGCGGCGGGCGAGCCTGTGCCTTTGGAGCAGGAGGCGATCACGCGGGAGGGGTGGGCGATCGAGGCGCGCATCAACGCGGAGGACCCCTTGGATGGGTTCCAGCCCGCGCCAGGCCCCGTGAGCTACGTGCACGTTCCCGAGGGGGAGGGCGTGCGCGTGGACCACGCGCTCGTGCCGGGCGGGTCCGTCTCGTCCCGCTACGACAGCTTGGTGGCGAAGGTCATCGCGCACGGGGGGGACCGGGAGGAGGCCGTGGATCGGTTGAGGGAGGCGTTGACGCGGTTGCGCGTGGGCTCTCGTCCGACGACGGCCGGGTTCCTGTACGAGCTGTTGGACCATCCTCGTGTCCGCGCGGGCGAGATGGATACGAACCTCGTGGACGACGCCGTGATCGGGTCCTACCGGGAGACGGTGCACGGGGCCATGGCGACGCTCGTGGACGCCACGCGCGTGGGGGACGAGGGCTCCGTCACGTTGGATGGGCACGCGGCCGCGTGGGAGCGTCGCGATGGCACGGTGTGGGTGAACGGGGAGGAGATCGTGCCCAGGGGGGAGCTGGAGGGGCGCGACCGGGTGCGCGTGGGCTCGTGGGTGTTCGAGGGTCAGGCGCGTCCGGACGTGGCCACGCGGGCGGGGCCGGCTGCGGAGGGCAAGCGCACCGTGGAGAGCCCGATCGCGGGCACCGTGGACGAGGTTCTGGTGCGGGAGGGCGAGGAGGTTGAGGAGGGCACCGAGCTCGTGGTCGTGGAGGCCATGAAGATGAAAAACCGCATCGGGGCCCGAGGCCCGGGCGTCGTCTCCGAGGTGTCGGCCACGGCCGGGGAGACGGTCCAGAAGGGGGACCCGCTCGTGCGGATCGAGGCAGAGGACGATTGAGCCCGCGCTTCGGTCAACCTTCGCGCTCGATAGCTGGCGTCCCCGACGTCATGCTCGTTGTGCGTCCAGATCCCTCCGCAGGGCTGAGAAAGGCCAGTGCTCTGAGCGATCTTGTCGGCGACCTCGAGCTTGCGACCTCCGATTGATCGAGCGAGGAACGCACCGGTGAGGAGATCCCTCAGGAGCAAGGCGCCTCTGGACCGTGTGATCCGGAACCCGCTCGCCACGGTCGCCGAGCCTGGGTCAGGCCGCCCAGGCCCCCCAGACATCGGTGGCGGCGAGCCCCCAAGCGATCAAACCGAACAACAGCCCCCATACCAGGCCGATCCCCAGTGGGACGAACAGGAAGCGCAGCCGGTCTGAGGCGTCCACCGGTCCGTCGATGTCCTTGGCATAACCGGGGTTGTTCTCCACGAGCGTCTCGGCGAAGGCCGACTGGAGCGCGCCCGTTAAGAGGCCTGCAAGCAGGCCGACCAGGAGCAGGGTCCGGACCGGGTTCGAGAGGCCCAGGAAGGCACCCCCGACCAGCCAGGTGACCCCCACGAGCACCCACAGGGTCCCTTCCACTGGAGTACTGATCCTTCCCGTAAGGGACAGCGCTCCCATCACGAGTCCAAGGGAACCCAGCAACAGGACGGAGCCAACCGTACCGAGCGAAGCCATAGGGCGGAGTCTCCAGCTTCTGCCATAACGTCACCGGGAGTCGGACTGCGCAGAAACGCCTCTTTATACCTTCGCGCGCTTACAGGCCAGGTGGATGCCATCGATGGCCGACTCCTGGGCCACTTGGTCCGGGACCCGCTCGCCGGGACCAAGGACCTGTGCAACGCCGTCGGCCTGACCCCCAACGCGGTCCGCGCGAGGCTGCGCGAATTGCGAGCACGGGGCATCCTCTGGGGCACTCGTGGTGTCCCGAACCCGGTCCTGTTCGGCAAGACGAGTGTTGTGGCAGTCTACGATATCCCAGAGGGCGGGAATCCCCCACCCGAGGATCTCCTGGAGATCGGTGGCGTGACAGCTGTCTCCCGAAACTACGACGGACGTCTGGCGGCCATCTGCTGGCTCGAGGCGCCCGACGCGGCCACCCCTGCGGGGCTGGATGGAGCCATGGGTGCCGGGCCTGCCCGGAGGTTCGTTGAGGAGCCGACACCGCTCACGCCGCCGGGCATCGAGCTGAGCCCGGCCAAGTGGCGCGTGATGGCGGAGGTCGTTCCGGATCCGAGACTCACGACAAGCGCGCTCGCCAACAGGGCAGGCACCAGCGCCAAGCAAGCCAGGCGTCTGCGCCGCTGGCTGGTCGAGGGGAACCACCTCAAGGTCGAGACGGTTCTTCAGGAGGATCAAGCCGGCGAGGTGAGCTTCCACGAACTGTACATCCAAGGACCTGCAGCCGCAGAACCCGCATACCTCCAGGCAGTCCTCGAGGATGCTTGGGTGATCTCCAAGGTGGATGAGCCCGAAGGCGTATTGCTCCTTTGCCGCGCCGAGCACCTCGGTGAGGCGCTGGCTTCCAGAGACCGCGTGGCTCGGCTCGACGGCGTCGACCACGTAGAGATCGTTTTGGGCACGAGCTTCGCGTACGACAGCGACGGGGTCCGAGGGATGTGCCTGCGGCGAGCTGACGAGGCCGTGGCCCGCTGGGGTAGGGCGCGTGACTGAGCTGGAGGAGCACCGGCTGAGACGTAAGGCCCCAATAGGCCAGGTTCTTCAGATGGCCCTCTCCTGTCGGTGTTTCCTTCACGCGCTCCGGCCACAAGGCTCTCCAACCCATCGGGGGGACGCTCCAGCGGGTCCAAGCGAAGCTGAGGGAAGCGCGAAGCCGACGTCATCTCCCCGGACGCAAACCGTAAGCAAGGAGCCTCCGTTCCAGGGAGCCACCATGAGGGTGCTCACGGCGGGACTGGCTCTCGTGCTCGTCGCCATGGCGCTGGCCGGGTGCGTGAGCATCGGAGGCGAGGACCCGTCCCTTCCCGATGGATCGAGCGAGGAACGCACCGGCGAAGAGATCCCTCAGGCGCTCGCCTTTGTAGGATGCCGCGAGCAGGTGGGCTTGTTCACGCTCCCCGCCGACGCCTTCGAGGACGAGCTTCCGCCCGGGTTCGAACCCCGAGGGCTCGAAGGGGACGACCAAACGGGCCTGCTAACCGTGTACGCCTGGGCGTGCGACGAGACGCACGTCGAGGGCCTCGACGAGGAGCCCGTCACCGAGATGGTCGCCACCCTCAGCGTGCACCCCCCGCAAGAGCACGAGACCGAGAACGCATCCGCGTACGCCGCCATCCTTCACGGCGTCACGACCCGCACCGATCTGATGCCCCTCTACGACGCCTGGGGGCTCCCCTTCGAGCAAGGCGACGTCGAGATGACCACCCAGACCGACCCCACGGACACGCTCCGAGCCGGGCACGCCTCCTCGACCACCTCCTCCCAGACGATCCTCAACACGAACGTCGGTGGGCCCGTCGAATCCCGCGAGGCCGGCCAAGCGCGCTTCTTCGGCGTCCAAGAGGCACGCCTGACGGCCATCCTGGAAGGATGGTGGGCCGACGTGCCCGCCTACCAGCAAGGCCAAGCCACGCTCCTCCCCGACGACGCGCTGCCCCCCAGCCTGGGCATCACGCCTGATGCGGCCCCCCTCGAAGGCCTCGGCGTCCACTACTACGGGGACGGGTTCGCCTTCGGGTACGACAACGTGCCCCAAGACCGCGAGGCTTAGCTCACCAGGCCGTGCTCGCGTGCAAGCTCCGCGTTCAACACCGAGCACCCCGCCGCGCCCCGGATCGTGTTCGACCCCAACACGACGAGCTTCACGGTGCCGTTCCCATCCTCGCGTACGCGGCCCACGGCCACGCCCATCCCGTCCTCGACCATCACGTCCCGACGCGGCTGAGGCCGATCCTCGCCCTCGAGCACCGTCACGGTCCGCTCCGGCGCAGACGGCAACCCCGATACCGGGTCCGGCGGCGCGTACGAGGCCAGCGCCGTTTCGACCTCGCCCGGGGAGGCGTCCTGGCGAAGGGAGACGTTCAAGCTGCAAAGGTGCCCCTCGGGCACGGGCACGCGCGTGGCGGTCGCGCTGATGGGCACGTCCAAGCGCGTGATGCTGGACCCGTCCACGCGGCCCAGGATCTTGGTCGGCTCGGACTCGATCTTCTCCTCCTCGCTCCCGATGAACGGGACCACGTTCCCCACCGCGTCCAACGAGGCCACGCCCGGGTACCCGGCCCCCGAGAGCGCCTGCAGCGTGGTCACGGTCACGGCCTCGAGCCCGAACGCGTCGTGCAACGGTTTCAGCGCGGTCGTCGTGATGATGGCCGAACAGTTCGGGTTCGCCACGATGAACCCCTCCCGGTCCTCGACCAGGCGCACGTGCCCCGGGTTGAGATCCGGCACGACGAGCGGCACGCCCTGGCTCATGCGATGATCCCCCGCGTTGGTGAACACGCGCTTGCCCGCCTTGGAAAGCCGCGCCTCGATGGGGCCCGCCGTGCCGCTGGGCAACGCGCTGAACACGACGCTGGACTCCAACGGCGCCTGCGCGTCCACCACGGTCCTCTCCTGCACCTCGTCCGGGAGAGGCGAGTCCAGGATCCAGTTCACCGCCTCCCCGTACGCGTGGCCCGCGCTGGAGTCGCCCACCAGCTCGGCCAGCTCGAAGGCGGGATGGTCCGTCAACCGTTCGACGAACCGCTGCCCGACGGCTCCCGTCGCGCCCAACAAGGCAACCGGCACGCGATCGGTCACGTGGACACCTCCCGCGTGGCGGCCTGGGCGTCCTCCTCTGCCAAGAAGGCTTCATGAAGGGCCGTCAACGCGTCCTCGACGGCCTCGTCGCCCACCACGAACGCCATGGCCACGTCGCTGGCGCCCACGCTGATCATGTTCACGTTCACGCCCGCCTGGCCGACCACGCTGAACACGCGCCCGGCCACGCCCGCGTGACCCCCGATGTCCTGCCCCACGAAGCACACCAGCGAGAACCCGCGCTGCACCGTGACCTCCTCGACCGTGGGCACCTCGCTTCTGCGGATCAGCTCGGCCGCGTCCGCGGCGTCCTCCTCGTCGACCAACAGCGCGAAGCTGGCTTGGCTGGCGGCCATGTTGACCACGTTGATGCCGGCCTCGCCGAGCGTGTCGAACACCTCGCGGCCCACACCGGGCGTGTACGCCATGCCGCTTCCTTGCATGCGAACGATGGCGTACCCGTCGCGGGCGCCGATGGCGCTCAGCTGGTCGGGTTCCTCGCGCGGGGGACCGATGCGGGTCCCGGGGGCTTCGGGGTTCATCGTGTTCTTCACCAGGATGGGGATCGTGCTCTCGTGCAGGGGTTCCACGGTGCGCGGGTGCAACACGCGTGCGCCGAGGTAGGCGAGCTCGGCGGCTTCGTCGTACGTCATGTGGGAGAGGGGTCGGGCGGTGCTGATGCGGTCGGGGTCGGCGGTGAGGAACCCGTCCACGTCCTTCCACACCTCGACCCCGTCCGCGTCGAGGGCGCGCGCGATGACGGCGGCGCTGTAGTCGCTGCCGCCGCGCCCGAACGTGGTCACGTGCCCGTGCTCGTCGCGGCCGAAGAACCCGGTCACGACGGGCACCGTGCCGTCGTCGACGAGGGGGACGAGCGCGTCGTGCAGGTTCGGGCTTGTGTCCTCGTAGCGGGCCGTGGCGACGCCGTAGGTGCCGTCCGTGACGAGCCCGATGCGGTCCGCGTCCAGGCCCTTGGCGGGTTGGTCCTGCTCGGCCAGGGCAGCGGCGAGGATGCGCGCGCTGAGGCGTTCCCCGTAGCTTGCGGCCAGGTCCCGCGTTTTGGGGGTCAGCTCCTCGGTGTAGCTGATGCCGTACAGGATGCGTTCGAGGTTCTCGAGCAGCTCGTCGAGCTCGCTGGCCGCGGGCTCGGGGTGGCTGGGGGCGGCCGTGGCGAGGGCTGCGTGGTGCTCGTCTTCCATGCGCGAAAGGAAGGCGTCGATGGCGTCCTGGCTCTTCTTGGCGTGCGGCAGGACCTCCAAAAGCTCGTCGGTGACGCCGTTGAGCGCGCTGACCACGATCACGGTCTTGTCGTCGCGGTCACGGATCAGGCTGGCCACGTGGCGGTAGTCGTCCCCGTCGCGCAGGCTGGACCCGCCGAACTTGAGCACCCTCATGGGTGCACCCACCCCTCGTACCCGTCCAACGTCGCACGGTACTCCTTCATGGCTTCTTCGAACGCCTCGGGGTCCTCGATGCGCTCCGCGAGCGTGTCCACGGCCCGCTTGAGGGCCTCGTACACGCGCGGCGTGGCCTCGTTGAGAGCCTGGATCTCCCGATAAAGCTGAGGGTCTTCCCTTGCGACCTCCGCGGCGACGCTGGACTGCTTGAGGAACGTGGGCCCGCCCGCCTGGCCTAACCCGTCCACGTCCTGGGCCTCGCGCGTGAGCACCTCCGCGTAGGCCAGGTTCACCGCGTGCGGCAAGCCCAGCGTGAACGCCATCAACCGGTCGTGCTCGCTCAACGGCATCTGGACCACGTTCGCGGCCGAGGCCTCGAAGATCTCCCGCGCCTGGCGCGTGGCCTCCGGGTTCCCGCAGTCGAGCACGAGCACGTTCTTGTCGCTGAGCACGCGCGTGTTCGGCCCCCACAAGGGGTGCACGCTGGCCACGGGCTGGTGCTGGGCCAACGTGGAAAGCTCGTCCTGGATGGGTGCTTTCAGGCTCGCGATGTCCACCACGAGCGCCTCCACGCCCTCCAATTCACGCAAGAGGGATCCCATCGCGGTGGGCGGCGTGGCCAAGAGCACCACGTCCGCCTCGTCCGCGGCCGGGTAAAGCTCTTGCTCGTAGGGGACCCCCTGCAAGGGCCCGGCCGGGTCGTGCACCGAGGCCTCGTACCCCAGCCCCGTCAAGAAGCGCACCATCCAGGACCCCATCGCTCCCGCGCCCCCCACGACGAGCACGCTCGCGCGCGGCGAGCTCGAGGACGCGGGCGCATCCTCCTCCTGTTCCCGAAGCGCCTCCCCGATCAAAAGCCGCGCCAAGTCCTCGCCGCTTCGCGGGTTCAACCCCTCCTCTTCGAACCCGCGAGCGAACCGCTCGACCACGCGAGCCTCCAACCCCTTGTCGCGAAGGCCAAGGCCCTTCTCGCGCTTGGCCTGACCCGCGCGGCGCGCCGCCGTGACGCGCTCGCGCACCAGGTCCAGAAGCTGCTGGTCTAGGCGGCGGATGCGCTCGCGCGCCGCGTCAAGCTCCTCCATGACCTCGCATCCTCCTCACCTGGAACAAGTCCATCAACACGCACCGGAGCGTCGCCTCGACGACGGGCACCGCGCGCGGCAGGATGCACGGGTCGTGCCGGCCCTCGACCTCGAGCGTAGTCTCCTGGCCCGTCTCGAGGTCGATCGTGTCCTGGCGTTGCCCGATGCTCGTGGGCGGCTTGAACACGACCTCGGCTTCGAGCGGCATACCGCTCGTGATGCCGCCGTACATGCCGCCTGCGTGGTTGGTGCGCGTGCGGATGCGCCCGGCCTCATCGTACGTCCACGCGTCGTTGTGCTCGCTGCCCTTCAGCCGCGTCGCGTCGAACCCTTCGCCTACGTGCACGCCCTTCGAGGCGGGCAGGCTCATCATCGCGTGCGCGATCTTGGCCTCCACCTTCGAGAAAAGCGGATCCCCCAACCCGGCAGGCAGGCCCTCCGCGAGCACGCGCACGACCCCGCCCACGCTGTCCTCGTCGTCGCGGGCCTGGCGGATCACGCGCGTCATCTGCTCGGCCGCGTCCGGGTCGGCGCAGCGGACCAGGTTCTCCTCGACGTGCTCGCGGATCTCGGCCACGCTCTCGATGTCTCGAGCCGTCACGTCGTGGACCTGGTGCACGTGCGCGGCCACGTCGACCCCGTGCGCGGTGAGCCACTTGCGGGCCAAGCTCCCGGCCATGACCAGGCCCGCGGTCAAGCGGCCGCTGAACATGCCGCCGCCGCGGTAGTCGTTTTTGTCCTGGAAGAGGGCGCGCGCGGTCAGGTCCGCGTGTCCCGGCCGGGGGGTGCGTTGGAAGGCGTGGTACTTGCTGGAGTCCACGTCCTCGTTGTGGATGAGGATGAGCACGGGCGCGCCTGTCGTGTGGCCGTCCTTGGTGCCGGAGAGGATCTCGCACACGTCCCCCTCGTCGCGGGGCGTGGTCACGTCGCTTTGCCCCGGTCGCCGACGCAACAAGGCGGGCTGCACGTCCGTGTGGTCGAACGGGATCCCGCTGGGGACCCCGTCGATCACGACGCCGACCACGTCCCCGTGGCTTTCGCCCACGAGCGTGAGCTCGAACGCATCGCCCAGCGTGTTCATGCGGACGCCTCCACGCGGGCCTCGAGGCGAGCGCCAAGCTGGTGCATCGCGTCCAGGAACCCCGGGTAGCTGGTCTCGTGCACGCCGGGGTCCCCCACGATCTCCACGGGCCCCTGAGCGGTCAGGCCCAGCACGGCGAAGGCCATCTGGACGCGATGGTCCTCGGCCGCGTCCACGCGGCCTGCTTGGACGACGCCGCCCTCGATGCGGGCCCCGTCCTCGGTGCCGTGCGCGTCCACGCCCAGCGCGGTTAACCCGTCCACCATGGCCTGGATGCGGTCGGATTCCTTCTCGCGCAGGTGCGGGGCTCCCTCGAGCACGGTCTCGCCCTCGCTGGCGGCTGCCAGCGCGGCAAGCGCCGGGAACAGATCCGGCGTCGTGGACAGGTCCACGCGCGCGCCTTGCAGGGAGCCGCCGGTCACGGTCACGGCGTCCCCGGAGCGGTCCACGCGCGCCCCGAAGCGTTCGAGGATCTCCACGATCCGGGCGTCGCCTTGCGTCGGGGAGGGGTCGAGGTTGGTGACTTGGACGGGGCCGCTTGTGAGCGCGCCGGCGATGAGGGGGAACGCGGCGGAGCTGTAGTCGCCGGGCACGGGCAGGGGCTGGGGGGTGAGCGGGGAGGGTTCGATGTGGAAGGTGCCTTCGGGGTCTTCCTCGATGCGGGCGCCGATCGTCTCGAGCACGTCGAGGGTGAGGTCCACGTAGGGGCGCGAGGCCTGGTCCCCGGTGACGGTGATCGTGACGGGCGCGGGGGCTTTCGTGGCGGCCATGAGCAGCGCGCTTGTGAACTGGCTGGAGACGTCCCCGGGGAGCGTGGCGTGGCCGCCTTGGAGGGGGCCGTCCACGTGGACGGGGGGCGTCCCGTCGTCTTGGCTCCGTGCGCGGGCGCCGAGCTGGTTGAGCGCGTCGACGAGGGGGCCCATGGGGCGTTGGTTGAGGGAGGCGTCCCCGTCGAGCGTGCTGGTTCCGTCGGCGAGCGCGGCGAGGGCGGTGGCCAGCCGCAGCGTGGTGCCGCTGTTGTCGGCGTGGATGTCGGCGGGGCGCAGGCGGGCGCCTCGGAGCGCGATCTCGCGGCGGGTGGCCACGGTACGGGCTCCGAAGCCGTGCACGGCGTCGAGCGTGGCGCGCGTGTCGCGGCTGATGAGCGGGTTCGTGATGGTGCCGCCTCCGGCGAGGAGGCTGGCGAAGAGGGCGCGGTGGGTGATGGATTTGCTGGGGGGGGCGGGGACGGTGCCTTGGGCTTGGCCGGGGCGCACGGTGAGGCTGGTCATGCGGGGTCCTCCTGGGAGGGGGTGCGGGTTCGGGTCTCGATGATGCCGGTGCCTTGAGCGGTGTAGGGTTCCCAGGCTCGTCGGATAAGCTGCGTGGCGTCGGGGGGGACGAGCGCGCCGATGGCGGGCCCGGTGCCGGTGAGGCCGGCGGCGTGCGCCCCGGCGTTCAGGGCGCGGTAGGCGGGGTCGGTGGGTTCGTCGAGGGCGGCTGCGATGGCGAGCCCGTTGAGCGTGAGCGCGGCGGGCCAGTCGCCTTGGTCGACGAGGTCCAGGCAGGCGCGGGCGGCGGGGGCGGCTTGGTCCAGCGCGTCCACGGTGCGCGTGGGCCGGTGCTCGCTGGGCACAAGGCACACGACCGCGTGGTCCTTGTTAAGGGGTTCCCGATGGAGGACACGGTTCTTGCGGTTGTCCGTGACGACGAGGCCGCCGTGGAGGCTGGCGGCGGCGTCGTCGAGGGCCCCGGTGACGGTGACGCCGGCCTCGTGCGCGGCTTGCACGCTTAGTTGAAGCACGGTGTCGGGGTCGCGGGGTTCGTCGAGCGCGTCGAGAAGGGCTAGCGTGATCGCGTTGGCGGCGACGCTGGAGCTTTTCAGCCCGCGCGCGATGGGGATCTGGCTTTCGGTGCGCACCCTCCCGGAGAGGGTCGTGTCGTGCGCGGCGGCGACGGCGTCGACGCAGGCGTGGGCCAGGCTCGTGTCGGCCTCGGGGGTGTCTTGGATCCTGACGTCGAGGGGGCCGTCTTCTTCGTGGACGTCGACGGTGGCGCGGGTTTCGAGCTCGAGCCCGATGGCGGCGCCGTGCCCGGTGGGGATCGCGTTGACGACGGTGAGGGCGCCGTGGGCGTGCCCGGTCCCGTTCATGGGGGGCCTCCTTGCTGGAGGGTGTGTTCGAGGGCTGCCGTGCGGGCGGCCGTGGTCATGACGTTGAGGATGTCCTCGTCCACGTCGCGGTCGAGCCAGTAGGACAGGGATGCGAGGCCTTGGTGGGTGAGAAGCGAGAGCCCGTCGAGGACGCGGGCGGCCTGGCCGCGGGCGCGGTGGGCAAGCTTGGCGCGGGGTCCGTAGTTGGCGTCGAAGACGATCACGTTTGGGAGCGCTGCGTCGGGCACGGGCGGGTCGACGGGGGTCGCGTTGACGAGGAGGGTCTCGTCGTGGATGGCGTCGGCGAGCGCGGGCTCTTGCAGGGGCACGGCGGTGGCGCCTTCGCGGTCGGCCAGGCGTTTGGCGGTCTCGGGCGTGCGGTTGGCGATGACGAGCTCGGCGCCGGCGCGCGTGAGGGCGTGGGCGGCGGCTTTCCCGGTGCCGCCGGCCCCGATGAGGAGGACGCGTCGCTCGCGGAGGTCTTCGTCGTGGGCGGCGAGCGCGTCGACGAGCCCGATCCCGTCGGTCATGTGGCCTTGCAACCGCCCGTCGCGGTAGCGGAACGTGTTGACGGCTTGGCAGGCTTGAGCGTGATCGGTGACCTCGTCGCAGGCGTCGAAGAGGGCTTGTTTGTGGGGGGCGGTCGTGTTCCCGCCGCGGGTGCCCATCGCGGCCATGCCTTCCAGCGTCGCGTCGAGCTTCTTGGGGGGGACATCGGCGAGGCGGTAGCGGGCGGGTTCGCCCAGGTGTCGGAAGGCGGCGTTCTGCATGGGGGGCGAGAGGCTGTGCGAGACGGGGTGGCCCAGCAGCACGTAGTCCTCGTGCCCGTCGGGCGCGGGCGGGCGCTTGGGCAGGCGTGCTTGCAGCTTGGCGGGCAGTTGCCCGGGCGCAAGGGGGTCTTCGGTCGCGGCGTACACAAGGCTCATGCCGAGGGGGCCTGCGAGGCCGCGCAGCAGGGTGTCTTGGAGCCCCATCAGCGCGAATGGGGTGCCCAGGCGGGGGGCTTGGAGGGCAGCCTCGAGCAGCCGGTTCACGTCTTCTCTCGTGTCGGCGGCGGTGGCGAGCTTGACGACGTCGGCGCCGTCTTGCATCCCGGCGAGGGTGTCGAGCATCTCGTCGACGCTGGGCGTGCCCGCGGTGTCGTGGTGGCTTACGACGATGTGCGCGTGGGCGCGGTGCGCCGCGCTTTGGATCTCGTCTCGGAAGGGGGCATCGTGCTCGATGTCGACGAGCCTGGCGCCGGCCTCGATGGCTCGGTCCAACCTGTCGCGGCGGTCGTCCTCGCTGAGGGGGGCGTGGCCTCCGTCGTCGGCGCGCCGGCACGTGGCCAGCACGGGGAGCGGGGCGTGCTCGATGGCGCGGGGGATCGCTTGGGGTTCGAGGCGTTCCAGGCGCAGCTCGAGGAGGTCCGCGTGCGCGGCCTGGGGTGGGGGGTCGGTGGCGGTTCGGGGGGCGTGCGTGGCGACGACGAGGACCAGCGTGTCACACCTCGTGCAGCGTCTCTTGGATGGCCTGCCCGAAGTGGCGGCCGCCTTCGTGGGCGCGGTGGACGAGGATCGTGTCGCCGGGGTCGAGCTCGCTGATGCTGGTGGGGCTCCCGTCGGGGGGGACCAGGCGGATGGTCTCCGCGTTTTGCAGCACGAGCGAGCCTTGTTCCCCGTCTTGGGTGCGCACGGTGACCAGGAGCATGGGGCGGCGTTCGATCTTGGCGCGCCCGGTGGTGACGCGTCGGGCCCTCCCGTCTGCGTCCACGGCGACGAGGTCCACGCCGGCTTCGACCTCGCTGAGGTAGCGGGTCTGGTCGTCGGGGGCCAGCGCGTAGGCGTGCACGGCGCCGGCGTTGACGCGGAAGGG
>CAZOQA010000044.1:0-17395 GCA_964581775.1 uncultured Thermoplasmatales archaeon | reverse complement strand
CCGTCCCGATGCCATGTGGACGGGGTCCCCGCGTAGGATCGGACGCCTGATCGTCCGTCCCGACGGTGACCCCCATGAACGAGGAACCAACCAGCCAGTGCTACGCCTGCCCCGTGGACGCCCCCGCGAACACCGAGGGCGCCCGACCCAGACTGGGCGCCATCCTCGAGGACGCGATGTCCTCGCGGCTTTTCCTGATGACGACTCTGGGCGCGGCCACGGGACAGATCCCCGCGCTGGCCGCCGATGGGGTCCTCGCCGACCCGTACGTGGTCGTCACGGTCGGGTTGACCATCATCGCGGGCGTGGGCGCGTTCCTGGCCGCGATCGAGGAGACCGAGCTCTCGCACGAGCGCGGGCGCTACGTCTTCTCCGCGACCATGGGCTTGTCCATGCTCGTCAACGTGGCCGCCGCCGGCGCCGGCGCAGCGCTTGCGCACCTGCTCGCGTTCGAGCACATCCGCTACTTCGCGGCCGCCGCCTTGGCCGTGATCGCGCTTGAGATCGCCCGCGGGCAAACCGTCTCGCTGCCAACGGGTGTACCCGCTCCCGCGTTCGTGATCGGTCTGGGTGTCGTCGTGGAGGCGCTCGTGTGACCGTGCTGGGTGTGATCCTGGGTGCATTGGCGGCATGCTTGGTCGCTTGGAGCGCGATCGGCCTGTTCGCGTGGGTCGGGCGCTTGGGCTTGGACGCGCGACCGCTTCGCGTGTTCGGGTCCCTGGCGTTGTTGCTTCTGGCCTTCGCGGTGGCCGGGGCACCGGTCCCTTGGGCGCTGCCACCGGCCCTTCTGGGCGTCGGCGTGATCTGGGCCGTGGTCTCTCCTCGGGCCAGAGAGCAGAACACCTAGGTAGAGGGAGAAAACGGGATCTGCGGGACATCAGTTCATCCCCTGGAGGAAGGGGCGTGGAGGGTAGTCGAGTCCTGTTTCGTCGCCTCCGAGCGTCCCTTCCGAGAGGGGGAGCACGAGGTGGCTGGCCGCTGCCGGAGTGTCCCCGGCGTGGACAGTCAGCTCTGGCAGGTAAGGCTGGCCAAGCCGGAGGTCGGACCACAATCCATCGTCGAGGTAGAGGCCGATCCGGTCGCCTGCATCGAACGTGTGAGCAACGTTGTAAACGTCCGTCCGCACCGGCGTCGGTGTGCCGGTCGGGAAGTCCTCACCCTCAAAGTTGCCTTCGTGGAACCGTAGGCTAGCGGCCCCGCGCGTCACGACCTCAGCGCCGTTGCTCGGGGTGGCTGGGCACTCCTCGTTCCCTACTAGTTCCTCGATGTCGTACACGGTCACCCCGAGACGGCCCCCGACTTGCGTGCTCGTCATCGACAGGTAAGCGAACGGGTTCCCTGCCACGGTCACGGGTTCCTCGAGCGGCTCTGAAACGGCCAAGTGCGTCGTCGGGCGGATGCATTCACCCCCCAGACCGATTGAACCTGTGCCGGGTCCGGCCGGCCGGAGCACGGCGTCCTCCCCGCCGGGCTCGGTCCTGAGGGTCGTGCCGCTCAGGTAGAGGGCCTCCTGCTGCACCTCTTCAGGAGGCCATTGCGAGGTCGCGCTCCACTCGCCAGCCTGGGTTTCAAACAGCACGTTGCCAAGGATCTCGGGGGTAGGGCCCTCGTCTTTGAGCCAGTGATCGAACCAGGAAACAAGGGTTCGGTTCCAGCTTGCAAGCCTGGAGCCGTCGAGGTCTTCGTCCGTGGGCCATTCGTGGCCCCATTGGCCGGCAAGTTGAGCTTTGGGTGCGTTCTCGAGCGCTTGCCAAGCGTGCGCGTCTTGGAACGCGTGGCCCCCAACGTCCTGGAGGCCGTGGACGAGGAGGACAGACGCGGTAACCTGGTCGAAGTCGTCGATCAACCGGCGCTCGTCCCAGTAGGCCTCGTCTCGATGATCCGTGAACGTTCCGACCGTCTCCTCCCTCGTGAAGGCGAGCGAATCCTCGCACACGCGCTCGGGAGCAACATGTGCATAGTGTTCGAGGAAGGACAGCGGGTCTTGGTCCCAGCTCCACGCATTCCCAGCAGGGGGCGTATAGGAGACGGTTCCTTCGTATTGGGCCGACCAAGCTGGACCGATGGCGTACTTGGCGCCTTGCGGGGTGGCGAGGAACGTGTACCAGTCGCTGACGATGCCGGCAGGGACGATGGTCTCAAGCGCGGGGGGATCCTGGATGGCGGCCATGAGCGGTGTCGTCCCTGGATAGGAGAGCCCGATCATACCGATGTTCCCGTTGCTCCACCCCTGGTCGGCGAGCCACTCGATCACGACGGGATAGTCGGCTTGCTCGTTGGGCCCCATCATCTCGAAGCATCCGCCGCTTGTGCCGGTGCCTCGTACGCTCAGGTATGCGACGGCCGTCCCGTTCTCGACGAGGGCGCCTGCGGGGAAGGGCCAGTCTTGGTAGACATCCCAGCGGTCGGATGTTTCCGAGTAGGGTTGACCTAGGTAGGGGCTTGCATGCAGCACGACCGGGATCTCTTCATTGTCGGGGGGCTGCGGGCGGACGGTCCACAGGGCAAGTTCGGTGCCGTCGTGGCTTTGGATGCGATGGTGCTCGATGAGGGGGGAACTTTCGGTCGTGGAGATGGCTTGGTTTGCTGTGTGTGGGGAGAAGGCATCGGTGTGGGAGAGCGGTGTTGTTGTTTCCGAAAGAAGGAGCTGGGTGGTCAGAATGCCGGCTAGGACGAACGTTGCGAGCGCCCCTAGCAGGAGCATATGGTGCTTGTGGATGGTCTCCCGGCCTCCGGGATGAAGAGGGGGCAACGTTGCTAAAGGGTTTGGGTGTCGGGGTCGGTGAAGCGAGGAAGTCCTGTTGTTCGGAGCGTTTCGCGTTAGATGGCCAGTCCGAGGTGATCGAGCCCCCCGGGTCTGGGGGAGCACGGCGCACCCTCGGATCCAATCGTTGCGTCACGGGTCAGCGGATCCCGTGCAGGCCGCGCGGGAGCCGTTGGCTTCCTCGACGGTTTGGCACCCGCTGACGGCAACGATCCCGCTCGCTTCGCCGGTTCCACTTGCTGCGATGCACCCGAGCCCGAGGAAGAACCACCCAGCGCAGGAGGAATCTCCGAGGATGCTGGCACCGATCCACAACCCGTGCGCGCTTCCGGTCCCGCTTGCGCCAAGCCAGGTCCCGTCCGCGTCTCCGCCTCCACTTATGGCCGTAGTTCCTGATGCATCCCCGAGCACGCTGGTGGAGGGGCCCCAGTTGCTCTTGGCATCCCCTGTCCCGCTCACCGAAGCGCAGTAGCCCTGCTCCATCCGACATGTCGCGTTGCCTTCACCGCTGGCGGATGCCAGGTAGCGGCTGTGGGCGTCGCCCGTTCCGCTTGCGCTTGCGAGTTGGCTTGTGGCATCCCCTGTCCCGCTGGCGGCGAGGTAAGGTTGCTGACCTTGTGGGTTCTCGTACCCGTCATTTGAGCAGCGGGCTTCTTGAGCCGTCGTGATCACGCACACGAGGGAGCCACCTGCGCTTACGTCCTCGACATCGTGTCCGTCGTATGCGGGTTCTTCGCCGATGCAGTGTATCGTGTGTTGGAGGGTGACGGCGCATAGATTGTCGTGGCTTGTGCTGACCGTGGCGTACGCTTCGTCGGGGAGGCTGAAATGATCCCAGGGGCCCTCGCCGGTGCACATGATGGAGCGGTCCGTGGTTAGGATGCAGATGCCTTGGTGTCCGGTGCTTACGTCGATGGCGTCGCCTTCGTCGTACCCGGCGGCGCCGCCAAGGAGGTCGCCCCAGCATTCGATGGTTCCGTCTCCGATAAGGGCGCACGTGGTGGCGGCTTCTGCGCTTACGTGGACCGCGTCGCCTCCTTCGTAACCGTCGGCTTGTCCTTGGTCGTTGTCGCCCCAGCATTCGACGTTGCCGGCCTCGGTGAGGACGCAGGCGTGCTCGGTTTGCTTGTCGACCGATGAGAGGGAGCCGGTCGTTATTTGGACCGCATCTCCTCCGGTGTATCCTGGCTTCTCTTCCCCGCCGAACCCCCAACATTCCGCGTCGCCACTCTCGAGGATGACGCAGGTTTGGAGCTGAGTGGTAGCGATGTCTACGGCCGCGGCTTCCCAGTGGCCGCCGTGCTCCCGGTGGGGCCAGTGTATGTGGCCGTCGCATTCCACGTTTCCGTGCTCGGTCAAAAGGCAGCGCCCGTCGTACGCGGTTGCGATGCCCGTAACGACGGGTCCACCGGCATCCCCGCGGATGCTTGATGCGGCCCAGTGGCCTCGGGCGTTGTCCTCGTCTTCGAGCCCGATGCAGTCGCGGTAGTTGCAGTCTCCCTTCGCGCTTATCGGAGCGTACCCTGTGGCGTTGCCGGTGCCGCTGACGGCGGCGACCTGGCAGCTGGCATCCCCCTCGACGCTTGCGCATGTGAAACCGAAGGGGCCGGTGATCTGCTCGCTTGTCCCTGGCAGGGTGGTAGGTTGTAGGGAGGCTACGGTGGAGGGTGGGAGCGGAAGGCTGGCTTGGAGGAAGGCTTGGTGGTAGGGTGATTCGGTGAGCGTGGCGCTGCCTGATGGTGTCGTGAGCGCTTCCGGTAGATTGTCATCTGCTGAGAGGAGGCCGTCGGGGCTGACCGGGGTATGGGGCGCGGGGCCTTCGGTGAGCGCTCCGGAGAACGGTACCAAACCGGTAATCGTGAAGATAGCCAGAATCGCTGCTAGAACGGCGGGCGTGGCTTGTTCGATAGTCTCCCTGCCTCCAGCAAACAGAGGAGAACAGGGTGACTAAAGCTTTTGGTTGCCCGTCTCAGAACGTCTTCTCGGCGCTTCTTGACGCAGGCGGCAGGAGATCTCGGCTGCTTTCGATCACAAGCCCGCAGAAGTAGCTTCGGTCTTGCTCGCCGATCCGGTGCGCACGCCAGCGGTCGTGCCCCGCGTTGCTTGATCAAGGGGGTCAGGATGAGCGGGCTGAGCCGCGCTTCGGCAGGACGTGAAACGGACGGCCTCGTGGAACTCCAGGAGGAGGGCCCGCGCGGACCTGACGTATCGATGGGTCGACCGGAGAGCTTGATAGGGTCGCGAAGAGAGCATGGGGTGCGCAAAGCAGGCCGGTGGCCTGCTGGGCCTCGCCGTCGCCTTCGATCGATTTGCCTGTCCTCGTTGCCGGGCGGGGCCCCTCTCCTCCCCCTTCTACCATCTCCTGCGGAAGCCAACGCGAACATATTTATCCTCTAGAGGCAGTGGAGGGCTGGCTTGGGAGGTCGAACCATCACGTCCCTGGAGGCACTGGAAGGAAAGCAGACCCAAACGATGAGAGGGTCCGCTTTGCTCGCCATCCTGGAGACCTAGTCCCTCTCTGAGCCATGACAAGGTGAACCACATGAAGAAGATCATGGCTACGCTCGTTGCGCTATCGATGATGATCGTGACCGTGCCCGCCGCCGCGGACGCCGGCGACCGGGCCACGGCCCAGGATGAACGGCTCGAGATGATGGATGACATGGAGACCCTCGACGAGGTCTCCCTGGCCTCGTTCATGGGCTCCATCCAAGGGGACCTGCTCGCGATGCCCATGGACAGCCTCGTCGGGAACGACGCGGGATGCAGCGCGGACGGAGCAGACTCCAGCGAGTGGGCAGCCGCCGGTACGCCGGATGCGCCCTGTGACTTCGAGGCGCACAGCTTCGGCATCACGCACACCAGCGTCTCCTGCACGGACGCGTGCTTCATCGACGCCGTCGACTGGGCCACGCTCAGCTTCCTGAGCGTAAGCTGTGAGGCAGGCTCCAGCGCGCTCATCGACTGGGCCGAGGGCACCATCACCCCTATCCAGGGCAGCTGCGAGGCCGGCGTCGCGGGGGACCCCACCTCGTTCTCCGACTGGGACTCCCTGGGCAACGGCGACTGGACGCACGCCGACAACCCCGGCGACGCGCTCTACCACCTGCTCCTGTAAGGACGCCACGTTCCCCACCTAGAGAAGGGATCCCCTTCTCCTCCCCCTTCCCTGCTTTCCCGTGACACGCCCCGCATCCGGCGATGGGTTCTTATGGTAGGCCGGGGTCAGGCGGGCTGCGACCTGTCGTCGCATTCAACACCAGCCCCCGCGGCTGGACGATCCCAGGAAGTGTCCCGATGGCGAAGAAGCGATCTGCACGCCAAGCGGCCCGCAAGGTCAAGGACAAATGGAAGTCCAAACAGTGGTACACGATCCGGGCCCCCGCGATCTTCAACGAGGCCGAGATCGGGGAGACCTTGGCAGACGAAGCGGAGAAGGTGCAAGGACGCATCGCGGAAGCCACGCTGCAAGACGTCACCGGCGACTTCTCCAAGCAGCACGTCAAGTGCTACTTCCGCATCCGCGGTACCCGAGGCACCGACGCCGTCACCACGTTCGATGGACACGACCTCACCAGCGACTACGTGCGACGGCTGGTCCGCCGAAGCCACGCCAAGATCGACGTCGTGCATGACGTGACCACCACGGACGGGTTCACGGTGCGCCTGAAACCCATGATCGTCAGCGAGCGCCGCGCGCAGAACAAGCAGGAAGCCGAGATGCGCAAGCGCGCCCGCAGCGTGTGCGAGGAGGCCAGCGACGCCACGTTCAACGACCTCACCCGCAAGATCCTCGAAGGCGACATCGCCAAGCAGATCTACGAGGAATGCCGGTTGATCCTGCCCCTCAAGCGGGTCGAGGTGCGCAAGAGCGAGCTCATCTCGGAGCCCGAGGATGCGCCCGAGGAGCTCGACGTGTTCGCCCCCCCGCCCGACGAAGAGGACGACGAGGGAGACGAGGCTGAAGAGGCGGACGAAGACGCCGAGACCGAGGGCGAGGAAGAAGAGCCCGAAGAGGTCGAGCCCGAGGAAGAGGAACCCGAGGAGGCCGAAGACACGGAGGAAGACGCTGAGGCCGAGGAAGAGGTCGATGCAGAGCCCGAGGAGGCTCCCGAAGAGGAGGAGTCCTCCGAGGATGTCGACGAGGACGTCGTCGACGAGGTCAGCGAAGAGCTGCAAGGCTGAGGCCGGGACCCCGAGGCACATCCCCCATGGCTGTGGACACGCTGGGCGACCCCCTAGGGGCGCTACAGGTGCTCGCCGTGGGCGCGCTGGCCGTCATGGCGAACCGGAAACGCTTGCTCAACGCCAGCGGCGCGTTCGCCGCGTTCCTGCTCGGCACGACCATCATCGTCACCACGAACCTCTTCTGGCTTTTGCTGCTGATGTCGCTTCTCGTGCTGGCCGGCGTGGCCACGCGAGCCAAGTACCGCGAGAAGGCCGCCCGCGGCACCGGCGAGGCCCGCGGCGGCGTCCGACGCACGCGCAACGTGCTCGCCAACGGGCTCGTCCCCACCCTGATCGCGCTCTTCCACGGGCCCCTGGATGACTGGTTGGGCGTGGGCGCGGCCAGCCTCATGTTCGTGGGCGCCGTCGCGGCCGCGGCCGCGGACACCTTCGCAAGCGAGTTCGGCGGCCTCTCGGACCGAACCGTGCTCATCACGACGTTCAAACCCGTGCCCCCCGGAACGGACGGCGGCATCTCCCCGGCCGGGCAGGCCGCCGCGCTTCTTGGCGGCGCCATCGTGGCCCTGATCGGCGTCGTGCTGCTCTCCCTAGCTCACAGCTTCGATGCTCCCCCGCCTGCCCCGACCGTGAGCGCGGGCGCCGTGCTCGTGGTCACGCTGGGTGGGTTCGTCGGGTGCCAGGTGGACAGCCTCCTGGGCGCCACGCTCGAGGTCCGGGGATGGCTGACCAAGGAGGAGGTCAACTTCTTGGGCATCCTGGCCGGGAGCCTCGTGGTGGCTGCCTGGCGGGTCGCACCGCTCTAGGCGGCCGGCGGGGAGCTTATACCCGGTGGGTCCCGTGTCCGCGCGATGCCTGAGCGCACGATCCTGACCGTGATCCTCGACGGGGTCGGGGATCGCCCCTGCCCCACGTTGGACGGCCGAACGCCCCTCCAGGCGGCCCGCACGCCCGCGCTGGACCAGCTCGCCCAAGAAGGCACGGCAGGCTTGATCGACCCGCTGGCGCCCGGCATCGTGCCCGGGTCCAGCACCGGGCACCTGGCCTTGTTCGACTACGACCCCCTGGGGAACCTGGACGAGACCCCCTCGCGGGGGTGCATCGAGGCGCTCGGGTTGGGCATGGACCCCCAGCCGGGCCGCGTCGCAGCCCGAGGCAACTTCGCCACGGTCGACCCCCAGGGCGAGATCGTGGACCGGCGCGCGGGACGCTTCGAGACCGAGCAGGACCACGAGGAGGCCAAGCGGTTGATCGAGGCCATGAACGAGGCCACCGAGGAAACGGTGCGCTTCGTGTACCACCCCCGCATGGCCTACCGGTTCGTGATCGTGCTCGAGGACGCAAGCCCCCACGTCTCCGATACGGACCCCGGCGAGGAGGGCCACCCGCCCAACGCGCCGGACCCCTTGACGGACGAGGCAGCGGCTCGAGAGACCGCAACCCGCCTCGAGGAGGACCTCGATGCTGCGAGCACCGCGCTGGCCGAGCACCCGATCAACGAGGACCGGGAGGCCCGAGGCGTCCCCCGGGCCAACATGTTGCTCACCCGGGGCCTGGGCCGCTTGGAGCGAGGCCTCACGCTCGAGGAGCGCTTCGGCCTCGACGCGGCCGGCATCGCGGGCGGCAATGCGTACCGGGGCTTTGCGAACTACGTGGGCATGGACGTGGTCAACGTGCCTGGGGCCACGGGCGACCGCTCGTCGGACTTCCAGGCCAAGGCGAACGCGGCGCTCAAGCAGCTCGACGAGCGGGACCTGGTGTTCTTGCACCTGAAAGCGCCGGACATCTGCGGGGAGGACGGGGACGCGGAGGGCAAACGGGACGTGATCGAGCGCATCGACCAGGCGCTTTCACCCGTGCTCGATGGACCGGACGCGGTCGTGGGCGTGACAGGGGACCATTCCACACCGTGCACGAGAAAGCACCACAGCGCGGATCCGGTGCCCGTCGCGTTCTACGCGCCGGGGGGCCGCGTGGATGGCGTGGGCGCGTTCGACGAGCACGCCTGCGCGGGGGGCCAGCTGGGTCGCTTGCAGGGAGGCGATTTCTTGCGCTCGCTTTTGGACTTGGCTGATCGGACCAAGAAGACGGAGTAGCGCGCGTTAGGTCTCTTCGGCGAGGTCCTTGAGTCGGGCGCGCACGGTGACCTCGGTGACGCCGCTTGCTTCGGCGACGGCGCTTTGCGTGATGGGTTGCTCGAGCTGCTTGGCGGCTCGGTAGATGGCGGCGGCGGCCACGCTGGAGGGGTTCTTGCCGACGAGGGCTTCCTCCTCGGTGGCCTCGATGAGCGCGTTGGCGCGCTCGAGCACGTTGGGCGGCACCTTGAGCTCGGAGGCGATGCCGGGGAGCAGATCGGAGGGGTACGTGATGGGGACCGCGAGTTCGAGCTTCTCGCTGAGGCGTCGGTAGGTTCGGGCGATGTCTTCTTTGTCGGCTTGCGCGTTCTCGGAGACGTCGTCGAGGGGGCGGGGAAGCTTCTGGAAGCGGGAGGCGGCGTACACGCACGCGGCGGCGGTGGCTTCGATGCTTCGGCCGTGCAGGAAGCCTTCCTGTTGGGCGCGGCGGTACGTGGTGGCGGCGGTCTCGGCGACCGTGTCGGGGAGGCCCAGCGCGTTCGTGATGCGTTCGATCTCGCTGAGGGCTCGGACCACGTTGCGGTCGGCGCCGGGCCGGTATGTGGCTTGCCGGTGGTAGCGGCGCATGCGGCCGAGTTGGCTTTTGGTCTTGCCGGCGACTTGTTTGCCTTTCGCGTCGCGGCCGTACCCGATCTCGCTGCCTAGGCCTAGGTCGTGTCGCATCACGGTGCGGGCGGGGCCGGCGCGGGAGCGTTCGGATCGTTGTTTGGCGTCGAAGGCGCGCCAGTCGGGGCCGGGGTCGATGGCGGATTCTTCGATCACGAGCCCGCAGTTGGCGCACACGGTCTCGCCGTGCCGTTCATCTTCTTCGAACCGGCGGGACCCGCATTCGGGGCACTGGAGCCCCGGCTCGTCCTGGCCCTCGTCCTCGTCGGGGACGGGGGGCGGATCGGACGGGTTGATGGGTTCCGCTTGGGGCATGGGAAGACCGCCTCACTCCAACCTGGCCCCGTTTCCTATTTAAATCTTCCCTCGAGTCTTTACGGTAGGATGAGGGGGCCGGTCAGCTCTGAGAGCCCTGGGCTCCCTGCCGCTGGGCGCCCTGGGTCGTGATCTTGGTCCGCGGCGGCTCGTCCAGGGGCGCGGGCTCCGGCTCGGGGCCCGGCTCGTCCTCCTCGGCCTCGTCGAGCGGGTAGAACACGGGCATCACGAGCATCGTGGCCGCGAAGATGACCACGATCGCGATCACGGTGGCCAACATCGCCTTCGCAGCGGCCACGTTCTGGGTCTGCGTGAACACGGCGAACGCGCCGAGGGTCGTGATCGCGGAGAACAGGATCGCCTTGCCCACGACCCCGTACACCTCCTCCCGGTCCGGGTTCCGGATCATGTTCCAGGTCATGTGCACCGCGTAATCGGACCCGATGCTCGTGATGAACACGGCCGGGAGCATCAGGGTGATCGCAAGCCCGATGTCGAACGCGGGCAACACGCCCAGCCACCACACGCTCGTCAACCCCACGATGGACACGATGGCGACCGTGGCGCGGATCGCCTTGGTGAACATGAGGGCCAGTAAGCCCAGCACGAGGGCGCTGATGATGCCCAGGTAGGAAAGCCAGGGCAGCTGCTCGGTGATGAACAGGTAGTTCAACGCGGTGTTGCCCACGAACGCGACGTTGAGATCGTGGGGCTGCTGCGAATCGGTCTCCTCCACGGAGGCCCAGACGTCCATCCAGGCCGCCTCGGCGTCCTCGAAGCTGCCCGTGGTCGTCGCCAGCGTCATCACGCTGATGTCGTTGTCGGGATGGTTGACGAAGAGAGACCCGAACGTGTCCAGGGGCGAGTTGAACATCTGCTGGATCTCCGAGCGGATCTCCGCCTCGGTCTGCGGGTAGTTGTTGGCCGCGCCCTGGCGACAGTCCTCGGGCTCCAGGACGCCAAGGCCCTCGCACTCGGACTGGACCTCCTCGCCAGCCAGTTGCTGTATGGCGCCCGGTCCACCGTCCTTGACCGTCAGCCACGTGTCGACCAGGAAGGGCAGATGCCGGCTCGTGTCCAGGTTCAGCGAGCCCTTGTCGTCCATGGCTCCCTGCAACCGTTCGATGTACCGGTGCGCCTGGATGTTCTCGTTGTTCCCCTCGAACACGATCACGTTCGTCTTGACCTGCTCACCGCCCTCGTCCAGGTTGTAGAACCCGGCCAGGCCCCGATCGTGCTCCTCGCGCAGCGGGTCGTCCTCCGGGAAGTTCTGCGCCGGCTCCCCGAACTCCTCGATGTGCAGGTTCTGCATGCCCACGAACGCGCCCGCGGTCAACGCGACGACGAGCACGGCCACGATCACCCGGTGGCGGCTGAACGTTCGGGCCAGGCCCGTGATCAGGCCGCTTGGCTGGAACTTGCGGCCCATGTCCTCGCTGGTGGGCACCAGCGTGAGCACCGCTGGCATGAACACGATCGTCAACAGGTACACGCTCACGATCGCGATCGCGGCCAACAAGCCCAGCTGCGCCATCAAAAGGCTCGGGCTGACCATCATGACCAGCAGCCCGCTGACGGTGGTCACGGTGGCCATGAACATGGCGAACCCGGCGAACCCGCCGGACTCGCGCAAGGCCTCCTGATCGGTGTAGCCCTCCTTCTTATGGTGGGCGAACTCGGTGACCTGGTGGATGGCGTAGTCGATGCCTTGCCCCAGGATCAGGGGTAACACGGTGAGGTTGAGCGTGTTCAGGGGGATGCCAAGGTGCCCCATGGTGCCGTACGTGATCACGGCCGCGTTGAGCAGCGTGGTGCCGGCGACGGCGATGGCGGTGAAGTTCCGGAACCCGAAGTAAAGCGCCAGCACGATGACGAGCAGGATCAGCGGGAACAGGGTCTGGAAGTCCTCCTGCGCCAGATCCGACTGGTGCGCGTTGGCCACCGGGATGTCCACCGTGAACAAGGGGGGGTTGTCCTCGTCCCACACGGTCCACGTGGTCTCGCCAGCGCGGACGCTCTCCACGTAATCGTCGCGGAACTCAAGCATCTCGCGCCCGATGTTCTGCGAGGTCCCATCGTACGTGGTGGGCACCAGGTACAGGGAGGCGGTCTGGTCGAAGTCGGGGTCGATGATGGGCGTGACCGTGTCCGGGATGGCCGTCCACACGATCTCGTCCACGACCTCGTAGCGCGTCTCCCCGACCACGCCGATGGGCTCCTGCACGGGCCCTGCGCTCTCGTAGGGGGCCGGCAGCGCGAAGGCCTCGTCGGGGGCGTCCTGCCCGCCCTCGACGGTCCAGTTGATGAGCTTGTAGAAGCTGTTGATCCCGATCGTGTGCTGGATGGGGTTGTCCTCGTCCTCGAGGATGTACTGGTAGAGCTCCTCCATCGCGCGCACGTAAGGCTCGGCCGTGATGTTCTGGCAGTCGATGCGGTCGGCCCGCTCCTGGCCGAGCACCCGCTCGGCATCGGTCCGGCACGTCTCGGGGTTCTTGGGAAGTTGCAGGGTGACCTGCTGGGTGAAGGTCGACTGGAACTCGCTGCTGAGGTTCTGCGCCGCGCTCGTGTTCCCGTTCCCCCGCGGGAGCAGGTCCGCGACGTCCACGTCCGTGTCGATCAGGGTCACGCCGTACCCGGCCGATCCCACGATGATGATCGTCGCCACGATCACCGTCACGGGGTTCTCGCTGGCCCACAGTTGCACGCGGGAGATGATGTTCCCGTCCGGGTTCTCCCGCTGGATCGTGCCAGCCGCGTAGGCCTGCGCCATCGAGCGCGTGACGAGCACGCTTGTGACCAGCGCGCTCAGACCGGCCGTGGCCACGACCAGCAAGAAGAACGACTGCCCTTCGAGCCCGGGCGCCCCGTACTGTCCCACGACGTAGCCTACGCCAGCGGCCGCTACGCTTGCGGCCAAGGCGAGCTTGCCAGAGGTGAAGAACGAGCGCTCGCTCCAGCTCGTGGGCGACTCATCGTCGCGGCCGGCGGGGTCCCCGCGCAAGCGGTCGTCCTTGGCCAACGCCCACGCCAGGGCGCCGCTGGCGGTGCCGGCCACGAAGCTTAGAAGGAACACCGTCAAGCCCGCGCCCAGGGACACGGTGCTCGTCTCCACGGTGGGCTGGCGGCTCCAGACGATCCAGTCCAGCCGGAAGCCGACGACCGCATAGTACGCGACCAGGGCTCCCAGAAGGCCAGCGATGAGAGCGCTGGTCGCCCCGAACAGCGCCGCCCAACGACCCGTGTTGGGCTCGCCGTTGTCACCCACCATCGCCGTTCGAACCCCCTCCTTGGTTAAAAAGGTTCATTGGAAGGACCTTCGGGGACCTAAGGGACGTAGAACGCGGACGCGACGCCTGTTGGGAGGCTGTTGGAAAAAGTTCGGTGAGGCGCGCGCCCGCGCAGTGGCAGCCAACAGTTCGCCCCATTTAAGCATGTGGATTCGCATCGAGGCGGTGCAGTCGATGCAGGTGGAATGGATATCGCAACGCCCTAATATGGAGCGCTTCGATTGAAGCCGGGGGTCGGGATACCCGGCCCCTGGGATGGGATTTCGTGGCCTTTGATCGCACGACCTTCGTGCTCCCCGACGGGAGCCGCTTTATGGAACACGCCATCGAGACCCACGGGGACGTCGTCGTGGGTGATCACGCGGACGTGGAGTACGGCATCGACACGCCAGCCAGCGTGTTCCTCGGCGACGGGGTCTCCGTGCTGGGGGACGTGACCTCAGGCGGGGATGTGCGGTTGGACGTGTTCTCCCACATCCAGGGTGCCATCAACGCTCAGGGTTCCGCGTGGTTGGGGGAGGGCGTGCATGTCGAGGGTCGGTTGAGCGTGGAGGAGGACCTGGACGTAGGCGACGAGGTCACGCTCGAGGAGGGGTTCGAGGCCAGGGGGTGGATCAACATCCGGAGCCCCGTGCCCACGGTCGTCTACATGGTCATCTACGTGATGCAGATGATGCGCCAGGGCCAAAGCGAGGAGGTGCAAAAGATCCTCGACCAGCTTGAGGAGGCCGAGGAGACCTTCCAGGTGAGCGAGACGTTCTGCTTCGTGCCCGGGGGGTCCCGCTTGGGGCTCCAGAAGAGCACGATCAAGGGCGGCATGCGCACCGGCGCCGACTGCCGCGTGCTCGGAAACTTCGCTGTGCATGACGATGCTCGCATCGGGCAAGGCACCGAGGTGCACGGGAGCCTTCGCGTGCAAGGGGACGTGCACTTGGAGGAGATGACGGAGATCCACGGCGACGTGGAAGCCTGGGGCAAGGTGGAGGTGGGCCAGGAGGCGATCGTCCACGGGAGCATCGAGGCGCAGGCGGTGGACCTCTGGGAGAGCGCGACCGTGCGAGGCACCGTGAAGGCGCCCGACGGCGTGGACTTCCGCACCGAGGCAAGCGAGCAGATGGAGAAGAAGGTCGAGGATTTCGAGTCGGGCGTGCAACCGATTCAGGACCTGCTCGAGTAGCGCATCGGACCGAATGCTCGTCGGCCTCGTCGCGCGTCGACGAAAGAAAAACCGAGCCCGGAGGCGTGGAAGCCCCCGGGCACATCGTCCCGTGGGAGCCTTAGTCGAAGTCGAGGTCCACGGCGACGCCGAAGGGCGGGTACACGCGCCAGGGGACCTCGTCGTCGCCCACGCACACCGTCCCGGTCAAGCACGAGCGGTACTGGAAGCGCTCCTCGGGGAAGCTCATCGTCCACGTGCCAGCATCCTCCCCGATGGCCCACCGGTCGGCCTCTTCCCCGTCGGGGTTCAACCAGTGCGCCTGGGTGTCCGAGGAGAAGCCCATGTACCCGTACAGGGCCCCGTCCACGTCGATCTCGACGTCCGCGCCGGAGTAGTACCACTCGTAGTGGTCGACGCCCACGAGGTCCCGCATCGCTTGCGTGCGGATCTCGTACCCGACGGCGCTCTCGTCGAGCCCGCGCGCCCACGTGGCCTCGCCTTGCTCTTCCTCGATGACGGTGGCGTCGTCCGGGACGTCCAGCCACAGGTCTGCCTCCCCGTCGGCGGGCCCGGTAAGCTGCACGATGTTGTACGTGCCGGAGCTCATGCCGAAGTAGATGCCGGGGAAGGGGGAGCTGGAGATCTCCTTGTCGTGCGTGTGCACGTTGTGCGACCCGGCCTCCTCCTGGGTGACGGTCACGTCCACCCCGGCGTCCTCGTCGAGGAACGCGTCGTAGTAGAACCCGGTGGACGCTGCGTACCCGTTGTCGACGCCGTCGACGAAGCTCGCGATGGGGAGCACGGCGCTCTGGGAGGTAACATCGTTGTACTCGCCTCCCACAAGCACCCACCCCCCCGTGGGCAGCTCGACCTGGTAGGCCAGGTACTCGCCTGCCTCGACGGTCTCGCCGAGGTCCTGATAGGGTCCATGGAAGCTGGCCTGCGCCATGGGCCCCCAGGCCGCGGTGACCATCGTGAGGCCGATGAGGATCCCGACTAGCGTCGTCCGTTTGCTTGGCTTGCTCGACCGGTTCGTGGTGTCTTGGTCCATGCTCTCGCCTCCTTCCTTGTGCTCGTCTCGAGCCCTGCAGAGGATCCCCTGGACGCTCGAGGATGATCCTCCACGCGGGCCGATGGGCTCACGCGCGCGCCAGAAACGGTGCGTCCCTTCAGCGCCAAGCCCCCGGCGACCGAACGGCACCAGCGCCCTTAAAGTGTACGCCCTCAGGCAAACCGCGCGCCCGGACGCGGATGCCGGGCCCGCTGCAACCTTTAAACCGGCAAGCCGGGTTGGCGACGCGATGGAACTGGGCCTCGTCGGGAAACCCAACGTGGGCAAGAGCACCCTCTTCAGCGCGATCACCGAAAGCCCCGTGGAGGCGGCCAACTACCCGTTCACGACGATCGAGGCCAACCGGGGCATCGCGTACGTGCGCAAACCCTGCCCCCACGAAGAGCTCGGCTTGGACGCGTGCGACCCGAACAACGCTCCCTGCCGGGACGGCACGCGCTGGGTCCCCGTCGAGGTCACGGACGTGGCCGGGCTGGTCCCCGGGGCCCACGAGGGCAAGGGGCTCGGGAACAAGTTCCTCGACGATCTGCGCCAGGCCGCCGCGCTGGTCCACGTCGTGGACGCCGCCGGGGCCACGAACGCTCAGGGCGAACCCGTCGACGCCGGCACGCACGACCCGCGCGAGGACGTCCGGTTCCTGGAGGAGGAGATCGAGCACTGGTGGGCCGAGGTCCTGGGCCGGGATCTGGACTCGGCGGCGCGGCGCGTCGAGGCCGGCCGGGCCGACTTAGCCGAGATGGTGCAGGATCGCTTGAGCGGGCTGGGCGTCACGGAGGGCCACGTCGTCTCGGGCCTGCGCGCGGTGGGCTTGGACGAGACCGCGCCCACGGAGTGGAGCCGGGAGGATATCCTTGAGCTGGTCGCGCGGATCCGAGAGGATGCTCGCCCGATCCTCATCGCCGCGAACAAAGCTGACTTGGCGCCGGAGGAGAACGTGCAAGCGCTCGAGCAGGCGACCGAGGACCTGGTGGTGCCTACGAGCGCCGAGAGCGAGCTGGCGCTGCGCCGGGCCGCGGAGAAGGGGCTCGTCTCGTACCAGCCTGGGGATGCGTCGTTCGAGATCACGGGGGACTTGGCGCCCGAGCAGGAGAAGGGGCTCGAGCTGATCCGCGAGAACGTGATGGACCGGTTCGGGGGCACGGGCGTCCAGGAGATCCTCGAGGCGGGCGTGTACGACGTGCTGGAGCGGATCGTCGTGTTCCCGGTGGAGGATCAGGGCTCCTTCGCGGACGGGGAGGGCAACGTGTTGCCGGATGCGTTCTTGGTGCCGAAGGGGACCACGGCGCAGGGGTTGGCCTACCGGGTGCACACGGACATCGGGAAGGGCTTCATCCGCGCGATCGATGCGCGCTCGGATCGGACCATCGGGGCGGATCGTGAGCTGGAGGACGGGGACGTGGTGTGCATCGTAAGCGACGGGTGACCGGGCAGGGTCTCGTCATGGGACCGGGGTGGCGAACGCGTCGAGGGCCTCGTCCTCGACGACGCTGGTTTCGCCGGGGATCACGATGGAGTGCATGGGCTCGCCTGCGTCGAGGTCTTGGATCGCGTCGAGGGGGCCTTGCCAGGCGTTGGCGTCGTCGCGTCCTGCGCGCGCGACGATGCAGGCCCGCGTGTGGGGGGTGATGACGTCGTCCTGGTTGCGTTGTTCGAGTTCGAGCAGGAGCGTGGCGGCTTCGCGGGCGGTCATGGTGGATCCGTCTTCGTGGATGTCGAGGAGGACGAGCGTGTGCAGGTCGTCGTCGAGGTTCTGGGCGAGGACGTGGTAGGGGCTGTCGGGGAAGTAGTCCCCGTCGGGCGTGACCAGCGTCGTGGTGCGGCCGAACTTGTAGTGGGACAGGCCAAGCGTGCCGGCGGCGGCGGTGAGGATGC
>CAZOQA010000043.1:0-18202 GCA_964581775.1 uncultured Thermoplasmatales archaeon | reverse complement strand
ATGGTCCCGCCGGGATTTGAACCCGGGTGGTCGGCTCGAGAGGCCGAAATGATTGGCCGGACTACACCACGGGACCAGAGGGCGTTTCGCCCGTGGCACCGGGAAGACCATCTCGGATAAAAACCCAACGGTGAGCCCGACGAGCGCGCCCGCCCCGGTCGGATCGACGCAGGGCTCGCCTGGATGTAGCTGGCAAGCTTCTTATGGGGGTCCTCGTTTCAACCGGACCCCCGTTGCCGAGGTCGCCTAGCCTGGTAGGGCGCAGCACTGGAAATGCTGTGGGCTCACGCCCACGGGAGTTCAAATCTCCCCCTCGGCGCTTTCTCCCGCTCGCGAAGAGGAACCTTCACCAAGCACCCGCTTATCCTCATGCACGCTGCGGAGGTAGCCTAGCCAGGTCAAGGCGCCGGTCTTGAAAACCGGTGGGCTATGCCCACGGGAGTTCGAATCTCCCCCTCCGCGCTCTACCCCTCCCGCACCTCCAGAACCTCCGAAAGCGAAGCCGCCTCCTCCACCGGCTTGTCCTCCCGGATCGCCTTCACGCGAGCGAACCTCAACGCGCACCCGCTCTCGTACACCGGGCTCGTCTGCACCTCATCGAACGCGACCTCCACCACCAGCTCCGGCCGCGCCACCACGCCCCAGGATGGCTCCTCGACCGCGATCTGTTGCAACCGATCCGTCAACGAGGCCAACATCTCATCCGTCAACCCCTTGAACGTCTTCCCCACCATCGCGAACCCCTCCCGGCGCACCACCGGGCCCGACGCCGCCTTCTCCGGCTTGACAAGGTGCTCCTGCTCCGCCGCCGACACGCGCACGCCCAAGTGCAGGTTCGACAACCACCCCCGCCTGCGACCGTGCCCCCACTCCGCGCCCAACACCACGCAATCCACCGTCGTCTCCGGCTTCAGCTTCAACCACCGGGACCCCCGACGGCCCGGCGAATACGAGCTGCCCGGATCCTTCACCATCAACCCCTCGTGCCCCGCCCCCAACGCCGCCTGGTACGCCCCCCTCGCCTCGCCCGGGTCCGCCGTCACCACCCGGTTCGCCAGAACCTCCTCGGGAGCGATCTCGCGAAGCCTCGCCCACCTCTCGCTCAACGGCTCCTCGATCAACGTGTCCCCCTGAACGTGCAACACATCGAACAAGCGAACCTCGACCGGCACCTCCCGGACCGCCGCCTCGCGCCCGTGCTCGCGACGGAACCGGCGAAGAAGCTCCTGGAACGGACGAGGCTGCCCCTCCTCGTCCACCGCGAACACCTCCCCCTCCACGACCGCACGATCCGCCTCCAACAAGGCCCCCACCCGCACCACCTCCGGCAAGCTCTCCGTCACCTCCGACAACCGCCGAGAGAACACCCGCACCTCGTCCCCCAGCTTGTGCACCTGCACCCGAGCCCCGTCCAGTTTATGCTCGAACACCAACGGGCCCCCCAACTCGACGAGAGCCTCCTGCACCGCCTCCACGCGCCCAGCCAACATGGGACGCACCGGCCGCCCCACCTCCAAGCCGACCTCCTCAAGCACCGACTGGCCCCCCTCCAACGCCAAGTGCGCGACCTCGCCCACATCCCCCCGAAGCATGTGCGCACGTCGAACCGTCTCCGCCTCCACGCTAGCACACTCGGCGATCGCCTCCAAGACGAGCCCCTCCTGGACGCCGGTCCGAAGCTCGCCCAGGATCAACCTACGAAGCCACACCGCCTCGCCCTCGCTCAACCGACCTGTGATGCCGGAGAGGATCGCATCCCGGCGGGAGCGCGAGCCTGCCCCGCTGACCCCTGCTAGCTCGTCGAACGCGTTCGCTACGGCTCGGATGGTGACGGGTTCTTGCGTGAGCGATGCTTGGCGAGCTTCGGGCGTTTCGAGGCTTGAGGGGCCGATGTCGAGCGTGCGCTCGTCTAGGCGGGAGAGGGTGTGCCCGGCGCTGAAGCGTGCGGTGGGGGCTTGTTCGTCGGGTTGAACCTCGGTGAGGAGCGCGGCGACGCGTCTTGTTTTCTCGTCGCGTGAGCGGGTCTGGGTGAGCGCTTGGCAGAGGTCGGTGAAGCGCGTGAAGGGCGTGCCCGTCACGGGGGGAAGCTAGGGGGTTGCGCTTCCTTGAGCGCCACGCTTGGCGTTCATGCGGGTGGGGTAGGCTGAAACCGCTGGCGGGGGTATGGGGCTTCGATGTCGGAGCCGTTGGTTCGTGAGGAGGGTCGCTGGGAGTGGGTGCATGAGGCGGTGGATGTGGAGCCTGCGGGGTCTCCAACGGTGGCGGTCGAGCGGGGGGTGCGTGCGCTGCGGTTGGGCGTGGAGGAGGGGGAGCTGAGCGTGGGGAAGGCGCGGGATGTGGCGATGGAGGCGCGGTTCGCGTTGGGGGCTCAGGAGCATCATTTGGGCGGGGAGGATGCGGGCGCGTTCGAGGCGTTGGAGGCGTTCGAGCGGGAGCTTTCTGGGGTGGGGTGATCGTGGTCACGTTGGATCGGGATGTGGAGGAGTTGAAGGCTGTGCAGCGGCGCGTGGCCAAGCGGGTGGTGGTCCGGGATGAGGTGGGGGAGGTCTCGTGCGTGGCGGGGTTCGATGCGGCGTACGGGGAGAAGACGTGTTATGGGGCGGTGGTCGTGGTGGACGTGGCGTCGTTGGAGGTTCTGGCGTCGTGGACGGCGTCGGCGCCGATCGGGGTGCCGTACGTGCCGGGGTTTCTGGCGTTCCGGGAGCTTCCGGTGTTGAGGAAGGCGTGGGGGGCGTACCCGGAGGATGCGCCGGGGGTGGATGCGTTGTTGGTGGATGGGGGTGGCTTGATCCATCCGCGCCGGGTGGGCAGCGCGTGCCATGCGGGCGTGGAGTTGGGCGTGCCGTCCGTGGGCGTGACGAAGAGCTTGCTTTTGGGGGAGGTGGAGGAGGTTCCGTCCTCGTTCGGGGAGGCGTCCCCGGTGAGGGAGGGGGAGGAGCTTCTGGGGTTCGCGTTGTTGTCGAGCAAGCGGGCCACGAACCCGATCTTCGTGAGCCCGGGGCATCGGGTGACGGCGCGTCGGTCGTTGCAGCTTGTCAAGCGGTGCTTGTCGGGCAAGCGGAAGGCGCCGGAGCCGATCCACAGGGCGCACGTGCTGGCGGGGAGGGCGCGGGATCAAGCGCGTGGGCGGGAAGGGGATGCGGCGTGATGGGGCCAGGGCGGAGCCAGTCGCAACGCGGAACCAGTTCGTATTCAGTCCCAACAACCAAGTGGGGGGAGTCGATGGGGTCCCGTTGACCCTCCGATCCAGCGTTCGGGCGGGCGCCATGCCCCGCCGGGTTCTCTAGGAGACCGCTTACCATGTCGAAGAAGGAAGATGCCCCCCCGGGAGAAGAAGGCGAGAGGATGAACGGGTCCGGTCCCAACGGCCAGGCACCCCTGTCGGGCCCCTCCAACGAGGACTGGTGGCCGGACCGGTTGAACCTCAAGATCCTCGACCAGAACGCGCGCTCGGTCGACCCCATGGGCGAGGGCTTCGACTACGCGGAAGCGTTCGAGAGCCTCGATCTGGACGCCGTGAAAGAGGACATCGAGGACGTGATGACGACCTCGCAAGACTGGTGGCCCGCGGACTACGGGCACTACGGGCCCCTTTTCATCCGCATGGCCTGGCACAGCGCCGGCACGTACCGCACCGTCGACGGGCGCGGGGGCGCCTCCCAGGGCATGCAGCGCTTTGCCCCCCTCAACAGCTGGCCCGACAACGTCAACCTCGACAAAGCCGCACGCGTTCTGTGGCCGGTCAAACAGAAGTACGGCCGCAAGCTCTCCTGGGCCGATTTGATCATCCTGGCAGGCAACTGCGCCCTCGAGTCCATGGGGTTCGAGACGTACGGCTTCGCCGGCGGACGAGAGGACGCGTACGCGCCCGACGAGGCCGTGAACTGGGGCCCCGAGGAGCAGTGGCTTGGCGACGAGCGCCACACCGAGGACGGGGAGCTTAAGGAGCCGCTGGGCGCCGACCACATGGGCCTGATCTACGTGAACCCCGAAGGACCCGGCGGGGACCCCGACCCCGAGAAGGCCGCAAGCTTCATCCGGCAATCGTTCGGCCGCATGGCGATGAACGACGAGGAGACCGTGGCCCTCATCGCCGGCGGGCACACGTTCGGGAAAACCCACGGCGCCGCCCCCGACGAGAACCTGGGCCCCGAGCCCGAGTCCGCCCCCATCGAGCAACAAGGCCTCGGATGGGACAGCAGCCACGGCACCGGGAAAGGCAAGGACGCGATCACCAGCGAACTGGAAGGCGCCTGGACGGACGCGCCCATCGAGTGGGACACGGGCTTTTTGGACAACCTCTTCGAGTACGAGTGGGAGCTCGAGAAAAGCCCCGGCGGCGCCTGGCAATGGGCCCCCAAGGACGACGACGCCCAAGGCACCGTACCCGACGCCCACGACCCCGACACGACGCACGCCCCCATGATGCTCACGACGGACCTGGCCCTGAAGGCGGACCCGGACTACCGGGAGATCGCCCAACGCTTCCGCGAGGACCCGGACGCGTTCCAACAAGCCTTCGCGAAAGCCTGGTACAAGCTCACCCACCGCGACATGGGCCCCCCGACCCGGTTCGTGGGCCCCGAGGTCCCCGACGAGGAGCTGATCTGGCAGGACCCCGTCCCCGAGGTCGACCACGACCTCATCGGCGCCGACGAGATCCAAGAGCTCAAGGAAGCGATCCTCGACACGGAGCTCTCCGTCAGCCAACTCGTCAAGACCGCCTGGGCCTCCGCCTCCACGTACCGCGACAGCGACAAGCGCGGCGGCGCCAACGGGGCACGCATCCGACTGGAACCCCAGAAAAGCTGGGAGGTCAACGAGCCCGACGAGCTCGCCACCGTGCTCGACACGCTCGAAGAGATCCAACAGGACTTCAATGCGTCCCGCTCCGACGAGACCCGCATCTCGATGGCGGATCTGATCGTGCTCGGCGGCTGGACCGGCATCGAGAAAGCCGCCAAGGACGCAGGCTACGACGTTCAAGCCCCCTTCGAGCCCGGCCGCACCGACGCCACGCAGGAAAAAACGGACGTGGAATCCTTCCAGTGGCTTGAACCGGACGCCGACGGGTTCCGCAACTACGTCAGCGAGGAAGCCACCCGTCCCGCGGAGGCGATGCTCGTCGACAAGGCCGAGCTTTTGAACCTGACCCCCGCCGAGATGACGGTGCTCGTCGGCGGCATGCGCGCCCTCGACGCGAACCACCAAGGATCCCAGTTGGGCGTCTTCACCGACCAGCCCGGGCTGTTGACCAACGACTTCTTCGAGAACCTGCTCCGCATGGACCTCGAATGGGAACCCGTCAGCGAGGACGAGGACGTCTACGAGCTGCGCGAGCCAGACACCGGCGAGGCCCGATGGAAAGGCACCCGCGTGGACCTGATCTTCGGCTCCAACGCGCGGCTTCGAGCCCTCGCGGAGGTTTACGGTGCCGAGGACGGGGAAGGAAAGCTTGTGCGCGACTTCGTGGCCGCCTGGGAGAAGGTCATGAAGCTGGACCGCTTCGACCTCGAGACCCCCCACCCGACAACCAAGGCGCGCTCCGCAGCCCCGACCACCGCGTGAACGATCACGCAAACCCGACCCCGGCGGGGGCCCCGGCCCCCGCCCCTTCCCCTGGCGCCACCGAAGGCCCGGCCAGCAACGACCAGCACGCCCAAACGGTCGCCACGCCCGGATAGGACTCGGTCCGATGAACGGACCAGGGAGGACCGCGCTCCCCGCGCACGGTGACCCCATGGCCGAGAAGAAGCACGCCAGCGGCAAGGTCCAACCCGGCGACACCAGCCAACGCGTCAGCATCGAAAGCATCCGCGAGCGAGGCCTCGACGTCGAACGCCTACGCGAGAAGCTCGTCGACGCCATCGGCGCCGAGTTCACCACGTACTACTACTACACCAACCTCCGCATGCACCTCGCCGGGAACGAGGACTACAAGGAGATCGCCGAGGACGCGCGACTCGAAGACCGCGCCCACTTCGAACTCGTCGTCCCCCGCGTGTACGAGCTCGGAGGCGCCATCCCCCGCGACATCCGCGACTTCGCCGACCGCGCCAGCTGCCCCGACGCCTTCCTCCCCGAAGACCCCACCACCGAGACCGTGCTCGAAACCCTGCTCGAAGCCGAACGCTGCGCCATCCGCACCTGGAGCGAGATCTGCGACATGACGCGCGGCAAAGACCCCCGAACGTACGACATGGCCAGCCGCATCCTGCAAGAAGAGATCGAACACGAAGCCTGGTTCATCGAGCTGCTCTCCATGGAACGCGACGGCGAGATCAACCCCGCCGGGCACTTCATCCGCGGCGAACCCGGCGATGCCCCCCACAGCACCAACCGGCGCTTCAACGAAAGCGCCTAAGCGCACACCACCCCGGGGGCACCCGCCCCCCTTTCCACCATGAAGCACCCCGTCACGATCAAGATCCCCGAGTCCGCCCCCCACGACCACGCCGGCGAAGAACGGACCCTCCACATCGAGGAGGACGAATCCATCCTCGAGGTCGCACGACGCGAAGGCCTCTGGCTCCCCGCCGACTGCCAACAAGGCTGGTGCACCACCTGCGCCGCTCGACTCACCCAAGGCAGCGCAGACAACACGCGCGCCACACGCTACTACCCCGAAGACGAAGACGCCGGCTTCATCCTCACCTGCACCGCCACGCCCCGAACCCCCCTCACGCTGACCACGCACCAACAACGAGCCCTGCTCGAAGAACGCGCCAAACACGACCTGCCCCCTGGGAAAGCCAAGCTCGACGAACCCTAACACGGAAAGCTTCAAAAGCGAGCTACCCCTCCACGAGGACCCAAGCATATGGCCGCAGACAAGGAGAACGCGCTCCAACTGCTCCGCAAGAACGGCCTCAAAGCCACCAGCCAACGCCTGGCCATCATCCAAGCCATCATGGACCAGCGAGAGCACCCCACCGCCGAAGAGATCCACGCCCGCCTCGCCGAGCGCCACCCTACCATCAGCCGATCCACCGTGTACGACACGCTGGCCCGGTTGACCGAGCTCGGCATCGTCGACGCGCTCAAGATCGGCGACGGCGCCACCCACTACGAGTTCCACAACCACCCCCACGTGAACGTCGTGTGCGTCGAATGCCAACGCATCGTGGATCTCGACACCGACCACATCGAACCCTTCCTCGACCACGTGCGCCAGGAAACCTCGCACGAGGTCCACGACCAGCAGATCAAGCTGCGAGGCCGGTGCCGGGACTGCGCCAAGGACCGCTAGACCCCGGCGCGCCACCGCCGATCGTTTCGGATGTCCCATCGGATGTTTTTATAGATGCCAACGGCCTTGGCGGCCCATGGCCTCCCTCCCTGTGATCGAGCCCCTGCTCGAGAAAGCTGAGGAGGACCCCGAGATCCTCGCGGTGATCCTCTACGGGAGCACAGCAAGAGGGGAGCCGTCACCATCCGATTTGGATATCTGCCTCGTGCTCAGCGATACCCAGGACCGGTTCGAAGCCACAGAAAAGCGACTGGAGTTCCTCCAAGCGTTCGATGCCGACATCCAATCCTTCCAAGCCCTCCCGATCCCCCTCCGCCAACGCGTGCTCAAGGAGGGGGAGATCCTCCTTGTCAAGGACGAGGATGCCCTGTACGAGCTGGCCCGCGACACGATCCGCGCCAGCACATACTTCCAGCGTGCCTACGAGACCTACCTGGAGGGTGTCCGCGCTGGATCGTGACCGTATCGTCTCGAAGCTCGGTCAGCTAGACGCTTACCTCGCCGAGCTGGACGACGTGGCCCCCCAAAGCTTCGAAGCGTACCAATCCACAGCGGCGAGGAGAGCCTGCGAACGCCTCCTGCAGCTCGCCATCGAGACCGTCATCGACGTCAGCGCCCTGCTCGTCTCGGAGCTTCGTCTCGGGGTCCCGGGTGAGGAAGAGGACCTCATCATGAAACTTGAAAGCGCAGATGTATTGACCGAAAGCACAGCGCAGATCGTCCGTTCGATGAAGGGCTTTAGGAACATCCTCGTCCACCGTTACGGGAGCATCGACGACCGTATCGTGTACGAGAAGGTCCGCACCGGCAGGGAGGACTTCCAACGGTTCAAAAAGGAGATCCTAGAGGCGATGGGGGAACTCGGGGCCGGTAAAGGCCAGGCCTCCCCCGACTGATTATCAAGCCGCACGAAACGAGGCCTGTGCCTTTGAAATAGGGTCCCTGGCTTCGAGGGGTTGGCGCCCGTAGCCTAGCGGATTAAGGCACCGGCCTTCTAAGCCGGGGACCCGGGGTTCGAATCCCCGCGGGCGCGTGCCTGACGGGCGACGGGCGTCGTCTTATGGTCTCCTGCGCTCGTTGCCAGAACGACGATGTCGCAGACTCGTAGCTAACGGAAGTAGGGGGTGCCCGGGCCTGGAAGGGCCCGGGCCGGGGGTTTGCGGGGGCTGTGGAAGGCGTGGGGAGGTTAGGGTGCCCCCGCGCCACCCGCACGGTGCTCGTCGTTCAAACAGGTTCCGGGAGGGCAACCTTCCGACTGCACGGATCGCTCGCAGCCCGGTGGGCCCGGAAGGGGTCGTGCGATGGGCTTGGCAAGGGAAAAGATAACCGGCGAAGAGAGCCTGGTTCGCTCGTGTCTGTGGGAAGCGGGCGTGGAGGTGGGAGGCGATGGTCGAGCTTGTCACGCTGGCGTGGCAGGTGGCGCTCGTGGCCGCGTTCTCGCTGACGGGGATCCAGTACCTTCGGGATCCAACGGGGGAGCGTCGGGACGTGGTCCTGATGTTCGCCACGCTGATCGGGCTGGTGGTGATCGATTGGTCTCAGGCGCTCTTGGGCGTCTCGGTGCCTTACGGGTCTGAAGCTGCGATCCTCCTGTTGCTTGCTCATCCGTACATGTTGTTGCGCGTCGTGCATCACATGCACCCGGTCCCCCGGTGGGCTCGAAGCATCGTGCTGGGGGGCATGGGGGTTTCATGGGCGCTCTACTTGGGTGCCAGCGGGGGGTCGCGGGGGGTCCTGTTGGCGTTGGTGGGGGTTTTCTTCGTGGCGAGCGAGGCGTACGCGGCGGCGTTGTTGTTCCAGGGTGCACGCACGCGAGCGGGGGCTGCGCGCACGAGGCTTGGCTTGGCGGCGGGAGGGACCGTGTTCCTGGGCGTCGCCATCCTCATCGTGAGCGTGCTCTTGCTCGTCGAGGGGGGCGTCCCCGTGTTGGAGGGGTTGACGGGCCCGTTGCTGGCGGTCGGGTTCGTGTCGTATTACTTGGGGTTCGCGCCGCCGCGGAGGCTGGCTCGGGCGTGGGAGATCCGGGCGTTCCAGCGGATCGTCGCGGAACCGGTGGGGAGCGCGAGCATGGGGGAGCGTGTGGGGGCGTCCCTGGATCGGTTCCGTCGGTCGGTGGATGAGCTGTTGGAGCCGCGAGCGTCCGTGTTGATCGTCCGGGAGGGGGAGCAGGTGCGGGTCCGTCGGGAACCGGACGCGTTGAGGGTGCCGGAGGACCCTCGCGGCAAGGGGGGTTTGGTGGAGAGGTGTTGGTCCAGCGGGTCCGTGGTGGTCGACCGGGAGGGCGAGGGCTTGAGCGGGTGGGAGGTGGACGCGGCTGAGCAGGCGCAGGCGGGCGCGGTCATGGCCGTCCCGTTGGCGTTGGGCGATCGGTGCCATGGGGTGTGTTTGGCGTTCTTGCGACGTGCTCCGATCTTCGCGGATGAGATCGCGTCGCTGCTGGTGCTCGTGGGGGAGGATGTGGCCAAGGACTTGGAGATGTCTCGGTTGGCCGAGCAGCGGGAGCAGGAGCGGTTGAAAGCGATCGAGGCGGAGAAGGAGGCCTTGGAGGAGGCCAACCGGTTGAAAAGCCAGTTCTTGGCGAACACGAGCCACGAGATCCGCACGCCCATGAACACGATCATCGGGCTCACGTCGTTGCTTTTGGACGAGGAAGAGGACGTGGACAAGCGCCAGGACCTGGAGACGATCGAGGCCAGCGGGGAGCACCTGTTGAACCTGATCAACGATCTGTTGGACATCTCGAAGATCGAGGCAGGCCAGTTGGATCTGCACATGGAGCCCACGGACCTTCGCGCGTCCGCGGAGGAGTCCATGGACCTGGTCGTGCCCTCCGCATCCATGAAGGACATCGACCTCGTCTACAAGATCGAGGAGGGCACCCCCGAACGCGTCGAAACCGACCCCAACCGGTTGAAACAGGTGCTGGTGAACCTGCTCTCGAACGCGGTCAAGTTCACCGAGGAGGGCCACGTGACGCTCACGGTGCACCTAGAGGAGGACCGGGGCGAGGAGGTCCTGATCGGGTTCCAGGTCACGGACACGGGCACGGGGATCCCCGAGGGAGAGATCGAGGGGCTCGTCGAGCCGTTCACGCAGGTCGACGCGACGGCGACGCGGGAGCACGAGGGCACCGGGCTAGGCCTGGCCATCAGCCACGAACTCGTCGGCATGATGGGCGGGTCCATGACGATCGAGAGCACCGAAGGCGAAGGCACCCGTGTCGCGTTCACCCTCGAGGCTCAGACCACGGACGAGCCCGTGGCGCGAAGCTGGAGCCTCGGCGTCGAGGACCTGGAGGACACGCGCGTGCTCATCGTGGACGACAACGAGGCAAGCCGGCGCATCCTCGCCGAGACGATGACCCGCTGGGGCATGACGACCACGACGCTCTCGGAGCCCAAGCAAGCGCTCAAGCTCGACGACGAGGAAGACTTCGATCTGATCGTCCTCGACTACAGCATGCCCCAGACGACCGGCCTCGAGCTCGCCCAGCGCATGCAAGACCACGAGGCCTACGAGGGCCTGCCCATCCTCATGGTCACCTCGATGCCGGGCGCGCGCGAGAAGGCCCAGCCCCCCATCGAGCAGGTGCTCGTCAAGCCCATCAAGCCCTCCATCCTCTACGATGCGCTCGTCACGGTCCTGGCCGGGACCCCGCGCCACCGGGTCCACAAGCGCCAAGACCGCATGGACCCCGAGCTGGCCGACCGGTTGGGCATCCGCGTGCTCGTGGCCGAGGACAGCGATACCAACCGCATCGTCGTCACCCGCATCCTGGCCAAGCACGGGTTCGAGCCCGAGACCGCCATCAGCGGGCAAGACTGCCTCGAGAAGCTTCGCCAGGACCCCCGGGACGTGGTCCTGATGGACGTCCAGATGCCCGTGATGGACGGCTTCGAGGCCACGCGCGAGATCCGGGCGACGCTTCCCGACGCGGACCAGCCCCGCATCATCGCACTCACCGCGCACGCTGCGCCCGAGGTCCGCGAGAAGGCCCAAGAGGCGGGCATGGACGATTACCTCGCCAAACCCATCCAGCCCGAGCAGCTTCGGGACGCGCTTCGGAAAGCGGTGAACGTGGACGAGGGCTAGACGGGGGCTGTCGTTCCCGGCCGTGTGAGGTGACAAGCAAGCGTTATCCGCCCAGGTGCGTACGCGGTGTCGATGGCTGCGGGCGGCCGCCGTGCCGGGATGTTGGACGCGTTCCGGCGGTTCTTCTCCTTGGAGAGGGACGTGTTGGTGCTGTCGGTGGCGATGTTCGCGTTCAGCTTGGCCTTCCAGATGACGAACCGATTCCTTCCCGATTACCTGGTGTTCCTGGGAGCGGGCGGGTTCGTGGTGGGCCTGTTCGCGACGCTTGGGAACGTGATCGACGCGGCGTACCCGTACTATGGGGGCGTCGTGTCGGACCGGGTGGGGACCCGGTTCGCGCTCACCGTGTTCGGTCTTCTATCCACGGTGGGGTTCGGGGTGTGGTTGTTGGCCGCGTTCGTGCCCCCTCTCGAGGTTGCGGGGGTCGCGGTCCCTGCTTGGGTGTGGGTGTTCGTGGGCCTTTTGCTGGCTCAGTGTTGGAAGTCGTTCGGGTTGGGGGGCACGTTCGCGATCGTGAAGCAAGCCACGGATCCAAGCCGGTTGGCTCGGGGGTTCGCGAGCACGGAGACGTTCCGGCGTACGGCGTTCCTGATCGCGCCGTTGGTGGTAGCGGCGTTGGTGGCGGATGCGCTGATGCCTGGGTTCCTGTGGGTGTTGGCGATCGGGATCGGTGTGGGCGTGGTGGGTACGCTGGTGCAGCATGCCTTGTACGAGCGGGATGCAGACACGGTGGGCAAGCGGTTCCAGGGCTTCGAGCAGGTTCTTCGGGACCTTCGCGGTCTCCCGGGGCCTGTCCGGCCGCTCTTGGTGGCGGACGCGTTGATCCGGTTCGCGAACGGGATGGTGTACGCGTTCTTCATCCTCGTGGTCACGCGGATCATGGGCATCGGGCTGACCGTGGGCATCCCGGGCTTGGGAGCGGTGGACCTGTCGCCGGCTGCGTTCTTCGGGGTGCTGTTGAGCGTCGAGATGGTCGTCGCGCTCGCGACGATGGGGCCCGCGGCTTGGCTTGCGGAGCAAGTGGGCCTGAAGCCGGTGGTGGGGGCGGGGTTCCTCGTGTACGCTTTGTTCCCGGTCTTGTTGATCTTCGCGCCAGCGTCCCCGTGGGTGTTGGTCGCGTTGTTCGCGTTCTCGGGGTTGCGGTTTGCGGGCTTGCCGGCTCACAAGGCGCTGATCGTGGGCCCCGCTGGGGAGGGCGCCGGGGGTCGGGTCACGGGCTCGTATTACCTTGTCCGGGGCGCGGTGGTGATCCCGAGCGGGATGCTGGGCGGGTTCTTGTGGGAGTTCGTGGACCCGGAGGTGTCCTTCACGGTCGCCTCGATCGTGGGGGGGCTGGGCGTGGTTCGGGGAGGAGTTCGAACCGTACCGTTGAGCGTCTTGCGACCCCCAGGGGCTCTATCGGTCGTGGTGCTCACGGTGGCGTGGGGGTTCGTGGCTCGGTTTCGGCTTGCTCGCTTCTGGTGCTCGTCGCGTCGACGCCGGGGCTGTAGAGGACAAGCGGCTCGTCCTCGGGCGTGGGAAGCCCGCTGGCCTCCAGCAGCGTGTTCTCTTGGATGTCCACGACGGCGGCTTGCAGGGGCCATGGGTCGTGGAGCACGCGCGTTCGGCGTAGGGTCCCGTCCATGGCTTCCGTGTAGTTGCGGTAGCGTTCGGTGAGGAAATCCTCGAGGCTTCGGGGTTTGGCTTTGAACATGCTTTGCGTGGGCTCGTACGTGGCGGTGAAGCGTGCGGGTTTGGCTCCGGGGTGACGGCGGCGGCTGTCGACGCGCGTTTCGCCGTCTCGTTTGTCGAAGGAGATGCGCGCGTAATAGTAGGGCAGCTGGTGCGTAAGGCGGGCTCCGAGGACCGGGACCATGCCTTGCGCGTCGAGGCTCAGAAAGTACAGGCCGTTGCGGTCGCCGCGGCGCACGTAGGTTCGCACGTTGACGCCGCGCACGGTGACCCCGAGCCTGCGGGGGACGGGGCGCGGTCGCGCGTCGGTGCTTTCGAAAGCGACGATGGAGACCCATGCGCTCCCGTCGTGCGTGTCGAGGGTGAGCTCGTCCGGGAGGTGGGGTTCGACGAGCTCGGGGTCCAGCGGCCAGTTGGCGAACAGGACCCGGCGCCAGCCCATGCGGAGCGGGACGACCATCGAGCCCTCGTGTGTTCGCTCCTCGTATAGCGGGCCGTGTCGGCGTAGATGCTAGCCTTGCTTGCTTGCAGAGCGAGAGGGCGTCCCCGGTTACAGCAGCGCCGCGGACATCACCTCGCCTGCCAGGCCGACCCCGAATGCGCCCGCCGCGGCAACCCCGCCAACGATCACGAACTCGCCCACGCACGCGGCGAGGCTCTTATCCAGGAAGGGGGAGCGCCCCGCCCCCACGAGCGATAGCGCTATCAGACCCAGGACCAACGCGATGGGGAACCGTGCGCCCCCAGGGAAGACGTACGCGGTCAGCGGCACGGCGCCCGCGAGGACGAACGCAGCCAGGGTCGCAAGGCCATGGCGCCACGGCTGCTCTTTCTCGACCGAACCCCCGGTCTGCTCGAGCTCGGACTTCAACCCGATGTAGTTGCTTGCCCCCATCGAGAAACCGTCCGCGACGAGGTTCGCCAACCCGAGGATCAAGGCCACCGCGACCGGCAACCCGGCGCCTTGGACGCCCGCGATCACGACCAGCGTCGTGATGATACCATCGCTGGCGCCGTACACGAGGTCACGAAGGTAGTGACCTGCTCCGGAAGCCGGGCGACCGGGGGATGCCTGCTCTAAGGGATCGACCATCGCTGCATGCAACGTGGCGCCCCCTGCTTGTAAACCATGCAATCCGGGCGTTGAGAATCAGAATCCTTACCTGCCCGCTCGCGGTTTACGCCTGTACCATGGTCCAGGGCCCGAGGGAAACGCGCACCATCGAGACCGAGATCTTCGGGAAGCACGTCTCGTTCCCGTACTCGGACACGTGGACGGGGTATTCCCTGTTCCTGGGCCGCATCGTGATCGGGTTCGTGCTCCTGCAGGCGGGGTTGGACAAGCTTCTGGACCCGACGTGGACCGCTCAAGCGTTCCTGGCCAACGTGGACGCGGCGAACCCGTTCCGAGGGTTCTTCGTGGGCATGGCCGGAAGCGCGATCCTGGACCAGCTCGTGCAGTGGGGCCTCGCGTTGACGGGGCTTGGCTTGATCCTGGGTGCGGTTACGCGCTGGTGTGCCTTCTGGGGGTCCTTCATCATGCTCATGTTCTGGGCCGCCTCGCTGCAAGGAGGCTTGACGCAAGGGCTCCCGATCGAGCACGGGTTCGTGATCAGCCAGCACATCGTGTACATCCTGCTCATGTTCGCGCTGGCCGCGTTCGGAGCCGGCCGCGTCTTGGGGGTCGATGCGTGGCTGGAGGATTCGCGGTTCGTGCGGGAGAACGCGTGGTTGAGGTTCGTGCTCGGGTGAGCTCACGATCATCGGCGCAGGTATCGGAGCACGAGTTGCAGGATGTGCACGTACGTGCCCGTGAAGGCCACGTAGAGCCCGATGCCGTTCGCGATGGGGGAGCGGGCCTCGTCGCTGAGCATGTGGATCTCGTAGAACAGGGCCACGATCCAGCCCACGAGGATGGCTCCGAACGCGATGTACAGCAGGAGGGTCCATGGGTAGAAGGTGAATGCGAACAGCGCGGTCAGACCGATGGCCATCAGGATGCTCGCGTAGCGACCCCAAGCCTCGAACGAGTAGCTCGTCGTGTACACGATCCACCCTGCTCCCAGGGAGATCCCTGCCGTGGCCGCAGCTGTCAGGGCCAGGGCGGTAGCGTGAAGCTCGACGCTGTAGAAGCTCAGCACGGCCGCGCCGAAGGCTCCGTACAGGAAAGCGATCATCGCCATGCCGGCCACAGCTCTCGGGTAGCGCTCCCGGGTGCTCGCCTGGATCCCCACATGGTAGCCCACGGTGAGCAAGAGGCCGAACGCGACAGCTCCCAGGAGCGGGCTGAACGAGAACAGCGCAATGACTGCGTGCGCGAAAATCGTCCCGCGGAAGGCGAGCATGAGCCCGATCGTGACCAGGAACAACAACGTGGCGACGCCCAGCGAGATCGCCCCGGGTTTGGTGAACCCGTCGTAGATGGAGGCTGGCTCGGGCCTATCTTCCTGGCTCCCACTCCAAGCCATCGAGCAGCGAGCAGCGTGAGAGGTGAAAACCTGCCGGTTCGACGACGGCTCAAGCCGCGGGAAGCGTGAACGTGAACCGGGCGCCTCCGGCGTCGGATTCTTCGACGTGGAAGTCGCCGCCGTGGCGTTCGATGATCTCGCGGCACAGGGCTAGCCCGATGCCGGTGCCGGGCGCGTGCTTCCCGTTGGTGCCTCGGTGGAACATCTCGAAGATGGCGTCCCGTTCGTCCTCCGGGATGCCGGGCCCGTTGTCTTCGACGCTGACTTGCACGTTCCCCTGGTCAGCGTCGGCTTCGACGATCACCCGGGGGGTGGGCTTGTCGTTGTACTTGATCGCGTTGTCGAGGAGGTTCTGGAAGACGCGCGTGAGTTGGGCCCGGTTGCCTTGCACGCGGGGAAGCTTTTCCACCTCCACGTGAGCACCGGTCTTCTGGATCTTGGTGGCGACGTTGTCCACGGCCTCGCCGAGCACCTCGTCCAGGGGGACGGGTTCGAGGGATTGCGCCCTGGCGCCTGCTCGTGCGTAGGCGACGAGCTGGTCGATCATGCTTCGCATCTGGTGGGCCGAGTCGAGCGCGTGCTCGAGGGATTCCTCGGCGGGCCCGTCCAGCCCGTCGAGCTGCATCTCGAGCAGTTCCAGGTGCCCGGAGAGGGAGCGAAGGGGTTCTCTTAGGTCGTGGCTTGCGACCTTGACGAACTGGCCCATGCGTTCTTGGGAGTCCGTTTCCGTCGTGACGTCGCGGAAGCGCCACACGCGCGCGGTCGTGTCCCCGCCGAGAACCAGGGGTTCGGACCGGGCTTCCACGTGGCGGTCGTCCTTGAGGTCGAGCGTGTGCGTCGTGCCGTCTTGGGAGGGGTTTCTCCAGCTGGTCAACTCCAACAGGAACCCTTTGGCGTCCTTGAGCCGATCGTCGATGTGCTGGGCGAGCTCCTCGCACGTCATGCTTCCCTTGGCGGTCTCCGGGAGACCCCACATCGTCTCGAAGGAGTCGTTGGCGGTGACGATGGAGCCCTCCACGTCGACGATGAGGATGCCCTGGGAGCTGGCTTCTAGCACGGAGTCCAAAAGAACCGTTTCAGGCGGAGCTTCCGGCCTGGGGGTGCCGTTGCGTCGCGACCAGGCAGCGTTCGTGTCGTCGATCATGGGCGTACCGCCTCGGAGGGCTCCGTTCACAGGGCTTCCTTCGTGAGCCCCTTAAGAAAAGGCCTGACGCTAACGTGTAAGGCATGGATGCAGGTCTGGCGTCACGAGCGCGCGCTCGTTGGCCTTCGGACATCCGCTCCTAATTGCAACTTGCATAGGTGACGCCCCTCTCCGGCTCGTCCTCGTCCGCTCTTGGCCATCCTCGACGGCGCCGGGTGGGCCCAAGGCTTTGAAGCGGGGAGCCGGAGAATCAGGATTAGCCAAGTTTGTCCCCAAAGTCTATGCTCGATATGGGGTATCATGACCTTGCCTTGCATGCCAGGAGGTAGGGTTCCTCACAGAGGGCCTCCCGAGATCACGCTGCGTCGACCAGCGGGGGGGAGGTGAGGGTCGGTGCATGCAACGGCCCTTTCCACGTGCGAGGCTCTCGAGCTTGATCCGCCTCCTGTGACGCTTCACCTTAAATTACTAGAGGGCGGGGCCCGTGCTCGGCTGTTCGTGTGGTCGAAAGCTCCACCCGACAAGGCGTGCCTGGAGTGGATCCAGGAGAGCATGCATCCCCGGAGGGTTGACATGGACCAGGGCAGCGCGAACCTCCTCGTCGCGGACCTCAAGGATCCAGGATGGATGAGGGCGCCACCCCTCGACGAGGTCACGCTGGACCACGTCATCCTCGAACCCGATGGGACGGCCCGCTTGCACCTCGAAGGCGCCAAGTCCCCCCTCGAGAACCTGCTCAAGGACCTCTCCCACGGCCAGCACCAAGCAGAGCTTCAATCCCTGCGCGACGACGAAGCCTCCTCCGGCCCCTCCGAGGGCTTGATCACCGAACGACAACGGGAAGTCCTCTCCGTTGCGCTCGAAGAAGGCTACTACGAGATTCCCCGGTCCATCACGCTGCGAGAGTTGTCCGAGATCCTTGAAACCAGCTCTGCCACGCTTTCCGAGATCCTACGAAGGACCGAACGACGCCTGGCCGAACACTACCTCGAGAAAGACGGCCCGGACCGCCCTCGCTCACAGGGGGGATCCCCACGATGACCCGTTCTCCTGACGCGCCAGCCGGAGGCCTCCCATGACGGACTCCAACGGAACCCCGCCCGCCTCGCCGGAAGACACCTCGCAAGCGGACGACGAAGGATCCGTCGATCCAGCCTCCTCCCAGCTTCCCTTCTGCGTCGTCGGGCTCGGCTCTTCAGCAGGCGGCATCCAAGCCCTGTCCAGCATCTTCGACAAGATGCCCGCTGAGCCCGACATGGCGCTCGTCATCGTGCAGCACATGGACCCCGAGCACCGGAGCGAACTGGCCAGCCTGCTCGACGCCAGCAACCTGCTTCCCGTGCTTGAGATCGAGGACGGGACCAAGGTCGAGACCAACCACGTGTACGTCATGCCCCCCTCGAAGGGCCTCCTGATCGAGGACGGGTGCCTTCGCCTTGAGCCCCGAGAGGAGGACGGGCACGGGTACGTCATCGACCGGTTCTTCTCCTCCCTGGCCAAAGACCAAGGCGAACGCGCCATCGGGATGCTCCTCTCGGGCACGCTCACCGACGGCGTCGTGGGCCTTCGACGCATCCG
>CAZOQA010000042.1:0-19960 GCA_964581775.1 uncultured Thermoplasmatales archaeon | reverse complement strand
ATCCGCGAGGTCACGCACGAGGACGTCACGCACGAAGAGCTCGGCGGCGCCGAAACGCACGCCGAGAAAAGCGGGGTCGCGCACGTGACCAGCGAAAGCGAAGAGAAAGCCCTCTGGGACGTGCGCGAGCTGTTGCAGTTCTTGCCCTCCAGCAACCGCGAGACGCCCCCGCGCGCCGAGGTGGACGACGACCCCGACCGCACAGACGAGTCCCTGCGCGAGATCGTGCCCGACGAGCCCGATCAACCCTACGACGTGAAAGAGGTCATCACGCGCGTCGTGGACGAGGGCTACTTCTACGAGATCCACGAGGACTTCGCCCAGAACATCGTGGTCGGGTTCGCCCGCCTCGACGGCCAACCCGTCGGCATCGTCGCCAACCAACCCGACACGCTCGCCGGGACCCTCGACATCGAAGCCAGCCGCAAAGGCGCCCGCTTCGTGCGCTTCTGCGATGCCTTCAACATCCCCCTGGTCGCGTTCGAGGACGTGCCCGGGTTCCTCCCCGGTACGGATCAGGAATGGAACGGCATCATCACGCACGGCGCGAAGCTCCTGTACGCGTTCGCGGAGGCCACCGTGCCCAAGCTCACCGTGATCCTGCGCAAAGCCTACGGGGGCGCCTACGACGTGATGAACAGCAAACACATCCGCGCCGACCACAACGTAGCCTGGCCCAGCGCCGAGCTGGCCGTGATGGGCCCCGACGGGGCCGTCAAGATCCTCTACCGACGTGAGATCGAGGACGCGGGAGACCCCGAAGCCAAGCGCGCCGAGCTCGTCGACGAGTTCCGCGAAGCGTTCGCCCACCCCTACAAGGCCGCCCAGCGCGGCTACATCGACGACGTGATCCTCCCCGAGGACACCCGCCCCCGCCTGATCGCTGCGCTGAACACGCTGGAAGACAAACGCACCGACCGCCCCCCGCGAAAGCACGGCAACATCCCGCTTTGACGGTCACGGCAGCATCGGATCCTCGATGCGCGGATCCGCGCCCAAGCGCTCGGTCACCACGCTCGTAAGCCAATCCAACGGGACCACCAGCGGCGCCATCACCTTCTGAGCCACCCAGATGGGCACCGCGACCGCGGTCGCCCAGCGCTCCGCGTTGCCCAACCCGAACGACTTCGGCACGATCTCCCCGAACACCAGCACGATGAAGCTCGACACGAGCGTGGCCACCATCACGGCAGGCCCCGGCGAGAACACCTCCACCAACAGCACCGTCAAGATGCTGCCGATCGCGATGTTCATCACGTTGTTCCCCACCAGCAACGTCACGAGCAACCGATGAGGATCCGAACGAAGCTCGCCAAGGACGCGCTCCCTGCGCTCCCCCGACGAGGCCTGCTCCTCGATCCACGACGGCTGCAACGAGAACACGGCGATCTCCGAGCTCGAGAAGAACGCGCTCCCGACCAACAGGGCGACCGTGGCCACGAGGCCCGCCACGAGGAAGACGATGCTCACCATGGGCACGCCCGCTCACGCCGGCCTCCCCGATGAACCCGTCGCTCCCCTTGTCAAGCGTCCTCGCCGACGACGCCCATCTCCAGGTCCACCGCGTCCTCGTGCTCATGCGGAGCAGGCCGCGTGCCCTTGAACTCGTCGAACACGTACTCCTCCCAGTCGCGCTTGCCCAGCGCGATCTCCAGCTCCTGCGGCGTCAACATGGGCGCATCGTAGCGGGCGTAATCGTCCGTCGTGATGCGCGGACACGCCGTGTTCACGAACGCCCCCAACCGGCGAAAGCTCGCCAACGCCTCCGGCGAGAAGTAATCCAACGCGATCAAGAAGGCCTCCTTGTCGTGCCGGCGGCAAAGCTTGACCAAGCCCCTGGCGTACTTGACGCGCTGCTGGCCCACCCGCGTGCCCACGAGGATCCCGAACCGGTCGGCCTCCTGGGCCCTCGCGATGGCTGCGTAACGCTGACGCATCAGCCGGTCCACGCGGTCGTCCACGCGGCGCACCTCGCTCGTCATCGGATCCGCCACGAGCAAGGGCATCTCTTTGAGCCCCCACGCGGCCGCGATGGGATGGAAGTCCCCGCTCCCGATGTACAAGAACGCGTCGATGCGCTCCGCGATGGTCCGCGCCGCCGTGAAGTTGCAGCCCAACAGTTGCCCCGGGTTGATGACGCGGTTGTCCCCGTACCCCACCAGGGGATCGCAGCCCTCCTCCTCGAGCACGCGTGCCACCGTGTCGAGCTTGTTCGCGTGCTGCGCCGTGGTCAGCAACCCCACGCGCTTGCCCGACAAGCGTTGCCCGGCCTCGCGGGCCACCTCCTCCAGCGGGGCCTTGCTGTACGTGGGAACGAAGATCACGCCGAACGCGTCGATCTCGCCCAGCGAGGGCATCGGGCTGTGCCCGAAGTGCACCAACAGGTCCACGCCGATGTGCTCAAGCTGCAAGGCCAGATCGCACGCCCCGAACGAAGGGTCCCCGCTGATCACGCACGAGACGCCCGCCTCGTCCTCAAGCCACGCCGCCAGGGCGGGCCCGTAGTCGCGGATCCCGTCCGGCAGTTGCAACCCGACAAGGTCCGGGTCGCGGTCTTGAACGTCCTCGGCGAGCCCGTCCAGGTCGATGTCGTGGTTGCGTTGCAACCGTTCAAGCGTGTAGGATGCGGCCATCGTCCACCTCCAGGGTCTGCGGGAGGCTGTTGACGAACCGGGTCAGGTTCTCGCCGGTCACGTGCGGCATGCACACGATGCGGATGCCCGGCTCAAGCGTGGTGAGGGAGACCTTCCAGCCGTCTTCGGCTAGCTTCTCTCGCGCCTGGACGTTGTCCTCGACCCGGATGGGTACGATGCCCAGGCTGGGCTCCCGGATCAGCGAGGCGCCCTTGTTCTCCATGACGCCGCCGAACCAGTCCGCCAGCTCGACCGCGCTTCGGGCCTGGATGCGGTACCCGTCCCGCCCGATCGCGTTCATGGCGGCCCACGCGCTCGCGGCAGCGGCCCCCGGGCGCGTGGATAACAAGCCCGCTTGCGTGCTCGTGGACACGTACGGTGTCCTCGTTGCGCCCTCGTCGAGCACGCGCTCGTCGTCGACGAGAAGGCACCCCGCGGGGATCGCCGCGCGGCCCATCTTGTGGGGGTCGATGGTGACGCTGTCCACCCCGTCCACGTCCAACCCGAACGGGACCGGGTCCTCGAGGAAGGGCAGGATGAAGCCGCCGTACGCGGCGTCCGCGTGCACCCAGGCGTTGGCTTCGTCCCCGATGCGAGCGATCTCGGGGACGTCGTCCACGGCGCCGAACTCGGTGTTCCCGGCCACCGCGACTACGCACGCCGTGGCCTCGCCGACGGCGTCCCGGATCGCGTCCACGTCGGCTTCGAAGGTGCCCGTCACGGGCGTCTCGACGGTTTCAAGGCCCAGCGCGTGGGCGGCCTTGTGGAAGCTGAAGTGCGCGGTCTCCGGCAGCACGACCTCGTCGCGCCCCGTGGTGTCTCGGGCCAGGCGGAGCGCGGTGAAGTTGGCCTCGGACCCGCCTGAAAGGAAAAGCCCGCCCGCGTCGGGGGACCCGCCGGCAAGCGAGGTCATCATGCCGATCACCTCGTCGCGCAGCTCGGCCACGCCGGGGTTGATCAGGGGGTCCCCCAGGTTCGAGTCGATGAACAGGCGGAAGGTCTCCTCCGCGGCCGGGTGCGGGGCGGTGCACATGGACCCGAGCACGCGGCCGGACCGGAAGGGCGTGTCCGTCTCCCGGGCCTCTCGCAAGCGCTCCCCTAGCTCTTGCTCGGAAAGCCCGGACTCAGGGAGGGTCATGATGGAATCAGCACCGCTCCACGCTTTTAAACCCTTGCGTGAGAGGGCCCGGGTTCGACGGACCCACCTCAAGCCTTAAACCCGGTTTGCTCCCTGGTTCAACGGGATGCAACCCTCCTCCTCGAACGGTGACGCGGAACCCGTGCACGCCCGCTCCGACGCGAACGAGGTCGGCCACATCGTCGGGGACGTCGGGACGCACCGGTTCTCGTTCAGCGTGGACGACCCCAGCCTCTCCGCCACCACGTACGTCGCCTTCGAGCACGCGGACGAGACCTACCTGGCACAGGTCACGCAGATCGAGCGCGAGGTCAAAGGAAGCGAGGACGAGGGGGCGCTCGTGGCGGACGCGAAGGTCATCGGGCGCCGTGACGACCAGGGCCGCTTGACCGTGCCCAGCACGCCCCCCAAGCCCGGCACGCCCGTCACCAAGGCCGGGCCCGCCCTGGTGCGCAGCGCCGTGAACCTGGACGACGAGGGAGCCTACCTGGGCCGCCTGCGCGGCCTGGAGCTTCCCGTGAACCTGGACGTGAACGAGCTCGTGCAGAAACACTGCTCGATCCTGGCCAAAACGGGCGCCGGGAAATCCTACGCGCTGGGCGTGCTCATGGAGGAGCTTCTCAAACACGATGTGCCCATCGTCATCATCGACCCGCACGGGGAACACGCCAGCCTTGAGGCCCCGAACGCCAGCGAGCACGATCGGCCCATGATGCGCCGGTTCAACGTGCGCCCACGCGGATACGGCGACCATGTCGTCGAGTACGCCGTGGACACGAGCGCCGTGCACGACGCCCGGGCCTTCCGCCTGGACGAGCGCGACCTCTCCGCTCGCCAGATCGGGGAGCTGCTCTCCGACGGGCTCACCAGCGCGCAAACCGGCACGCTGCACCAAGCCATCCGCGAGCTCGACGCGGCCGCGTACACGCTCGAGGACATCATCGACAGCGTCGAGCAGCAATCAGGGTCCAGCAAGTGGCCCGTTTTGCAAAGCCTCGAGGATCTGCAAGAGCTGGGCATCCTCAGCGAGGACCCCACGCCCGTGGAAGCCCTCGTCCAAGACGGGCAAGCCACCGTGCTCAACCTGAAAGGCCTGGCGCCCAACGTGCAACAACTCGTCGTCGCACGGTTGGCCGACGAGCTGTTCGAAGCCCGCAAGATCGGGCTGGTGCCCCCGCACCTGTTCGTGCTCGAGGAAGCCCACAACTTCGCCCCCGAGCGTCACCTCTCCGCAGCCGCCAGCGGAGAGATCCTGCGCACCATCGCCAGCGAGGGACGCAAGTTCGGGATGGGCCTAAGCGTGGTCAGCCAACGCCCCGCCAAGGTCGACAAGAACGTGCTCTCCCAATGCAACACGCAGATCATCCTCAAGGTCACCAACGCGAACGATTTGAAAGCCATCAGCAAAAGCGTCGAAGGCCTCCCCCCCGGCATCGAGGACGAGATCCAAGCCCTCCCCGTGGGCACAGGCCTGGTCAGCGAGCCCAGCATCGCCGTGCCCCTTTTCTGCGAGATCCGCCCCCGCGAGACGCGCCACGGCGGATCCAGCATCGAGGTCGTCCGCGACGACGAAGACGAACACGAAACGCCCCCCACGCTCGACCCCCCGCCCGAACCCGAGGACGGCCAACAAGAGGCCCCCCCATCCCGCCCCCCAGCCAGCCACGATCCACCCCAGACGCCTCAGGACGGTCACGAGGACCCACGCATCACCGAGCTCGAACGCATCGAAGAGACGATCGGGACCGCACCCCTCAAAGGTCAAGACGCCGGCACCCTCGAAAGCCTCCTGCTCGAGATCGAAACCCTCCTCGACGCGATCGACGAGATGGCCGCCGAAGACCGCGTCGACCACGCCCACATCGCCGGGCTCCGCTCCAGCCTGCGCGCCCACCACCGCCGCATCCAACAACACCTCGACGAACGCTTCCGCTAACGAAACCCCCGAACAACGGGCAACCCCCCGAAGGGGAGCAACCCCCAGGGTTTTTAAAGAACATACAGGGGAGACACAAGGTCGATGGGCGGCGATCTCGAACCGGACCCCCCCGGCACGATCCTCCTGGTCGAAGACAACCCCGCCTACACGCGGCTGGTCCAAGAGCTCCTCCACGAAGCAGGCCTCGACACGTTCGAGATGGAATGGACCGACACGCTCCAAGACGCTCACGCCCTCCTCGACGAGACCCCCCGCGTGGACCTCGTCCTCCTGGACCTGTTGCTCCCCGACAACCTCGGCACCGACACGCTGCGCTCCATGCTCGAACACGCCAACGGGACCCCCATCGTGGTCCTCACCGGCATCGACGACGACGACCTGGCCCGAGAAGCCCTCGACCTCGGCGCCGTCGACTACCTCTGCAAAGGCCGCCTCGACGCCGACCGGCTCAGCCAAGCCGTCCAACGCGGCCTCCAAGACCGAACCTCGGGCACCCTCGAGACGGACCCCCCCGACACCGACACCGCTCGCGCGCTCCCCGTGGCAGCCGAACGGCTCGAAGACGCCGCCTCCGCGCTCGACACCGCGCACGAACACCTAGACCCCCTCGCACCCCCCGACGTCGAACGCCGGCTTGCCCACGAGAAGCAACAATGCGCCGCCGTCGCAGAAGGCCTCCACGAGACCCAGGACCTGCTCAAGCAAGAGATCACGCACGAACACGTACACCTCAAAGACGTGCTCGACGACGCGCTCGTACGCCTCTCCGCCCACGGCCCCTCCGGAGGCCAAGTGCGCCTAGGCTGGGAAGCCACCCCCACCGTCAAAGGCGACCGCGCCCGCCTGACCCGCCTGTTCGAGCTGCTCATCGGGCAACTGCTCGCCCGACCCACCACGGACGCCTCCAACCTCACCATCACCGCCCAACGCGCCGACGGCGCCTGGACCGTCACCATCACCGACCAAGCCCCCCCACCCAAAGCCCCCGACCCCCTCGACGCGCTCTTCCGCGCCCGATCCCCCACCGAGCCCCTTCCCGGCCCCCTCGCTCACGTGCTCTGCCAAGCCCTCGTGGACGCGCACGAAGGCACGCTCCGGTTGGCCCCCGACGAGAACGGCCCCGGCACCGCCCTCACGCTGACCCTCCCCGCAGCCCCCGTCACGGAACCCCGAAAGGCCCGACAGGACCGACAAGGCGACCCCACGAAAAGCTTGTAGGGAAGCCCGCCTAACCCCTCCCGTGGACGCCCGCGTCCTCATCGCCGCGATCCTCCTCCTCGCCGGCATCGGCATCGCCGTGGCCGGAGCCACGCCCCAAAGCGCGCTCACCCCCAGCCAAGCCCACCAGGCCGACGACGGGCCCGCCACGCTGAAAGGCACCGTCGACGCGGTTCACCCCGACGAGGGCACGTTCACGCTGGCCGACCCCGACGCGAGCGTGCTCGTCGAACACGGAACCCCGCTGCCGGCCGCCGTGGAGCCCGGGGCCACGATCGTGGCCAAAGGCACCCTCGCCACGGAGGACACGCTCAGGTTCCACGCGGACGAGATCCAGATCGGATGCCCCTCCCAGTACGGGGCCTGACCCGCCTTACAGGCGCTCGATCACGGTTGCCGTGGCCTGCCCGAACCCGATGCACATCGTGACCAGCCCGTAGCGACCGCCGGTCTGCTCGAGCTGGTTGAGCGCGGTGAGCACCAAGCGGGGCCCGCTTGCGCCCAGCGGGTGCCCGATCGCGATCGCGCCCCCGTTCGGGTTCAACTTCTCCCGCGGCACGTCGAACTCCTGCTGCCAGGCAAGCGGCACGCTCGCGAACGCCTCGTTGACCTCGAACGTGTCGATGTCCTCGATGCCCAGACCGGCCTTGTCCAGCACCTTCTCCGTGGCCGGGATCGGGCCCGTGAGCATGATCTCCGGGTCCACGCCCGCGATCTCCGTTTGCACGATGCGCGCGCGAGGGGTCAAACCCGTCTCGTCGACGGCGTCCTCGCCGCCCACGAGCACCGCGCCCGCCCCATCGTTGATGCCGCTGGACGAGCCCGGCGTAAGCCGCCCGCCGTCCTCGCGGAACACGGCCGGCAAGCTCCCAAGCGCCTCCATGCTGGTGTCCGCGCGGGGGTCCTCGTCGTCCTCGAGCGAGGGCGAGCCCTCGTCCCAAGGCGTCGTCGGCACGGGCAAGATCTCGTGCTTGAAGAACCCCTCGCGCTGAGCCTCCACGGCGAACCGGTTGCTCTCCAGGCTGAACCGGTCCAACTCCTCCCGCGAGAGGTCCCACTGTTCCGCGATGCGCTCGGCGCTTTCGCCCTGGTGCAACACGTCGTAGGATTCCTGCAACTTGTCGCTGAACGTGTCCACGTCCGAGCTGATGGGCACGCGGCTCATCGACTCCACGCCGCCCGCCATGACGAGCTCGTGCTGCCCGCTAAGCACGCTCATCGCGCCGAAGTTCAACGCTTGCTGCCCGCTCCCGCACATGCGGTTAAGCGTGACGCCGCCCGTCTCCTTGGGCAGATCGCTGATCAAGCCGGCCAGGCGGGCCACGTTCACGCCCTGCTCGCCGACCTGCGTGACGCATCCGATCACCAGATCCTCGACCAGGCCGGGGTCCACGTCGGATCGCTCGAGCAACCCGTTCACGGTGTACGCGAGCAGATCGTCCGGTCGCCAGTCCTCAAGCGAGCCTTCCTTGGAACCGAACGGGGTGCGGATCCCGTCCAGGATGTAGGCCTCGGGCATGGGTACGGATGCGTCACGGAGTCTTATAGCTCTTGGCCCCAAGGGTCGCCGGTTAGGACGAGTACATCTTGGCCGGCCACACGGTCACATCGTCCAGCATGGCGGTCTCGTTGAGCGTGGCCAGCGTGACGACCAGATCCGCGACGTCTTCCGGTTGCACCATCTCGTCGCTCCTCGGGTGCTCCTCGTGCCAAGGCGTGGCCACGAAGCCCGGGTTCAGCGCGGTGGTGCGGATGCCCTCGTCCGAGACCTCCTGAGCCAGGCTCCGGGCGAACCCGCGCAGGCCGTGCTTGCTTGCCGTGTACGCGCTGGAGCCCGCCATCGGGATCTTGCCTGCCACGCTGGCCGTGAACACGATCGTGCGCGTGCCCTCGGCCTCCCGCACAATCGGCAAGAACGCTTTCGCGGTGCGGAAGGCGCCCAAGAGGTTCACGTCCACAGTGTCCACGAAGGCCTGCTCCGTGACCTCGTCCACACGCCCCCGACCCGGTTGACCCGCGTTCACGAAGAGCACATCCACCTCCCCGAAGGCCTCCTCGACGCGCCCGGCGAAGGCCCGGACCTGCTCCATGCTGGTCACGTCCACCTCGTGCGCCAAGGCCTGGACCCCGTGCTCGTCCTCGAGGCCTCGGGCGAGCTTCTCCAGCTTGCCTTTGCGGCGAGCGCCCAGCGCCACGTGCATGCCCTCGGAGGCCAACCGCCTGGCGGTGGCGGCCCCGATGCCGCTGCTGGCGCCCGTGATCACGGCTCGGCGTCCCTCAAGCGCGAGTCCCGTCATAGGACCTGGAAGCCGCCTGGTGGTCCTAAACCCTGGCCCGTCACGCGTCGCCCTTGATCTTGCGCCAGAGCATCGCGATGGGGTCGAACCGGTCGCTGATCACGCGCTCCTTGAGCGGGATGATCGCGTTGTCCGTGATGTTGATGTCCTCGGGGCACACGTCGGTGCAACACTTCGTGATGTTGCAGTACGCGATGCCCCCGTCCTCCCACACGTCGTCCAGGCGGTCGGCTTCGTCCGCGGGGTGCATCTCGACGCCCGCGTAGCGCACCATGTACCGGGGCCCGTGGAATTCCTCGTGCTTGTCGTGCGTGCGCAGGACGTGGCAGACGTCCTGGCACAGGAAGCACTCGATGCACTTGCGGAACTCTTGCACGCGGTCCATGTCCTGCTGGGAGATCCGGTACTCGCCCTTCTCCTTCTCAGCGTCCGTCTCGAGGGTACGGCCCGTGAAGGGCGTGATCCCTTCGTTGACGTCGTAGTTGTGGGAGACGTCCGTGACGAGGTCCTTGACGGTGGGGAACGCCTTCATGGGCGAGACGTGGATCGTCTCCGTGTCCAGATCCTCGATGCTGGTCATGCACAACAGCTTGGGGTGCCCGTTGATCTCCGCGCTGCAGGAGCCGCACTTGCCGGCTTTGCAGTTCCAGCGCACGGCCAGGCTGGCGTCCTGTTCGGCTTGGATCTGGTGGATCGCGTCTAGGACGACCATGCCGGGCTGGGTCTCGACGGTGAACTCCTCGAAGCGGCCGTCCGTCTCGGTGCCGCGGTAGACGTTCAGCGTGGCCTCTCCCCCGTTCGGGGCCTCCTCGTCGTTCGTGGCTTGGCTCACGGTGCCACCTCCTTGGCGCTGGAGACGTCCGCCGCGGTTGCATCGATGATCTCCTCGACATCGTCGGGTCGCTCGGGCATGGGCTCGGTGCCTCGGGTCATGGTCCCGTCCTCGGCTCGCTTGAGGACTTGGTTGACCTTGCCCCACTCCTCATCCTTGTCCTCGAAGTCCAAGCGCACGTGCGCCCCGCGGCTTTCCTCGCGGGCCAGGGCGCTTTGCACGATGGCTTCGCTGACCACGATCATGCTCTCAAGCGCCAGCGCACGGTGCCATCCGGGGTTGTAGCGTCGGCCGCCGTCCACGCTCACGCGGCGGACCTCGTCCTTGAGGGCCTCGAGCTTGTCCAACCCCCGCTCGAGGTCTTCGCCGGTGCGGATCATGTTCCCGTGCTCGTGCATGATGCTTTGCAGCTCCTTGTGCACCTGGAACGCGTCGGGTCCCTCTTCGCGCTCTAGCGGCGCCAGGGCCGCCTCGAGGGCCTCCTGGATGGCTTCTTGATCCGTTTGAACCGGGTCCTGGGCTTGGTCCGCGTACGCGGCTGCGTGCGCGCCGGCGCGCTTGCCGAACACGATCAGATCGCTAAGCGAGTTGCCGCCCAACCGGTTGGCCCCGTGCAGCCCGGCCGCGTTCTCGCCGCAGCAGAAAAGCCCCTGCACGCGGGTCTCCTGCGTCTCGGGGTCCACGCGCACGCCGCCCATGATGTAGTGCATGGTGGGCGCGACCTCCATGGGTTCCTCGCGGATGTCCAGCCGGGCCAGCTCCTCGAACTGGTGGATCATGCTGGGAAGCTTACGCTCGATGTACGCGTCCTCGCGCCAGCTGATGTCCAGGAAGGCGCCCCCGTGGGGGCTGCCGCGCCCGGCCTGGACCTCGTCGCGGATGGCTTTCGCGACCACATCGCGGGTGAGAAGCTCGGGGGGGCGTCGAGCGTCCTCGTCCCCCTCTAGCCAGCGCATGCCCTCGTCGTCGGTCTCGGCGAACTCGCCCTCGTAGATCTCGGGAACGTAGTCGAACATGAAGCGCGTGCCCTCGCTGTTGCGCAGCATGCCGCCTTCGCCGCGCACGCCTTCCGTCACGAGCAGGCCTCGCGCGCTGGGGGGCCAGATCATGCCGGTGGGATGGAACTGCACGAACTCCATGTCCATCAGCTCGGCCCCGGCCTGGTAGGCCATGGCCATGCCGTCGCCGGTGTACTCCCAGCTGTTGGAGGAGACGCGGTAGATCTGGCCGACGCCGCCGCAGGCGAGCACGACGCTTTTGGCGTGGAAGACCAGGAACTCGCCGGTCTCCCGGTCGTACCCGAAGGCGCCCGTGACGCGGTTTCCTTCCTTGAAAAGGCGCGTGATCGTGGTCTCCTGGAAGACGTGCAGCCCGTTCGTGGCTACGCTTTTGTCTTGCAGGGTGCGGATCAGCTCAAGCCCGGTGCGGTCGCCCACGTGCGCCAGGCGCGGGTACTCGTGCCCGCCGAAGGGGCGCTGGTGGATCCAGCCCTCGTCGGTGCGGTCCCACACGGCGCCCCACTTCTCGAGCTCGCGCACGCGGTCGGGGGCTTCCTGGGCGTGGATCTTGGCCATGCGCCAGTCGTTGAGCAGCTTGCTGCCGCGCACCGTGTCGCGGAAGTGCACCTTCCAGTTGTCGCGCTCGTCCGTGTTGGACAGCGCGGCGGCGCAGCCGCCCTCGGCCATCACGGTGTGCGCTTTGCCCAGCAGGCTCTTGGTGACGACGGCCGTGTTGGCGCCTTGATCGGCGGCCTCGATGGCGGCTCTGAGCCCGGCGCCTCCGGCTCCGATGACGAGCACGTCGAAGGTGTGTTCGGTGACGTCAGGGTCCATGGTGTCTTCCTCAGAACGTCCAGACGATGGGGTCGATCGTGCCCGAGGCGACCAGCCACACGTAGAAGTCGGCGAAGGCGACCCAGAACAAGGAAAGCCAGGCCCACATCATGTGGCGTTGGTTGAACCAGGAGACGAAGCTCCAGGTCCTGAACGAGAGGCTTTTCCCGTTCTTGGGGCACGTCATGCAGTCGCGACCCCCGCCCACGATGTGGCGAAGCGCGTGACAGCCGAACGTGTACCCGGCCAGCAGGACCGCGTTCAGCGTGAGCACGATGCTTCCCAGCCCGACCCCATACACGGTGTCGGTGCTAACGACGGCGCCCGCCGCGTTCCGTTGCACCTCGGTGAACTGGAAGGCGTAGATGGCATCGTAGGAGAGGAACACGATCAGGGCCAGGCTGAACGGCAAGAACCAGCGGTGCAGGTTCTGCCAGATCAAAAAGCGCCGCTCGCCTTCGTACTCGTGCCGGGGCTCCTCGACCGCGCACGCGGGCGGGTCCGCGAAGTAGGAGCGGTAGTAGGCCTTCCGGTAGTAGTAGCAGGTCACGCGGAAAGCCAAGGGCGCCCACAGGATGTAGAAGGCGGGGCTCAGGGTGCCGATGTCGATGGGGATCAACCCGGCCAGGAACCCGTGCTCGCACCCGGAGGCCAGGCAGGGGCTGTAGAAGGGGGACAGGTAGTGCGGGACGATGTCCCAGCCTGCCTGGGTCGCCGCGCCCGCGGTGCCCGTGTAGATGCCCAGGTCCAACGCGTTGGGGGCGTCCCCGAAGGGCACAAGTTGCAGCGCCGAGGGCAGGTGCGCGTACAGCGCGCGGTACGTGGAGTACAGGATGAAGACCGTGAACCCGAACGCGATGGTGACGGGAGCCAGCCACCACAGGTCCTCGCGTTCCGTCGCGAACGCGCCCTCGGAGGTGGTGTCGTCCTGGGCCGGGGTCGCCATGGTCTCTCCGAGGGCGCGCATGCCCCGGTCCCGTAAAAGTCTAACCGAACCCGCTCGGTCCTGCTAGGGGCTCCCACGGTCGTCGTCGCGCTCGCTGGCCGCCTCGAGCCGTTGCACGCGCACCCCCAACCACGCGACGTACGCACCGATCAACACCAGCACCAGCCCGACCGCGATGCCCAACCACGTCGCAGGGTCTACCATGACGGATCCTCCTCCAACCGAAGCACCCGGCGCCGAAGCCACGTCAACGCGAACAACAACGCGACGAACCCCACCGTGGACAGGAACAACAACCCAAGCATGCCCGCATCGATGGACTCCCCCGGACGCGTGAAATCCGGATGCGGCGTCGCCAACCGGGACGCGAAGAAGCTCGCCGGGACCGCCACCGAGCCCACCACCCCCAACCCCGCCACCAGCTCGTCCCGACGCGACGCCGAGCTCGCCGAGGACAACGCCCACAACCCCGCCAACACGCCCACCAACACGAGCGTCGTCAACACCTTCGGATCCGCCAACGGATCGTACAACTCGAACTCGTAGCTCCACGCCAACCCCGTCCCCAACGCGGCGCCCGCGAACACGGTCGTCGGCTCGACCGCCGCGCGCATCCACTGCCCCGCGCACGAGGACCCCCGCCACAGGACGAGCCCCGCAGCCACCACCACGGCCAGGAAGCCCACGTACGCGCTCCACGCCAACGGGACGTGCACGTACAACAGCCGCTGACCCAACGGGAACGCCCACGGCCCCCCCGGGTCCGGGCTGGCCACGATGGCGCCCCCCACCAACACGCCCGGCGCCAACGCAAGAACCCGGAAAAGCCACGCGCGCATCACGCGGGCACCTCCGCCACCGCCCCACTGAGCACGTAACACAAGGCGCCCACGCTCAAAGCATACCCCACCACGAAGGTAAGGCTTGGCGTCCACGCCGCCCCCTCAGCGACCACGCGCTCGGTCGCGTGCACGCCCGTCACGATCAACGGCGCCGCCAACGGGACCCCCAACGCGGCCCCCAACGCCTCCCCCGACTCCGACGCCAACGCCACCCACCCCGTGAACGCGCCCAACGGGCCAAGCCCCACCGCGCCCCCCACCAACGCAAACGCCACGCGCGGATCCCGCAACCCCCCCAAGCCCGGGAACAACGCCGCCGTCGCAGCCCACGCGAACCCCGCCATTACGACCACGAGGCCCGCCAGCACGATCGCCCGCGACAGGAACACATCCCGCCAGTCCACCGGCGCAGCGAGCACGCCCCCCAACCCCCCTTCCTCGTGCTCAGCTCGGATCAAGCGGGCCCCCGCCGTGAGGCCAGCCAGGGTCGCCACGATCCAGACGACCGCGCTCGCGGCCACGGGCTCGGACGCCAGATCGTGCAGCGCGACCAGCGTGGCCAAGGCCAGGCTGGCTGCCACCAAAACCACGGTGCCCAGCACGCCTCGGGCCGAGGCGATCCAGCGCGCGTGCCACGCGGTCAGCCATGCGATCACGCGGGGGCCTCCGTGGCGAGGCGTCCGTCCTCAAGGCGCAGGGTGCGGTCCGTGGGCACGCCGGGGTCGCCGGGCGCGGCGAGGAGGACGAGCTGGGGTTTGGATGCCTCGAGCTGGCGGTCGAGGTGTTGGCGGGCGGCTTCGTCGAGGCCGGCGGTGGGCTCGTCGAGCAGCACGACGCGGGGGTCGTGCATCAGGGCGCGGGCCAGGTCCAGGCGGCGACGTTGCCCGTGGGAGAGCGCTCGGACGCGCGTGGTGGCTTCGTGGTCGAGGTCCCATGCTTGGAGGGTGGCGTGGGCGTGTTCGGGGTCGAGCCCGTGCAGGCGGGCGTGGTGGGTGAGGGCTAGGTGGGTGGGGAGCGAGGCGTGTAGCAGGGGGCGGTGCGCGGCGTACCCGATGCGTGCGCGGGCGTGGCGGGGGTCGTGGCGGATCGAGGTTCCCATGATGCGCGCGTCGCCTCGGGTGGGCTCCATGAGGGTGGCGAGGATGCGAAGGAGCGTGGTTTTGCCGCTGCCGTTGGGGCCGGCCAGGTGCACGCGGCCGGGGTCCATCTCGAGCCGGGGCAGCTCCAGCGCGGGGCCGTTCCCGTAGTCGTGCATGAGCGCGTTCGCTTCGAGGGGCGCCGTCACGGGGGGGCCTCCCCGCTTTCCAGCGCGTCCAGGGAGCGTCGGGCGTCCGTGATCTGGTCTTCGTCGACGTCGAGGCTGGGGGGGATCACGATGACGGGGATGTCGAGGTCTTGTTTCAGGCGGTCGGCGACGTCGGCGCGTTTCCAGGCCATCAGCACGGGCATGGGGGAGCCGCCGATGACGACGGCTCCGCATCGGTTCCATCGGGCGACATCGCGCACGGCGTCCACGATGTCGCCGGGTTGGACGACCAGGTTGAGGTTCACGCCTTCTCGGCGGGCGCAGGTTTGGAAGATGCTGGCGGCTTTCTCGCCTTCGCGGCGCGCGGAGATGCTGGCGCGGGGGGCGATGTAGGTGAGCACGATGTCGGCATCGAGGCGCTTGGCGATCTGCACGATGGTGTCGGCTTTCCGCATGGCGGGGCCGCGCCCGGCGGTGGCGACGAGCAGCCGGCGCGGGCCAAGCGGTTCCTCGGGAGCTTCCGGGTCGGCGCCCTGGGCGGGTTTGGGGAGGTCCTTCTTGTCGACGAGGGTCCGGTAGGGGTAGGGGATCTCGACGCCGTGCTCGTCGAAGGTGGTCTTGACGCCGCGGCGTAGCTCGCTGCTGATCTCGTACCGGTCGCGAGCGTCCTCGATGAAGCATTGTAGCTCGACCTCGACGCCGCTGTCCTGGAAGCCGCGCACGAGCACGCGGGGTCGGGGGAAGGCGAGCACGTTGTCGTGCTCGCGGGCGACCTTCTTCATGAGGGTGCGGGCGCGGTCCACGTCGCTGTCGTAGCTGATGCTGGTGCTGACCTCGAGCCTGAGCTCGGGGTAGCGTTTCGTGTAGTTCCAGATCTCGCGTTCGTCCATCAAGCGGTTGGGGACGATGACGAACTCGCGCCGGAGGGTGAGGATGCGCGTCGACCGGAGCCCGATCTCCTCGACATCGCCCCAGAAGTCCCCGATCTGGATCCGGTCCCCGACCTCGAAGGGGCGGTCTGTGACGAGCGAGATGCCCCCCATGATGTTCGCGACGCTGTTCTGCAGCCCCAGCGCGAGCGCAGCACCCACGAGCCCGAGCGCGAGCGCAAGGTCCAGGATGTTCACGCCGAAGACGAGCAGCGCGATGCTGAACCCGACGAACAGGAGCACGGCCTGCAGGAGCCGCTTGAGCAGGGAGGCCAGCATCGGGTCCACGCGCTTGGGAGAGAGCACGGTCCAGGAGAGCGCCCACACGAGCCCCCGCGCACCCACGTACACCAAGACCAGGATGAGCAGGAACCGAGGGATCCGCTCGGCTGCCCAGGATACGTGCCACGGCTCCATGCCCACCGGATCGAGCACGAACCGCCACACCGCGGCTTCCAGCCAGTCGAGGAGGCCCCCAAAGCGCATCGACGGGGCCAAAGCAAGGAACCTTTTTGAAGGAGTCGCTTCGTGGAGGCCCCGTGCGCGAAACGGGTCCTCCGGACGTTGGAGGCCCGCTCGTTGCGGTTTGTCTCCTCCTTGTCCCGGTCAGCGTCCTCGCAGGTTGCCTCGCACAGCCCTCCAGCGGGTTCCAGCTACGCTCGGGGGATCTCGTCCAGGCCCACCTCGTCGTCTGGGACGAGGACGGCATCGTGCTCCCCGAGGACGCGCGCGGGGCCACGCCCGAAGCGATCTGCGGGGACGCCCCCGAGGCCCTCAACGCGTGCCCCGAGGCCGCGCGCGCCTACGCGTTGAGCCCCGAGCCCCCAAGAGACGCTCCCAACGGGTACGAGGACGCCCGCCCCCTCCCCGAGGCCCTCGTGGACGCGATCGCCGGGGCCACGCCCGGAGACACGCTCCACGCCACGAACCTCGAAGCCTGGGGCCCCCACCGGGGAGAACTCGTCGAGGCGCACCCCCTCGAGCAAGCCCTCCCTCGAGAGGTGCAGGACCCCGACGCGTACGGCGGCCAGCTGGACTCAACGCGCACCGACGACGCGACGTACCGGCTCGACGTCACCGGAGACGACATCGGGTCCACCCTGATGATCGACCGCTGGTGCAACGAGCGCTTTTGCCTGTTCGAGAGCACGCTCACGGGGTACAACGAGACGCACCTGATCGTCGAGCACGGCCCGCAAGAAGGCGCCACGGTGCACGTGGACGACCTCGACACCACGCTGACCGTGACGAACGTGACCGCGGACCGGTTCATGATCGACGGGAACCACCGCTACGCGGGGGAAACCTTCCACGTGCTCGTGCACGTGGAGGACGCGCGCGGGCCGCCCTCGAGCCAACAGCGAGCCCCTGGGTTCGAGGCCACAAGCCTGGAGGGCGAGCCCGTCTCCTTGGCCGACCTCCTGGGTCAACCCGTCGTGCTTGAGTTCTTCGCCACGTGGTGTCCCAGCTGCGAGGAGAACGCCCAACACTTGAGGGAGGTGAAGGACCGGTTCGGCGACGAGGTGGCCATCGTGTCCATCGGCGTCGACCCGTGGGAGGAGGGGGCCTCCTTCCAGCGGTTCATCGCGGATCACGACATCACGTGGCCTGTGATCGTGGACGAGGAGGGGGGCTTGTCCAGCGCGTACGGTGTGGGCAGCTTGTCCACGGAGGTCCTCGTGGACCCGGACGGGTTCATCGTGCACACGGAGGCTGGCGTGGCGGACCACGAGCGCGTCACCTCCGTGCTCGAGGAGCTCACCGGTGACCGCGAGGGACCCGCGCAGGCGGAGGGCACCTCGTGACGGTGCTGCGCATCGCCGTGTGGGCCGGGTTCCTGGCCACCGCGGGCTCGATGCTGGTCTGCCTGCTTGCGCTGGTCAAGCCACGCTGGCAAGATCGGGTCTTTTTCTCCCTCGCGGGCGCGTGGGTGCTCGTCTCGGTCCCCCTCGGGCTTCTGGTTTGGCAGTTCCTGGCAGGGCGGCTGGACGTGTTCTTCGTGTGGTCGAACATGGAGCAGTCATACCCGTGGTGGCTGCGGTTGGCCGGCGTGTGGGGCGGCCAGGAGGGGACGTTCCTGTTGTGGGCGTGGTTCGCCTTGGGCGCGGTGCTCGTCGAGGAGCATCGGTCCTCGTCGCCGGCCTGGCCGGTGGCTCGGGCGGTGGCTTCCGTGGCGAGCGTCTTGTTGCTCGTGCCTCCCATCGTGTTAGGGGTGGGGTGGGAGACAGCGTCGTTCGGGTTGACTGGGGATGGGTCGCTGGTCCGGGGCGCGGCCGGTCCAAGCCCGCTGTCGCTCCGGCCGGAGGGGGCCGGGTTGAACCCGTTGTTGGAGAGCCCGTACATGGCGATCCATCCCGTCGTCACGTTCCTCGGGTACGGGTTGGCGACGATCCCGTTCGCGTACGGGTTCGCCCGGTTGGCGGCGGGCCGCTCGGGGTGGCTGGCACCGGCGCGGCGGTGGGGCCGGTGGGCGTGGCTTGCCATGCTCTCGGGGCTCGTGTTGGGTGCGCTTTGGGCGTACCATGTGTTGAGCTTCGGGGGGTATTGGATCTGGGACCCGGTGGAGGTGGCGAACCTGCTCCCGTTCCTCGTGTTGACCTTGTTCCTGCACGCTGCGCCTGCCCGGCGTTCGGGAGGGTTCGGGCTGTTGGCCCCGGGGAGCGCGGTGCTCGTGTTCGCGATGGTCATGTTCACGGACTTCGTGGTGCGAAGCGGGCTCTGGTCGAGCGTGCACGCATTCTTGCCGACGGGCGTGTCGGTCACGATGGAGAACCCGGTGGCGAGGTTGCTCGCGTCGGCCCGGGAGACCTTCCAGGCTCGGTACGCGGTCTCGCTTCTCGCGGTCACGGTGGGCGCCGTGTCGGGGGGCGCGTGCGCGTTCCATGCTCGGGACCAGCGCAGAGGCTCGCTTGTGGGCCGCGTGGCGTGGGGGGGCGCTCTCGTGTATGGGTTGGTCGCGGTGCTGGGGCTGGCTTGGCCGGAGGGCTTGGTGAGCGTGTTGGAGCGGGTCGTGGTCGTGGCGGGGGCGGGTCGCCCGTTGGTGGGCGTGGTGGGCGTGTTGCTGGTAGCGGCGGCGCCGTTCGTGGCGGGCTTGTTCGCGATGCCGGAGGAGCTGGAGGTGGGGCTTCGGTCGCGCTCGGGGCAATTGGTGTGGGCGTGCGCGGCGTTGGGAGTGGCATTCGCGGCGACGGTCGTGTTGTTGGTGGTGGGCGTGAACGGGTACGGGGAGAGGGTGTTCTGGGCGCGGGCTCCGTTCGTGGCGGCGCCCGTGTTGGCGCTGATGGCGGTGGCGTTCCCGGCGGTGGGGTTCCAGCGGTGGGTGAGCGTGGTGGCGGCGGGGTTGGGCGTGGGCGTCGTGTTGAGGCTCGTGATGGGGTCGTGGGCGTGGGCGGCGGTGCCGGTCGCGGGCGTGGCGTTGGTGGGGGCGGGGGCGCGGTTCGTTCGCGTGGCGCGCCCGACGGTCGGCGGGCGGGCGTCGTGGCAGGGGGGGTTGTTGTTGGCGTCGGGTGTGATGGGGCTTGTCCAATGGGCGTCCCCTGGCGTGGTCGCGGTGGGGGGGGTGGCGGTGGCGTCGCCGGCGTGGTTCGTGCCGGTGGGCTTGGTGGCGAGTGGGGTCGCGATCGCGGCGCCTGTGCTGGAGGGGCGGGGGGCGCCGTCGTGGGTGGGGCCGGTGGCGGGCGTGGTGGCCGTCGGGTATGGCATGGGGGCGGTCTTGGCTCTCGTGGCGTGGTGGGTGAGGCCGGGCGTGCACGGGCCGCGGGGGGGGTGGCGGAGCGTGGGCGTCCCGTTGGTGCACGTGGGCGTGGCGCTGGTGGTGCTGGGCGTGGCGGTGTCCACGTTCGGGGCAAGCGGCGTCGCGTTCGAGCGTGAGGACCCGTTGGTGCGGGGCGAGGAGGCCTCGTGGGGGGCGGCGTCCCTGGAGCTGGTGGGGGGCGAGGTGGTGCGGGGGGAGGAGGGCGTGGAGGCGGTGTCGGCGACGGTGCACGTTCGGGAGGGGGGCGTGTTCGTGGCGGAGGAGAGGCTCACGTTGACGTACCATCGGGGCGCGGGCGTGGGGGGGCAGGGCAGCTTCGTGCCGGAGGAGTCCCCGGTGACGCGCGCGTGGTGG
>CAZOQA010000041.1:0-20112 GCA_964581775.1 uncultured Thermoplasmatales archaeon | reverse complement strand
CAGCTCGAGTTCGACGACATGCGCGTCCCCGCCGACAACGTGCTCGGCAACGTCGGCGAAGGCTTCATCGTCGCCCTCACCGCCCTCGACGGAGGACGCGCCACGCTCGCCGCCGGAAGCTGCGGCGGCGCCACCGAAGCCCTCAACATGGCGCTCGAGTACGCCAACGCCCGCGAACAGTTCGGGCAACCCATCGCGCACCACCAAGACGTCCAGTTCAGGTTGGCCGAGATGAGCACGGACATCACCAAGAACCGCTACGCCACGTACCACTGCCTCGAGTACGTCGAAGAGTACTACGAGAAGGTCGCCGCCGGCGAAGACGTGGACAAAAGCTTCCGCGAGAAGGTCTCCCGCCGAAGCGCGCAGGTCAAGGTCGCCGCAAGCGAGATGGCCGCCAAGGTCACCGAGAAAGCCTGCGACCTCATGGGCGCCCGAGGCCTCGCGGAAGGCTACCGCCTCGAGAAAGGCCTCCGCGATGCACCCATCGCGGAGATCTACGAAGGCACCAACGAGATCCAACGCCTCGTCATCGGTCGCGAGCTCGTGCAACGGGGGCGCTACGAATGGTGAACATCGTCGTCGCCATCAAGCACGTGCCCCAACAGGACACCGTGCGCGTCTCCAAGAAGACCGGCAAACCCATCGTGGACCTCGCCGAGGGACGCATGAACCCCCTGGGCAAGAAGGCCCTCGAAACCGGCCTGCGCCTGGCCCAGCAAGACCCCGGCAGCCACACCACCGTCGTCAGCCTCGGCCCCAAACAGGCCGAACCCACGCTACGCGAAGCGCTCGCCATGGGCGCCGACCGGGCCCTTCTCGTCACCGACCCCCTGCTCGAGGACAGCGACGGGCTCGGCACCGCCAAAGCCCTCGCCTCCGTCGTGCGCGAACTCGGCGATGTCGACATCGTCCTGACCGGAGCCCGCACCACCGACCGCTACGCAGGGCACGTCGGCCCCGCCATGGCCGCGATCCTCGGCTGGCCTGTAGCGACGCACGGCCAACGCGCACGCGTCGACGACGACGGCATCCTGTTCGAGAAGGTGCTCACGGACGGCCGCATCGCCGAGCTCACCGTGGACACCCCCTGCCTTCTCTCAATGGGCAACGCCGCCCCCAAAGCCCGCCACGCGACCACGTGGGGTGTGCACGCCGCGCACGACAGCGGCTCTCTCGAACGCTGGGGCCTGGACGCCTTAGACCTCGCCAAGGACGAGGTCGGACCCGGAGCGCAAGCCACCACGCAACGCGACATCCAGCCCATCCCCGAGAAGGAGCGCGACACGGAAACGTTCACCGGGGAAGCCGACGAGGTCACCGAGAGCCTGGCCCGCCGCCTCGCCAGCAGGGGGCTTCTGCGATGACGGACGACGAGTGGAGAGGCGTGCTCGTCGTGGGCGAAATCCTCGACGGCCAGCTGCGCACGCCCACCCTCGAGCTGCTTGCCAAAGCCCGCGACATCACCGACCGCCTGGGCGGGCGCCTGACCTGCCTGCTCGTCGGCGACGGCGCCGAAGACGTCGGCGAAACGGCCGTGCACCACGGCGCCGACCGCGTGCTCGCGGCGCAAGCCGACCACGACGGGTTCCAAGCCACGCCGCTTTTGCGACCCCTGGCCCGCATCGTCGAGGAACACAAACCCGAGATGGTGCTGCTCAGCGCCACGGACCTGGGCCGAGACCTTGCACCCATGCTGGGCGCCCGGCTCGACACGGGCGTGGCCAACGAGTGCGTGGACCTGGACCTGGACGTCAGCGAGCGCCGCCTTCTGGCCAAACGGCACGTGTTCGGCGGCGAGCTCGAGGAGACCCTCGTCACGCCCACGCGCACCCCGCAGATCGCCTCGCTCCAACCGGGCGCCGCCCGCGAGGGCTTCCCCGACGAGATGCGGTTCGGGGACGTGGAGCCCATCGATGTGTCCCTGGGCAAGGCCCCCACGCTGGCAGGGACCCAGGACGGGGACCCGCCCGAGCTGGAGGACGCGGACGTGGTCGTGGTGGGCGGCCGGGGCGTGCCCGAGGACGCCTGGGACGCGGTGGAGGAGCTTGCCGGCGCGCTTGGCGCGGCCGTGGGGGCCACGCGAGGCGCCGTGCACGGGGGCCGAGCTTCGGAGGAGCTCCTCGTGGACGCGACCGCGCTGCACGTCCAGCCGCGCTTGTACGTGGGCGTGGGCGTCCCGGGCACGTTCGATCACGTGAGCGCGATCGAGCCCGAGTGGACCGTGGCCATCACGCGGGACGAGGAGGCTCCCCTGGTGAGCCTTGCTGATTGGGCGCTGGTGGGGGACCCCGCCAGCATCGCGACGCAGCTGGCCGAGAAGGTCACGGACCGGCGCGCGTGAGGCGCCCGTGGGGACGTAAGCCTCTTACCGGGGGATGACCAACGGGGGCTCGCGTGCGTCCTCCCTCCTCGATGGATGCTGCCCTCGACGACATCCGCAGCGACAAGCCTCATGCGTTCTTCCGCGTGTTCGCCCGGTACGCGCCCGAGAAGTGGCCCGTCCTAGCTGTGGGCGTGTTCACGGGCATCGTGGCGCGCTTGTTCGAGCTTCTTCCTGCGTTCCTGATCGGCGTCAGCTTGGACATGGTGTTCTTCCGCGAGCAAGCCTTCGCCCTGCCCGGGCTGCCGGATGCGTGGGCGCCGGCGACGGCGGGGGGCGAGCTTTTCCTCGTGGGCGGCCTCATCGGCGGCGCCTACCTGGCCGCGGCGGGGTTGGGCTGGGTGAACGGGTGGGCTTGGAACCGGTTGGCCCAGCACATGCAGCACCGCGTGAGGACGGACACGTACGGGGCCATGCAGGAGTTGGACGTGTCCTTCTTCGACGAGCGCCAGACCGGGGAGCTGATGAGCGTGCTCAACAACGACGTGAACCAGCTCGAGCGCTTCCTCACGCACGGGCTCAACATGGGCTTCCGCATCGTCGTGCTCGTGGGCGGCATGGCCCTGATCATGCTCTTGATCAACTGGCAACTGGCGCTCGTGCCTGTCGTCTTCATCCCCGTGCTGGGTGTGGCCAGCAGCTGGTTCATCGCCAAGATCTACCCCAAGTACCAGACCGTCCGAAGCGCCGTGGCCGCGCTCAACAGCCGCCTCGAGAACAACCTCGGCGGCATCGAGGTCGTCAAAGCCTACCGCCAGGAACCCTTCGAGCACGAGCGCGTCACGCAAGCCAGCCAAGGCTACTACGATGCCCAATGGGATGCCATCACGACCCGCATCAAGTTCTTCCCCACGCTGCGCGTAATCACGGCAGCCGGGTTCCTGGCTACGTTCTTCATCGGAGGCCTCTGGGTCCTCCAAGGCGCTCCCTGGATCTTCACCGGCACCCTCAGCGCCGGCATGCTCGTCACGTTCCTCCTCTACACCCGCCGGTTCATGTGGCCCATGCGCGAGTTCGGCCGCATCGTCAACGACCACCAATACGCCGAAGCCGCCAGCGAACGCATCCTCGGCCTCGTCGAACGCACCCCCCGCGTCCAAGACGCCCCCCACGCCGTGGACCTGCCCCACCTCCACCGCCCCGTCCACTACGAGCACGTCACCTTCACCTACCCCGGCGAAGACGACCCCGTGCTCCACGACGTCACCTGCACCATCGACCCCGGCGAGACCGTCGGCCTCGTCGGCCCCACCGGCAGCGGCAAAACCACGCTCGCCAAGCTCCTGATGCGCTTCTACGACCCCCAACAAGGCGCCGTGCGCCTGGGCGATCACGACCTCCAAGACATAACGCTCGAGAGCCTGAGATCCAACACCGGCTACGTCCGACAAGACCCCTACCTCTTCTACGGCACCATCCTCGAGAACCTCACCTACGCCGCCCCCCACGCCGAGCACGCGGATGCCCAACGCGCCGCCCGCCGCGCCGGCGCGCACGAGTTCATCCACGACCTCCCCGACGGGTACGACACGATGGTCGGCGAACGCGGCGTCCGCTTAAGCGGCGGACAACGCCAACGCATCGCGCTCGCCCGCGCCCTGCTCGCCGACCCCGACATCCTCATCCTCGACGAAGCCACCAGCCACGTCGACAACGAGACCGAAGCCATCATCCAACAACGCCTCGGCGAGATCACGCAAGACCGCACCACGATCGTGATCGCGCACAGGTTAAGCACCGTGCGAGACGCCGACCGGATCCTCGTGCTCGAAGACGGTCGCCTGCTCGACGAAGGCACCCACGAGGCCCTGATCGAGAACGCCGGCCTCTACGCGCGCCTGTGGGACGTGCAAGCAGGCAACGGAGGCCCCTCCGACGAGGACGCCACGCTCCACGAACGCTAAGGCGCCGACCACGTCCACAGCAACAACAGCGCGCCCAGGATCAACACGGGCAACGCGACGAGGGCCACGCGCGCCTGCGGCTTCTCATCCTCCTCAAGGTCCCGGTACTTCACCAACGACCCGATCGCCGCGAACGCCGCCACGTGCAACACCACGCCGCCCCCCATCGCCCACGCCGGATCCCCGTACCCGCCCCGAGCCGGCACGAAGAAAAGCGGCACCGCGGCCAGCGTCAACCCCACCGCGATCCACCCCAACTTGCGAGCCCGGAACGCGTGCACGACCCTCGAACGGTGCCCCGCCCCTGTTAGGCTTGCCCCGCCCCGGAAGCGGTACGCCTAAACCCCGCCGCCCCGTTCACGCCTTATGGGGGACTCGATGGACCCGGGAGGGCCCCGCTGGAAGGCCGCAGCCAAGCTCACGCTCATCGCCCTCATCGCGGGGGCTCTCCTAGCCGGGCTCCCGTTCCTGATCCAGCGCGTCACGCTCGAGCCCGACGAGCTGCTCTGGTCCAGCCTCATCGGCCTGGGCCTTGGAGCCGGGCTCTTCTACTTCGGGTTCAAATCCTACCGAGAACGCCAGCTCGTCCGCGATACGCCCACCAGCAAGATCCGATCCCTCGCCGTGGGCACCTCCGAAGTCAAAGGCGAGGCCACGCCCGTCGCCAAGCCCCTCGTATCCCCCTTGACCCACACGCCGGCCTGCATCTACGAGTTCAAGGTCCAGGAGAAGCAACCCAAGAAGAAGACCCGCACCGACCCGGACACGGGACGCACACGGACCCGGACCAAGTGGGAGTGGAAGACCGTGCTCACCATGCGCGAGCACGTCCCCTTCTACGTGGACGACGGGACCGGGCGCGTGCCCGTGAAACCGGACGGGGCCACGCTCGTCATGGAGGTCGAGAAGAAGGCCAAAGCCGGGAAGGGCGCATCGCCCCCCGGTTCGCTTGCGGCCTGGTTCGAGGACCACGCGGACGCGCAGGGAGACGAGCTGCTCGCCGGGCCCCTTGGGGACGCCATGCGCATCGCTGAACAGAGCGCGCCGGACGAGGTGGACCTCGACGAGGTCCTTCCCGAGGACGAGGTAAGCCCAGAAGAGGCGCGCATGATCGCGTCCCTGTACGAGCAAGAGCCCCGGGAACGAGCAAGCCCCCCCGACCCGGGGGACGAGGGCTCGCTTCTGGGAAGCGTCAAGGACGCGATCACCTCCAGCGTGAACGCCCTGGGGGCCGGCATGGACATGGGACGAAAGCGCAAGTATCTCACGCAGAGCACGCCCTACAAGCGCCGCTTCGAGGAGCGGGTGTTGGCCGCGGGCGAAGAGACGTACGTGTTCGGCGCGGCCCGGCGCGCGCCGGGTGCAGACAGCGTGGAGAACGTGAGGAACCTGTACCTGCAGGAGGACCCCCACACGGGGTACTTCCTGGTCAGCGACCGCTCCGAGCGAGGCTTGCTTGACCGCAAGCTGGTCCGCTCCGTGAGCGGGCTCGCGGCAGCCGTCGTGCTGCTCTCGTACGGCGCGATGGGGCTTTTCAGGTTCGCGGGCCTGATCTAAGAACCACAGTGTGGCTCGTCTTCGGGGGGCTTATGTACGAGCGTCCCTGTCGGGGCCGTGGCCAGGGCCCTTGCGGGCTGGGAGCGGACGAACCATGGCGTTGCACGGCATCGCGATCCTCGTCGCCGGGAGCATCCTTGCGATCTTGCTCATCGTGTACGGCATCATGATCTACAACGGCTTGGTCCGGTTGGACCGGAACGTGAACCAGGCCTGGAGCAACATCGACGTGTTGCGCAAGCAGCGGGCCGACGAGCTGGACAAGCTTATCGACGCGGTGGCCGAGTACATGGGGTACGAGGAGGACGTGCTCCAGGAGGTCACGGAGGCCCGTGAGCAGGCGCAGGCCGCGCAGGGCCCGGACGAGGCCTCCAACGCGGACGCGCGGTTGGAGGGCGCGTTGGCGAACCTGTTCGCTCGCGCGGAGGATTACCCGGAGCTTCGGGCGGCGGACAGCTTCCAGCAGTTGCAGACGCGGATCTCGAGCCTGGAGGAACAGATCGCGGACCGGCGCGAGTTCTACAACGCGTCCGTGAACGCGTACAACATCCGCATCAACCAGGTCCCGTACAACGTGGTAGCGAACATGATGGACTACAAGGACCGGGACCTGTTCGAGGCCGACGAGGAGGTCCTGCGGGACGTGGACATCTCGGACCGGTTCTCGTCGCTTCGGGGAAGCCACGGGTAGGCCCTTGGCCGCGTCCCGGCGCATCGGATCCCTCTTGGCCCGTTCGACCGTTGCAGGCGGCCGAGCAAAGGTTCGGGTCGCCAAAGGGGGCCCGCGCGGGGCCGTAAAGCCCCGCGCCGGAGGCGGCCAAGCGCGTTCAGGAGTGCTCTCGGGCCAGGTTCCCCGCGATGGGAAGCGACCACGTCTCCCCGCTGTACGCCTTGAACATGAGCGCCAGCCACAGCACGAACGCGGCGATCATCACGACCATGTACACCAGCCACAGGATGAGGCCCACGAACCAGAACATCCACGCCGTGCCCGGGTCCGCGAACCCACCGAACCCCACCAGGCCCTGCAGGAACGAGAACACGAACCCGATCACGAACAAGCCCCCGAACACGACCATGCTCTGCACCGCGTGGAAGCGCACGAACTTGTTGTCCTCCTCGATCAGGTAGAACACCAACCCCGTCACGAAGCCCAGCGCGTACGCCAGAGCGCCTGCCACGTTCTCCTCGAGGCCCCCCACGACGCCGGTGTCGCGGGCCTGACCGGCCGGCGCGGCTTGCTCGCTGGGAGCCGCCGGTTCGGACGCGGCCGCCGGCTGGCCCGATCCTTGCGGCTCCGGCTCGGGACCGGCTCCACGATCCGCCTCTTCGGGCTGGGTTCCCTCGTCGATCTGGGCCCCGCAGTTCGTACAGAACGCGCTGCCGTCGGGGATCTCCTCCCCGCACGATGGACAGAACATGACGCCGGTGCAACGCGGGTCCTTCGAATAACGGTTCGGGTCTTCCTTCCCGTCCAGCCGCCCCTGCCAGGCGTCCACGGCAGAACCCGCAACGGGGGAACGTGCCCGATAGAACGGCCCGGTCGCTCGGCCGGTTCCTCCAGACACCGGAAGGTTGACGCCGCCTTCCAAGCCCCAGCGCGCGGGGGGTGGTCCCCCCTATGTGTACCCTGCGTCGATCGCGTGCAACTGGCTTGCCGCGTCCCCCTCCACCGAGGCGCCCGCGAAGTAGATCACATCGCCCACGGCGCCGATCAGGTGCGCACGCGTGAGCTCTTCCACCCGCCAGTCCTCCTCCCCGGTGCCCGGGTCAAGGGCGAGCACGCTCCCGTCCCCGCTGCCCGCGTACAGGGAACTGCCTGCAGCGGCCAGAGCCCGCAGGTGACCCCCCTCTGCTCCCAGGAAGAAACCGGCGTTCCACGCCTCTTCGCCCGAATCCTGGTGCAACGCGCGCACCACGGCATCCCGGTTCTCTCGATCGTACGAGAAAACCTTCTCGTCGTGGAGCACGAGCGAGGAGGACCCGTGCGAGACCTCCTGGACCCAGGCCTCCTCGCCCGAGTCCGCGTGGACCGCGTGGATCTCGTCCGCGTCCGGGAGGCCCACGAAGATCAACCCGTTCGCCAGGGACGGGGTGTTGACGGACCAGAACTCCTCCCCCGTGTCGTACACCCACTCCGTCTCGTTCGTGTCCGCGTCGATCGCGTACAGATCGCCCTCGTCGGTGTCGGCGCCCACGAAGATCAGCCCCTCGTGCACGACCGGGTGACCCCGGAAGGTGTCACCGAACCCCTCAAGCTCCAGGCTCCAATCCACCTCCCCCGTCGAGGCGTCGATCGCGGTCAGCGTGTTCGAGGCAGGCACGTACAAGGTGCCAGCATCGATCGTCATCCGGACCACGTCCGAGCCGCCCTCCAGGTCCCACTCGACCTCCCCGTCCTGCGTGTCCAACGCGAACAGGTGGCGCGCCTCCGTGGACGCGAAGACGAGGCCATCGGAGACCACGAGCGGGGACGAGACCACATCGTCCGTCTCGAACGACCAGGCCTCCTCCCCCGTGTTCGCATCGTAGGCCCGCACGAACGTCTGCTCGCTGAAATCCTCCAGGCTCAAGAACACGTGACCGTCCGCGATCGCGCCCTGCCCATGGACCTCCGCGTCGATGCCCACGGTCCAAAGCTCCTGGCCGGTGCCCCCGCCGGAGGACGCGAACGAGCCCGAGCGAGCCGCATCGAAGCCCAACGTCGGCCACGCATCCGGCGTCTCGACGTTCAACTCCTCAGGCGGCTCATCCGGCTCATCCGGCGTCTGCTCCTCGTCCCCCTCCTCATCGTCCCCCGCTTGGGAGCCATCGTTCTCCGGGGCTTGTGCGTCATCGTCGACGGGGTCCTCCTCGTCCCCGTCCGGCAACTCGTCGCCCTCGCCCGCGTCCTCGGTGCACCCCGAAAGCATCGTACCTGCGAGGATCGAGACGAGCACGAGCGCCACGGCCCTCCACTTGGCAAAACCCCTTGCCTGGCTCATGCCCTCGCATGCAGGAAGAGGTTGAAAAGCGACCAGGGTCCCGGTTCACCCGGAGGCTACGCTTGCGCGCTCCACAGCTCGTCGCCCACGTGGTGCCACGTCTCGATCGCCTTGCCCGACTCGTCCTCGACCATGCCGCCCCCGTCGATGAGGGCATGCCCGATGCCAAGCGGGGCGCCGTGCTCCTCGTCCGTGACCCACACCACATCCCCGGGCTCGATCGACGCGTCCGCCTCGATGATGCCCGGGCTCATCACATCCGCCCCGTTCCGAAGGTGCGGGACCGCGCCCATGTCCACCGTGACCTCGTGTCGGGAGGGACGCGTCTGCATGAGCGCGCGAAGCGTGGGCAACGGCTCGGGCGTATCCGGCCCCTGCAACACGACGAAGACGTGACGGTTCACCAGGAGCACATCGTACTCCCCGGCGCGGGCCTTCTCCACGGCCTCGTCCCCGGGCAATGGACGGATGCCGAGGACGGCCTCGACGGCTTGGTTGGCCTCGTCCATCACGTCGTCGCTGACCGGGTGCCGGTTGCGAAGGTGCAGCTTGGTCACGGTGTCACTCCCCGAAGATGCGCTCGATCAGCCAGTCCGGATCGAACGGGATCAAGTCCTCGTAATCCTGGCCCACCCCGAGGAACGCCACGGGCTTTCCCACCGCGCGCGCGATGCTCAACGCGGCGCCGCCCTTCGCGTCCGTGTCCACCTTTGTGAGCACGCAGCAGTCCACGCCCACGGCCTCGTCGAACTTGCGGGCCTGGTCGATCGCGTCGTTCCCGGCGAGGCTGTCGCCGACGAACACGACCAGCTCCGGCTCGGCGACGCGGTCGATCTTCTTGACCTCCTCCATCAGGTTGCTGTCCGTTTGCATGCGCCCTGCCGTGTCGACGAGCACCAGCTCCTTGCGTCGCGCCTTGGCGTGCTCGATCGCGTCGTAGCACACCGCGGCGGGGTCGGACCCAGCCTCGTGCTTGATCACGCGCAGGCCCAGGTTCTCGCCGTGCTTTTCCAGTTGCTCAATGGCGCCGGCGCGGTACGTGTCACCGGCGGCGAGCGCGATGCCGAAGCCGAGCTCTTTCATCCGGTGCGCGATGCGGGCGATCGTGGTGGTCTTCCCGGTCCCGTTGACGCCTACGAACATCACAGACAAGGGGGCCTCATCCGCGTGCTCGAGCACCCAGTCGTCGAATCGGAAGCGGCCTCCCTCGAGCACGCCCCGGATGGCGTGTTTGAGCTCGGCCTCGATGGCTTTGGGGACCTGGCGCTTGTCGTCCACGCGCACCTCGTGGAGCCGTTTTTCCATGTGATCGCGCAGCTCGTGCGCGACCTCGGCAGCCACGTCGGCTTCCAGGAGGACGAGCTCCAGATCCCAGAGCAGATCCTCGACCCGGTTGGGGTCGATCTGGAACCCGCCCGAGGCGGGCTCGGGCTCCGCGTCAGGCTCGGGTGCCTGAGGGGGCTCGGGCTCTTCTTGAACGGGCTGCGAGGGCTCGGTCTGGGGCGCGGGGTCGGTCTGGGGCTCTTCGGGCTTCGAGGGCGCCGCCTCGGCTTGAGTGGCTGAGGCGTCGTCTTGCTCGAGGGTTTCGAGCTCGGCTTCCAGTTCGGCTTCGAGCTCTTCGTCGCTGCGTTGCAAGTCCTCGGCGCTGACGGCAGCGTCCTCGGCTTGCTTCTCGACGTCCTCGAGCTTGGATTTGAGCGAGTCGAAGAGCCCCATGCGCCATCACCCGGCGCTACCGGGGCCGCTTGGTTGCTCTTGGCCGCCTTGTCCGGGTTGTTGCCCCATCGAGCCGCTGGCGAGCTCTTGGAGCTTCTGTTGGAGGCGTTGGATGTTCTGTTGCACTTGCTCGCGCGCCTGCTTGGCTTCTTGTTCGCGGCTTTCCAACCGCTCGACGGCCTTCGCGGGCGGTTCCTCGGCGAGCACGCCCCCTCCCAGGGGGGCAAGCACCGCGCTGGCGTCCTCCAGGCGGGCGTGCACGAACGAGCCGCTGCCGAGCGGGAGCAGCACCTTCTCGTCCTCGGTCGCGTCCTCGACGACGCCGATCGCGTCCTTGGTCTGCTGGAGCTCGTTGAGGTACTCGTTGAGTTGTTCGCGCTGCTGCTCGAGCTCCGTCATCTCGTTGCGGAGCTGCTCGGCGACTTGTGCGAGCTGCTGCTGGTTGGGTTGCGCCATGGTTTCAGCCTTCCTCTTCGAGCGTGTGTCGCACGAGCGCGTCCTCCACATCGGCCAGGTCCTCTTCCTCGACGTCCTCGATCGTGATCTGTCGACGCGTGGCTCGGTGGCGGGACCCGAGCACGGAGTAGGCCCACTCGGAGGCGTCCTCCTCGGAGTCCGCGAGGGTCTCCAAGGTGAAGCCTTGCCGCTTGGATCCCATCTGGAACTCGCCCGTGATGCGGTACGCCTTCATGGAATCACGTCCGGGATACCGACCCGCCCTATAAAGACACTGGGCGGGCGTGGGTGTGTGCGAGACCGTCCCGCCTGCCGAGGCCTGTCATGGCGCATCGGCAGCGTAAGGCTCATGGGGGGAGGTTTGTGTCGCAGGCCCGATGACCCCCCGGCTTCCTTTCGTCCTCGCGTTCGCGATCGCCCTGCTTTGTCCCCTCGCGGCGGCTCAGACCGGGGACGTGGACGTCCAGGTCGAAGCCGTCTCCCAAGGCGAGCCCCTGGACATGGTCGCGCCCGAGCAGGTCGTCCACGTGAACGCGAACGTCTCCGTGCCCGAGGACGGGGCCGAGCACCGCGCGTTCCTCAACGTGACGCTCGGGGACGAGGTCCACCAAGCGCCCGTGGCCCAGGCCGAGCAAGGCCAGATCGAGACCGGCACAAGCTTCCAGGCCCCCTCGCAGGAGGGCGATCACGAGCTCGCGTGGACCGTTACCGTCGAACGATCCGACGGGGGCGACTGGACGACCGAGCACGTCGAGGAGGACACGGTCTCCTTCACCGTCCAAGAGCCCGCCCCCCCCGACCCCGAGGACGTCACCGTCACGGTGGAGCCCATCGTGGGCGGGCAGCCGCTTAGCAACGTGACGCCCGGCGAGCAGGTGCTCGTCTACGCGAATGTCTCCGTGCCCGAGCGGGACCAGACCGCGTGGCGGGCCGAGTTGAACGTGAGCGTGGACGGGGACCAGGTCGACGACGTGCGCCAGCAGCGCTCCGGGGCCGGCACGATCGAGCTGTTCACGATCGTGCAAGCCGCGCAGACCGAGGGCGACCACGAGCTGGGCTGGACCGTGACGGTGGACTACCGCGACACGGCCCGCCAGGGGACCGACTGGGAGCAGGTGCTTGAGGAGGAGGACTCGCACGCGTTCTCCGTGGCCTCGCCCACGCTCCCGCCCGGCCCGGGCATCCCGTGGCTTTGGATCCTCATCGTGGGCGCCGTGCTCGTCGGGGGCGGAGGCGCTGCGTACTGGTGGACCCAACGCGACCGCCAGATCCGTGGGCACGCCCGAAGCCAAGCCATGCAGGACCTGGAAGGGGAAAGCTTCCAAGAGTCCGCCGCGGCCGAGGCGGAGGTGCACCCGCAGCTGAAGATCCTGGAGGCCCGCGCGCAGGACCTTCGCCGCATGATCGAGCTGGCCCAGGAGCGCTACGAAGCCGGGGACCTCACCGAGCACCAGTACGAGACCATCCGCGAGCGCAAGGAGGACGAGCTCGAGGAGGTCCAAACCGAGATGGACGAGTACCGGGAAGCCTGACCCCTCCAACCGAATCCGGTCTCCTTAAGTACCCGCATCGTCCCTCCCCGTGATAGGGATAGGATGGGATTGTTCACCCGCAGCAAGGACGAGAACGCGTCCCTGGCCGACCAAGAGTTCGTGGACCTCAGAGACCACCAGGCCCCCACCACGGACGAGGCCCCAACGTTCAACGTGCGCGTCGCCGAGATGCACCGCGTCGAGGACCTCAAAGCCCTCAGCGGACTCGTGTACGAAGGCGACATGTTGTTGATCGATCTGGAGCCCCTGTCCGGGGACGAGGTCGCGTTGCGCCGCGTCACCAAGGAGTTCAAGAAGATCGCCGAGGACGTCGACGGGGACGTCGCCGGCGTCGGCGAGGACCTCCTTCTCGTGTCCCCGACCGGCGTCAAGGTCGACCGGAGCAAGGTTCGCGTCCAACAGTAACTAGACCCCTTCCTCCGCGAGGGGTGAAAGCCCCAGGCCCAGCGCCAGCACCGCGACCACGGCCAACCCGATCGGGAGCCACACCGAGTCGCCGACGGGGCCGTTCAAGGCCAACGCGAGCGCCGAGAAGCCCACCCCCAGCGCCACGCTCGTGGGCACCCAGATGCGGAAAAACCGCGGCGCCAGGTCCACCTTGGCCCGCCACGTCGTCGCCCACACGCCTCCCCAGTCCACCGCGCGGGAGGCCTCCTCGAGCCGATCCAGACCCCGAGCCACCTCCTCAAGGTCCCACCCCAGACGCCGGGCAAGCTCCTGCGGCGTGCTGGGCGTCTCGTCCAAGGCTCGAAGCAGCGCGTCCAGGTCCTGGTCTTGCACCTAGAACCACTCCTCCAGCGAGGCCTGCGAGGGGCGCCCTTTGAGCTCGTCCGCGTCCACGCCGAAGTACCCGAGCACGCGCTCGGCGGCCGGGACGACCTGGTTCTCGATGTAGTAGTCGCTGTCCACGCGCTCGTGCTCGGCCAAGAAGTCCGGCAACCGGGCGCGCTCGCTGACGAGCGTGGAATCGTCCTCGACGATCACGTACCCGATCTTGGAGCCCACGGGCGCCTCGAACCCGGGCTCGCGCTCTTGAGCCTTCTCGACCGCCATCGCGTGCGGTTGCTTCCCGTCGTAGCGGGAAGGGTCCCGGGTGAGGGTCTTGTGGATGAGAAGCTCGTCCAGGGGCACGTTGCCTTCGCGAAGGTCCTCGATGGCCTCCTGGGCCAACAGGGTGGCCTCCTCGGCGTCCCGTTCGGTGAGCAGGGTCTCGATGACGCGACGTTGCACGTCCTTGGCGTACGGGCACCAGTCGCCACGTCGGACCTCGAGGCCCCGGATGAGGGTCTTCCCATCGCGCGTGCGCCCGGCGTAGCGTTTCTTGGCGCCGGTGAAGAACAGAGCCTCGAACTCGGCCTCCACCTCAAGCTCGATGGGCAGCTCCTCGTTGACCTGCTCGATGAACCGATCGATGGTGTCCTCCGCGAACACCATGACCGAGTCCGTGTTGTGCACGAGGATCTGCCCGCACGCGTCCACGAACGTGTCGGTCTCCTCGACGTCGAGGTCGTACACGTACCCCTCGTAGGGCTCCTCCCGGACGCGGGTCTCCAACCTCGCGTTGGAGGCGCTGCTGGTCTTCAGGGTGTAGGTTCGCTTGGACGGGCGGAACTGGATGCTGTAGTTGATGCCAAGCTGGCGAAGCAGAACGCTCACGCCGGAGGCCAAGGCCAGCGATCGGGTCGTGTACGAGAAGTTCTCCTCGTGGTACGCGTCCGAGTACCGCTCGTCCGGCCACGTGCTCCCGTCCCCCTGGACGATCGTCTCGAGGACGAGGCGCTGGTGCTCCTCGTCCACGTTGAACACGAACCGTGGCAAACGCTTGCCCGCGCTCCGTTGCCCGCAGAGCTGACGGAAGAACACGGCCGACATCTGGTTCATCATCTGCAGCTTGCGCGTCTTGTCCTCGTACTCGAGCACGGTTCCATCGGCGCGCTCGATCGTTCGCGTGCCCTTGGTGGATCGTACGATGGAGGCTTTCGCGTTGTCGAAGAGACGGTGGTAGTCCCCTTGGAGCTGCTTGAGCCAGGCCTCGTCGGAGGAGGCGAGGCTTGCGCCCATCCGAGACTCGGTGGTCTCGGGCGTCGAGGCGCTTCCTTCCGCGACGTAGGCTCCCACGAGGCGGCACAGGGATTCGAACTCGGGCGAGCCTACCTCGATGAAGCGCGGTATCGAGATGGGGCGCGCGCGGTTTTGCCAACCGAACGTGACCCTGTCCCCATCGAGCTTCACACGCGCCCGTCGCGTTTTCCCCTTGGCCTCGAGCGTGAACTCGTAGCCGTCCAGCAGCTCGTACAGGTCCAAGCGCGTGACGGGGTCTCCCCGCTGGACCTCTTCGACGGGGACCAGCTCGCGGAGCCCGATGTCCTCCGGGCGGGTCTCGGCAAGGCCGCCTGGGCCAAGCGTCATGATCGAGTGATCCTGGGTCACGCGGGTTTCGCCGTGTTTCTGCCAGACGCGGTAGACGGGCTCCTGGATCTCGTGACGGATCACGGCCCGGATCGGAGCCCATCGGCGCTCTCGCGTGGAGGGGTCCACGGAGAGGGCCTCGTACCCGTCGAGGGGGGCGGTCTCCTTCTCCCCGTACGCGACCGGTGCGGAGGCCTCGTCGAACAGGTCCGTCATGTTCATCGGCTTGACGCGGCCCTCGGGGTCGCGGACCGTCACGAAGCGCTCCTCGGTGAGGCTGTCCCCGTAGAGGACCTCCAGGTCCTCGTCCTCGGCCATCTCGACGGCGCGCTGGATGAAGTGACGGCCCCACGCGGTGGTGGCCTCGGCGCAGGGGATGCTTTGCCAGCGGGCCCCGCTCCAGCCCATGTATCCGTAGAACGCGTTCGTGAGCACCTTGATGGCCTGCTCTTGGACCTTGAGGTTCGAGTGCTCCTGCGAGGCGGGGTCCAGCTCCCGCATCGCGTCCTTGATGGACCGCCGTTGGTCGATCAGCTCCTTGAGAAGGCGCTTGAAGAACCCGTCCGGTTCGGTGCGGAAGGCGTGGCCCACGTCGGGGGCCTCGTGCACGTCCGCGTCCACCTCGAGGCCCGGGGGGACGTACGTGTCGGGGGAGACGTTGTGGGCCACCATGATGCTGGGGTACATGGAGGAGAAGTCCAGGTAGACCACGTCCTCGTGGATGCCCGCGGGGGGCTCGAGGACCACGCCACCCTCGTAGTCGGCGGTGCCCCGGTGGCGGTTCTTGTCGGGCGCGAGGATGCCGCGCTTGTGCGCCTCGCCGAGAAGGTACCAGTCGGCTTGCCGACCGCGCCCCATGCGGGACCCGTCGCTTAGGTCCTGGAAGGTGCGCTGGCAGAGCCCGATCTGCAACCCCAGCAGGCTCTCGGCGATGCCCAGCGCGTTGCGTGCGTCGTTGATCGCGTAGTCCAGAAGCTCCTCGCGCCGGTCCGGGTCGTCCCAGATCTCGGCCATGTTCTGGGCTTCCAGCTCGAAGGTCTCCCCGTCGACGCCCAGGTGCTCGGCGACGCGCTCGAGCGTTTTCACCTTCACGTCCGGCACGTCCCGCCGGGCCATCTGGTACCCGTCCATGTTGCCGCGGCCCGTCACCGTCACGGCCTTGCGTCGACCGGCTTGCCGGATCTCCGGGGGGGACCCGTCGCGGCCCACGCGCAGGTCGAACCCGTGCTCCTCGGCACGGTCGACCAGGTAGGGCCAGTCGAAGTTGTCCCCGTTGTACGTGACGATCACGTCCGGGTCCTTGTCCCGGATGCGCTTGGCCAGCGTGGCCACCAGTTCTCGGTCGTCCTCGTCGTCGCCCTTCGTGATCACCTCCTCGTAGCCCCGGTTGTCCGCCAGCGAGGCGACCACGATGGGGTCCTCTGTGGGATCCGGCGTCACGCGCGGGTTGTAGACCTCCAAGTCGAAGGCCAGAAGGTCAAGGTCGACGTCCTCGTCCGGGTCCTGCTCGACGTGGACGAGCTCGTGCTCACCCGGGCGCGCCTGGCTGGGGCGCGTCCGGACGCGCGTCCAGGTCAGGGGGCGAAGCTGGTTGTCGACGAGGTACCGGTTCGCGAAGAGCACATCGTCCTCGCGCGTCGACGCGACGGCCTCGTGCTTGCGCACCGCGTTCCGGATCGGGGGCACGTGCTGGGGGTGCTGGGTGACGACGCGCACCACGCGCTTGTCTTCGAGGTCCTCGATGCGCGTGACGACCTCGGCCCGCTTGGGGGAGCGCCCGCTGGATCGGAGGGAGGCAAGCTCGTCGGCGAGCTCGGCCGCGGTCACGCCCTCGGCGGGGACCGCGTAGAAGTAGGGCTCGAAGCTCGGGTCGACGACGGTGCGGGCCCCGTCCTCGCCCGTGATCCAAAGCCGCACCCAGGCCTGCTGGCCCACCGTGATGTAGTCCGTGGTGAGGAGCACGCCTTCGACAACGGCCTCATCGTCGGGGGCCTCAGGCATCGGGATGCGTCAACGACGCGGCACGTAAAAGGCTGCGTCCTGGACGCCCGTCACCCTCCGCCTTGGTACCACCATTGCGACGTGTCGGGCGTCTCCTGGTCCTCGGGGATGTGGTGGACCTCGTACGTGTTCCCCTGCACCAGGGGCACCTCTATGCCGTTGTCCACGTCGCCGTAGGCTTCCATGGCGGGTTCCCCGTTGACGAGGAAGCGGATCTCGTACCCGTCCTCGGCCACGTACTCCTCGCCCGTGTCCGTCACGATGCGGTCCTCGCTGACCTGCCAGTTGATGGTGCCGAACATGCAGCCCAACGTCGGGCGCGCCTCGTGGATGTGGATCATGCGATCAGGGGGGTTCCTACCGTTCTCGAAGTGCAAAAAGCCCTCCTGCACCTGGTAGCGCGGGGGCGAGAAGTCGAACGGTTCCTCCTGGTCGTCCTCCAGGAACACGAGAACGGTCGCGTGCTCGTGGACCTGGCGACCCTCAAGCGTGTCGCACTGGGTCGCGCCACCGGCCCCGAACCAGCCCAAGCTATCCCCGATCGCCAAGCCCCCCATCACGACGATGAGGCCAGCGAACAGGGCGATCATGCCGACCGTGGTCCCGGAGAGTCCGCCCCCGGTTCCACCGGGGCCTTTTCCGCCTTTGCCCATGCGAGGTTCCTCCTCGGTACTCGTAGCCCAGGTTGCCGACCAATTACTTAAACGAACCGGTGCTGGACGGGCGGACCCCGCGACCCCTTACGTCGCGCCCCGCTTTTCCACCTCACGCCGATGCGTGTACACCCACCAATACGTGACCCCCGCGAACACCACGATCCCCGGCACCGGCATCACCAACATCACCGGGTTCCCCCGCATCATGTACGCCGGCAACACCACCGCCACGTACCCCCCCACCACGACCAGCGCCGCCAACGCGCCCGCCAGATGCGACCGGAACGACGCCAACCACGCCTCCTCCTCCGCCCTGGCCGCATCGAACGCCGCCCGCTCCCCCGACGACAACAGGCCCCCATGCGCACGGCCCCGATGCAAGGCCAGGTGCGACGCCGACGCGAACCGCTCCCCGCACCGATCGCACACCGCTTGCCCCCGTCCCGTCAAAGCGACCCCCCCGCGTGCGCCGACGATACGATCCACAAGCTCACCAACGTGAACACCACCATTGCGCCCGTCACCGCCAGCTCCGCCTTCACCGCCTGCACCTTGCTCGGGAACGCCGAGAACGCACGAACGTGGCCCGCGAACACGCCCGCCACATGCCCCAACACGACCAACGCCACCTGCAACCCCGCGATCGCATCCCCGAACCGCGAGACACCCACCACCGACCCCCCCGCGCCCCCCGCCAACCCCAACGGGTCCGCCAACGCCCCCCACACCAACGGCGCGTTGTCCACCACGAACGGCAGGTTATGCGCCACATGATACCCCACCGCAATCGGCAACAACGACACCGCGAACACGCCCGCCAACGCGCCCCGCGACCGAGACGTCACCGTCGTCTCCGCCACCACATGCACCGCCAACGCGAACACGCCCAAGAACAACCCGAACCCCGCCAACGCCGCCAAGACCCCCGACGCGGTGCCCGCCGCCGCGAAACGCTCCATCCCCCACGCCCCGAAGCTCGTCGACAAGAACCCCTCCACCTTCGCGCCGAACAACAGCGCCACCAAGAACGCCGCATCCCCCCACCCCACCCCCTCCCGACGAGCCAGCTCCGCGCCCGGGGCCCGCCAACGCCACCCCCGCTCCGTCAACCGCCCCGGCGCCACCGTCGACCACCACGCGAACAACCGATCGAACACCTCCACCCGCTCCAACCACACCCTCGAGCCGAACGTCGCCATCCCCACCACCGTGAACAACGTGTATACCAACGCCACCCGCCCCACCCACACCGAGCCCGGATGCATCACCTCGAACCCCAGCACGCTCAACGCCAAGACCACGCTCGGCCACGCTCCCACCCGCTCCGGGTACTCGAACGCCGCATGCCCTCCCCGAAGACGCTCCGCGAACCCCGCCAAGGCACGGAACGGGCTCACCACCACCCACACGTTCCCGACCCCGTACGCCACCATCGGCAACCCCGCCCACAACCCGATCCACATCAAGCGCTCCGCGGCCGGGCCCGGAGACCACGGGACCAACGCCGCCAGGATCACCATCGCCAGGACCAACAAGCCAGCCAGCCGAGCCAGCGAGACGACTCGGCGAGGAAGGCCCGTGACCTCGCCCGCCTCGATCGAGCGCCCCTGCACGCGCCGAGGCACGGTGTCCTGCGTCAAGAACAAGGCCACCAGGGCGAAGCTCACAGCCACGACCGCGGCGCCTGCTGCCCAACCCAGCCAGGACGGCAGCACGCGCGGCTCGATCTGGACGGCCCGTCCCGCATCGCCTGGGCTGTGGGCCACGACGAGGGGCGCCAGGACGGCAACCGTCAGCAGGAGCCCCGTCAGGGTGAGCAGGGCGCGGGAGGTGGGTTGCATGCGCCAGCGGGCGTTACCGATGCTCCCTTATGACGCTGACGGGCTTGGGCGGTCTTGGGCCGATAGGTCTTTTCGGGGGGGCCTTGTTGCGCGTCGCGTTCGCCGTGGACGCTGGTGGAGCTTCGGTCGAGGCGGGCTGGTTCGAGCGGGGCTACGCGTGGGTGGAGCTTGCCAGGGTGGGGAACGTCGCGATGGCGGGGGTGGGGGTCGTGGTGGGGGCGTTGGTCGCGTCGGGGGATCCTTTCGAGGGGGCGGTGGGGTGGGCGTTGTTGGCGACGGGGTTGGTGACGGCGGGGGGGAATGCGTTGAACGATGTGATGGATCGGCGCATCGATCGGGAGGCTCATCCTGAGCGTCCTCTTGCGCGGGGGGCTCTTTCGGCGCGGGCTGCGTTGTGGGTGGCGTGCGGCGTGTTCGGTGTCGCGTTGTTTGCGGGGTGGTGGGCGGGGGCGTCGGTGTTCTTGGTGGTGTTGTTCGCGGAGGCGGGGTTGTTGGCGTATGAGACGCGGTGGAAGGCGCGGGGGTTGGTGGGGAACGTGGTCGTGGGGGTGTTGGTGGCGGGCACGTTCGTGGTGGGGGCGTTGGCGGTGGGGGGTGTCTCGTGGCCCGTTGGCTTTTTAGCGGGCTTGTCGCTGTTGGCGACCGTGGGTCG